>NZ_JBOZGL010000020.1:0-19238 GCF_050846855.1 Priestia sp. TGN 0903
TGGCCATCTGACACCAACACTGTAAACTGATCCGTCCCATTAAAGTTCAGGTTCGGCTGGTAGCTAAACGTTCCATCTGCATTCACCACGGCCACTCCGTTGCCCGGTGCCGTTTGTAGGCTAAACGTTAACGGGTTTCCATCAGGATCTACCGCCACTACTCGGTTGATTAACGTGCTATCTTCCGCAATCGTAAAGCTCACATTAGACGTAATTGGGGGATCATTGACAGGGATAACGTTGATGGTCACCGTCGAAACCGCCGTTCCTCCTTGGCCATCTGACACCAATACCGTAAATTGATCACTTCCATTAAAATTCAAGTTTGGTTGATAACTAAACGTTCCATTTGCATTTACTACTGCTACTCCATTTGTTGGCCTATTTTGCAGCTGATAGCTAAGAGAATTCCCATCTACATCGGTCCCTACGACTGCTCCTACCACAGGGCTATCTTCTTGTGTAGTAAACGTGTAGTTTGGCACCGTCGGTGCATCGTTCACCGGCGTTACTGTCACTGTTACTGTCGAAACGGCCGTGCCTCCCTGACCATCTGAGACCAACACGGTAAACTGATCGCTTCCGTTGAAATTTAAATTGGGGGTATACGTGTAACCTCCACTATTAGTTACGGTAACTGTTCCGTTTGTTGGTGGAGATTGTAATTGGAAGGTAAGTAAGTCACCATCTACATCTGTAGCTTGTATCTGACCAACTAAAGGGGTATCTTCATTAGTGATAACTGCATAGTTTTGAGTAACAGGATTATCGTTTACAGGCGTATTGATTATGGTAACTACAGAGGTAGCTGTTCCTCCTTGCCCATCGTCTACAATAACTGTAAATTGATCCGTTCCGTTAAAGTTTAAATTTGGGGTATAGACAAATTGGCCATTAGGATTAACAGTTACTATTCCATTAGTCGGCCTCGTACCAACACGATAAGTTAGAGGATTCCCATCAATATCACTGCCAATGACTGTTCCAATAGCTACAGTATCTTCAGGGTTTGTAATAGTATAATTTGGAACTGTGGGAGGAGTGTTAATAGCTGTTACACTATTGACAGGAGAAGCACCTGATCCTGTTAATACGTTTCCTGGTGTACTTTCAAATTGGTAATTAATAAAAACTTGATTGCCAAGAGAAGAGATTGATGTTAGAGGGCCAGCTACTCTAACCTGATATGTCAAAACCCGAGTTTGATTAATATTTAATGTACCAAGCGACAAACCATTTCGGATATCTGCATTTGTCTGAGTAACTCCATCCACTTGCAAACTATTAGGAATAAAGGTTGTTGCTGAAGACAATGGATCTGTAGCTATTAGAACATTGGCCGAAGCTGTGCCGGTATTACTTACTTGGACTGTATAAGTAATAATATCTCCTGTTCGAGCAGATGTAGCATTAGCAGACTTCGATACATTTAAAACAGGCGCATTAATATCTACTTGAAGAGCTAAAGCACTAATAACGTAAGTATCTCCATTTGTCGTCCCACGTACGACGGCACTGGTTTGGTTATTTGATAACCGAGCTGAGACGTCAATATTGGTAATATCCCACCCCTGCCTAGCACCCGATAAGCTTCCTCCGGGTGTGCTATTTAAACTGCCAAATTGTCCACTTGTATCTAATACACCACTATCATTATTAATTTGAGAAGCAAAAAAGTTATTTATAGGATTATTCGGTCCCGAAACTGGTTGCAAAGCTGCAACCGTAGGGCCGAATTGGAGCTGATCACCTACTATAGCTGAATCCCCTTCAATAGCACTTACTAATAATCTACCATTTACTGTTCCTGTAATAGGCGTACCAAATCCAGTTACAGCTGCAGTAGAGCTTCCTGTAGATGAACTGGTCAATTCTGCTCCAACAAAAATAGACAAGTTTCGAGATTTCTGTAACGGATCAGCATATACTACGGCCAATGTCCACCCAGCTGCATTTGCATTGTTTTCTGTTGTACTTTGTGTTCCAGGAACACCCTGTACTGAATACGTACCTGCTTGAGAAATCAAATTTGTCACGTTTGCACTGCGCACATAATAAAAGCTTGAAGTTGTTAAGGTAAAACGTGTTGCTGTATCTGGCTGCACACTAACTGTTCTGATAGGAGTAATAAAAGTCACAGCGTTATTTAAAGCTGCGCTAACATCTTCTCCACCATAAAGATAGCTTCCACCCCATATTAATTCTGCATAAAGAATTTGAGTAGTGCTAGATGGGAGTCTTAAAACTGCACTAGAAGAGTTTTGCAGATAATTTGCCGTAGTTCCTGTAGGAAACGATCCATCTATGGAGCTTGGATTTACACTGAAAAAAGTTCCTATTGAGCCTGCTGTTCCAGGAGCATTAGCATTGGCTTGCTTATTTAAGCCAAAAGTGTTTCCTGTAAATGTAACAGCCCCATTAGCGTTGGTTAAAAACCGATTAACATATGGCATTTACTCACCTCTGATAACAAAATAAATCGTAACAGTATATGTAAAGTACCAATAGAAATGTGTATATAGACCCGTCTTATTTTGGGTACAAAAGATAATATTTTTCAGATTGTTAAATCGTAACAACGCTCGTTCTGACTTAAAATATGTATAAATAATATTATCTGTTTTCTAATTTAGGAGTCTAAAAAGTTATAAAAAAGCCTACTCCCACCGTTTCGCTGAACTTCTTTTCTACGCTCAATCACAAATATTCCTCTAATCGTTCCAAAAAAATAAGCTGCAAAGTTAGTTTTTATACGATTGCTTTTATAAGCAAAAACAGTCTCTTTAAACGCTTGAACAGGAAGGAAACTTAAATCTTCCAGGGGCTTTTCTAAACAACTCGCTTTGTAAGCTAATCGGACTTTTCTCCATAAATCATAAATATCATCTGCACATGAAAAAAAAGGTGTTACAGCATTTTTAAAAGATTTTGGTATGTAAGATGGTACATAATCAGACGAGAGTTTAAAATTAACATCATTACGTATATATTTATTTAAATCTTTTAAAGATAAATTATAGGTAGACTGTTTTTTTGTGTCTTTGCTCTTACTCTCCCAAGCGTTCTCAGTATTTTCTGTTTTAACATCTGCTTCAACATTAGACTCTAAGTCAAGCTGTAAATACTTAACCCAGTGATTAAAAAAAGGGTGGTTCACAAATAAGTGCACTGGATTTCCCTTTCCATTGTTACGAGGGCAACGACGATATACAGTAATAATTTGTCCTTGTTTTCGTAGTTCTTTTAAATGACGATCGATTGTTCCTTTTGACTTTTCGTAGGTTTTACCTAAATATGTACTACCAGGAAAGCAAAATCCTTTTTCTGCAGCAAACCAACAAAACCGGTCTAAAGCTTTTCTAGTTCCTTCGTGGAGACGGTAAAATTTCTCTCCGTAAAGGTTGATAATTTCTTTAAGTAATTTTCGTTTCATTGATTGATGTTGAGAACGGTTTTCTATGAAACTCTGATAATTTTTCATAGAATCAAATTCTTCTGTCGTAAGCATACGCGTAGTAGACATTAGTCTATCCTCTCCTTTTTAGGAACAAAAAAAGACATCGCATCCCAGAAAATAGGAAAACGATGTCGGATTTTTTGATAGACTACGCCCTTGAAATAAATTTAATTATCCGATAAAATAAAGGCGTAACTAAATTTATGTATTAGGACTTCGACAGGTGTTTTCCCTAGCTGTTTTAGGGTGAACGGTGTAAGGGTGTTGGCGCACCACTTGCACACGTTGGAGTCTTTTTATATTCCGCACTGTTTTGGTGACTCTATTATACCGTCTATTAATCTTATAATTCAATAAGAATTCGTGAACTCCTCATAAAACCTCTGTAGATCTCTTTACTTATGATTAAAAATGTCTTCGCTTGGATATACTGCTAATGTTCTAAAAACCTCACTCCAAATGGATTCCTTTACTTAATTATTAATCTTTAAAGTTATAAAGTAAAAAAACAACTACTCTCTTATGTTGTTTTACTGTTTTATATATTGTTTTATATATTTGTTTTATTGTTTTATTGTTTTAGAGGGCCTATAGACACTGATATTACAAGGTTTATAAGCCTAAACTATCACTAATTTTGCGCGAACTATCACTAATTTTGCGCGAACTATCACTAATTTTGCGTGAAACTATCACTAATTTTGCGTGAAACTATCACTAATTTTGCGCGAACTATCACTAATTTTGCGTTGGAAATGCAATTATGGCTTAACTATCACCAATTTTGCGTGGACAATATAAAAATGCTTTAAGTATCACTAATTTTGCGTTGGAAATGCAGACACGCTTCAAGTATCACCAATTTTGCGCATTGAAGTGCAGACTGAGCGTAATAAATTAAGAATATATAAGGTTTTCAGAGTTTAAAACCTTCATGAAGTATCACTAATTTTGCGTGATATTTAAATTATAAGGACAAGTTGCTCTTCAACATGCAATTTACACAGTATCACTTTTATGATATTTTAGTGATAGTTTAGAAAAATATGGGGGATTTTATGAAGAAAACGACTGTCGTTCAACCATATGATCTGGAAAGTATAAATATAAAAAATTGGGTAACTAAATCAAACATCCTCATTGAGAGTACATATAAATTGTCTTTACAAGAGCAAAGAATTCTTTTAATCATGGCATCTAAAGTGCAGCCTAATGATGAAACGTTGAAGACCTATAGGTTTCGAGCTAAAGATTTTATCGAAATTGTAGGCAATAAGAAGGGTACTGGTTTTTATTCGTACCTAAAAGAAATTGTAAATGGACTTCAAACCAAAATTCTTACGATAAAAGAAAAAGGCAGACAAAGAAATTACAACTGGGTAATCACGTCTATCTATGAAGAAAACGAAGGGTACATAACATTACAGTTTCATCCTAGCTTAAAGTATCTGTTTTTAGAGCTTAAGGAAAAATTTACATCGTATCAATTAGAGAATGTAGTGAGACTCAATTCGGTCTATTCCATTCGTATATATGAGTTGCTTAAGCAATATGAGCGTCTGCGAAAAAGGGAACTCACTCTTGAAGAATTACGTCATTTTTTAGCTATCGAACCTACTAAGTATAAACAGTATGGCCATTTTAAAAGCAAAGTATTAGCAGTAGCTCAAAAAGAAATCAATAATAAAACGGATATCCACTTTGAATTCGTGGAAATAAAAACTGGTAGAAAAGTAACGTCCATAGAATTTATTATTACCAGTTCGCCTGCATTGAATGGTTCTAGCTCTACTCAAGAGAAAAAACTAGAATTAAATCAATCCTTCTCGAAATTAGAAGACAACACAAACAGCCTTGAGAATGATTTAGCAGGCTTAGGGGTTAAGGCAGAAAAAATAGAGTGGCTTTTATCAGAATTTACACAAGAACACCTAGAAAGAAATATAAGATACACGCAAGATCGTTTGATTACAGGAGATGTGACTCACCCTCATTCCTACGTAGTAAAAGCAATTCAAAAAGATTATGCCCAGGTCTCACAGGAATCAAAACGCATTAATTCTAAAAAGGCTGCAAAAAAAGAATTAGTTCCAGATTTTATAGCCCAAGATAGAGATAAACAACAAATTCTTAAGGATGCAACTTTAAAAGAGAAGCAAGAATCATTTTTAAAAGAAAATGGAACTCAAATAGAATTTGAAGAAAAGCTCTTGCAGTTTCAAGAATTAAAAAGAATGCTGATTCTAAGTTCAGATCAACCTACCCAAGAAGAAATAAAAAAAGCCCAAGAAGCAAGCTTACAAGAAGTCATTCGAAATATGGAAGAAGATTATAATAAACGTGAAAAATTAGGCTTAGAACCAAGACTTGTTAAGGATTTTAAAAATAAAGAGTTAAAAAAAATGTATAAAGACTTTTTACAAAGTAAAGTTTTAAATAGAACTTAGTTATAGAAAAAAGACGTGTAAAACCTTGCCTTGCAGCGATGGCTTTTACACGTCTTTTTTTGTGTTTAGGTAAATTTAATATACATAAAGTGAATAGAATCATTTTAGTGAGCTTGTTTAATGTTTTTGTTATAATAATAGTATATTAAATTTACCTAAAGGTCAGGTGTGTCTTATTTGAATAACTTTATTTTGCTCGGAGCTTTCCTGTCTCATTTAGTCGAATCTAAAAAGAAGGCGTCTACAATCTCAATGTATAAGCATGATCTAAAACAGTTTTTTGAATGGTTAAATCAATCTCACCCTAATATCCCTTCAGAAACTTTGCCAGGAGACAAAAAATATTACGACGAATACTTTACCTATTTAAAAGAAAAAAACTTGTCAGAAGCTAATCTGAGGCGTGTAGCATCGCATTTAAATGGAATGTTAAAATATTATAACCTCACGGATAATATTGGACTTTTACAAGCAACAACAAAAAAACAACGAGAATTAACTGATACCGATTTTATAACTGAATCGGATGCTTCAATTCTTTTAGATTCAGTTATAAGTCACGAACATTTAAGTGATATTCAATTGCAGATACATAAATATATAGGTCCGCGTAACCATTCCATATTCATCTTAATGCTTCATTACGGTCTTACCATTAACGAAGTTGTATCTTTAAATATACAAGACATTAGCTTTGCACAGAATACATTAACGGTAAACACAAGCAAATCAAAACGCACCTTAGAGCTTTCTAAACATGATAAGAAAACCATATATGATTACCTATTAACAATCCCTCTGTTATTTAGACCTAAGGATTATACAAATGATCCATTATTTATTTCTTTTCATCCTCAAAAAATGGTTTATTGGTATGATTACAATTTAAATCAGCCTAAAAGGATTAGTATAATTGGTACAAAACGTATGATTGAAAGAGAAGTCAAACGTTCAGGCATCCAAGCAATTGTAAGATCTACTCACTTTCGAAACAGTTGTATACTTAACAAAATCCATGATGGATATTCAAACCAACACATTATTTATTACTTTGGACTGTCTAGCCGCCATGCTTTATATCGATTTAAGCGATATCTAAAGACAAAATAAAATATTAAGTTCAACTTATTTTTCACCAAAACATCTTTTATATAAGTAATTTTTATTTTACAAGTTAAACTTAATTTTATTTTCACCTTAGTTAATTTCAGAAAAGATCATTGAGTTTAACTTTAGTTGAACTTAATGATCCACTTTTTAAAATTTAACTGTTTTAAAAAGTGGATTGCGATGGAAACAACCTTCTCAAGCATTACAAATTTAGAAGTTGGCGGCCATGCCGTGGTTGTATAACAATGGATTTCTTGTAAAATAATCTAGAATTTAATTAGATTTATTATTCTTGGCTAAAGTCTAGAAGAAGTTCACTCTAGATTCGTTAAAAACCCTTTATTATCATTAGTTCATTGCATTTCTAGCTTTTGCTATAAAATTTAAATAACTTAGAAAAAATTAAGATTAATTTTAACTCGAAAAATAATTCTATAAGAATTGTATAAACAAAAAAGAAGTTCCATTAAACCAACGTAATAAATCCAGAAGATATAGGTATATAGGATTTATATTATCTTACACAAAATACTTAATGAGCTACACAAAATACTTGAATTAAAGTTAGAGAAAGTACATTCTAGATTCGTCTGAAGCTATTTTATATCAAGCTTTCTAGGTACTCTAGTTTCTTTGGACTTTAGGAGAGGAAAAGATGTGAATCAGTTGTTAACAAAGATATTTCTTAACAGTTAAAACTCCTTTTTTGCAGACATTGGCTAAAACAAAGTTTTAGTCGAGTAGAGTTAATGTTGATCCTTAAGTTGCTTTTTTTTGAACTTTATATATAATCTATCTACATTTAAAATAAACAGTTTTACTCTTGAAAAGTTTATGATTTCATCTAGAATTGAAAAGGAAGAATAAAAGGCCTAGCGAAAGAAAAAGAAAAATGTACATAAAAGACAGGAATATAAAGTAATTAATAGAATTTTACTAGAAATATAAATCTTGAATAATATCTCGCAAAAACGCATTCTAGAATTGCCATTAACACTGATATATCAACTTCAAAGTATATCTAGATTTTTATACAGAAAGGAGAATCCTAGAAAAATGCTTGAAAAAAATAAAGATGAAGTAGTCTATACTTTGAAAGACACAGTAAAGCTAACTGGATTAAGTGTAGATCTTATTCGCTTATATGAAAAAGAATTCAATCTCCAAATTCAACGAACAGAAGGCGGACATAGGCGCTATAACAAACAAAACATCGATTTATTAACTGAAATAAAAAAAAGAATTCAAGAGCAAAACTGGAGCTATAAGATGATAAACCAGTGGCTTCAAGGAGAAATTGTACCGGAGACAGTGGAAGTTCAATCAAACCTTGAAAAAAAAGTACAATCCCTTGAAGAAAAAGTTCAAGAGTTGCTTAATCGCTCTGAAAAAGATGAGCAATTTCAATTAGCGCTTATCCAACGACTAGATGAACAAGGAAGCCTTATAAAGAAACTTACAGAAAAACTAGACCACCAAGACAAATACATTGAAAACAATCTAGAGAAACGCGATGAGAAATTGACTAGTGCCATACGTGAAATTAGTGATACAAAAAAACTTATCGCGGCCGCCCAAGAAAATCTTGATTCAAAACCAAAAGGATTCTGGAGTAAGATTTTTGGGGGTTAATACGTTACTTAAAGGATAAAAGCAGCAGGGTTTTTTGTGCATTACAGAAAATCCTGCTGCTTTTATCGTTTATTTTCGATGAATAAATAGTAAATTTTAAGATTTTATGTTTAGTTGCCAGAAGAAATTTATTATTGTTAAACAATTCTATAAGTTCTTGAAGGGGAATTTACAGGTGTGGCAGCTTTTACTAATACATTTTGTCCATTTGATGGCATCCTATTTTTAAACACGTAAACTCTGGTTTATCCGCCTGGAGTACCACGTCCTCTAGAAGCTTTTCTTAGCACGATACTTCTTTCGTTATTTGAATCAAGTACCCAATGAAAATACCATAGCTGCCGTAGAAACTGCCTATTGGTATCTTGATGGCGTTCATCAAATATACAATGATTGATTTGCTCTGTCCAACATAAATATCGACCACTAGAAATTCTCCATTGTTTATGTGATCGGTATCTAATTCCTACGCAAGATCCACGGTTTATTATTCCTAAAAAGAAATTTGTGTCTTTGTAACATTTTTATTGTAAAAGATACGTAAAATTTATCAATAATCCATTTATGGAACTGATATTCTTATAGGCAATTAGAGGAGAGGTGCAATTTCAAATGGATGAAAAAGTTGTTATCTTTATGCACATTCCTAAAACAGGGGGAACCACACTTAATAATATTTTTAAAAAGTTCTACTCTGAAAATGAAATATACGATCATGTTCCTTTAGAAGAGATGAATAAACAGTTTAGCCAATTAAAAGAAGAAGATAAAAAAAACATAAAAGCTATATCCGGCCATCATTTCTATGGAATACATGAATTTTTTTCTCAACCCTATGTTTATTTTAGTATGATGCGTCATCCGGTTGAGCGTGTCATATCATTATATTATTTTTTGAAATCGTATCCAGGGTATTATGAAGAGAACATGAAACATATGTCTTTTGAAGACTACCTTGATTGGGACCCTCAAGCTACAAATGGCCAAACTAAACAAATTTGCGGGGTGAAATCTCAACTAAGCGTAGAGAAAGCGAAAGAAAACTTGCTGGAATTTGGATCAATAGGAATAACAGAAATGTTTAACGAATCGCTTCTGCTACTAAAGAAAAAATTCAAATGGGGAAATATTAAATATAAGAAGGTGAATGTGACAAAATCTCGCCCTTTGCTCAACGAAGTCCCCATTGATATCATTAAGAAAATAGAAAAGCACAATGAGTTGGATATAGAGCTGTTTCAGTATATAAAATCTAATTTCATCAAACAAATAAATGATTTATAGAAATAAAAATGAAAGCTCTCAATAGAAAGAGCTTTCATTTAATATATAAGAAAAGGTTACCTTATTAAAAAAATGCGGTATCAAATCCCATATATAGTTAGTTCAATTTTTTATGATAAAGGGATTATGTCTCATTTAATTAATATAGACATATAAGCTTCATACGCTTTGTATAAGGTTTCATATAGGTCTTTTAAATAGTTACGTGTTATTTGAATAATTTGAGGGCTCTTATCATCCTTTTTAAGCCTTAGCATTAAATCATAAGCCTTTGTCCTTTCTTTACGTACCAAACGTAGCAAAACCAACAAATCATACGTATGAAAGCATGAAAGTTCATTAAAAGGCTTCTCAACGTCCTCTAAGACCACAAATTCTTTAAGCTTTGGCCTTTTTATATTTAAATCAGCCCCACAAAAAGGGCAAATATTTTCTAATCCTTCTGTCCCACAATAACTACAATAACTACATATCAAGCTATATTCACCTCATTTACTAAAAGGAAAAGTAGGCTTAAGCCTACCTAACTAGCCTTAAAGGCTGTTTTAGCTTTTAGGGTTTTCCTTATCTAGCCGTTTTTGTCTTTGATTCACAATACGTTCACTTACAACCTTTTTTGCAAGTTTAGTTTCTTCTAACTCTTGAAGATCCGTTGTCATAATTCCCCGATAGCCATGGTGAAAATACAATCCATTCATGAATTCGATGAGAATTTGTGTGTTTTTATCGGCACTATTGGTTCCTAATCTAATTTTTTTTAGTTCGCTTTTTAATGCACCATTGAGATTTTCACTAACAGTTTCCGTAATGTAATCTAACGACCATTCTTTCTTTTTTTCTTCTCGATACTTTTTACAGATATCCATAATTGCTTCTCCAGGGAAACGAAGTTTATGTTCAGCCATATAATCTTGGATGTATTGATCCGTTTCTTTATCAAGTGTAATCATACGTCGTTGTGTTTCCATTACTCCTCTACATCTCCCATCAGTTCATAGATAATATCGTTCATCTTTTCAATTGATATCGCACATTGTTTCATCATTTCGATGTTCTGATGAACGATTGCTTCTAATCTTTTTTCTCTTTCTACTTGTTCATCAAAAAAAGCTAATATTTCAAATTGTTCTTTCAAGAATTGTTGACGGGACATCCCATTTTCTTTCGCAAGTGCATCAACTTTTTGCATAGCAACCCGATCAATATTTCGTAAAAAGATATCCATGAAATCATTCCTTTTCTATCAAATTGCAAAATTTCCAGTACGAGTAGAGAAGAGCATAAGGGTTTTTTGATATCACATGGCTGTGATATGCTGGGCAAAGCCCAGCAAAACAACGTTTTTACCCTCAAAAAAGTGACCCCACGAAAACTTCCAGTCTGTCGACCTGCTGTTGACCTAAAGAGCAAAAAAAGCGCATAATGTCGACCTAGTGTCGATATCAAAACTTACACCTTTTTGTAAATGTTGACCTACTGTCCACTCAAAGTACCCTCAGATCTTATGAAGTTTTAACGAGTTTTTGAAAAATTTCTTGATGATAATTCGTGAAGTTTTGAGAAGAAGTCTGAGTAGTTTTTTTATAAAAACCGATTGCTTCTTTCATCGAAGAAACGTTTAATTTTTGTAGAATGCTGCGTCTTTGAGTCTTAATTGTGTTCTCTTCTTTGAACAAAATATCTTACATTTCTTTAACAGAATGGCCATCAAGTGCAAGAGCAAAAACGTCTTGTTCTGATGACGTAAGTTGTTTCAAAAAAAGTTTTTCTTTAAGCATCTGACATTCTTCTTCAACACACTTAAGACGCTCCACTTCTTGTACTAAATCCGAAGCAACACTTAAAATGTTTTCGATACCTATCGATAATTTTTCGGTTTGATCCATGATAAGACCCTCCTATTTTTTGAGGGCAACCCATGTTATAATTAAAGTCCATATTAAGTTCTACATGGGGTGCTTCCTCTGCAGAGGAAGTGCCCTTTCTTTGTTTACTTTTCTTTTCTTACTTTCTTCACATGCTCTTCTAATAAAGCCTTTACATACTTCGTAATACTTGTATCATTTTCTACAGCTAAGAAACGTAACTCCTTGTGTAACTCTTCTGGAATATCACATGTAAGTCTTCGATTACCTTCTTTAACCCTGCTCATATGCTCTCCTTTTCAAGCAACGTATTTAAGTTGCAACGTTGCTTTTGGTTAATTTTAAAGGATATAATTTCCAAAGTCAATAAAATAATCGTGCTGTCATTGGACAAGCATACAAGCAACTTATTAGCAATTACATAACTTGTACTAATTATATAAAAGGAAGTGCATTAATTGAAAAAATCAAGAAAGAGAAAATACAGATATAACTATAGTTACTCAGTCCAATCGCAGGGTGATCCTTCGGTTAATGTTTATGGTATCTTTACTCCGGGTTCTGCACCCAGTGATAGTAATGGCCGGCAAAATAGATTTAATCGAGACATTGCCTCAGCTAATCAGATATGGAATAGTGGAGGTGAATGTAATATAAACTTTATTTCACAACCTATAATCGAAGTAAATACAGTAATAGATGCAACCAATTTAAGTACTAATGAAGCATTTAGAGGACCTGTTGAGAATCTCATCAATCAAGTTAAACAAATGAATGGGAATCAACCTGGCATATACGTTGTTTACACAAGTGGCAATAATTTTGCATCTCCTTCAGGTAATAGTCGACCTATAGGTGTTGGTGGAGTAATAATTGAGAATTTTAGAGTTGAAAACGGTGTACCTCAATTTACACTCTTTGGATCCATTGCATTGAGTAACAGAGCTTTGAGTGCTCCTTTTGCATTTGCACATGAAGCAGGACATGCTTTATTTACTCAGCTTAATAACCAACCTGTTAATAATGTATTCATGTTTGAATCTATAGATCCTACGGGTCCTTTTATTGATTCTGCAGGAAATATTGATACAGCCCACAGTAACCTTACAGGTAATCTCATGGCTCCTATACTTCCTAACAGTACTCCAACTATTAATCCGTTACAGTGTCAAAAAGCTAGCATGAGTAGAATATTTCAATAATCTTAATAGGAATTTAAGATCGTTATTGTTAAAGAGTAGAGATTTTTAAGTGGTTTTCTTGAAAATCTTACTAGTACCTTGTATAGACACTAGCATATATTGAATTAAATAAAGTTCATTTGTTTCAAGATACTCATCATATAACATGACAAGTATACAAACATTATTTTTATTAGAGAATATATTATATAGAAAAACCAACAAAAAAGTGAATTTCTCAACGTTTAAAGGTATGAATGCTTTACTTGTTGCTAATGCTGAGGACCTTGTAAGTCCCTCAGCATTCAGAGCCACTAATCCTAATATACTACTATTCCTATTTCTCAAACTGATACTTTTGTAAAAGTTACATTTCCAAATGAACAATTTGATATAGGTAATAATGAATATAATGCAGCTACTTCAACATTTATACCTGAGTTTAATGGTGTATACGCGTTTAATGCATCAATCTTCTATCAGCCAGATAATCCAAATATTGATTATGAAGTAGAATTAGTTTTTTTAGTAAATGGTTTATTATTAGATGCTGAGGTTGAGTTTCTTGGGGCATCTAGTCGTTTTGATGGTTTCATAGAGATCAATGACATACTTCAATTAAATGCTGGAGATAGAGTAGAAGTTTTAGTTGTTAGTACTACTCCAGGTAGAATTAGAGCAGACAACAGAATATACTTTGCTGGAGCTAGATTCCCCTCTACAAAACAATAATTTAATTTTATAATTATACCCATAGTTAACATAATCAATTTTTCCGGAAGACATCACAAAAAAGAAACCTCTTGGGAGAAGGGTTCTAGATGAGGCCTTGTTTCTTCTTTATGCAGCTTTTTATACACCCTTGATTTATCAACGTTAAACGTATAAATCAAAAGCAGGGAGATGAATAAAAAGCGCACCTTTTATTCATATGCTCATACATAAAAACACAGTATTTATTGTAATATTATTTTTTTATGTTACATTATGTAAAAATAACATTATTATTTACTTGCTGTGTTATTCATTCTTCGACGAGTGTGAATCATAAAAAAGCAACCTCTCTCCAATGCCAATAGGTATGAGGTTGCTTCTCTTATTTTGAAACTCTTCTTATGCTTTCATTTTATTGTTTTCTAGAACTTAATGTTATACCTTCTAAAACATAATTCCATGTTTCCAGGTCATTAGGGAGTCTCGGTACTTTGACTGCACATACTTTATCAATTCCCCAATTAATTTCACTTACACCCTTGAATCCTTCTTCAGGGCATAGAATAAGAATATTAAAATTACCTTTAACAATCTGTTCTAAAATTGCTTGTAATTCTAAAGATTGCTCATAGGTAGCAGCCCATCTAATAAATAAAACAGATTCAGAAGTTGTGATTTTTTCTATAAAACGATTAATTCGATTTGTAAGTTTTTCTTTATAGGAGGTGTATGTGGCACTCCAATGTTGATGTGGAATGATTGGGAAATCGTGGACTGAAATAATATTATAATGAGTATCCTCTATTAAATAAGATTGCACCCCTTCAATTAAGACCCCATCATCGGCAAATGCAAACGCTCCATCAGTTAGTTGCATGTTTTCAAGTTCCATAAAATTGTTGAATTTATTTTTCAGTAACCTATTAACATCAGAAAGTGATAGAGATACACTCCAGTCTAGTGGTCCAGAGAATGTCCTTAAATTTAAGCGTTTTAATTCCATTGCAGGATTACAAGCACTCCCTAAGCTAACAATTACATCGTATGATCCCTTAATTTCTTTTAGGTTCAATAGAATTCTCCTTTTTTATGACCTACTATATTAAATAATGAATTGTACTAGTTGTAAAAAATATTAAATGCAAAAGTAAATTTACAGGTGAAAAAATTCCTTTTTAAACATTCTTTAAGTGCTAATAGTTTGTTTTATAACCTTTCGTTTATATATATATCATGCACTACTTTTAAACTAGTTGATTTAATTAAAATATTTATAGAATAAACTATCGGGTACATTGGGCTTTTTAGGTTGATAACTTCTCATAACGCACATTGGACATTCAGAAATAAAATAATTTGTA
This sequence comes from Priestia sp. TGN 0903, assembly GCF_050846855.1. Taxonomy (NCBI): domain Bacteria; kingdom Bacillati; phylum Bacillota; class Bacilli; order Caryophanales; family Bacillaceae; genus Priestia; species Priestia sp. TGN 0903. The sequence continues at coordinate 15,052 of NZ_JBOZGL010000020.1, forward strand.
ACTTTAGGGTCGTCGTAACCGTCCCTATGGAGCCAAGCATGAAACATAGAGCCTATAAGCAGGCCGACAGTTACATTCGGTTGTTGGAGTTGATATACATTAACAATCATAGATAACGGAGTTTGAGTCTTAATGACTGTCGGTGGTAATTGTATGGTTATGGGAGAAGGGGTGTATATCCAATCTATCCTAGCTCTTTGGGATCGGCGAAACCCATTGTCTTTAATGACTTCTGTCAATTGTTCCATAGCTAAATCTGTGGCCTGTTTTCCGTCTGTAACATTAACACCAAAATAGCGTAAAGGCTGTAAGTTTTTCACCGCATATGTGTTCGTACAATCAGCCAATTGTGATACACCATTATTAAATCCATTGTTCCATTTTTGTGTTAAATGCAACGACCAGTTAAATAATACACCTTTAATAGTGTCTTGAATTTTTTGTACCTGGTCTGGAGTAAACTGCTTGGAAATATCAAAGAAAATAGTTGCTGGTAAGTCAGAGATGCCTTGGGGGATAGGGACTGTAAAAGCTATTTCTCTATAAATTTGTAGTGGAAGGTATTGTAAGAACTCTTTATCTTGATTTTTTTGAATAGATTTCTCTAAATTTTGTTTACTATTGGTTAGCAATGTTATGTTCCCCTTTTTAAAAAGGTATTTATATGAACAGAATATGCTACCAATCAAAAAGAGTTTGGACATGCTTAAAAAGAAAATATTTATTATTTTACTTCTCTTAAATAAAGAAGCATTTTTATCATCGTACAAGCATTCCTTGATCTAATGAATAATATATCAAGAACAATAGACAGAAAGGGTGGTAAAAATAATTAAGAACGATAAAGGTAAAAGAGAAAATGACTGCGTTCAAAATCAACCAGGACTCCCACTAGCTACTACAGTTAATTTAGCAGTTGTAGGTGATAGTCATGTAGGTTTTTTAAACAGTCAAAGTATGTTTAATACCCTTTTGCAAAGAGTAGTGAACAATGGTAATAAACGATATATTATATTTGGTGGAGATGATGTACACGCTTTAGGTGCTTCTTCAATACAAGTAGCTGAAACATATTACCAACAGTTCACTAATATTTTAAATAATGTTTTAGGATCAATTCCCTTCAGATCTTCTATAGGAAACTGGGAGGCTACTAACAGAAATAACAGTAGAGCTTTATTTCGACAGTACATCAATCGTTATTTAATTGGCTATAGAGTTATTCCTGGAACACAAGGGTTGGTGCGTCATGTTTGGTTAGATAATGGTCGAGGCGGGGTATTTAGCCAGGATAGCTTAAACTTGCTAAGTAACTTAGATCCTAACTATTATTACATTATTGATTTTCATTGGCCTTTGAGAGTTCCAGGTATAACTACGGAAATACATGGTGATCATGTTATGACTCAAATGCAGACAAACATGTTTTTTAATGCTATACCCTCTAACGTAAGGAACAAAATTTTAGCGATTTTCACTCATCATGCACATAAATTTTTTGCTAACTCAGTTACAATCAATCCTAACTTTCCTAATACCTCGTTTTTTGTAACTGGATGTTCAGGGGACTATGCATGTATATCCAGCGAGAGAGGATACTATGAATTAAATTTAACAGTCCAAAATAATATAGCTACTTTGCAAACCATAAAAACTCGCGTTCAATAGCTTGAGGAATAAAGAAGACTACATTAAGAGTAGGTAGGGTAACCTTAGGCAACTTTCCATTCTCAAAATGCAAAAATCGCCAGCTTATATAACTAGCGAAAAGCTGCATTTATTATTTCATTTGTATAAGTTTACTTTTTATAACATATTATCTCCTTCATCTCACAACTTACTATTTCTTAGTACGTATGATCGTGTTACATTAAAAGATAAAACTATTCCTTTGATCTTTAAGGAAGATAGTTTTATCTTCTTTTTACAATATGTCTCCATCAATCCGGAAAGGGAGGATTTTATGAGTAACATTATTAACTTTAATAAGTTTCAAAGACATAAAATAATGAAGAAATTTCTTCGTTGCGCTTTAGTAACAGGAGCAATTATAATCTGCTGCATGCTTGCTTATTTACTAATCTTAATAGAAATATATTTTCCTGCTCATTATCCCATTTATATTGAAGCTAAACCATAATAATTGTGTTCTTAACCTCTTATGAAAGATACTCAGTCTGGTTTGTTTATATAATGACTTCCTATTTCTAATTATTTACTAAGATACAAATTTTAGTTCATCCGTTAAACGCAAAAAAGCTTCTTTGTCTTTATTCTTTAAGGACTGATCAATTTCTTCAAGAATTTTACCTCTTTTGAATTGTTTCGCTACTTGACTTAAAAACAATTCAGCTAATATTTCATCAGATATATTTTTTTCAAGTTGACTCATTTCGTTGGATATATTATTTTCCATAAACGATTAACCCCTTTATCATTTCTCTTTTAAAAATAGTGTTTCCTTTTTTCATTGTTTTAATACGAGGTTAATAGATAAATTAGTACATAGAAGAATGTGGAATAAAAGATATCTTGACACAAAGAATAATATTTATTTCAAAGCTCTAAGGGTAAAACATAAACTAGCTTAAACAGTTTACATATTCATTGCATCCTCATGTTGTTTTACTAATTTATAAAACGTTGTCTTTTTTACATTCGCTTCCTTCATTGCCTGTACGGCTGTAATTTCATTTCGTTTCCAACGGTTATAAGCCTCAATAAAATCTTGGCTAACTTGGGCTTTAGGACGGCCAAAAGATATACCACTCTTCAGCGCAGCATTAATTCCTTCTCGCTGGCGTTTACGAATACGATCTCGTTCTTCTTGCGCCATCCAGGACAAAATTTGAAGAACCAAATCTGCAATAAAGGTTCCCAAACTATCCTTATACTGAGTCGTATCCAGCAAAGGCATATCCAAGACAACAATGTCTGCCTCAATTTCTTTCGTAATAGCATTCCACTCTTGTAAAATTTCTTCTTTGTTACGACCAAAACGATCTAGTGAATGAATGTAAAGAATATCTCCTTTACGAATCATTCGTTTTAGTAATTGGTACTGTTCTCTATTGAAATTTTTTCCACTTTGTTTATCCATGAAAATATCTCGAGGAGATATGCCCACTTCTTCCATGGACTGAAGTTGTCGTCCTTCATTTTGATCTCGGCTGCTTACACGGATATATCCAAATTTTCTATTTTCCATTTTTATACTCCCTTTTGTGTCTATCTTCTTTTTATTCTACCAAAAACGTTCGCAAAAGTGTATGAGATAAAGAGAACGTTCGTAATTATTTTTCTTACTTAAACGAACGATAAAAACAGTAGATTTCTTATATAAAAGGAAAGTTCGTAAAAGTATACCTTTACGAACTTTCCTTTTATATATTTATTAAATGTATAGAAGTATTTCCTTAGTGATTTAAACATTAGCCAAATAACTATGTCATGAACAATACATAGGAAATTGATATTATATCCCCTATTAAATTAATGTGATAAGAAGAAAGGTCTAAATTTATGCAGAGATTATTTAATTACAGCATTTATTAATAAAAAACATTAAATTATATGTCTTTAACGTGCAGAGAAACGCTCTGTAAGGAATTTAACTTTTGTTTTACACACAATGGGGGGATTAGATACAAATTTTCAGCAATTAAGAAAAGAGATTAGCACAACTTTTATAAAGGCATTTATATTAAGGAGAATATTTTATTTAAGATTTTAAGTTATTAATACATAAAATGGTGGAGATCTTTAAACATTGTTTCTCGTTACAGAAGAGTCCATTCGGTTAAGGTCTATGAAAGTTGACCGTTTTTTGGTCATCACCTGTTTGTTCGAATCATCCTCTAAAGACCCAGTACCATCACATTGTACTATTGAGCAGATTCAAAGAACGCTTTTTCCGTTACGTCTCCTTCAACATCAGCAGCTTCTGCTGATCCAGAAGAACCTCCTAAATTCGGTAGAGCTAATGGAGTCGCTAACTAAGTAACTAAACCTACGGCAGAAGCTACCACAGCTTATTTCGCTTTTCTTATTCAATCTCCTCCTAATTTTATTTAATAGAAATAAAAAAGCAGTTTGCAAATGCAAACTGCTTTTTTGATGACCCGTACGGGATTCGAACCCGTGTTACCGCCGTGAAAGGGCGGTGTCTTAACCGCTTGACCAACGGG
>NZ_JBOZGL010000021.1:0-18898 GCF_050846855.1 Priestia sp. TGN 0903
GCGGGGTGGAGCAGTTCGGTAGCTCGTCGGGCTCATAACCCGAAGGTCGCAGGTTCAAATCCTGTCCCCGCAACCAACATGGTCCCGTGGTGTAGCGGTTAACATGCCTGCCTGTCACGCAGGAGATCGCGGGTTCGATTCCCGTCGGGACCGCCATGTTTTAGAAACGAAACAATGTGTTTCGTCTTTTTTATTGTTTGAACCATTTTTATATAAAACTTTACCGTCCTTAGGAGCAATCCTAAGGAATTTTTTATATACAAAGAAATTTCTTTGTAGAATTGCGATGTTAAAGATTGTTGGATTTCTTACTGGATATGTATAGTCCACAACGTTTACAATATATATATACAGATTGAAATGAGGTTCTGAATGAATGACAGAGATTAATGAATTTACGTTTATGTCTACGTCTCCTGATGAAACTAATCAGCTGGCTGCTCGTCTAGCAACTTTATTAGAAGCTGGTGACGTGCTGCTGCTTGAAGGTGATTTGGGAGCTGGAAAGACAACATTCACAAAAAGTTTAGCTAAAGGCTTAGGAATTGAACGCAATGTGAATAGCCCGACATTTACTATCATTAAAGAATACAAAAGCGGTCGCCTTCCTCTTTACCATATGGATGTGTACCGTCTAGGGGATGAATTTGAAGACCTAGGGTTCGATGAGTATTTTGAAGGAGATGGCGTGACGGTCGTGGAGTGGGCTCACCTGATTGAAGAGCAGCTTCCTAATGAATATATTCAAATCAATATTTACCATGAAAACGAAACGACTCGTAAAATCCTTGTAAAAGCGATAGGCAGTCGGTACGTTGAAATATGTAAGGAGCTTTTTAAAAGATGAAAATGTTAGCCATTGATACATCCAATTTTGTCATGGGTGTTGCTGTCGTTGAAGAAAACAAAGTAATTGGAGAAATTATTACGAATCTAAAAAAGAATCACTCTGTTCGTGTGATGAACGCTGTGGAATCTTTGTTAAAAGATTGTGATATTGCGCCAAGCGAGCTAGACCGTATTGTAGTGGCACACGGTCCCGGGTCCTATACCGGTGTACGCATTGGTGTTACCATTGCCAAGACACTTGCTTGGACTTTAAATATTCCTTTAATAGGTGTATCTAGCCTTGAGGCACTAGCAGCAAACGGTCGTTATTTTGATGGATATATTGCTCCGTTATTTGATGCGCGCCGTCAGCAGCTTTATACAGGACTATATGAATGGAATAACGAACGAGGTCTTGTAGAAGTTGAAAGTGATCGACTTGTTATTAATAAGGACTGGGCGGAACATTTAAAGTCATACAACAAACCTATTTTATTCATAGGCAATGATCTTTCCATGCATGAAGAGGCGTTAAAAGAAGTGTTGAGTGAACAAGCTGTATTTGCCCATGTTCAGCAGTTTAACCCAAGACCAAGTGAATTGGCTTTCTTAGGAATGAAGAAAGAGCCGCAGTCTGTGCATACTTTTGTTCCGAACTACATTCGTTTAGCTGAAGCAGAAGCCAACTGGCTTGCTTCACAGCAAAAAGGATAAAAGAAGGTATAACATGAAACTAACAATTAAGTTTCGTTTAATGGAAGTTAAAGATATTGATCAAGTAGTGAAAATCGAAGAGAAGTCTTTTACGACACCTTGGAGTGCAGAAGCATTTCAAAATGAGTTAACCAATAATCAATTTTCAACTTACATTGTGATGGAAGAAGGAGAAAATATTATTGGTTATTGCGGAACGTGGATTGTTATTGACGAAGCACATGTAACCAACATTGCGCTATTGCCAGACTACCGAGGCAAGGGACTCGGTGAATTGCTGCTGCGCAACGTGATGGACGTTCTTCGAAAACTAGGTGCTACGTCAATGACATTAGAAGTTAGGGTATCTAATCATATTGCACAATCATTGTATCAAAAGCTAGGTTTTAAACCTGGAGGTATTCGTAAGAATTATTATTCTGATAACAATGAGGATGCATTAGTTATGTGGGTGAATTTATGAATGAAAATCAATTAATTTTAGCATTAGAAACAAGCTGTGATGAGACAGCAGCAGCTGTGATTCGAAACGGTCATGAAATTGTAGCCAATGTGGTGGCCTCTCAAATAGAAAGCCATAAACGATTTGGCGGTGTCGTACCGGAAATTGCATCTCGTCATCATGTAGAACAAATTACAGTAGTAGTTGAAGAAACTTTAAATCAAGCGAACTTGACGTTTGCAGATATAGATGCAATAGCTGTAACGGAAGGACCAGGGCTTGTGGGAGCACTTCTTATTGGCGTAAATGCAGCCAAAGCGCTAGCATTTGCACATCAAAAGCCATTAATTGGTGTTCATCATATTGCAGGACATATTTACGCAAATCAGCTAATCAAAAAACTAGAATTCCCGCTCTTATCGCTAGTTGTATCTGGAGGGCATACGGAGCTTGTATACATGGAAAGTCACGGTCAGTTTAAAGTAATTGGCGAAACAAGAGATGATGCAGCAGGAGAAGCCTACGATAAAGTAGCCCGCACGTTAAACCTTCCATATCCAGGCGGACCTCATATTGACCGCCTTGCACATGAAGGAGAGCCATTAATTGATTTGCCGCGTGCTTGGCTAGAAGAAGGATCCTATGATTTTAGTTTCAGTGGGTTAAAATCAGCAGTTATTAACACTGTCCACAACGCGAAGCAAAAAGGTGAAGAGATTCTTCCACAAACACTTGCTGCTAGCTTTCAAGCGAGTGTCATTGATGTGTTAGTAACTAAAACAGTTAAAGCTGCGAAGGAATATAACGTTAAGCAAGTTTTATTGGCAGGAGGAGTTGCTGCTAATAAAGGGCTTAGAGCAGCGCTAGAAGAGGCATTTGAATCCCTATCAAATATTGAGCTTATTATCCCGCCGCTATCTCTATGTACGGATAATGCTGCAATGATTGGAGCAGCAGCAAGCGTAAGATTTGCTCAAGGAAAACGTTCAGATATGTCATTAAATGCAAACCCCGGTTTGGACTTGGAAGAGTAAGTGACGAATGAGATTTATTTCTCATTCGTCTTTTTTTGTGGATAAAAATGATTTATCAACAATATTCAATAAATTTAGAATTGACTGTGGATAATTATGTGGAAAAGTCCGTGCACTCAGTACACGGACCTGTTATCAACAAGTTTTAATTATGAAAATCAGACAGATATCCACTATTTATTCACAGAGTGGATAAAGCTTGCTCTTAAGCGCATGAACAAGTAAATAGGATGAATAGATACGCAAAAATATAGGCTACTCTTCTAGAAGCAGCTGTAATTCTTCCCACTCTTCCATTAATGTGGATAACTGTGAAGAAATTTTTTCATTTTCACCGTTTAATCTTGATACTTCTTCGTGATTTTGATAAATTTCAGGGTCACAAAGAAGTTCTTCATTCGCCGCTTGGGCGGCTTCTAATTTGTTTACTTCAGTTTCAATTTCTTCAATGCGGCGCGTTCGCTGTCTCATCAATTTCTTTTGTTCTTTATCTTGTTTATAGGACTGTTTATCTACTTTTACCGTACGTTCTTCGTTTGCTTTTATATTTTCTAATTCTTTGATTTCCTCTATTTCTGCTTTCTTTTCTACATAATAGTCATAATCTCCAAGAAATTCTTCTACTCCTTCAGGAGATAGCTCTGCTATTTTATTGGCAATACGATTAATAAAATAACGGTCATGTGAAACAAATAATAGAGTCCCTGGGTAATCAATTAACGCATTCTCGAGTACTTGTTTGCTATCTAAATCAAGATGGTTAGTAGGTTCATCCAAAATTAAGAAGTTAGCTTTTTGAAGCATAAGCTTCGCAAGAGCCAAACGTGCTTTTTCACCACCGCTGAGCGTGGAAACGATTTTCAGTACATCATCACCTGAAAACAGAAAATTTCCAAGCGCTGTACGGATTTCTTTTTCAGGTTTGGCTGGGTAGTCATCCCAAAGTTCATTTAAAACGGTTTTATTAGACGTTAAATTGGCTTGCTCTTGGTCGTAATAACCAACCATTACATTTGAGCCAAAGGAAATGGTCCCAGTCTTGAAGCTGAGTTTATCCACAATGCCTTTTAATAAAGTTGATTTCCCCACGCCATTAGGACCAACCAACGCAAGGCTTTCCCCTTTTTTAATGCGAAGGTTTGCCTCTTGGACGACATAGTTGTGTTCATCATATCCGATAGACACATCTTCCAGATTTAAGACTTCATTTCCGCTTTGACGTTCAATTTCAAACGAAAAACTAGCTGATTTTTCGCCTTCGTTAGGTCGATTTATTAACTCCATTCGATCGAGCTGTTTACGTCTGCTTTGCGCACGTTTTGTAGTCGATGCGCGGGCGATGTTTCGCTGAATAAAATCATTCAGCTTTGCGACTTCATCTTGCTGCTTTTCGTACTGACGCAACTCTTTTTCATATCGCTCTGCTTTTTGTACAAGGTATTTAGAGTAGTTGCCCGTGTACTTCACCGTTGTTTTTTGTACGACTTCATACACTTGATTTACGACTTTATCAAGGAAGTAACGATCATGTGAAACGATTAAAATAGCTCCTTCATACCCTTGCAGAAACTGTTCCAGCCATGCTAAAGTTTCAATATCTAAGTGGTTGGTAGGCTCATCCAGAATAAGCAAATCAGGCTTTGTTAAAAGCAGTTTTGCAAGAGCCAGGCGCGTTTTTTGTCCACCGCTTAAGGAGGAAATAGGGGTGCTGTAGTCAAAGTTTGAAAAACGGAAACCGTGAAGAATAGATCGTGTATCCGCTTCATATTGATAGCCGCCTAAATCTTTAAACGTTACTTGAAGCTGATCATACTCTTTGGTTAGTTTTTCGTATTGAACTGAATCATTAAAAATGTCTGGATCACCCATCTTCGTTTCAAGCGTACGTAATTCTTTTTCCATCTTCTTTAATGGAGCAAAGACAGTCATCATTTCTTCCCATATGGAGAGTGTTGACTCAAGAACTGTATCTTGTCCCATATAATCAATGGAAACACCCTTAGGTTTAATAATTTCTCCGCTGTCATAGGAAAGCTGCTCAGCAATAATTTTTAATAAAGTTGATTTACCAGCACCGTTTCGTCCCACTAGGGCAATGCGGTCTTTTGATTGTACTTCTAACTTTATATTCGATAAAATGGGTTCTGCCCCATAGTATTTTGTAATACCGTTCAATTGTAGAATAATCATTTTTTCACCTCTAGTAGTATATCCATAGTGTATTTTAACATATTTTTAACTACAAGTTCTTCCTACAAGCGTTTGTAATTTGTAGAGGGACAAGGACAAATGATGAAGCGAATGTTTTGATTCATGAAATAAAATGATTTTACCTGCACATTTTATACAGGATACTATGTTAAAATAAGAGATAAGTGCATCTCTGAACTTATCTATGATGGATGTAAAAAAATCCGTCATGACTAACAAACCGATCCTTTGAAGGGCTAATTGCTTCGTTCTACATACCGACTTTAAGGAGTGCTGAATAGACAAAAGCCGTCGAGGTGTGAAGCGGAGTATATATAAAACAAGAGAAAAGAGAGAGAATTGGAAGCGCTACCTCAAAGCGGTTGATGCTTTGTGAAAGGTAATGCAATATGACTTGAAAATGTTAGTAATGACATACATGAACTGAGGGGGTACAACGTGAACACTGAACAATTAAAAATACCACAAGCAACGGCTAAACGATTGCCGCTTTATTATCGTTTTTTGAAAAATTTGCATGCTTCTGGTAAACAGCGTGTGTCGTCAGCGGAGTTAAGTGAGGCAGTGAAAGTGGATTCTGCTACTATTCGTCGGGACTTTTCTTACTTTGGTGCATTAGGAAAAAAGGGATACGGCTACAATGTGAATTATTTACTTACATTTTTCCGTAAAACGTTAGACCAAGATGAAGTAACGAAAGTAGCACTGATTGGCGTAGGGAATCTAGGAACGGCCTTTTTAAATTATAATTTTATTAAAAATAATAACACCAAAATTGAGTGCGCTTTTGATGTGATAGAAGATAAAGTCGGTACGAAAGTAGGCGACGTGCCGGTCTATCATCTTGACCAATTGGAAGATTATATGAGTGATGACATCTCAGTAGCGATTCTAACCGTTCCTGCCACTGTTGCTCAGCAAATTACTGATCGTTTAGTGAGTTGCGGAATTAAAGGAATTTTAAACTTTACTCCTGCACGCTTAAACGTACCGGATGAGATTCGACTCCATCATATTGATCTTGCTGTAGAATTACAGTCGCTCGTCTACTTTTTGAAAAATTATCCTGTTGAATAAGGCGGACTGTGTTACGATTTCCTTAAGTCTAAATTAATAAGGAGAGTGGGAATATGGGGATTGGAGCAGGCAGTTGGATTATTATTGCGATTGTAGCACTGCTTATTTTTGGACCGAAACGGTTACCGGAGCTAGGAAGATCAGTGGGCCAAACGCTTAGAGAGTTTAAGCATGCCGCTAGCGGTGCATCAGAAGATCGTGAAAAAGATAAACAGCGTCAAGTAGATGACAAAGAGTAAAAGGGTGATCATAGTATGACCGAACAAGAAATGTCAATATATGATCATATAGGAGAGCTGCGAAAACGCATTTTAATTGTTTTATTTTTCTTTGTGATTGCCACAATTGGCGGCTTTTTTATAGCGGATAAGGTTATTGTCTATTTACAGCATGCTGATGAGGCAAAGAATTTAACGATGAATGCATTTCGGTTAACAGATCCAGTTAAGATTTATATGCAATTTGCTGTTATTATCGGCTGTGTACTTGCAGCTCCTGTTGCACTGTATCAACTTTGGGCATTTATTAGTCCTGGTTTATATGAAAAAGAGCGTAAGGTAACGCTTGGATATATTCCTGTTTCCATTTTTCTCTTTATCGGCGGTGTCTCTTTTTCTTATTTTGTGTTGTTTCCATTTGTCGTTGATTTTATGACGCGCGTTTCTGATGAGCTGAATGTAAACCAAGTGATTGGCATTAATGAATACTTTTCTTTTTTAATGCAGCTCACACTGCCTTTTGGCTTGTTGTTTCAGCTTCCTGTCGTCGTTATGTTTTTGACGCGTTTAGGAATTATAACGCCTATGTTTTTATCTCAAATTCGAAAATATGCCTATTTCGTACTGCTAGTTATTGCCGCACTTATTACACCACCGGAATTGCTCTCGCACATGATGGTGACAGTGCCGCTCTTAATTTTGTATGAAATCAGCATCATTATTTCCCGCATTTCGTATCGCAAAGTGTTAAAGGCAAGGGCAGAGCAAGAAAGAGAAGATGTTAGTATGTAAAAAAACCACTGAAACAGTGGTTTTTTTATTTGGATGAATCATCTTGATTTTTATATTGCTGCTGCAATTTTTTAATTTTGTAGTGCAAGATAAAGATGCGAACCGCAAACCTGAAATCGAATGCGGCTACGAGTGCAAATAAGATTGTGGGGAAATTCCAGACGGTTTCCTGGGCATTTTGAATTGCCAAGTAGGTGAATAAAATCCCCATAATAATATAAATAAACCCTCGTGTTAAAGGGATATTCTTCATAAAAACATGCCTCCAAAAATGAACTGCATTTGTTCTGCTTGTTTTTGCATTTCTATAATTTTATCTGCAAAAATAGTTTGAGATAAAATAACGATTGTATTCATCAAAACATGAGCAATAATAGGTACAACAATTAGTCTCGTCCTTGCATAAAGGAATGCAAATACAAATCCCATAGCTGTATACACAAGTAAATGTTTAAAATCCCAGTGTACCGCAGCGAAAATAAGGGAACTAATAAATGCAGAGATAAAGAAATTGTATCGTTTGTGAAGAGAACCAAAAATAATCTTTCGGAAAATAATCTCTTCTAGTATTGGTCCAATAACAGACGTAACGACAATAAGGAACGGCGTTGCTTTAACAAGATTAACAATATTTTGTGTGTTTTCAGATACTTGGGTAATGCCAAGAGCGTGCTCAATCATACCTGCTACAGCTTGACCAGCCATAGCGAGAAACACCCCAAGGACTGACCAGACAACAGCAATCGTTTTTCCAGCATGTTCTATACGCATGGACATGTCACGGCGCAGCAGCAGTAAGACAATAAGTAAACCAAGGATAAAGCTAATGATAGTCCAATAAGTCAAAAGCATGACATTCGCTGTTCGAACTGGATAGTTATCAAACATTCCTGTTAATTTTAACAGCGGTATACCAACAACTCCTGAAAACTGCATAAGGATGTAGGTGAGGATAACATACCAATAACGTTTTTCCAATCTTCTATACTCCTTTAAAAGGTTTTTATGTATATATGTCGAAGAAGTACTGTAAAGTTAGTAATTTCTTCTTGCTCGTATTGTAACATACATATTATTGAACAGAGAAAAGAATGCTTTATTTCTCAAAATCGTCGAAATCTAAGACTATTATATGTAGTTGTCGTAAATTTTAAATTTTTTTTGTTTAATACTTGCAAAAAAAACCCACTTTGTTTTAATATAATAATTGTGTTAGCACTCGTTGAGGTTGAGTGCTAATAAAAATGCAAACATATTATTTGAGGAGGTTGTTTCACTTGTTAAAGCCATTAGGTGATCGCGTAGTGATTGAACTTGTAAAATCTGAGGAAAAAACAGCAAGCGGTATCGTGTTACCGGACAGTGCAAAAGAAAAGCCACAAGAGGGTAAAATTGTTGCTGTAGGTACAGGCCGAGTATTAGAAAGCGGTGAGCGTGTAGCTTTAGAAGTAGCTGCGGGCGATCGTATCATCTTCTCAAAATATGCGGGTACTGAAGTAAAATACGAAGGTACTGAATACTTAATTTTACGCGAAAGCGATATTTTAGCTGTAATCGGCTAATTTTAACCACAAACTTATCATACGTAAAAAATAGATTATTAAGAACATCTTGAGGAGGTCAAAGAACATGGCAAAAGACATTAAATTTAGCGAAGAAGCACGTCGCGCAATGCTACGTGGTGTAGATACATTAGCAAATGCTGTAAAAGTAACGCTTGGACCAAAAGGTCGTAACGTTGTATTGGAAAAGAAATTCGGTTCACCGCTTATTACAAATGACGGTGTAACAATTGCAAAAGAAATCGAATTAGAAGACGCATTTGAAAATATGGGTGCTAAATTAGTAGCCGAAGTTGCTAGCAAAACAAACGACGTTGCTGGTGACGGTACAACTACTGCAACAGTTTTAGCGCAAGCAATGATCAGAGAAGGTCTTAAAAACGTAACGGCTGGTGCTAACCCAATGGGTATCCGTAAAGGTATGGAAAAAGCAGTAGCTGTAGCGGTTGAAGAACTAAAAGCAATCTCTAAACCAATTCAAGGTAAAGATTCAATTGCTCAAGTAGCGGCTATCTCAGCAGCTGACGAAGAAGTAGGTCAATTAATTGCTGAAGCAATGGAGCGCGTTGGTAACGACGGCGTTATCACACTTGAAGAATCAAAAGGTTTCACAACTGAATTAGAAGTGGTAGAAGGTATGCAGTTTGACCGTGGATATGCATCTCCTTACATGGTAACTGATTCAGATAAAATGGAAGCTGTATTAGATGATCCATACATCTTAATCACAGACAAAAAAATCGGTAACATTCAAGAAATCTTACCGGTATTAGAGCAAGTTGTTCAACAAGGCAAGCCTCTATTAATCATTGCTGAAGACGTAGAAGGTGAAGCTTTAGCAACATTAGTTGTGAACAAACTTCGCGGTACATTTACAGCTGTAGCTGTTAAAGCTCCTGGTTTCGGTGATCGTCGTAAAGCAATGCTACAAGACGTTGCTATTCTAACAGGCGGAGAAGTAATTACTGAAGAGCTTGGTCTTGACTTAAAAACAGCAGGCATCGATCAATTAGGTCGCGCTTCTAAAATTGTTGTAACAAAAGAAAATACAACAGTTGTAAACGGTGCAGGAAACGCAGAAGATATCCTAGCACGCGTAAACCAAATCAAAGCTCAGCTTGAAGAAACAACTTCAGAGTTTGACCGTGAAAAATTACAAGAGCGTTTAGCAAAACTTGCTGGTGGCGTAGCTGTAATTAAAGTTGGTGCGGCAACTGAAACTGAGTTAAAAGAACGTAAATTACGTATTGAAGATGCATTAAACTCTACGCGTGCTGCGGTTGAAGAAGGTATCGTAGCTGGTGGTGGTACTGCATTAGTAAATATCTATAATAAAGTAGCAAGCATCGAAGCTGACGGTGACACTGCTACAGGTATCAACATCGTATTGCGTGCGATTGAAGAGCCTGTACGTCAAATCGCTCACAACGCTGGTTTAGAAGGATCAGTAATCGTTGAGCGTCTAAAAGGCGAAGCAGTTGGAACTGGATTCAACGCTGCAACTGGCGAGTGGGTAAATATGCTAGACACTGGTATCGTTGACCCAACAAAAGTAACGCGTTCAGCTCTTCAAAATGCTTCTTCTGTAGCGGCTATGTTCTTAACAACTGAAGCAGTTGTTGCTGACAAGCCAGAAGAAGGCGGAGCTCCTGCAATGCCTGACATGGGCGGCATGGGTGGAATGGGCGGCATGATGTAATCACTGCCCTACCTAAAAAAGCGACCAAGTACTCACTTGGTCGCTTTTTTGTGTGCGTTAATATTTTCAGATTTTTTTAAAATTTGTTAAGATAGTACTATGTTTATTGGAAAACTTACTAAACTCAAGGCTTAACTGAGTTTTAAGGGGGAGCTTCGTTGATTCAGCTCGATCATATTAATAATAAATTAAACCAAGTATTAGAAAACATCGATCAAATTGTGATTGGAAAACGTCACGTATCTACGTTGAGTTTGGTTGCTTTGCTTGCCGAGGGCCATATTTTGCTTGAAGATGTACCGGGTGTAGGAAAAACGATGCTAGTGAAGGCACTGGCCAAATCAATTGATGCGGAATTTAAACGAATTCAATTCACGCCTGATTTGCTGCCGTCCGACGTAACAGGTGTTTCTATTTACAGTCCAAAAGACATGGAATTTCATTTTCGTCCAGGTCCTATCATGAGCCACATAGTACTCGCTGATGAGATTAACAGGACTTCTCCTAAAACACAATCGGCGCTTTTAGAAGCAATGGCTGAGCATCATGTAACAACCGATGGTATCACCCGGGAAATTCCGGCGCCTTTTTTTGTGATGGCTACTCAAAATCCCGTTGATTTTGATGGGACCTATCATTTGCCGGAAGCGCAGCTGGATCGTTTTTTATTCAAACTAAGCATGGGGTATCCTACGCAAGAAGAGGAGCTTCAAATTTTAAATGGCGTATCGACTCAAGTTAATCTTGAAGATGTCAAACCTGTTATGAGCGTTCCAGAATTAGTACAGGCTCAAAAAGCTGTAAGCAGTATTTATGTAGATGATACGATCAAGAACTATATCATTGAAATTATTCGCAAAACTCGCTCTCATCCACATGTTTCATTAGGTATCAGTCCTCGTGGCACGGTTTCCTTTATGAAGGCTATTCAAGCATATGCGTTAGTAAAGGGAAGAGATTACTGTCTTCCTGATGATGTTCAAGAGCTTGCTTCGTATGTGTGTGCACATCGCTTAACGCTAAGACCTGATACTCAGTACAGCGGTTTAACAGCGAGTGATGTGATGAAGCAAATTATGGCTGATACGAAAGTACCTGTTAAAAGGTAAGAGGATAATTTATGAAACAGTATATAAAAGTGATATGGAACAAAGGTAGAGACTGGTTCGTTTTATTCTGCATCTTTACCGCTACGTTTTCTTACGCCATGTTTCAAGGAGGCTTTGTCAGCTGGTTTTTATTTTATAGCTTCTTACCTTTTGGATTATATGCGGTAGCCGTGTTGCTCTATCCGTTGAAGAAGTGGAATGTTGCTCGTGATGTGAAGCTACAGCCTCGATCCGCTGGAGATCATCTTTCTTATGACATTCACATTACACGCTCCTCGGCTTTTCCTGTTTATATGGCAGCGGTGAAAGAGGAGAGTAACCTTTTAGATCAAGAAGAAAGAACAATTTATCCGCTTTTTCAACGAAACGCTGTTATTCCGTATGAAAGATCGTTTGTAGAAAGAGGAGAATATGAATTTTTTACGATTTCAATTGAAATTAGTGATTTATTAGGCATCGTAAAAAAGAAGGCATATTTTCTACTGCAGCAGCGGTTTGTCGTGTATCCTCAAATCCATGAGATAGATATCCCGTTTCTTTTAGCGGGAATAGAAGAAGGAAAAAATGAAGTTTCGACGGGGAATCAATCTACTACGTTAGTGACAGGCATTAGAGAATACCAGCCGGGTGACCGATTAGGGTCTATCGATTGGAAGGCGACGGCTCGTAAAGCTACGTTGATTTCTAAAGAGTTTGGTCATTATCATGAACGGAGTATAATTATCATTGCAGATGTTATGGGCCCTCTATACTTTGAAGAGCGAATGAGCTTTCTGGCATCCATGCTCATTCATGAAGAAACCAAGCGTAAAAAAGTCGATTTTCTTTTAGCTGGAGATGCCCTTTTTTCGCAGAAAACCTCTGAACAAAGGGAGGCTGATAACCTGTTGCATCACTTAGCACGTGCACAGCCTATTAGCAATCGAGCATTCGAAACAGAATTTCAGAATATTGCTATTCAAAAGCAGCATTCTTTTATGGTAATTGTCAGTCAGGTTACAGGGACTCTTATTGGCCAGATTCAATCCAAGCTGAGCCCTCATGCTAAGGCTTCACTCATTGTCGTTAAAAATGAAGGAGCGGGGCTTAGTGACGAAGAGACAGTTATTGTCAATGGCATACAATCTTCTGCTTTAACGATTGAAGTCGTTCATATTGATCTTCCTCTATCACTAAAGGAAGTGAGGGCGGAAATAAGTGAATAAATCAGCTTGGTATGTAAAAAACGTCTTATTATACGCGGGAGCTTTCTTTTTATTAGTGGAATGGCTTCTCCCTTTAAATGAAGTCACTGATACGAATCAAATTCAATACTTTATCCTGTTTGTCGCTTACTGTTTTTTGAGCTTAACGTTTCGATTGCCGTTTATTGTGATGACGTTAGGGAGCATGTTGTTTATTTTGTTTTCACTTCACAATCTCTATTTCCAAGGTGCCTTCTTTTCTTCAGAATGGCTTCCAAGACTTTTGGAAATTCTTCAGTCAGATGTACAAAGTATCATGGAGTGGAATATAGCGAATTTATCCTTTGAAATGAGGACCACTTTATTTTTTATCCTGCTTTGGATTATGGCTTATTTAATTCGATACTGGATCTTTTATCAAAAAAGAATTTTCTTCTTTTTCTTCTTAACCATTTTGTATATTACCGTATTGGATACCTTTTCTACTTACGATGCCGGAGCTGCTATTATTCGCGTGACGATTATCGGATTTTTATTAGTAGCCATGCTTCGCATCAATCCTGAACGTATAAAAGGTGCTAGCACCGAGCGTTTAGAAAATAGAAAACGATCGTTTCTTTTTCTAGGCAGTTTTTTAGCCATTGTCATTGTGCTTGCTTATCTCGCCCCTAAACCAGGTCCGCAGTGGCCAGATCCGGTCCCTTTTATTGCAGCTCACACAACAAATCAAGGACAGGGAGAATCTGCAAGCGGTCAACGAATTGGCTATGATATGGACGATTCTAAATTGGGGGGATCCTTTGTCAATGATGATACGGTTGTGTTTACAGCTAAAGTAGAGGATGAGCACTATTGGCGTATTGAAACGAAGGATGTGTATACAGGTAAGGGCTGGGAGCTGTCTAAAGAGGAAGAAAAAGTGCCTTTCAAAGGAAATGAAAACTTACTCCCTCAATATGATTCAAGTGTTGCAGGAGAAGTAAGAAAAGCAGAAGTTACCTATTCGCAGCCTTCTGTTCATCTTATGCATGTTCCTCAACTGCTGTCTCTAACCTTAAAAAATGGCATTCAAACCGATGTTACACCGACAAATGAAAAATTATATCCTTATCAAAATGACAAACTTGTTACTGTTCAATCGTATGAGCTAACGTATAAATATCCTGTGTTTGATACCGGGCTTCTTCAGCAAGCAGAGGAGAAAAAGTCAGAGAGTCTAGAGAATAATAATGAATTTATAGCAAGGTATACACAGCTTCCTGCTAATTTGCCAAAACGAGTAAAGGATTTAGCTCGTACGATAACAAAAAATAAAAACAATCGCTATGAAAAAGCAAAAGCCGTTGAAGAATACTTCCGATCCAATCCATATGTATATGATACTGAAAATGTTCCAATTCCTACGAAGAATAAAGATTATGTGGATCAATTTTTATTTGATACAAAAAGAGGATACTGTGATAACTTCTCTACTTCTATGGTCGTGCTGCTTCGTTCATTAGATATTCCTGCTCGGTGGGTAAAGGGCTATACAGAAGGTGATGCCACCGTTATTTCAGGAAGTAGTAAGTGGACAACCTATGAAATTACACAAAATAATGCTCATTCTTGGGTCGAAGTCTATTTTCCAGGAGCGGGCTGGGTACCTTTTGAACCAACAAAAAGTTTTTCTAATCCTTATGATTTTGTAGATAGCCAACCTAACAACTCTAGTGAAAATAGTCAAAGGAAAGAAGAGAAACAAGAAGCGCAAGTCAAGGAGCAGCCTAAGAAGAAAGAGCTTCCGGCACAAGAGAAAAGAGAGAAAGAAAAAACAGCTTCTCTTCAAAATGCTAAGTTGTCTATGAAATGGAAAGTGCTTTTCTACGGACTGATTGTAGTTATGTTAATAGTAATATATCTCAATCGATTTAAATGGTTTTTACCTTTTTATATCTCTTTTTATAAAAAGAAAGAGAGTGTGGAAACCTTTGAATCAGCGTATGCTTTTTTACTTAAAAGACTCGCTGCAAATGGACTAAAACGGCAAGAAAATCAAACGCTGCGCGACTTTGCAGGAGAAGTAGACGAAAAATTAAATACGGTAAATATGCTAAAATTAACGGAAAAATACGAGCGGGTTTTATATCGAAATGCAGATTCCATAAAAGAATGGAAAGAGTCGATTGAATTGTGGGAAAATTTAATCAAAAAAACGAGTTCTTGACCATTGTTTCGCGGATTGATAGAATATTCTCGAACTTACTATAAATGTTTCGTATACCTTCATATATCCTCGATAATATGGTTCGAGAGTCTCTACCGGGTCACCTTAAACGATCTGACTATGAAGGCAGAACAGTCTATTTGACGATAAACGTCGTGCTCAACTAGACTTCTGCCTTTGTTTTTTGAGGGAGAAGTCTAGTTTTTTTTATATTTTAGGGCATAATAACAAGTGATTATTTACACATTCGGAGAGGTGAACAAGATGGAAGGCATGATTGTTGTATTAGATTTTGGTAGTCAATATAACCAACTGATTACGCGTCGCATTCGCGAGTTCGGAGTATATAGTGAATTGCATCCGCACACAATTACAGCAGAAGAGATTAAAGCATTAAATCCAAAGGGAATTATTTTCTCTGGAGGCCCAAACAGTGTGTACGGTGAAAACGCATTTCACTGCGATGAAAACATTTTTGAATTAGGTATTCCTGTTTTAGGTATTTGTTATGGAATGCAATTAATGACTCATCATTTTGGTGGGAAGGTAGAAGGTGCTAGCCATCGTGAATATGGTAAAGCAGCGATTAACGTACAAAACGATTCATTAATGTACCATGAGTTGCCAAAAGAACAAGTTGTTTGGATGAGTCACGGTGATTTAGTTGTAGAAACACCAGCTGGTTTTGAAGTGGACGCAACTAGCCCATCTTGTCCAATTGCCGCAATGAGTAACAAAGAAAAGAATATGTACGGAGTGCAGTTTCATCCAGAAGTTCGCCATTCAGTGCACGGTAACCATATCTTAAAGAACTTCGTGTTTGAAGTATGTCATGCTGAAGCAAACTGGTCAATTGAGAACTTCATTGAAGTTGAAATGGATAAAATCCGTGAAACAGTTGGAGATAGAAAAGTACTTTGCGCACTTAGCGGCGGAGTAGACTCTTCGGTAGTAGCTGTATTAATTCACAAAGCAATTGGTGATCAGTTAACATGTATGTTCGTAGATCACGGTTTATTACGTAAAGGTGAAGCTGAAAGCGTAATGGAAACATTTAGCGAAGGCTTTAATATGAACGTAATTAAAATCGATGCAAAAGATCGCTTCTTAGAAAAATTAAGCGGTGTATCAGATCCTGAACAAAAGCGTAAAATCATCGGTAATGAATTTATTTATGTATTCGATGACGAAGCTGCTAAATTAAAAGGGTTTGATTTCCTAGCTCAAGGTACGCTATACACAGATATTATCGAGAGTGGGACAGCTACAGCTCAAACGATTAAATCTCACCATAATGTAGGTGGATTACCGGAAGATATGCAGTTCAAACTAATCGAACCGTTAAACACGCTATTCAAAGATGAAGTACGTGCATTAGGTTCTGAATTAGGTATTCCTGATAACATCGTTTGGCGTCAGCCTTTCCCAGGACCAGGTCTAGGTATTCGTGTACTTGGTGCAATTACGGAAGAGAAGTTAGAAATTGTACGTGAGTCGGATGCTATTTTACGTGAAGAGATTGCAAAAGCAGACTTAGAGCGCGATATCTGGCAATACTTTACGGTTCTTCCTGACATCCGCAGTGTAGGTGTAATGGGAGATGCTCGTACGTATGATTACACAATCGGTATTCGTGCTGTTACATCGATTGATGGTATGACTTCTGACTGGGCGCGTATTCCTTGGGATGTGCTTGAAGTTATCTCAACGCGCATTGTAAACGAAGTTAAGCATATTAACCGCGTAGTGTATGATATTACAAGTAAGCCACCTGCAACAATTGAATGGGAATAATATGTAAGAAAACCGAACAAACGAACATTCTTTTATAAGAATGTTCGTTTTTTGTTGACTTTTTTAAAAAGTTAATGGTAGGATAGTAACATAAAACAGCGAGATATAGCTTTAATGTCGTATAATCTTGGGGATAAGGCCCAAAAGTTTCTACCGAGCTACCGTAAATGGCTTGACTACGAGAAAGTAATACATGTATGTATAAAAATCTTTTGTTTTTTGCTCATACATTTCTCTTTTAGTCGATTTTATGCCTTTACGCGCCATAGTGTAGAGGCATTTTTTATGGCTTGCCTAAGTGCATGCGGCTTCTATAAAGGGAGGAAAAAACGTGAAGAAGTATTTTCGTTTTGAAGAGCTGGGTACTAGCTACCGAAAAGAGTTTATAGCTGGCCTTACAACTTTTCTATCTATGGCTTACATTTTATTTGTTAATCCATCTGTGCTATCACTAAGTGATGTAAAGGATCTACCTGACAGTATGAGAATGGACCAAGGGGCTGTATTTACAGCTACTGCTTTAGCGGCAGCTTTGGGATCAATTGTTATGGGAGTGCTTGGTAGATATCCAATTTCATTAGCTCCAGGTATGGGATTAAACGCATTTTTTGCTTATACAGTTGTTCTGACGATGGGAATTCCATGGCAGACGGCTTTAACGGGTGTTATGATATCAGGTGTTATTTTTATTCTTTTAACATTAACAAGCCTGCGAGAAAAAATTATTAATTCTATTCCTATTGAATTAAAAATGGCTGTTGGAGCAGGTATTGGTTTATTTATTAGTTTTATTGGTATGAAAGGTGCGGGAATCATCGTCAAAGATGATGCCACATTCGTTGGACTGGGTGATTTGACGAACCCAACAACATTACTTGCGGTTTTTGGTATTGTCATTACTATTGTATTAATGGTGCTTCGAGTAAATGCAGCTGTATTTATCGGTATGATTGTAACGGCTGTAGCAGGTATGGCTTTTGGGTTAATTGATACACCTAAAGCAGTGGTTTCATCGGTTCCTAGTCTTGACCCGACGTTTGGGGCAGCTTTCCAAAATATCGGTGATATCTTTACTGTAAAGATGCTAGTCGTCATTTTAACTTTCTTATTCGTTGATTTCTTCGATACAGCAGGTACGATGGTTGCTGTAGCGAGTCAAGCTGGGCTTATGAAAGATAATAAGCTTCCGCGAGCGGGCAGAGCGTTATTGGCAGATTCTAGTGCGATTGTAGTTGGTGCTGTTCTTGGTACCTCATCAACAACAGCTTACGTAGAGTCTACGGCTGGAGTAGCAGCGGGCGGACGTTCAGGATTTACTGCAATTGTAACGGCGGCGTTTTTCTTAGTTGCACTGTTCTTTTCTCCGTTGTTAGCGGTCGTAACACCAGCTGTTACTGCGCCAGCTTTAATTACGGTAGGAGCTCTGATGGTGTCAAACTTAGGAGAAATCAATTGGAAAGAGTTCGAAGTGGCAGTTCCGGCATTTTTCACGGTGATCATGATGCCATTAACGTACAGTATTGCAACAGGCATTGCGGTTGGCTTTATCTTTTATCCTATTACAATGTTATGCAGCAAGCGTGGAAAAGAAGTGCATCCCATTATGTATGCTCTCTGTATCATCTTCATACTCTATTTCGCGTTCTTAGCAGAATAGTTTAAATAAAAAAGCTCAGTTTAATGACTGGGCTTTTTTTTTATGGTAAGATAAGAAAACTGCATAGCGGCTAGATTGCTATTGTAATAGAGGTTAATTGGTTACTTTACTGAAGGTTTACTTCATTAACTTTTTTATTTATAAAGTTTTTTAGAAAAACGATTGACTCTATATATTATATATGGTAAATTATTAAATGTCGCTGATGAACAGCGCAGTTGAGAGAAACATCTTAAAAAAGATGTTGACATCAAAATAATAGAATGTTATACTAATAAAGTTGCTTCAGAGCAACGGTTGAACTTTGAAAACTGAACAAAGCGACAAACGTCAACGTTAATTTTTATTTTTTAAATGAGCAAGTCAAACAT
>NZ_JBOZGL010000022.1:0-15741 GCF_050846855.1 Priestia sp. TGN 0903
TTAGGCACGCCGCCAGCGTTCATCCTGAGCCAGGATCAAACTCTCCGAAGAAATGTTTGACTTGCTCATTTAAAAAAATAAAAATTAACGTTGACGTTTACTATTTCGTTCAGTTTTCAAAGAACTCTTGTCTCAAGGCGACTTTCTTATCTTACCACCTTAAGAATAACTTGTCAACAACTTTTTTCTTTAAGTTATTTTCGAGTTATTTTTCGTTACTGTCTTAGCGACGTATATAAATATAACATCTGATAACTTGTTGGTCAACAACTTTTTCAAAAAAAATAAAAGTTTTCTCGAAAAGATTCCAGAAAACTTTTATTTTGGATATTCTTCCAAATTATAATATGAAATTATTAATAACAAGTAGGGCAGCTATTCCTGGAATACCTAAAATAGCTGAAACAATAGCTGTGGGGAAATTAATAGGAATATGAATACCGAACTGTACGCCAAAGATGTTAATAAAGAAAAGCAGCAAAACGCCAATAATAAGCTTAATCGATAAATTTCCAATGACTCGAAGCATTTTTTCAACACCACCTGTTACTAAGAGTAGAATGATTAGCCCTATTAAAAAAGACACAACTACAATAGGATGATTTAGCATGTTGCCTCCTTCTTAAAGCAGATAAGTTACCTTATATATATGTCCAAGCATTCAAAAAAAGCACTATTTCACGGAGGGAAATCCTTATTTTATAAAGACAACAAAACAGGATGCCTCTATGACATCCTGTTAATTGAAATATTTCGATGTTTGGCTTCTTTTAATAGAAAAAGATACTTCATTTTGGCTAATCGAATATCTACCATTACCTCTTCTGAAGGATCTACACTTCTTTCTACCATTGAAGTTTTGTGACTCCATTCCTGCTTTACTTGCATAAAAGTCTTCACAAATTCATCATCGTACTCTTTGCGTAGCCAACCTTTTCGTTTAAAAAACATATGCAAGTACCTCGTTATACTTCTCTTCTACCTTCTAGGGCTTTAGATAATGTTACTTCGTCCGCGTACTCAAGGTCTCCTCCGACGGGTAACCCATGAGCAATTCTAGTAATTTTAATTCCTGTCGGCTTTAAGAGCCTAGAGATATACATAGCCGTAGCTTCGCCCTCTATATTCGGGTTAGTAGCTAAAATCACTTCTTGAATCTCATCATCTTGAAGTCTTTTTAATAACTCTGGTACTTTGATATCTTCAGGCCCTATTCCTTCCATAGGTGAAATTGCGCCATGCAGGACATGATACAAGCCGTTATATTCTTTCATTTTCTCCATTGCAATGACATCTTTAGGGTCTTGCACGACACACACCACACTGCGCTCTCTACGCTGATCTTGACAAATGTAGCAAGGATCTTGATCTGTGATATGCCCACAAACTGAACAATAGGTTAAATTTCGCTTCGCATTAACTAATGCTTTTGCAAAATCTAATACCGTATCTTCTTTCATAGATAAAACAAAGAACGCTAAGCGAACAGCTGTTTTTGGACCAATGCCGGGTAACTTCATAAAACTATCTATAAGCTTTGATATTGGTTCTGGATAATGCACGTGGCAACCACCTTATTAAAGTCCTGGAATATTTAAACCTTTTGTAAATTGACCCATTGTGTTATTTGTTAAATCGTCCATTTGTTTTAATGCGTCATTTGTTGCTGCTAGTACTAAATCTTGTAGCATTTCAATATCTTCAGGATCTACTACATCCTCTTTAATATTTACATCAATTACTTGTTTCTGACCGTTAACCACAACTGTTACCATTCCACCGCCAGCTGTACCTTCAACAGTTTTTTCAGCTAACTCTTCCTGCGCTTTTTGCATATCTTTTTGCATTTTTTGCATTTGTTTCATCATTTTTTGCATATTGCCCATGCCTTTCATCATATGAACATTCCTCCTAAATTTACTCTTGAATTTCGATTAAGTCTTCTCCAAATAGCTTTTTCGCTTCTGCAACCACGGGGTCTTCCTCCTGTGGTTGACCTGATGACCCATCACTTTGCTGTCCTTGAAGAAACTCTTCTCTTACTTTATCCCATTCACTTTCTGGAATTGCAACCATTTCACGCTTGCTGCCAATTAAAGTATATAAGATATTCTCTAAATTATCACGTACATTGTTGTTATTTTCAGAAGCCATTTTGCAATGAATTTCATATTTGAATTTAAGTATAAATGATTGATCTGAAGACGCAACCGGTTCACTGTTAGATAACAACGCTGCATGTGAAGCTTTATTTTGTTGTTTCAATGTGTCTAATACCTGCGCCCAAGATCGCTTAATGGTTTCTAAATTCTGCCGAGTGGCATTTTTTAAAACTTCATTTACCTTTCCAACAGGCGTTTTGTACTGACTTCTTGACTGTCTTGTCTGTTTTTTCTCTGTTTGCGCTGCCTGAGCTGTATGATCAACTTGAATGCCTTTTTCTTTTAGCTGCTGCAGTTCTGCTTCCATTTGATTCATTTTTTGCAAAATGTCTTGATATGGAAGAGCACCCTCTTGATTTGTAGAACTTTGAGCTAATTTTACTAAAGCTACTTCAAGTAGCACTCGAGGATGATTGCTCCATTTCATCTCTTGCTGAGTTTGGTTCAATTCAGCAATGACTTTATAAATAAAGGCACTATCCATTTTTGAACTAAGTTCTTTAAACTCTTCGTTAACCGCTGCTTTTTCAAGTAAATATGCATTTTCTTCTGAAGCTTGATAAAGCAGAACATCACGATAATAGAAGATGAGGTCCTCTACAAACCTCGCTGGATCTTTTCCGTTTTTGATCAAACTTTCAACAGAGTCTAGCGCTTCTACAATGTTTTCGTTAAAGATAGCTTGGACGATCTTCACAATAAAAGACTGTGATACGGCTCCTGTTATGGATAGAACATCCTCTAAGCTCACCTTCTCCGTACTATACGAGATGGCTTGGTCTAAAAGACTAAGTGCATCACGCATGCCGCCTTCTGAAGCTTTCGCAATTTCGTAAAGAGCATCCTCGCTTACTTCTAGCTCTTCAGAACCTAATACTTCCTTCATTCGATATACGATATCTTCTGGCGAAATGCGTTTGAAATCAAAGCGCTGACATCTGGAGATAATCGTTAATGGAATTTTATGCGGCTCTGTTGTAGCTAAAATAAAGATGACATGTGCAGGAGGTTCTTCTAACGTTTTTAACAAAGCGTTAAAAGCTCCAATTGAAAGCATATGAACTTCATCAATAATGTACACTTTGTATCGAACAGCACTAGGTGCATATTTTACTTTATCACGGATATCTCGAATTTCATCGACTCCATTATTAGAGGCTGCATCAATTTCAATTACATCAGAAATGGAACCATCCGTAATTCCCCGACAAGTTGCACATTCATTACAAGGTTCAGCAATGGGTGCTTTTTCACAGTTAACGGCTTTCGCTAAAATTTTAGCAGCTGTTGTCTTCCCTGTCCCTCGAGGCCCAGAAAATAAATACGCATGCGAAAATTTTTCTTGGACAAGGGCATTTTGAAGTGTTTTGATAATATGTTGTTGACCGACTACGTCGTTAAAGCTTTGAGGACGGTATACACGGTACAGAGCCTGATATGCCACTACATCCTCTCCTTTTAATATAATTCATTAGTTCTCATTATAGCGTATTATGAGGTTTTTTTTCAAAATAGTAAGAGATAAAATAAAAAGCCTACTCTCACAGAGTAGACTAAACTTATGTATATAACTGCCGTGCACCTTCCGTCGATTAGCCACCCCAGGCGTTACTTAAGCAGTTAGCTCGGTTCAGGCGACCCCATGGCACATGAGAGGTTCTGCTTACTGCTGCTTCCTTCCGGACCTGACAGGGTTCACAGATTCCCATTGCATAGGACCCAAACGTCAACACCACTTACTTAAGGCAGGCCCTAAGATGAGCTAACCTCAAGAAGGAATTCGGCCTCGCTAGAGCGGATTGCGAGTACAGGGCACCGCTACCTCCCCGCTTAGCACGGCAAAGTTGAAACCAATAGTTTGGGCATCAAGTTGATGCATTTACAAGTATACGTCTTTTCATTCAAAAATGCAACCGCTATAGAAAACTTACTTTTTTAGCGCTATTTTCCAGCCTTTTTTCGTTGACGTAACTCACGAAAAAAAGTCGTTAAGAGGCTCCCGCATTCTTCTTCTAGCATACCTCCTACTACTTCTGCTTGATGATTAAACTTTTCAAACTCTAATAAATTTAACAATGTTCCAGCGCAGCCACCTTTAGGATCATAAGCGCCAAACACAACTCTTTTCACTCTGGATAATACAATAGCACCTGCACACATCGGACATGGTTCTAAGGTGACATATAACGTAGCGTCTTCCAACCTCCATGTTCCTAGTTTCTTACATGCTTCATCAATGGCTAAAAGTTCCGCATGAGCAACTGATCGCTGTTCTGTTTCTCGTAAGTTATAAGCTGCAGCAATCACCTCATCATTTTGAACAATAACTGCTCCAATAGGAACCTCTAATTTATCTTTAGCTTTTAATGCTTCATCAATTGCCAACCTCATATACTTTTCATCATTTAACACTTTTTATCCAACCTTACATATTATATTTTTTCTGAGTCAAACTATTTACTATGTACATCAGGAAAAGGAGAGACCTTGTGTGAAGAATGCTAAAACTGCTTTAATTATTATTGATATGCTAAACGATTTTCAATTCAAAAACGGCAAAGTACTTGCTGAAAAATCTTTAATAATCGCTCAAAATATTGCCGAATTAAAACAATATGCCTCGTCTCAACATATCCCTATTATTTACGTCAATGACCACTATAAGCTATGGCAAGCAAACTTAGAAACCATTTTAACACACTGCACAAATGAGGTAAGTTCACCCATTCTACATCACATTTCACCACAAAACGCTGATTACTTTTTAATTAAACCAAAGCATTCTATTTTCTATGGAACAGCTTTAAATATTTTGCTATCACAGCTCGATGTGCATACACTTATTTTAACAGGAATTGCGGGAAATATATGCGTGCTTTTTTCAGCCAACGATGCTTATATGCGTGAGTATAATTTAATTGTGCCTGAAGATTGTATTGCTTCAAACGCAGATGAAGACAATACCTTTGCTTTAAGAATGATGCATAACGTATTAAATGCTCGTATTTGCAAACATACTGAGTTGATGAATTAAGTAAAAAGCCTTCTCATATGATGGAAGTAAGTCATATGAAATGGAGGCTTTTTATTATGCAAATTTACACTGTTAAAGCAGGTGACAGTATATATAGTATTGCAAAACAGTTCCAGATTGACGCAGGAAAGATTATAAGAGCAAATGAATTACCTAATCCAAATCAACTCGTCATCGGGCAATCTATGGTTATTCCCATCAACGGTACTTACTACACAGTAAAAGCTGGGGACACTATATGGAAAATAGGACGAAAATTAGGCGTTAGCTATCAGGCTATTGCCAATGCGAACAATGTTTCAGTTACAGCACCCTTAACACCTGGCCGCCGCATCTTAATTCCCCCTTCCCCAAACAAAAGAAACGGTGAGTTTTTAGGGTATGTTGAAACAAGCAATCGAAAAATCACCCCTCAAACAGAGAAAATGATTAATCAAAATGCAAAATACCTTACTTATCTCGGACCAGCGAACTTCGAAGTGCAAAAAGACGGTTCTCTAAAGGCACCTCCACTTAACAATTTAGGTTCTATTGCTAAAGAAAATGACGTCATCTTCTTAATGGTATTGGCTAATATTGAAAACGGTGCATTCAGTGATGAAGTCGGCCGAGCAATTTTAACTAATAAAGACGTTCAAGATACGCTCTTAAATAATATTGTAAAAACAGCGAAAGAACAAAATTTCAGAGACATTCACTTTGACTTCGAATTTTTGCGTCCGGCAGATAAAGAAGCCTATATTGCATTCTTACAGAAAGCAAAAAAGCGTCTTCAAGATGAACAACTTCTCATGTCTGTGGCTTTAGCTCCGAAGACAAGTCGAGATCAAAAAGGCAAATGGTATGAAGCACATGATTATAAAGCCATTGGAGAGATTGCTAACTTCGTTGTTCCAATGACATATGAATGGGGATATAGCGGTGGGCCTCCTATGGCCGTCTCTCCTATTGGTCCCGTACGTGATGTTTTAGAATATGCAGTATCTGAAATACCTAGTTCAAAAATTATCATGGGCCAAAACCTATACGGTTACGATTGGACACTGCCTTACAAACCAGGAGGAGAATATGCCAAAGCCATTAGTCCTCAACGAGCTATTGAGTTGGCAGCTCGTTATAAAGTAGCTATTCAATACGACAATAAAGCACAAGCTCCTTTCTTCCGGTATAAAGATGAACAGCAGCGCACTCACGAAGTATGGTTTGAAGACGCTAGATCTATTCAGGCCAAGTTTGATTTAATCAAAGAATTAAAACTTAGAGGAATGGCCTACTGGAAACTAGGCTTAGATTTCCCGCAAAACTGGCTCTTGATTGAAGACAACTTCAAAATTACAAAAAGAGTGACACAGCCATAAATAGGGAAAGCTTACTGTTAACAGTAGGCTTTTTGTTATTCTTCTTACTGAAAGAAATTTCTTTTCCCCTTATTCTCCTTCTCTATGTTAAAATATTTTTTGTCTGTTTTTTTTGAACGAGTGGTCATGAAGGAGGCAAATGAATGCAAGTCACACCTTTTATTTCAGTAGAAGGACCCATCGGTGTCGGAAAAACCTCTCTAGCTAAAGAGATTGCACAAGCATTTCAGTTCGAAATTTTAAAAGAAATCGTAGATGAAAATCCATTTCTCGGGAAATTTTATGAGAATATCGACGAGTGGAGTTTTCAAACCGAAATGTTTTTTCTATGTAATCGATATAAGCAGTTAGAGGATATTCAAAAAGGGTTCTTATCTTATAAAAAACCTGTTGTAGCAGATTATCATATTATGAAAAACATGATTTTCGCTGAGCAAACGTTAAAAGATGAACAGTATAAAAAATATGTACAAATCTTCCACATCTTAACGGCTGATATGCCGGCTCCGAACATTATTATTTATTTAAATGCCAGTTTAGATACCTTGCTAAAGCGTATTAAAATGCGTGGAAGAGAAATTGAACGAAACATCGATCCTCACTACCTTGCGAGACTAAGTGATGATTATGAAAAAGCTATGACGGCATTTGAACAAAAGAACCCTGACGTAACCATTTTACGTTATAACGGTGATGAAATAGATTTTGTACAAAATAAACAACACTTAAATAGAATCTTATCAGAGGTTCAAGAGAGTATGTTGAAAAGGAGTATATAATGGTAAACTTACGATCGAAATACAACATTCCTAATGATGCTGTGTTGACGATAGCGGGTACAGTTGGAGTTGGGAAATCTACGATGACTCAATCATTGGCTGATGCTCTCCAATTTCGCACATCGTTTGAAAAAGTAGATTCCAACCCTTACCTGGACAAATTTTATGGGGATTTTGAACGCTGGAGCTTTCACCTACAGGTATATTTTTTAGCGGAACGCTTTAAAGAACAAAAGAAGATTTTCGAGTATGGCGGCGGCTTTATCCAAGACAGATCCATTTACGAAGATACCGGTATCTTTGCTAAGATGCATTTTGAAAAGGGAACAATGTCTAAAGTAGACTATGAGACATATACAAGCTTGTTCGATGCAATGGTTATGACTCCATACTTCCCTCATCCAGATCTGCTCATTTATTTGGAAGGCAGCTTCGAAGATATTGTAGATCGCATTCAAGAAAGAGGGCGACCAATGGAACAACAAACGCCTCTTGATTATTGGAAAGAGATGCACGCCCGATATGAAGAATGGATTAATAACTTTACGGCTTGTCCTATTCTCCGTTTAGATATTAGAGAATACGACCTTCTCAAGGATCCTGATTCAATTGAATCAATTGTTGAAAAAGTGGCTCGCTTTTTACAACATAATGAAAAGTTAAAACGTCGTCAGCTATAAAAAAATGCCGCTTTAATAAATAAAGCGGCATTTTCAACAAATAAAAAACCGTTACTTATAAGTAACGGTTTTCCAATCTCCAATTTATCGCGCTATGTTAATTGCATTATAAGTCAAATATGGCGGAGGAAGAGGGATTCGAACCCCCGCGGGCTTTAACACCCCTGTCGGTTTTCAAGACCGATCCCTTCAGCCGGACTTGGGTATTCCTCCGTATCGACAAGTATTAATTTATCATATAAAAATAATGAAGTCAACTCTTTTATTAATTTTTTTAAAAAAGATGTTCATTAAAAATTAATTTAATGAACACCTTCTACTTTTATTTAGAAATAACTTCTTTATTTCCCATATATGGACGCAGCACTTCTGGAATTTGAATTGATCCATCTTCCTGCTGGTAGTTTTCTAAAATTGCAGCTACCGTACGGCCAATTGCTAAGCCAGAACCATTTAGTGTATGAACATGTTCTGGTTTTGCTTTTGTATCACGGCGGAAGCGAATATTAGCACGGCGAGCTTGAAAGCTTTCAAAGTTTGAACAAGAAGAAATTTCACGATACGTTTCATAACTTGGAATCCAAACTTCAATATCATACTTTTTGGCTGCTGTGAAACCTAAGTCAGCTGTACACATGCTTAGAACTCGGTAAGGTAAACCTAATAGTTGAAGAACCTTTTCAGCATGGCCCGTTAATTTTTCTAATTCATCATAAGAATCTTCTGGCTTAACAAAGCGAACAAGTTCTACTTTATTAAACTGATGCTGACGAATAAGCCCACGTGTATCTCTTCCTGCAGAGCCTGCTTCTGAGCGGAAGCAAGCACTATACGCTGTATAAGCAATTGGAAGCTGATCTCCGCTTAAAATTTCATCACGATGTAAATTTGTAACTGGTACTTCAGCTGTAGGAATTAAGAAATAATCTTCTTCTTTAATTTTAAATGCATCTTCTTCAAATTTAGGAAGCTGCCCTGTTCCTGTCATACTTGTACGATTCACCATATATGGAGGAAGGATTTCTTCATAACCATGCTCATCCATATGTAAATCCATCATAAAGTTAATAAGAGCACGTTCTAATCTTGCACCTAACCCTTTATAAAATACAAAGCGGCTTCCCGTTACTTTCGAAGCTCTTTCAAAATCTAAAATATTTAAATCTGTTCCTAAATCCCAATGCGGTTTTGGTTCAAAATCAAATTGTTTAATTTCTCCCCATTTGCGAACTTCTACGTTATCATCTTCAGTTTCACCTACAGGCGTACTTTCATGTGGAACGTTAGGAATTGAAAGCAGCAATAGCTCTAACTCTTCTTCAACGCTGCGAAGCTCTTCATCCAATTGCTTTACGCGGTCTCCTACTTCACGCATTTCGACGATTAAATGATCAGCATCTTGTTTTTCACGTTTCAATTGTGCAATTTGCTGTGATACTTCATTTCGCTTGCTTTTTAACTCTTCTGTTTGAGCAATTAGCTCACGGCGTTTTGCATCTAACTCTTCAAAGCGACCTAAGTCCGTTAAGTCCTCACCACGAAACTTGAGCTTTTCTTTTACTTCATTAAAATTAGCACGTAAAAATTTTAAATCTAACATACTGAGTACCTCCTTTAGTATAAAAGGGCAAAATAAAAACTCTCATCCCTATGAAAGGGACGAGAGTTTACCCGCGTTGCCACCCTAATTGAAAGCTAAAATAAGCCTTCCTCTTAAACCAGATAACGGATGAACCGAAACTGCCTACTACTTTTTCGACAGCTTGCTCCAGGACGGATTCATAAGAATTGATTATCGATTCACACCAGCCATCGACTCTCTTGAAATCAAAAATCTTATTACTATTTCCTATCAACGCTTTATACCAATATCATTTTTATTAATCATAATGTACTACAAGTCTTTACAAGATGCAATTCATTTATACAGGTTTTTTCGAAGCTTCTTCAACCATTGCTACAAAATACTGAGCCATGCGAGCATCATCTGTTAATTCTGGATGAAACGAACATCCCAAGAATTGACCTTGTCTTGCTGCAACAATTCGGTCATTATGCATTGCCAAGACTTCAACGTTTTCTCCTACTTCTACAATATGCGGAGCACGGATAAATACGCCTATAAAATCTTCACCAATATCTTTAATATTTAGAGCAGCTTCAAAGCTATCTCGTTGGCGCCCAAATGAATTTCGAGCTACCGTAATATCCATAACACCTAAATGGGGCTCTTCACGGTCAACAACTTGTCCTGCAAGTAAAATTAAACCCGCACACGTACCAAACACCGGTTTACCTGCTTGTGCAAACTGGCGAAGAGGTTCCATAAAGTCATACTTGTCAATCAGACGACGCATCGCTGTGCTTTCGCCGCCCGGTAGGATTAAACCATCTATTTCGTCTAGCTGTTCAACTTTTTTAATGATAATGGCTTCAGCGCCTGCTGCTTCTAATGCTTGTGCATGCTCGCGAAAGGCACCTTGTAATCCTAACACGCCTACTTTTACCATTTTGTCAAAACTCCCTTTAAATTACCATCCACGCTCTTGCATGCGGTTTTCTGGTAATAATGATGAAATTTCAATCCCTTTCATTGCACTTCCTAATCCTTTTGACAAGTTTGCAATGAGTTCATAATCTTGATAATGTGTTGTTGCCTCAACGATTGCTCGAGCAAATTTTTCAGGGTTGTCGGATTTAAAGATTCCTGAACCAACGAACACACCGTCTGCTCCAAGCTGCATCATTAACGCTGCGTCTGCTGGTGTTGCTACACCGCCCGCTGCAAAGTTTACAACCGGTAGGCGACCTTCACGTTTAATTTGCAGTAATAGCTCATAAGGCGCGCCTAATAGTTTTGCCTCTGTCATTAACTCATCTTCGTCCATGCCCACAACTTTACGTACTTGAGCGTTTACTTGGCGCATATGACGCACTGCTTCCACGATGTTTCCTGTCCCTGGTTCGCCTTTTGTACGAAGCATTGCAGCTCCTTCAGCAATACGGCGGGATGCTTCACCAAGATCACGACAACCGCACACAAATGGAACCGTAAATGTATTTTTATTTAAATGAAACTCCTCATCAGCTGGAGTCAACACTTCACTTTCATCGATGTAGTCTACACCCATCGCTTCTAGCACGCGTGCTTCAACAATATGGCCAATACGAGCTTTTGCCATAACTGGAATGGACACAGCATTCATCACTTCTTCAACAATTGTTGGGTCTGCCATACGAGACACGCCGCCTGCTGCACGGATATCAGCTGGAACACGCTCTAATGCCATAACGGCAACAGCGCCTGCTGCTTCTGCAATTTTTGCTTGCTCTGCGTTGATCACGTCCATGATAACGCCACCTTTTTGCATTTCCGCCATTCCTCGTTTTACACGATCAGTACCTGTAATGTTATTCATGTTTGTCTTCCTCCTGTATCAAGTGTTTCACAATAATTTTTAGTGTATATACAAAATTCAAAACTTAGTGTCTATTTTACCGTATTTTTCGGAAAATTCCTATCTAATTTATAGATTATATACAAACAAATCTAAAAATAAAAAAAAGAGATACTCCCTTGTAGTATCTCTTCTTTCTCTTGAGTTATCATTAAAACCAGTTATTCACTGTATTTGCAGCATTCATCCAAATATCGCTGAAGAAGTTACCAATACTGCGGATAGCGAGAGAGAACCATCCAGCTTTTTCAACAGATTCGTTTGTCACGACCGGCGTCATGCTATCTGTAGTTTGACCTCCTACATAGCCTAGATCTTTAAGATTTCTGTTTGTTGCACTTACATAAGCAACTGTTTCTCCTTTTTTAATAGGAGCAACAACTTTTTGATCGTTCATAACTTTATCGTTTAACTTAAAGTTGATTTTAGTATGATCTTTTTGACCTTTTTCGGTAATAATTTTTACCGAATTCTTTGGAGAAACGGAAGCTTCTTTTGATTTCCCTTTAGCAACATCAATTGTTTCATGCCCTTTAATCTCGCCGTTAGCAGGCACTACTTCTTTTAACTGAAAATGACTAAAAGCATAATCCAATATCTTTTTCGTTTGAGAAAAACGAGCAGCTTCTGTAGACTTGCCGTTTTCCTTGGCATTCATTACAACTGTTATGTATCTTACCCCGTTACGCTCTGCAGTTCCAGTGAAACATTGACCTGCAAAATCTGTATGACCAGTTTTTAAGCCGTCTACGCCGCTGTATGCAGCTGAAAAACCAGGGAGCATCTTATTCCAATTGTTCATTTTTGTTTCGCCTTGTTGCCCTTGTCTAAACATCTTGGAAGGAGTTTTGGCTACTTCCAAAGATTCTGGATAATCATGAATCAAGTGATAAGCAAGAGTAGCAACTGCCCGAGCAGATAGGAGGTTCTCATCTTCTTCCTTTGTTCCTTTTGGATACATCCCTTTTAACAAGGAATTAGAAAGACCTGTAGAATTGACAAATTTTGATTCACCCATATTTAATTTTTTTGCTGTTTCATTCATTAACTTAATGAAACCTTCTTCAGAACCACTGACAGCTTCAGCTAAAGCAATGGCTGCTCCATTAGCTGAATAAATAGCCATGGCATCATATAATTCTTTTACCGTATATTTTTGGTTTTCGATTAATGGTACATTTGATAATCCATAATCCTGAGAAATTTTAGCTGCATATTTACTAACTGGCACACGTTGATCCCAAGATAATTTCTTATCTTTTATGGATTCTAATACTAGGTATTCCGTCATCATTTTTGTCATGCTTGCAATACCTAATAAAGCATCCGTATTTTTCCCGTATAGCACTTTCCCCGTACTTGCCTCTACTAAAATGGCTGCGTCTGCTTCAACGCCAATATCATCTGTTTTAGAAGCAGCTGATGCTTGTGTAGAGACAAAAAATACGCTGGCCATTAACATAACAGCAATGACACAAATTAATTGTTTCTGTACTGCGTTTCTCACTCTATACCCTCCAAACGTAAACTCACATAAATGTAATTTTATCATACTAAAATTTAAAAAAATAGATAAAGAAGTACTGTTACATTCATGATTAATGACATAAAAAACACGTTTCCCTATTAAGGAAACGTGTTTTTTACACATTCATGATTATCTCATAGAATAGTTAGGAGATTCTTTTGTAATTTGTACATCATGTGGGTGACTTTCTCTTAAGCCTGCTCCAGTCATACGGATGAATTGTGCCTGTTCACGTAACGCTTCTAAGTTAGCTGAACCACAGTAACCCATTCCTGCGCGCAAACCACCAATCATTTGATATAAAGTATCTGCTACAGGTCCTTTGTAAGGCAAACGGCCTTCGATACCTTCTGGAACTAATTTTTTATTATCTTCTTGGAAGTATCGATCTTTACTTCCTTTTTCCATAGCTCCCACAGAGCCCATTCCACGATACACTTTAAAGCGTCTTCCTTGGTAGATTTCTGTTTCGCCAGGGCTTTCTGTCGTTCCTGCTAGAAGGCTTCCTAGCATTACTGTATGTCCACCAGCTGCAAGTGCTTTTACGATATCTCCAGAGTACTTAATACCGCCATCTGCAATAATAGCTACCCCGTGCTTACGAGCTTCAGTTGCACAGTCATATACTGCCGTAATTTGTGGAACGCCTACACCAGCGACAACACGAGTTGTACAAATTGAACCAGGTCCAATTCCTACTTTTACTACGTTTGCTCCAGCTTCAATTAATGCTTTTGTACCTTCAGCCGTTGCTACGTTACCAGCAATAATATTTAATTCTGGATATGCCTCGCGAATGCTGCGTACTGTATCTAAAACGCCTTGTGAATGTCCATGCGCTGTATCAATAACGATAACATCAACGCCAGCTTGTACTAATTTTTCGATACGAACATTTGAATCAGCTGTTACGCCAACAGCTGCTCCAACTAATAATCGACCTTGTTGATCTTTAGCTGCATTTGGAAACTCAATTACTTTTTCAATGTCTTTAATTGTGATAAGGCCTTTTAATACGCCATTGTCATCTACAAGAGGTAACTTTTCAATTTTGTATTGCTGTAGAATTTTCTCTGCTTCTTCTAAAGTCGTTCCTACTGGAGCAGTAACTAATTCTTCTTTTGTCATTACATCAGCAATTTGCATTGAATAATCTTGGATGAAACGCAAGTCACGGTTTGTAAGGATTCCAACTAGTTTTTGTTCTTCTTCGTTGTTGACAATCGGCACACCTGAGATACGATATTTGCCCATTAAGTGTTCAGCAGCAAATACTTGGTTTTCAGGAGTTAAAAAGAAAGGATCCGTGATAACACCACTTTCAGAACGTTTTACTTTATCAACTTGTTCTGCTTGCTGTTCAATCGACATGTTTTTGTGAATGATACCCAAACCACCTTGTCTAGCCATCGCAATAGCCATTTCAGCTTCTGTAACTGTATCCATTCCTGCACTGATGAACGGCACCTTTAATTTTAATGTTTTTGTTAGTTCAACACTCATATCAACGTCTTTAGGTAGTACCTCAGATTTTGCTGGCACCAGTAAAACGTCATCAAATGTTAAGCCTTCTTTAGAAAATTTGCTTTCCCACATTATAGAATCCTCCTTTAAACGACAGAATATTATTAGTAGATTAACAAGCAGATATGTACCTGTCAATAACTTCACTAGATATCAGATAATTCTAATAAAAAGAAAAGGTGATTTAGTTGCATAAATTTAATGATGTTTGGACGTCCTACAATTTATTTTTCTCCGTTCCTTTTGTACAAGACTTTTTAAAAAAGCGCTATCAAAAATTGAATTATAGCGATGCAGAGCAACATAGTTTTAAAAACAGTTACCCATTTATTTATTATTTGGAACACAGTAAAAATTATTATCAAGTTGCGGCACAATCTCCTGTATCAGTTCAACCCGTTTTATTATTTTATGGAATGTCACAGCTGTTAAAAGCTTGTTTGTTAACACAAAACCCCGTATATCCCGAAAATACAGCGGTGTTAGCACATGGAGTATCAACACGAAAAAGAAAAAAACAAAGTTATGATTTTTTAGATGATGAAGTTAAGATTCAAAAAAGCGGTTTATTTTCACAAGTAGGAGAAGAATTGTTTCATGTGAAACAACTAGAAGGTAGTAAATATACAATGAATTATCTGTTGTCTTGTGTACCTGAATTAGATACATTATTTTTAAATTTGGGCACGAGACCATCTTCCCATTTAACAACTATTGGATCGCTTCCAGCTACCTCTTTGCCTATTCCTGAACAAGTTACACGGTGTTATCATATGAATCACGAAAGACTCTATTCTTTTTTAAAAGAGCGTTCCCATCTATCATTGTCTTTGTCAGAAGATCAGGTATGTATTCTTGACCCTTCAAGCTGTTTATATAATTGTTCACCTTTTATGTACAATTTCCAAGCTAACACGCTGCATGCACCGTTGGAAAAAGATAGCTGCTTATATTTCCCTGAGATGTTGGCACATTACTTATTACTTTATAATTTAAGTATGATTTCACGTTATGAAACAGAGTGGTGGTATGAATTATTACATACATACTCTTCGAAAGATTATCCATTTATCTTGAGGTTCCTTGAGGTTACAGCTCAAAAGATTCCTTACTTAATTTCTTGTTACTTAAATGAACACACAAAAAAAGACTAGCTAAAATAGCTAGTCTTTTTTCAAGTGCCTGGCAACGTCCTACTCTCACAGGGACAAAGTCCCA
>NZ_JBOZGL010000023.1:0-11806 GCF_050846855.1 Priestia sp. TGN 0903
GAGATTTTTTGGATTGATCAGGAGGAGATTTAAATGAAAGTAATAACAGACGAAAGACTTGTTATCAAAAACTTAAAAAATATTCGTTTTGCGTTTGCTTTTCAAACTTTAGCACTTGTGGGGATTGTAATATACGACGGTATTACGAAAGGATTCAATAATATTACCAATAGTCCTATATGGCTAGTTTTGATACTTACCAGTGTTATATTAGGGTATTTGAACTTAAGTATTTCTGTTGATTCCTATGAAAATGAGAAACAAATTAGAAAAATGCCCTATTACTTATTGGTATTATGTTGTTTAGTTGCTGGAGTTATTTTTGGTCTACTAACAAAGATAACATCTAACAGTAGCTTGGCTGATAGTATAATAATTGGTGCAGTTATATTTTTATGTTTTCTAGGAACTTTTTCATTTGGTTATTTTTTAATAAAAAAACGTTCTAAAGACGATGAAGAATAAATTATGTTTAAATCCTTTCCAACAAAATGTTTTATGTGAAGTAACATAGTGTCGATAATTTACGAATAGATATATAGCATACATATAGATAAGACCTCCTATATACCTTATGGATAATGGGAGGTCTTTGCTCTAAATATTCTATTAATTAATTTATTTCTTATTTTTTTTAAATAAACTTATGATACTTATTAGTACTACACATAGCCCAATAATTAAATAAATTAATTGTTTATCCATTGCTAAACCTCCCTTTAGTTATGCTTTTTTATAAAAAGCTGTAAGTGATAGGATTATTAATAGTAAACTGTATAGTATATATTTAATTATAGTAAACTCTAACGTCGCCCCATTAATTGAAGCTGATAGATCCCCTGAATATATACTCAAATCTAAATTTGTAAAATATAAATATTTTGCCCATGAAAAACTTCTAAGCATCGCTGTGATTGTTGCTCCACCTATTAATAAGCTTATTGATAAAATAATTGAGAAAATGTGACTTTTAATTAATATTGAAATAGAAAATGAAAATACTATGAAAATGAACATAGTAAAACAATAAGATATATACTTTATTAATAACATTTTATATATAGGAATAGTAGTTAAGTTATTTGTTATTTCTACCATTTTTAATTTATCGTATCCTTCTATTCCAAAAAGCAAGAATCCTAAGCTTGAGGACAGCAGGAGTAAATAACAAATTAATAAACAACCTATAATTGCTACGGATATTAATTTACCTAAATATATTTTCCATCTTTCATATGGGCGAATTAATATTAATTGTAATGTTCCAAAACTTCTTTCTATAGAAATACTTTCGCTTGCTAGTACAAGAGTAAATATTAAAATAATGAGTGAAAATGTAGAAGTAAAACTCATAAATTCCCAGCTTGTAGACTCATTAGGGTTAATGTTATGAGAAAGTTTATATTCATTCTTCTTTATTTCTTTCTCTATTGACGTAACGAATGACTTTGGGTAATCCGAATTAGATTTTGCTTTCTCTAACTCTTTTTGATTTAATTTGTTTTGTTTAATTAATTCAACCTTCCAGTTATTATTATTTTTAGTCTCTTGAAAGTATTGATAGGTTGCATTTCCTATAACAAAAATACTAAGGAAGATTATGAGTACCTTTAAAGAATTCTTTTTTCTTATTTTATAAAGTTCAGTTTTTATTATTGAAAACAATTTAGTTATCCCCTTTCATTTGCTACTAAATTCAAATAATTTTCTTCTAAAAATTTAGTCTGTGGAATAACTTTATAAATTTCTATATTGTTCATTATTAATTCTTTATTTAATAAGGCAACCTCTTGTTTTGATAATAAGATATTTATGCGTTTTTGTTCGCGATTTATTATTTCAACCTCTTTAGAATCAAAGATTTGTTTTATTACCATACAAAATTTTGAAATTGATGATACTTCAAAAATTGTTTTGTATCTTTGAGTATTTTTAGGTATTTCTTTGACCTCAAATATATTATTTATAGTTTGATTATGAAGAATAGCAACTTTATCACAGAGAAGTTCCATTTCAGTAAGTAGATGACTTGAAATCAAAATACTAGTTCCTGAAGCAGCAATTTCTTTTATATATTTCCGTAGTTCATACATACCTTCTGGATCTAGTCCATTCATGGGTTCATCTAATATGAGTAATGAAGGTTTATGTAAAATAGCTTGTGCAATTCCAAGTCTTTGTTTCATTCCCAATGAGTAGTGTTTAACTTTTTTATTTAATGATTCTTTTATTTTCAATTGTGCAGCTGTTTCCATAATCCTTGTTTTATCAATATCTCTGTACAATTTGGAAAAGTAATATAAGTTCTCATAACCTGTCATGTATGTATATAATTTTGGCGATTCAATTATAGCTCCTGTATGCCTATGAACTTTGGTACTTGAACTTTTTTCTTCTGTATTATTAGTATCTAATTTAAAAATTACTTCTCCTGAATCAAAGTTAATTAGATTCAAAATTATTTTCATCAAGGTAGTTTTTCCAGCTCCATTTGGGCCTAATAAACCTACAATTTCACCTTTTTTAATCGAAAGATTAATATTATCAAGTATAATTTTATTTTGGTATTTTTTATTTAATTTAGATATTTTCAGAATTTCATCCACGTTTTATCCAGCCCTTATTCAAAAATAATAGATATTTTATCTTTTGTTACTAAAGCACTTTTATCGTAATTAAAAAATGCTTCATAAGTTGTCGAATCTCCACCTGAAAACTTCATTTGTTTAACTCTTTTTATATTTATGATATAAGATTTATGAGTGCGCAAAAAGAATTTTGGTAAGAAATCTATCAATTTTTGTAATGATATTCTAATTACTATTTCTTCATCATTGATATGAATAATAGTAGAATTCCCAAACCGTTCTATATATAAAATATCCGAAAATGGCAAAAAATGTATTTCGCTTCTTTTTTGTATAATTAAGTTGTTATCAAACTCTGCAATCTTCATAGTAACAATTAAGTAAGTCTTGTAATAATGTTAATTACAAGACTTACTTACTCCTTTCTTATTTTTATTATTTATCTTTTTAAATCAAATAAATAATAAAAACCTATAATAAGAAGATAATTTAAGTCGTTATCCTCTTTAATACTGATTTTCACCTTTTTTGGAACAAAATTAGTTCTTTCTATGGTGGAAATCAAATTATTTTCTTCATCGTATATTCTGCTTGTTTTATCACCTATATCTCCTGTAAGAGTAATGCTTCTATTATTATGTCTCAAAATAAACCTTGGATTAGTCTTTATTAGACTTTTTTCAAGTATTATTCCTGAATAAATCTCATCAGATGATATTTTGTTTAATAACCATTTTGATCTAAATAATTCTTTAATGTTTAAATTTAGTTTCTCATTTATTTCGTAAATTAGTTCATCGTTTTCATTATATATATTAAGATGAACAAAAAATTCTCCGAATATTAAATCAATTAAGAACCTTGATTTACCATTAAAGAAACGTTTAAGGTGTCCCACTTTCTCATTTTTTTCATTAAATATATAGATTTTATCTAAACTATTTTTTAGTAAAGGTTGTGTCAAATAATAAATTTTCATTATTTACCCTCACTTGAATTTTAAAAATAAAGTATTTGATATGTATACTTCACATAGAGCGCTAAATATTAAGATTATAGTAATAAGTGGGATCACCTTTTTTAATGAGTATAAGTATAATTCTTTTAATTTAGTGTTATCCCTAGTTCTAAAAAAATGTATCCAAGCTAAAAGTTGTTCTATTGTAAAGTAATAAACTAAGAAACCTACAACTAATTCACCTAACCCGTGTGTTAAAGAAGAAAGGTAATAAGTATGTGCATCAATACTAGTTAATTGAGGTCCTTCACCAATACTAAATAAAAATTTCCCTATTAGTGGAAGAGATAATAGAATTGGTGAAAGAAGTAACCAAATTAGTATTTGGGAGTAATTAAAACCAAATATTAAAGCAGCATCTTTTAAATGGAGCTTATGAAAATTCACTTGCAATCCACTATCTTTAGTATAAAAATATCCTAATGTAATCATTAATATTGAAAATACTATGTATGAAAGTAGATATATTTTTAGTTTTATTTTCATTATTTTAAAGAATCCTCTTTTAACCTCGTATTGATCCCTGGTATTAATTTATAAACATCGTATATTGAATAAATAATAAGCCCAATTGATACAAATACTCCAATTAAGATAAATGATAGTAATGTTGCTACTATATTTAGTCCAATCAAAATGCCTCCTTTTTTTGTTTCTCCTAGGTATAAGTGACCTAATCCAGGAAAAATAATTGAAAATAAGATTGCTATCCATGTTTTTTTCACTCAAAAATCCTCCTTAAAATTACATAAAATACAATTTCAAAGTTATTTTGACATATAATTAACTTTTATGTCAAATCTATGAAAAAAATATATTTGGATAATATAGGTTATTTTATTACTATTAGAAGTAAAAAAATTCCTATTAAAAATAGGGCTTTGTATCTTTTAACAGTATGTTTCACGTATAAAAAGGGAACGTTCGCATCAAGAAAGGTGAAGAATATACCATTTTCTTAGAATGAACGAATAAATACAATACAATATGAAATGTAATAAATTGTTTAAAAAGCAAACTAAATGGAGGGTTTAATTATGGGTTTATTTTATAACTATTTTACTGGTACAGGTAGTGCAGCAGATGTAGGATATGCTATTGCTTCTCTTGTTATTCGTAAATTGAATGTAGCCGCAGATGCTGCAGCATTGGCTAACAGTATTGCTTGGAAATTACGTGCGGTTTACAATTCATTCGGAGGCAATTTTAGTTGGGCAGATTTAGGAGGAGCAATTCTAGATTTGGGTGAATTTATTGTTAACTTACTTCCTGCTGGAAGAGTAGTTGATGTAGTTCAAATCTTATGGGGAGCTTCAAATATCCTATAATTATACTTTCTTAAAATAATAACATATTAAGAAAAGTACCTTTTAAATTACATAAGGTACTTTTCTAATATACTATTTTAAAAGATAATCAACTTTAAGTTGTTTGTAATTTTTTAAGGGCTACGCTCTGGTCCTTGATTTTTCACTCTATTTATATTAGTACTTCTTACTTTTCTTATTCTGTATCTCTGCTGAGCTAGCTCTTCATTACGAGTAGCTTGCCGAATAGCATCAGATATGCCTGAGATCGTTTCTATGACGTGTTCTTTGACTTTTATATCTCTTTCTATAGTTGGTATTACGTTCTGCTCAAGTCCTCTAATTTCGGCTTGTCGTTTGTTTAAATCATCTGGTCCTTTATATCCTTTTTCCTTAAGGTTATCTCGGTAGTGATTTGCTTCATGTTGCAATTCTTCATAGTACTGATGTGCTTTCTTTGAAACCAAGCGTTTAGCTGCTTCGCCAGGGCTGTTGCTTAAGGTATCAAGTTCCTTTTCTGCTTTTTCAAGGCTAGTAACTTGGCTTTTTATCTTATCTAGATGATCTTTTTCCGTTTGAAAGATTTTTAGGTCTTTCTTTAGTTTATATAGATCGTCTTGTTGATTTTTAATTGCTTTTTTAATGACTTCTAACGTTACAGGAGTCTTTTTCACCATATCTATATGTTTCTCTAGTTTTAGTGCATTCTCATAGCTTAAATATTTTCCAGCTGTTTTTAAGTCTGGATAGTGAGAGCTTACTTCACGAATTTTAGATGTTTTAATGGCTTCTTCTGCTTGTAATAACGCTTTTGTTTCTACTTGAATTTGTTGCTTCTCATACTTAATTTGATGCAGTCGGTTCTCTTTTTGTTCAGAGAATTCCTTATAGCGTTCGTAGAACTCCTCTTCATTTGAGAAACGAAGGGATTCTTTATATGTTTGAATACTGTTTTCATAGCTTGATTTGTTGCTTTCTAAGTCAGAAATCTTATCGAGGTGACGACGTTTCATCATGTTGTTTTCTTTGAGTTTAAAAGGATTAAGTGACCCCTTGAGTTCCTCCACTTTTTCTTCATTCTGTTTAATTTCACGATTTAAATCTCTTACACG
The DNA here is from genome assembly GCF_050846855.1 of Priestia sp. TGN 0903. Classification (NCBI taxonomy): domain Bacteria; kingdom Bacillati; phylum Bacillota; class Bacilli; order Caryophanales; family Bacillaceae; genus Priestia; species Priestia sp. TGN 0903. Next base: position 6,026 of record NZ_JBOZGL010000023.1, read on the forward strand.
ATCATAATAGTTGCTGACATTTAGGAACTGTTGCTGTTGTACGTGGAAATGACGTTCAATTGGATCATGGCGATCACTCATTTTGCGTAGTTCTTCCTGGCGTTTTGAAATATCATCTAAGGAAATAGCTTTTTGGTTTAAAAGCGACGCAGCCTTTTGTATATACGTCTTTTCAATATCTGTAGAGAAGCTAAATTGCTTCTCTTTTTCTTTCGTTTTTTGGATATGAGCTTCTTTTTGACGACGATAAGCCTGTAAATCAATAACAACTTGATTGTATTCTTGGCGTTCTCTGTTGATTTGGCCACGGTTGCTCTTCTTCCCTTTTTTCTCCATGTCATGAGCGACATGCCCTAAGTGAATGGTTGGAAGGACTTCAAGTCCACGATATTCATGAGAAAGGTGCGTAATACGCTCTTTACTTTTGGCTTGTTCTAATGCTTTATTGGCATAGTTTGCCCACTGTTCACGAATGGATAAGCAGCCTTCGCTATTTTTGACGTACCCACGATTGTTTTCTTTGGCATTCGCAAAATCAGCATTCCAGTCACGATTCTTTTTGCGGAAACCATTCTCATCAAGATTTCTCATCGTTAACATGATGTGGGCATGAGGATTATTAGTGTCATCACGATGAATAGCAATATCAGCAACCATCCCTTTTTGAACAAACTCGTTTTGAGCAAAGGATTGAATCAGTTCTTTTTGTTGATCGTGGTTTAGTTCAATTGGTAACGCAATGTTTAATTCTCGTGCTAACTGTGAGTCTTTGCGTTTTTCGACTTTTTCTACTTCATTCCACAAACGATTACGATCTTTCATCCATTCTGGCGCATTGGTAGGAGTCAGAATCATGGTTTCCGGTTGTACATTACGACCATAAAACTTTTGCTCGTCTGTACGTTCATCATGTAGTTTTTCGCCACTGCGATAAGCAGCTGCAGCGACAGCTGATTGTCCTTTTGAACGACTGATGATTTGCATCGATAGATGGTAGATAGCCATGATTCTTTCCTCCTTTCTTGAGAATGGGTTAGTGGGTTAAGAATAAGTTAATGAGAGCACAAGGTGCGCTAATTAACGCTTTGATGAAATCAGCATCATGAACACCAAAGGTGTCAGATGATGATTTCATCTTTGCCAACAGGCAAACAGATTTTATGAAATTCGCCATCTAGGCGAATGGGTCTTTGGTTTTGTCTTTTCGTTCCGAAGGAACCGCACACATCGGTACGATGTATAAGTGCGCCTTTATCTCTTCGATCTAAGGGAATTATACCATATCCTGGTGAGAGAATCTATGCTAAGGATACCAATTTATCTCAATTTTTGATATAATCAATTCAAACATTAGAAAACAGAAAAAGGAGATGAGGATGAGTGCCGAAGAAACGAACAGATGCGGAAATTCTTCAGGAGTTAGAAGAGAAAATTGAGAAGATGAAAGCTAAGAAACAACAAGTTGAAGCACGAAAAAAAGAAAAAGAAAGAAAAGAGAGAACAAGACGACTTATTCAAGTCGGCGCGATCTTCGAGAAATACTTTGAGATTCAAAGTGAAGAAGAAGCAGAAAAGATTGCGAAGGCATTGCAATCTTATGTAGGAAAAAACAAAGATAAGATTTTGCATCATGACGTGGTTATAAAAGAAAAAAAGAAAGCAACAGCTGAAGCAGCTACTGCTAAAGAGTAATTTACAATATAAGCTTATAGAGTTTCAGATTGGCTATTTTAGTTTGAGTAGTTTATTCAAGCTAAAATAGCCAATCTGAAACCTTGTAGTTCTTATACTATTCAATATCAATCTCTCGTTCTTTATTCGGAAATTCAACTAGATTGTCTGGCGTTTGTTTCTTTGTTGGCTTTTGAGTTTTCGGTTTTTTGACTACAACTCCCTCAATCTCATCCCCATTACTATCGACTAACGTCACTAGCTCTCCGTCAGCATTACGGAAATTGATATATAAATTTGCTTTTGAAAGACTTACCTCATACTGCTCCATCAAACCTTGTAATGTACTGGCAATAAGTTCAGGTGTAACTGGCTCTTCAAATTTAATCCTCATTTCCCATCACTCCATTTTTTGTTATAGCTGACATCTATATAAATTAGTCTTGTATGCTATCTCCAAAATTCCCACCATTTCTTTTTGTTTTCTTCCTGGGAAGCAGCCAACATTTTTTTTGTTTCCCTGATGTCCCGCATAACTTGAATAAGGATTTCGTCTCTTTTTTCAGTTCCTGCATCGTCATCCATTCTTTCAAGCAATGTTTTTTTTAGCTCATAAACTTCTTGAGTTTGATTATCTTTAATAGTCTGTATCTCATTTTTAAATGTTTGTTCTTGCTCCTGAAGAAGTCTTACAAAGCGTTGCTCTTGCTCTTTTAAAAGTACATTCATTAGCGTCATAGCGTCATGACTACCAGAATCCTTTTCGGTCATGATGTCATGACCATCTATGTCGTTTTCAGGCATGACATCATGACCCATTGGCTCTAATTGCTTCTTATTGGCTGTGCCTATCTTCCTTGCTACAGATTCAATGGTCATACCGTCATAACTGATTAGCTCTAGAAACATCTCCAAAGCTTTTATGTCTTCCTCTGTAAAAAGGCGATGTCCTAAATTGTTTCTTCGAAAAGAATACCCTTCTTTTTCAAGGCTAAAAATGTACTTTTTGAAGACAGAATCTTTGAGATCTAACCTCTTTAAAACTTCACCAGTTTTATAAACAAAGTTATTCGTTTCAGACATAACGTCATGCCCCCTCTCTAATTCATTCGTCATGACATTATATTAGCCCTTCAATTAAAGAGCTTGCAAACGAATATATTTAAAACTTGCCATGATGAATGATGGCCGTCTTACTTTGAGATTATATCAATTTTCAAGAAGTCTAGTATTAGATTAATCCTATAAAGGTACTCTTTGTTTAAGAGGCCATACCTTATACCCTCGAATGTAGAGGTTGGTTTTTAAGGAATTTAGTTCGTTCAATAAAACTATCTACAAAGCTGGCCATTGCTTTTGTATCATCACGTTCTGAAAGTTGGTTATAAGCAATAGTATAAGCAAGCTTGTGCAATTCTTCAGAAGAAAGGCTACGTCCTTGTTTTATGTAATCCACGAGTTTATCGAAAGCAATATGAGCAATTTCTTGCATAATCGTTTTATCAACTGATACACCAAAGTTCTTCATAGCTAGCCAAATACGTCCGTATAGAGACTTGGTTTGATTACCAAAGAAAGCTTGATATTGTTGAAGTCTTTTAGGAACCATTTTTATATAAGGTTTACGTTTAGATGTTTCTTTACTCATATTTAGATGTTTAATATTATGTATTTGTTTTAAAAAGGTTTTGTTTTTTTGGTGTTGCATTTTTGAGTTTCCTTGTGTTGCATTTTCTTCAATTTGATGAATTTCTTTCACTGGTTCATCTTTTTGAACTGGCTGAATAATGATAGCGTTACTTGTTTGTTTCATGTCACTGCTGCGCTTCATTTCTAGCTGTTTAATAATTCCAAGGTCCTCTAAGTGCTTACAAACACGAATAATAGTAGCACGACTTTTACCAACCAATTTACCAATATTTCTTTTTGTTAAGAAAGAAACTCCTAGGTGCTTCGCTGAATAGCCATGTAAGACTTTTAATACAGCAACATGAGTTTTATTCAATTGATCTTTAAAACGCTCTATATAGGACCGTACAGTTTCGTTTAGGGTATCAATAGATTCGAAGCTTGATAAATTTTTATATGTTTCTACACTTGCGATAATCTCAATTTTTTCTTTTGCCATTTTCATTCGCTCCCTTTTATGGAAAACGAAAAAAGACGTGATACCGTTTTACAGGTAAACACGTCTTTTAAAATGATAAAAGAGTATAGAACTTCCCCTTGTTTTTCATGTAATTCTATCGTAAAATGAACATAGAATTACACTAAAGAAAAGGTGAAGCAGGTGTTTACCGTGGTTCTGCACGGTGGACGGTTGAAGAAGGATCCGACCCCTTCGACAACACGCTTTGCCTTTTTTGATTTTCCGATCATGTAATTGATTTAATCATAGCAAACTCTACCAACTTTAACAATGAAATTTTTAGATAATTTAAGTGTATAGAAGTTTTTTTTATTTAAGGCTGTATCTTGTGATACAGTCTTTTACATTTTCTTGTTAACAAAAAAAGAGCAACCTCATTCCGAGGTCATTGGAGTGAGGTTGCTTTTTTAGGAATCACAATTATAAAGTACCAAAATATAACCGCAAGTAAATAGTAGCGTATTTTTGCCATAAAGACTATATTTTTCCGTACGAGCATATGAATAAAACGTGCACTTTTTATACATCCGCCTCCCACTTGGGTATCGAGTAAACGCCGTCATATCAAGGATGTATAAAAAGATGCATAAAATAGAAACACACTCTTAGCGCAACCCCTTCTGCCACAAGGGGTTCTTTTTATGGTGTGTTCCGGAAAGAGTGGTTATGTTAACTAGCGATGTATAGAATATACATAAAAAAATTGAAGAATATTGAAGCATATGGGAAAATTACATAAAAGATTTTTTGTTTCTTAATACTGTTTAAAAGGAGCTATTTGAATGGATAGTTTATTAGAATTAAAAGATGAACTAATAAAAGGACAAAAATTAGCAATGCAAGGATCTTATCAAAGAAGAGCTCCTTCCAAAAAAGCAATTCCTCATCTTTTAGCAGCAAGAAAAGGACTAAAAGAATATGTTAAACAGTATTCAAATGATGCTTTAGCTTGGCAATTGTTATCTCAAGCTGAGGAATATTTATTAAATTACAACGCAGCTTTAACGGCACTTCAGAACGCTGTATCTTTTGATAAGAAAGATAAGAAGTTATTAAAGAGGTTAGCTTTATTAAAAGAGTATGCGAGTAAATGGCAAGAGCTAGATATTACACCAGAGCAGTTGCAATCATTAGAAATATACCTACAAGAAAAATTAGAAGTGTACGGTTGTGATCATACACTCGTTTATACCAGAGAGTGGTTAGATATAAGCACTTTACATAGTAAAAAATCAAAAATAGTAAAAGCTTTACAAAATCAAGGTGGTTTTTGTGACTGTGAAGTTCTTATGAATGTAATTGATTAGTTTAAAGTGCTACCTAGAACGCACATTATGTCAACTAGGGTTGTATATCGTATACATAGTTAAAATCCTTTATTTACAGCAATGTAAAATGTTAAAGTGACTATATATTGGAATTAAGTGGAGGATAAATATGTATAGTAAAAATTGTTCTAAATGCGATTCAACTTTAACCAAAGCACGTATTCAATCATCTCCTGGAACAGTGGGAATAAACACAACGCCTAGTAGAGTATTGAATAATAACAGCAATTATAGCGAATTAGTACCTTATGTTTGCTCAAGCTGCGGTTATGTAGATTTTTATGTAGAAGATCCTGAAAAGTTCTTATAATAGAGCTTTTCAGGATTTTTTATTTCAGATAACCGTGATTATGTAAATTTAATTCGAGGGCAATGTAATATATATATTGAATAATGTAATGTATATGTTACACTTAAATTAGGAAGGAATTGGTTCATATTGAAAAACAATGTAAAAATATTTCGTATACAGGCTGATTTAACTCAGCATCAATTAGCTGAAAAAGTTGGTGTTACTCGTCAAACCATTAGTTTAATTGAAAAAGGAAAATATAACCCTACATTAAAACTTTGCTTAGAAATATGTTATGCAGTCAATAAAACCTTAGATGAGATTTTTTGGATTGATCAGGA
>NZ_JBOZGL010000024.1:0-11682 GCF_050846855.1 Priestia sp. TGN 0903
CGAACACGGAAGTTAAGCTCTTTAGCGCCAATGGTAGTTGGGACTTTGTCCCTGTGAGAGTAGGACGTTGCCAGGCAATGAATAAAACCCCTTATGAGTCTCTTGTAAAGAGCATAGGGGTTTTTTATTTGAAATAGTTTATTATGAGTATTCAAAATAACGCTTATTAACGCGCTTATATAGATTCTTTGGAGGATTAGCTCAGCTGGGAGAGCACCTGCCTTACAAGCAGGGGGTCGGCGGTTCGATCCCGTCATCCTCCACCACCGTGCCGGTGTAGCTCAACTGGTAGAGCAACTGACTTGTAATCAGTAGGTTGGGGGTTCAAGTCCTCTTGCCGGCACCATTTATATCGGAGGGGTAGCGAAGTGGCTAAACGCGGCGGACTGTAAATCCGCTCCTTCGGGTTCGGCAGTTCGAATCTGCCCCCCTCCACCATTTTTATTGGGCTATCGCCAAGCGGTAAGGCAACGGATTTTGATTCCGTCATGCGTTGGTTCGAATCCAGCTAGCCCAGCCATAGAGAGCCATTAGCTCAGTTGGTAGAGCATCTGACTTTTAATCAGAGGGTCGAAGGTTCGAGTCCTTCATGGCTCATTTTAATAAGCGGAAGTAGTTCAGTGGTAGAACACCACCTTGCCAAGGTGGGGGTCGCGAGTTCGAACCTCGTCTTCCGCTCCATTTCTATATAAAAAAACATATTGGGGCCTTAGCTCAGCTGGGAGAGCGCCTGCCTTGCACGCAGGAGGTCAGCGGTTCGATCCCGCTAGGCTCCACCATACATATAAACGTACAACCTTTAAGCAATTTGCTTAAAGGTTTTTTTGTGTAGTTTCTACAAATTAGAATTGTATATATATTCAAAAAAGTGTCGAGTTGAGCCATCGCTCATTTAGCCGTTACAATAAGAGAGTAGCAACATTTGTGATGGGGGGACATATTATGAATAAGCTTTCAATTATTGGAGTACCAATGGATTTAGGTCAAACTCGCCGAGGGGTCGATATGGGGCCAAGTGCGATACGATATGCAGGTGTTATGGAACGCATCGAGAATATTGGATATAGTGTAGAAGATAAAGGGAATATTGAAATTGCCTTAGCTGAACGAGTACATAGTGATGAAAATACAAAATTAAAGAATTTAAAAGCTGTAGCGGATGCTAGCGAAAGACTTGCTCAGACCGTAAGTGATGTTATTACAAATAAAAGGTTTCCTTTAGTGCTAGGGGGAGATCACAGCATCGCTATCGGAACACTAGCAGGAGTAAGTCGTCATTATAAAAATTTGGGTGTAATTTGGTATGATGCACATGGAGATTTAAATACAGCAGATACGTCTCCTTCCGGAAATATTCACGGTATGCCATTGGCCGCAAGTATAGGTATAGGAGACGAAGCATTGACTCGAATTGGTGGCTATGCCCCTAAAGTCAAGCCCGAGAATATTGTGATTATCGGAGCCCGTTCTTTAGATGAAGGAGAAAAAGAGCTAATAAAGGAAAAAGGAATTAAAGTGTATACGATGCATGAGATAGATCGAATGGGTATGACAAAAGTAATGGAAGAAACAATTTTATATTTGCGTGATAAAACAGATGGCGTTCATCTATCACTCGATTTAGATGGACTGGATCCACATGATGCACCTGGAGTAGGAACGCCAGTTATCGGTGGAATAAGCTACAGAGAAAGTCATTTAGCTATGGAGATGTTGGCAGAATCTCAGCTAATCACTTCTGCCGAGTTTGTGGAAGTGAATCCTATTTTAGATGAGCGGAATAAAACAGCTACCGTAGCTGTTGCATTAATGGGCTCACTTTTAGGAGAAAAATTAGTATAAAACATTATTGCCTACCAAAAGGTACATGAAACAAATGTGAAGATAAAAAAAAAGAAGCTCTTAGTTCAGATTCTAGAGCTTCTTTATATAGAGAAAAACTTTTCATATTCATTTAATAGACCATCTAGCTCTGAGCTTACTCTCACCACTGTTAGTGATGATAAAGGATTTTCTGCTGCAAGAGTGACCATGTTATTTCTACATTCTTCAATTTGATTCAAAAGGTTTTCTTTTGTATGAGTCAAGCTTTCCACTCCTCTTCTTTTCATCTATACTAATTACATAACCTACGTACGATCTTTTTAAACGTATTTGACAAATTTTTGTTAAAATAATTAAGCATAAGTGAAACTTTATGATAAAGTACACGTATATATACTATCCCGCAATGGGCGGAGGTAACTGTTACATGGATTTATTATTAAAAAGAAAAATAAAAAAAGTAAAAAAAGGTGACCAGGATGCGTTTGCTGACATAGTAGAATATCACAAGGATAAACTTTTTCATCTATGTTATCGAATGCTAGGAAACCGGGAAGAAGCGCAAGACGCTGCACAAGAAGCGTTTATTCGAGCCTATGTAAATATTCATAGCTATGACACGAGTAAAAAGTTTTCCACCTGGCTATATCGAATTGCTACAAATCTTTGTATTGATCGAATTCGTAAAAAAAAGCCAGACTATTATTTAGATGCAGAAGTAGCCGGGACCGACGGGTTAAATATGTACTCTCAAATAGCTGCCGATCAGGCCTTACCAGAGGAAGAGCTAGAGCAAGTAGAATTGCAAGAATTCATTCAGTCGGAAATATTAAAGCTACCTGAGAAATATCGAACTGTCATTGTCCTAAAATATATAGATGAGCTGTCGTTAAAAGAAATCAGCGATATTTTAGACCTGCCTCTTGGTACGGTAAAGACTAGAATTCACAGAGGACGTGAAGCTTTAAGAAATCGACTTCGCCACTTGTAAGGAGTGAACTAAGAATGAAATGTCCAAAAATGTATGTAAACCTCATTCATGAGCATTTAGATGGAGATATTACAAAAGAAAATGAACTGTTATTAAAAGAGCATTTGCACCAATGCAAAGGTTGTCAGCAGCATATGCATCAGTTAAAAAGAACGATTGCATTTGTGCAAAGCACTTCTCATATAGAATTACCTATGAACTTTACAGCAGGTGTTATGGCCGGGTTACCACGTGAGAAGAATCGAATTCGAATGAATAGATGGTTTACAAACCATCCGATTCTTAGTGCAGCTGCTGTATTTGTGCTGTTAATGTCCGGCACGGTGTTTTCAGCTTGGGAAACGGATGAAGACTTTTCTGTTTCAAAGCAGCCGAACCTGGTCATTCACGATAAAACAGTCGTTGTACCAAAAGGTGAGACCGTCAAAGGTGATATTACTGTGAGAAATGGCGATATTAAAATTGAAGGAAAAGTAGATGGAAACGTTACTGTTATACATGGTGATAAGTATCTAGCTTCTGCAGGAGAAGTGACAGGCAATATTGAAGAGTTAGACAAGATTTTTGACTGGGTATGGTATAACGTCAAAACTCATGCCAAGCAAGCTGTTGACTTTTAATAGTTAAACATAAAACCGTCCGCTTATCTTGTTAGAGAGGAACAGTGGACGGTTTTATTTATATAAAAAGAAGGCTACATTATATAGGAACAAGGATTTAAAAATAAGATGTAATTTACAGTGTAATTTTGTTTTATGGTATAATAAAACGGTTATGTTATCTTTATTACATATATAGAGGAAGTGAGAAGATGCCTATTGGAGACCTGCCAATCCTCTCATATTTAGGAAAAATTGTTGATGTTCTCCTGGTATGGTTCGTCATATATAAATTAATTATGGTCATAAGAGGTACAAAAGCAGTACAGCTTTTAAAAGGAATCACGGTAATTTTAGTTGTCCGCTTTATAAGTAACTTCCTTGGACTAAATACGTTGCAATGGTTAATGGACCAAGCGTTAACGTATGGATTTTTAGCTATTATTATTATCTTCCAGCCAGAGCTGCGCCGAGCGCTTGAACAGCTTGGGAGAGGACGTTTGTTTTCACGCAGTAATTTGCCTGAAGAAGATGAACGTACCGTTACGATTGAGGCGATTATAAAAGCAACGCATTATATGGCTAAAAGACGCATAGGTGCATTGATCTCAATTGAAAGAGAGACGGGTATGGGTGATTATATTGAAACAGGTATACCGCTCAACTCTAATATTTCTTCTGAATTATTAATCAACTTATTTATACCGAATACACCACTTCATGATGGAGCGGTTATTTTACAGCGGGATCAAGTAGCCGCTGCAGCATGTTACTTACCTTTATCTGAAAGTCCTTTTATTTCAAAAGAATTAGGTACTCGCCATCGTGCTGCTGTAGGAATAAGTGAAGTAACAGATAGTGTGACTGTCATTGTATCTGAAGAAACTGGAGGCATTTCCGTTACCAAAAACGGTGAATTGTATCGTGAATTGACCATTGATACATTGAGAGAAATGCTAGAAAAAGAATTAGTCACAACTTCTAAAGCAACTTCTTCCACTCGTTGGCAATGGAGGTTGAAGAAGAATGGATAAATTGATGAATCGATCGTGGGTTATGAAAATTATCGCGTTGCTGTTAGCCTTCATGTTATATTTATCTGTTAATTTAGATGATGGTGCCAGTTCATCAAATAAAATTCTGAACCGAAGCAGTTCTGCCAACACTGGAGTAGAAACATTAACAGATGTTCCGGTTCAAGTATCCTACAATGAGAAGAACAGAATTGTAAGAGGTGTTCCGGATACGGTCATTATGACACTGGAAGGTCCTAAAAATATTTTGGCTCAAACAAAGCTCCAAAAAGATTATCAAGCTTATATTGACCTTGATAATTTAAGCTTAGGGCAGCATAGAGTTAAGGTTCAGTATCGAAATATCTCTGATAATTTAAACGTAGTGGTTAAGCCTGATATTGTAAATGTAACAATTGAAGAACGCGATTCAAAACAGTTTTCAGTAGAGGCAAGCTATGATAAAAATAAGGTCAAAAATGGGTATGAAGCAGGGGAAGCAACCGTTAGCCCAAGAGCCGTCACGGTAACGGGCGCATCAAGTCAATTAGACCAAGTTGCTTATGTAAAAGCTATTATTGATTTAGATAATGCTTCAAAAACAGTGACGAAACAAGCAACTGTTGTCGCATTAGACAAGAATTTAAATAAATTGAATGTAACAGTTCAACCAGAAACGGTCAATGTAACAATCCCGGTGAAAAATATTAGTAAAAAAGTGCCGATCGATGTGATTCAAGAAGGCACGCCAGGCGACGGTGTCAACATTACGAAGCTAGAGCCTAAAACAGATACCGTGAAAATTATCGGTCCATCTGATTCTTTAGAGAAAATCGATAAAATTGATAATATTCCAGTCGATGTTACCGGTATTACGAAATCTAAAGATATTAAGGTGAATGTCCCTGTTCCAGACGGAATAGATAGTGTAAGTCCTAAACAAATTACCGTTCATGTGGAAGTAGACAAACAAGGTGATGGGAAAGACGCAGAAGAAACGGACGCAAGTGCAGCTGAGACTAAGTCATTTAAGAATTTGCCGGTTTCTTTAACTGGTCAATCCTCAAAGTACACGTATGAACTGCTTTCTCCTACTTCAGTAGATGCGGATGTAAAAGGACCAAAATCTGATTTAGATAAGTTAACGAAAAGCGGCATTAGCTTGTCAGCGAATGTAGGGAATTTATCTGCTGGGGAGCACACGGTTCCTATTATAATAAATAGTCCTGACTCTGTTACATCAACACTATCGACTAAACAGGCAAAAGTTCGTGTAACAGCGAAAAAACAATCAGGGACAAATGATGAGCAAACGGATAAAGAAACAAGTGGAAGCACGAGCGATAAAGAAACAAAGCCAGACACGGGAACTGGATCAGGATCAGGAACAAATCCTGGGACGGGAAATTCAGGTGATTCAACTGATAAACCAAGCGAAGAGACTGATACACCTGAAGACAATACAGATACACCAACAGATAATACAGAAACTGGTGACGATAGTAGTAATCAAAGTGATGAAAATTCTACACCCGTAGATGGACAGACAGATAATACATCAGGAAACTAAATGTTTTGACATGAAGGAGAGAAAATTAATGGGTAAGTATTTTGGAACAGACGGAGTACGAGGAGTTGCCAATAGTGAATTAACTCCTGAGCTTGCTTTTAAAATTGGACGCTTAGGTGGTTACGTTCTAACAAAAGATGCAGAGCGACCAAAGGTATTAATCGGACGCGATACACGCGTTTCTGGTCATATGTTAGAAGGAGCGCTTGTTGCAGGCTTGCTTTCAATTGGTGCAGAAGTTATGCGATTAGGCGTTATTTCAACTCCAGGGGTAGCGTATTTAACAAAAGCACTTGGCGCACAAGCAGGAGTCATGATCTCTGCTTCACATAACCCAGTTCAAGATAACGGAATTAAATTCTTTGGTCCAGATGGATTTAAACTGTCAGATGCACAAGAGAATGAAATTGAAGCGTTAATGGATAGTGAAACAGATCAATTACCAAGACCTGTTGGGGGAGATTTAGGTCAGGTAAATGACTACTTCGAAGGTGGACAAAAATATCTTCAATACTTAAAACAAACGGTTGATGAAGACTTCTCAGGTATTCATGTTGCATTAGACTGTGCGCACGGAGCAACGTCATCGTTAGCAGCACATTTATTTGCAGATTTAGATGCGGATATCTCTACAATGGGGGCATCACCAAACGGATTAAACATCAATGACGGTGTAGGATCTACACATCCGGAAGCATTAAGTGCCTTCTTAAAAGAAAAAGGAGCGGATGTTGGGTTAGCATTTGATGGAGACGGAGATCGTTTAATCGCAATCGATGAAAAAGGCGAGATTGTAGACGGTGATCAAATCATGTTCATTTGTGCAAAGTACTTATATGAACAAGGACGTTTAAAGAAAAATACGCTTGTTTCTACCGTTATGAGTAACTTAGGCTTCTATAAAGCACTAGAAGCTAGCGGAATTGAAAGTGCACAAACTGGTGTAGGCGACCGTTATGTAGTAGAAGAAATGAAAGCTAATCAATATAACCTAGGTGGAGAACAGTCAGGTCATATTATTTTCTTAGATTACAACACAACAGGTGACGGTATGCTTTCAGCTATTCAGCTTGTAAACATTATGCAAGCAACGAAAAAGCCTTTATCAGAATTAGCAGCTGAAATGAAGAAGTATCCTCAGCTTCTTGTAAATGTAAAAGTAACGGATAAGCATCATGTTACAGATAACGAGAAGGTAAAAGTGGTTATTGAAGAAGTGGAAAAAGAAATGAACGGTAATGGCCGAGTACTTGTACGCCCTTCAGGAACAGAGCCGTTAGTACGTGTTATGGTTGAAGCACAAACACAAGAAGAATGTGAAACTTATGTAACGCGTATCGTAGAAGTAGTAAAAGAAGAAATGGGCTTAGAGTAATTCATTAATTATATGCATAAGCGGTGACGTTTCAAGCTGCTTATGCATATTTTTATATTGTTGAGAAAAATTCTTGGAAATTATCTGATGCTAAAGGCTGTTTTTACAGATAGTAAAGAAGATAATTGACGTTTTCTCACTTCTTATTGTAATATTAAATCTGTTCGTCTCTTAATTTATGTAAAGGAGTGAACAATCTATTTTAAAAGTGAATACAAAGCGCCTGAACTAAGTAAAGGGACGGAAACGACTTAGTTGACGAGGAGGAGGTTTATCGAAGTATCGGCGGATGCCTCCCGGTTGTTGATTATCACGGCCGAAAACTTGATGTGAAAAACAATGAGGTGACTTATTGGACAAAAGCATTGAGATGATAATCATTGATGATGAAAAGAGACTCTCTTTTCATACATGAAGGAGGATTTTATCTATGTGCGGAATTGTAGGATATATTGGAACAGAAGATTCGAAAGAAATTTTATTACGTGGTCTTGAAAAGTTAGAATATCGTGGCTATGACTCAGCAGGTATTGCAGTTGTTAACAATGAAGGCGTACACGTATTCAAAGAAAAAGGCCGTATTGCAGAATTGCGTCAGGCAGTAGATAACAGTGTTGTAGCACCAGCAGGTATCGGTCATACGCGTTGGGCAACTCATGGTGTACCAAGCCAAGAAAATGCTCACCCGCATCAAAGTACATCTGGACGCTTCACGCTTGTGCATAATGGTGTAATTGAAAACTACGCTATTTTAAAACGTGAATATTTACAAGATGTAACGTTCAAAAGCGAAACGGATACAGAAGTAATCGTTCAGTTAATTGAAAAAATCGCAGCAGAAGGCTTAGATGTAGAAGAAGCGTTCCGCAAGACAGTAAGCTTGCTTCACGGTTCTTATGCACTAGCTCTTGTTGATAACGAAGATAAAAATACAATCTACGTAGCTAAAAACAAAAGCCCGCTTCTTGTAGGTGTTGGCGAAGGATTTAACGTTGTAGCAAGCGATGCTATGGCAATGCTTCAAGTAACAGATCAGTACGTAGAATTAATGGATAAAGAAACAGTAATTGTTACAAAAGAAGGCGTAACAATTAAAACGCTTGATGGTGAAGTGGTAGAAAGAGCACCTTACACAGCAGAGCTTGATGCAAGTGATATTGAAAAAGGTACGTACCCTCACTATATGTTAAAAGAAATTGATGAGCAGCCTTTAGTTGTTCGTAAAATCATTCAAGAGTATCAAAATGAAAACAATGAACTGCACATTGATGCAGACATTTTAGGAGCAATGGATGAAGCAGACCGCATCTATATCGTAGCATGTGGAACAAGCTATCATGCAGGCCTAGTAGGTAAACAATTCATTGAAACGTGGGCGAAGGTTCCGGTAGAAGTGCACGTAGCAAGTGAATTCTCTTACAACATGCCGCTTTTATCTGAAAAGCCACTGTTTATCTTTATTTCTCAAAGTGGAGAAACAGCTGACAGCCGTGCAGTATTAGTTCAAATTAAAGAACTAGGTTACAAAGCGTTAACAATCACAAACGTTCCGGGATCAACATTATCTCGTGAATCTGATTATACGTTATTACTTCATGCAGGTCCGGAAATTGCTGTAGCATCAACAAAAGCTTATACAGCTCAATTAGCAGTCCTATCAATTCTAGCGGCTGTAACAGCAAAAACACGCGGCATTGAATTAGAATTTGATTTAGTTCAAGAGTTAGCGATCGTAGCAAACACAATGGAAGTACTTTGCGACGACAAAGAAGAAATGGAAAGCATTGCTCTTCAATTCTTAGCAACAACTCGCAACGCATTCTTTATTGGACGTTCTGTTGATTATTATGTAGGTTTAGAAGGCGCGTTAAAACTAAAAGAAATCTCTTACATTCAAGCAGAAGGATTTGCTGGAGGAGAGCTTAAGCACGGAACAATCGCTTTAATTGAAAACAATACGCCAATTATTGCATTAGCAACACAAGAACATGTAAACTTAAGCATCCGTGGTAACGTAAAAGAAGTAGTAGCACGTGGAGCTAATCCTTGTATCATTTCAATGAAAGGATTAGAAACAGAAGAAGATCGCTACGTGATTCCGAAAGTTCACGAAACACTTTCACCACTAGCAGCGGTTATTCCTTTACAATTAATCTCTTACTACGCTGCATTGCACCGCGATTGCGATGTAGATAAACCACGTAACTTAGCAAAATCAGTTACTGTAGAATAATAAGGTTCTAGACACCCTTCTATTATAGAAGGGTGTTTTTGTATATAATTCTCATTGAGCTAAAAAATATATTTGCTTGCTTCATTTATTTTATATAATAGAGTAGGTAAATGAACGAAACTCATTTATAAAAAAGGAAGTGAAAAGTATTAGTGGAGTAGCTCAAAGTATAAAGTACGTGTTGCGAGGCATCTTTTTTGTCTTGTATTTTCCCTTTTATTTTGTATTTCAAATTTTGTGTAAGATATGGATATATTTTATCGCTAAGCCCCTCATATGGATAGGAACAAGAATTATTCAACCTGTCATTGATTTCATTTGGAGATACATTATACGTTTTTTATTCGTTTATCCTATTTCTTGGCTATGGAGTGTCCTCATCTATCCTTTTATTCTCTTCGTTTGGAAACGATGTTTTTTGCCTATAACTAGATTTATATGGAAGTATGTTTTATACCCTGTTTTATACATGGTTTGTTACCCTTGTTATCTTCTATGGAAATATGTTGTGCTGCCATTTTACAATGAAATTGTTATTCCCGTGGTTTCATTTTGTCAGCGTATATTCTTCTGTTTTTGGAAAGGAGTTAAGTGGATCATAATTCATATGATCTACTATCCTTTACGGTGGATTTGGGTGAGATGTATATACAAACCGCTGAAAAAAGTATATACAAAAATCATTCAGCCTGTTATCAAATGGTTTTCTCATTTATTTAGTTAACGAAATATACCAAAAGATTGCTTGTCTTTTTTAGGTATTAAACTCGAAAGATAAGAGGGAATTGATGTATAATAAAAACGGATATATCATTGCCTATTTATTTTATTAGATTCAATTTTGAAAGAGAGTGAAACAATATGGGCCGTAAGTGGAACAATATTAAAGAAAAGAAAGCGTCAAAAGATGCTAATACAAGTCGTATATATGCCAAGTTTGGCCGTGAGATTTATGTGGCTGCAAAACAAGGTGAGCCAGATCCAGAATCAAACCAAGCGTTAAAAGTTGTATTAGAACGCGCGAAAACATACAATGTGCCAAAAGCAATTATTGACCGTGCCATTGAAAAAGCAAAGGGCGGTTCAGAAGAAAATTACGATAATCTTCGTTACGAAGGTTTTGGACCAAATGGCTCAATGGTTATCGTAGATGCTCTTACGAATAACGTAAACAGAACAGCTTCAGACGTGCGTGCTGCCTTTGGTAAAAACGGCGGTAATATGGGAGTAAGCGGATCAGTAGCGTATATGTTTGATCCAACAGCTGTTATTGGTGTAGAAGGTAAGGATGAAGAAGAGACGCTAGAACTGTTAATGGAAGCAGAAGTAGACGTGCGTGACATTTTAGAAGAAGAAGATTCTGTAATTGTTTATGCTGATCCGGATCAATTCCATGCGGTACAAAAAGCGTTCAACGATGCTGGTATTACGGAATTTACAGTAGCTGAGCAAACGATGCTTGCTCAAAATGATGTAACTCTTCCTGAAGATGCACAAGCTCAGTTTGAAAAAATGATTGATGCATTAGAGGACTTAGAAGATGTGCAGCAAGTATATCACAACGTTGATTTAGGATAATAGTGAAAGAGGCAGACCTATCAAAGAGGTCTGTCTTTTTTTATAGGCCGTGTGAAAAGCATCTATTGACCCTTTCCCTTCGTTTGGAATATGGTAAGATAATGAATTAAGAATAGAAAATAGTAGAATTTTATAAGGAATAAATGGAGGGAAAGCAGTTGAAAAAATTAATGGTGGGGATGGCGTTAACAGCTACGCTTGCAACGGCTGTAACGCCTGGCTTTGGCTCAATTGGGGGAAATCAAGAAAAGGCATATGCAGCAACAGTTACATATAAAGTAACGGCAAGCAAGCTAAATGTGAGAAGCGGAGCGGGAACGAATTACGGGATTATCGGCAGCGTAGTAAAAGATCAAACACTATCTGTGGTGAGCAAAAGCGGAAGCTGGTACAAAATTAACTATAACGGCCGCACAGGCTATGTAAGCAGCGATTATGTACAGTCATCAGGAACAACAGCGCCACCAGCAGAAAGCACAACGTATACAGTAACGGCAAG
>NZ_JBOZGL010000025.1:0-8248 GCF_050846855.1 Priestia sp. TGN 0903
CCTCAGGGGCCTCAAGGACCTCAGGGACCTCAGGGGCCTCAGGGGCCTCAAGGACCTCAGGGACCTCAGGGGCCTCAAGGACCTCAGGGACCTCAGGGGCCTCAGGGGCCTCCACTCTCAGATTTAATTCCCTCCACTAATTTATTATATTTTACTTTTTCAGATGGTCAAAAACGCCTTTATACCAATAATGATGGGATAGCTCAATATGGAACCACTGAAATATTGGCACCTGAAGAAGCTTCTTATATCAATTTATTTATTAATGGTATTCTACAGCCTAATATTAATTATCAAATTCAAAAAGGAAGCTTAACTTTACTAACAGAAGAAGTGCCTTCAAAAGGGGTTCCTATTATTATCCAATTTGTGTTAATTAATAAGGAAGTATAAAAAAGTTTATAAATTCTAAGATAGTCATAAAAAAAGAGCTGACTTCCCCAGTTGGGAAATCAGCTAAAAAATACAATACATTAGTTAGTTTACAACAAACTCAACCACAATAGGAGTAGCAGATGCAAGGGTGTCTCCATCAGGAATGGTAATAGAACTAGTAGTAACTGTTGAAGTATCACCTGTTTGAATTTGCCCGTTAATATAAAGATTATAATAAGCAGGAGCAGTTGGAAAAACTGTAGCAGCTGTTCCTCCATCAGTAGTAAAAGCTGTAGCAAGAATATTATAGGTAGCGCCAGTACCTGTTCCTGCTCCTGCAGTGCTACTAAACCTTAAAGAATTCATAAAGGGCTTAACGATTGGCATTTATAATCCTCCCTTCTTAATTATTGAATTATTTATCGCTCTTCTTTTTTTAAAATTTTAAAATGCTTCTTTACGAATACACTTTGAAATCATTAAAGGAAATATAAAACAACGCTAATTCTCTATTTATTATTCTTCTACTTTAATTTAGAAACGGCAAAAGACCTAAATGGTAAAAAGATTCTTCACCATTTAAAAATTTGGACTGCCTATATAGACTATTGACCGTGGCAAATAATAGAAATCTGACTATTAATAGATAGAGGGGATATTAACATTCTTTCTACATCCCATGCTTCGAAAGGAGAATAAGACATATGCCTATTATTAAACCTGTTTTTACAGCCACTAGTACAATTGCTGGAGATATTACAGTAGCAACAGCAACGAGTGTGGCTCCTACCCCAGCAAGATTTACAACATTTGTAACGGCCCCAATGGTTGCAGGAGGAGTCACATCGATACCTGCTGGAAGCTTTATTGATGATGTAGGAGCAACAATCACAGCTTTGCCTGATGTAACAGCTAATTCTTACGCTAATATATATATCAATGGAGTCATGCAACCTACTAATGTCTACACTTTATCTACTACAGCCTTAAATATTGATGATACTGTAACTGTTGGAGCACCTGTAATTGTAGAATTTGTTACTCACTCTGCAACTTCTACCTCAACTCCAACTAGTACGTTATCTGTCACTACCGTAATTAATACGTAATCCTATATAAAATAAAAAACATGACAAACCTTTAATCTTGTCATGTTTTTTATTTTATATTGGAGTGTAACATTTGAATTTCCAATATAAATAATTGCTCTTTATATAGACTCGTAAAAAAGATTCTTTTTAAATATGCCTTTCATTGTCCAATCAACTGAAAACCCTATTCTATATACTATAGTGTAAGAAAAAAAAGGAGTGATTGATATAAACTTACAAGATATAAAAGGCCCTTATAATTTGGTGGCTGGCTTAGGAAGCTGGTGTGGCCCAGCGCTTTATTCCGAACGTCACGGTTTGAGAAGGCATTCGTTTCCCCTCGATTGGATGCAATCTCCTTATCTCCCCGATATAAATACATTATTAAGAAATAAATTTCAAGGTTTTATGGAAGCAGAAAACATAATTGAAAAAGACATACTCGCTAATTATATGGATGATAACGGGTACCCTATTTTTAAACCAGGAACTTCTGAATCAATAAGAGCTCATTATGTTACAGATATTAAATATAACATCGACTCTGTCCACGATTTCCCCATGATTCCTAATCAAGACTGGTCTGCCCAATATCCACCTTATAAAATAAGATTAGATCATCGTATTCAAACATTTCTTAATCAAATCGCGCAAAGTCAACGTACGTTATTTATAAGATATGAATGGATGCCCACAAGCTACGAAGACGTAATTAACTTAAAATCAATTTTAACAGACATGACTAACGGTAACTTTAACCTTCTGTTAGTTGAGACTGTTGACGAAGAATTACATGGAGTAAAAGACATGAATTTTGGAACACCTGAAGACAAAATTTGTTGGGTTCAAGTTTCGCGAGATAATTGCACCAATACTTCTGTTTGGAATGATTTATTAAGCGGCATAACACTATTAAATTAAACGTTACTCTTTTTTCCTATAATATATAAAAGAAAAGGGACAAGTATACAAGCAAACCTCCTTAATTTTCATATTAATATAATAGAAACATATAAAGGAGGTTACACTTTGAGTTGTTCTAAAAAAAGAAAGTGCTACTGTAGTTGTCTAAATTCCAAACCTTCAAGAAAAAAAGAAAAAAATTGTAAAAAAACAAAATGTGCAGAGAAAAATTATTTTTGTTCCAATAGATATAACAATGCACTTATTGAAACTGATACCAGACAACAGATCCTCAGTGATCAAGTTTCTGATTCAATCATTCTTGTGAAAAACTCCTGTGATGTTACTATTACTGCAACAGATACACAAACAGCCATATTTCTTCAAAGCTTCATACAAATATTAACCATTTTGTTACTTTCAATAGGTCTCGATGCCAATTCAATAAGGCTGTTTTTACAAGAAGTTTCCCAAACCGCAAGGTCACTTCAATTAAATAGACAAAGAGTTATCGTTAAAAACAGTAAAGGTGTCAATGTAACAACATCCAATAACGATACAGCTGTTTTTATACAAAATTTTTTACAAGCGTTGACCTTGTTACTAACTCCTTAGAAAACCATTGACCCTTTAATGACCTATTAATAGAGTTGTTGAAAATACTACGGGAGCAGAGTTATGACAGGTAGTATCTTCAATATACCCTCATAAACTAACTAACAGTGTACAAGCTATTGAAAATTCTTTGCTACTACAGCCTGTACACTTTTTATTACAGAGAAAGTTATCTAAAGCCACTACATTTATAGAATGCCTATATTACAACAAAAAGCAAAACACTTTTTATAACCTCTATGTAAACGATTTTCCATAACTATAAAAGAGTTTTTCATTCATCACAAATACATATGTAATACTCATAAAAAAGAAGCGTGTTAGCACACATTCCATATCTATGGACAAATAAGTAACGCTTTAAGAAAGAAATGGAGTAATTCATTAACTTATAAACTACCTATAAGTAAACGTTTTTTCTATCCGTATTTCCCATTTCTTAATGTAGCAAGTAATTGTTCTAAATTGTATTTTCTCGCAATAGGAAATAAACTTTTCCCTGGTTCTCCTTCATACTTCTGAAAAAGATCCAATATAATAGGTCGGTTTTCTTCATGAAATTTATCTATTTTGTAAAAGCTTTGTTTAACCAATTTTTCAGTTATTTTTATGTGCATTTTTTTATTCTGTTCTCGTATTAAAAATCGTTCTTTAGATTCTTGGGGGACAACATCTAAAAAAATAATAATATCGGCTTTACTAAAACGTAAATCATACGTATCTAGATATCCCCATCCCTCAACAATCCAACTTGCTGTATTTAACACCCTTTCTAACTTTTTTTTAAAGTACCTCTTTCGTTGCCTAATGTGCGATATTTTTCTCATTTTAGGTTCTCTAAACCACAAATCTAAATGATGGATAGGTATATGTAATTTTTCACCTAACTGTGCAGCTAGTGTAGTTTTACCCGAACAACTATTACCAAATATTACAATTTTACACATTAATATCACCTCAATTTATGTATAAAATTAAATCAAGAAAATTATTACCATTTGTATATTCAATTATGCTCGCTACGTACAAAATATCATGAACTTTAATTCAAAAAGCTATCCAACAAATAACTTGTTGGATAGCTTTTTAGCTGCTACTTATTTTCTTATAACAAATTCAATAGTAACTTGAACGGATGTCCCCTCTATACTGATGATCTGCACAACAGCTGAATCCTCTCCTGTAAAGTTTACGTTAGGGATGTAAATAAACTCGCCGGTCTCCGTATTAAGTTTAAATCTACCATTCTTCGTCCCCTTTAAGATTTGATATTTAAGCGGTAGGTTTTTGTCTGTACAAGCATCAATTTCACCACATATTTTCTTGTTAATTGTTCCTTTTATGCATTGATCAGATACCTTTATAGGACATTTACCTTTTGATTTATTTTTGCGCGGATCTCGCAACGATTTCTTTTTATTTTTAGATTCACCAGGAACTGGTGTCGGTGCTGGCGTTACTCTTCTTTCCACGATGAAAGTAAGTGCTGCTTCACTTGAAGCTCCATCTGAATTAGTGACTCTTATGATTACTGTATCTGTTCCTACAAAATTAACGTTAGGGACATAGATAAACTGGCCTGTATTTTGATTAATTCTAAACTGTCCGTTTTGAGCACCTGTTATAGCTTGATAAATTAGTGGTAAAGAATTTGGATCAATAGCAATGAGCTGACCAGTAGTAAGAGTATTAACAAATAACTTTATTACTTGCCCGACCACATTAGGAGGCTGAGGATCTCTTCCTACTACAACTGTTACCACTACCAGTAATTCTGTTCCTAGATCGTCTCGTACTAATACAGTAAAGGTATCCGTTCCTACAAAATTAGGCGCAGGCTGATAGACAAACCTTCCATTGGAATCAACGGTTACGCTACCACTTAAAGGAGCTGTTGCTAGTGTATAATTTAATGGACGTGCCAGCAAATTTGTTACCTGAATATTACCAACCAATTGAACCCCCTGCAAAGTAGCAAAGGTATTATCTCCTGGAGTAATTATATTATTACTTGCGGTAGAATTGACAGTAACAATTGAAAACGCTTGTTGTCCGTCACTGTTTCTTACAGATACCACGAATTGATCCTGACCAACAAAGCCTGAATTTGGTGTATAACTAAACGTTCCATCTGTTCGTAGTACAAGTACTCCATTCGTTGGTGGGGTAGCCACAGCAAAGGTAAGAGGCCTTCCTAATGCATCCGTTGCGATAATTTGACCTTCAATAATTTGACCAGTTGGCGTGGTTAAAAGCTGATTTTCAGCTGTAATTGGATCGTTCACTCCCTGAATTAAAACCGTAACACTAGTTGTTGCTGACTGACCAAGATTATTTGTAACAATTACCGTGAAAGAATCTATTCCAGTAAATCCGAGGTTTGGCGTATAGATAAATGAACCATCAGGATTAAAATTCACTGTTCCGTTTGCAGGTAAACTCTGAATTTGATAGGTTAATGGATTACCTAATGCATCAACTGCCGTAACTTGACCTGTAACAGGTTGGTTAGTTACTCCTTGAACCGTAAGAGGAGTTACAACAATGCTATCTTGATTTTCTTGAACAACTATCCGTACAATACCAATTGCAGAGTCTCCTCTGTCATTTTGAATCAACACAGTAAAACTATCTTCTCCAAAAAATGCTGGATTTGGTGTATAGCTAAACGTTCCATCTGCATTTACCACAGCTGTTCCATTGGATGGAGATGCATTTAAAGAAAACCTAATTGGTCTCCCAAAAGGATCAGTAGCCGATATCGTCCCTGAGACAGTTACACCTTGCTGAGTCTGTACTGTGATGTCTTGTGGTGTAATAGTACTTTGAACCGGATCAATTATAATTAAAACTGAAGCAATTGCTTGATCTCCTTGATCATTTTGAACCAGAACGTCAAATTGATCAGTTCCACTCACACCAGGAGTTGGTGTATAAACAAACGTTCCATCTGGATTTAAGATAACCGTTCCATAAGCAGGGAGGTTGTTAAGGGTATAGGTTAGTGGCCTATTTAGCTGATCTCGAACTGAAAGTGCACCATTTACACTCTGCCCTACTACTGTTCGAACAGTAGTATTACTGACTACAATTTGATTTACCAATTGTGTAACAGTTATTTGAACCGTAGTAGCTGCATTTAAACCTTTCTCATTTTGAACAGATACTGTAAAAGAATCTGTTCCTATGAATCCTGGATTTGAAGTATACGTGAAAGTACCGTCTGGATTTAGTATTAAATTTCCATTCGCTGGTCCGCCAAGTAAGGCATAAGTTAATGCTTCTCCTTGTGGATCAATAGCTGCAATACTTCCTGTTACGGGCTGCTGTTCGATTGTTGATAGTGCTTGATTAGCTACAATTGGCGCCTGTTCTATCGGTCCCTGAGTAATAACAGAAATAGTTGCAACAGCTGTATTACCAAGAACATCACTTACAAGTACTTGAAATTGATCTGTTCCAAAGAATCCAGGATTTGGCGTATAACTAAATATCCCATCTGGGTTAACTATGACAGATCCACTATTTGGATTCGACGTAAGCGTATAAAACAATTGGTTTCCACTCAAATTTGTAGCACTTACTTGCCCAGAAACTGGGGTGTTGAATAAAGTCGTTATTTCACTATTGACCACTGAAATTATGTCTCCTACTACTACTGTCACAACAGCATTAGCAATACTTTGATTTCCAGCTGAATCTATAACAACGATATCAAAGATATCTTCTCCTGTGAATCCAAGATTTGGAGTATATACTAAAGTTCCATCTTGGTTTAATACAACAGTTCCATTTGATGGCGGAATGGCTACAGCATAACTTAATGGAGAGCCTGCTGGATTCACAGTAGCGATAGACCCACTTACAGGTTGATTTGCTAAAGTAGTTAACGTTAGCCCTTCAGCGCTAACCGGTAAATCTTGAGATTGGACTTCTACAGTAATAGTTCCAAACCCTTGGTTTCCAAGAGGATCTCTGGCGAAAACAGAGAATGAATCTGTTCCTACAAAACTTGGATTCGGCGTATACGTAAATGTTCCATCTGAATTAATAATGGCCGTACCATTAAGTGGTGCTAAATTTAGACCATATACTAGTGGATCTCCTTCAGGATCAAAGGCAGGAACTTGCCCTGTTACAAACTGACCCTGGACAGTTGAGAGTGATAAATCTACAACAATCGGTGGTTGGTTCACCCGAATTACACTGATAGTTACAAGAGATTGTGCACTAGCTCCGCGACTATCCCTCACCTCCACTGTGAAAGAATCCAAACCAATAAAATTAGGGTTTGGGGTATACAAAAAGGTACCATCTGGATTTACCACAGCTGTTCCATTAAAAGGAGTACCAGATAAACTAAAAGTGAGTAGATTATCGTCTGGATCTGTGGCAAAAACTTGCCCGTTAATTGCTACATTTTCTATAGTCTGAAGGATAACATTACTTGTAACTGGCGAACTGTTCACGTCAATAACTGTAACATTTACAATAGACACTGCTGTGAGACCTGTTGAATCTTCTACAATAACCGTAAATAAATCTGGACCTACATAATTAGAATTAGGTGAATATATAAAACTGCCATCTCCATTTACTATGACGCTTCCATTCACTGGAGAAGTTCCTAAACGATACGTGAGCAGATCTCCATTCGGATCGCTTCCTACTACCTGGCCAGTTACAGATTGATTTTCAGGAGTGGTAACCGAATAATTAGGTACAGTGGGTGGCTGTTCAACTGGTATAACAATAACAAATACATTCGTAATAATAAACTGTCCAGCTGGATCGGCTATACGTACAGTAAATGTATCATTTCCAGCAAAATTCTCATTTGGTACATAAGTGAATAACCCTTCTTGATTGATTACGGCTGTTCCATTAGTCGGTAGATCTTGTAAGGTGTACGTCAGCACCTCTCCATCTGGATCAGTTGCTACGATTTGGCCTGTAACAGGGCTTTCTTCAAAAGTAGTAACCGTAATAACATCTGGACCTACTGGTGGATCATTCACTGGAAGAATCGTAATCGTGATGGTGGAAATGGCTGTTCCTCCTTGGCCGTCGCTTACTACGACACTAAAGCTATCTACCCCGTTGTAATTTTCGTTTGGCGTATACGTGTAGGTCCCGTCTGAATTTACTACCACCGTTCCATTTGCTGGACCTGTCAGTAACCCATATGTTAGGGGATTTCCGTCCACATCTGTTGCCACCACTTGGCTATTTAAACTCGTGTCTTCGTTGATCACAAACTCATA
>NZ_JBOZGL010000026.1:0-2693 GCF_050846855.1 Priestia sp. TGN 0903
GCAAAGACAAACATGAAAAAGATTATGGCAAAGATAAATGCAAAGACAAACATGAAAAAGATTATGGCAAAGATAAAGTTGTCTTTTACGAAAAAGACTATGCTAAAAATAAATGTAAGTGCAGTAAAAGTTATTACAATTAAGTTATTTAATTCTAACCCTAATTACTTGTAACTAAATAATGAGTAAGGACTATTAGCTCTCGGGTTAATAGCCCTTTTCTTTTTTTACAGAATGTCTAAGATATAGCTGGAGTAATCAAGATACTTAAAATTTTCTAGTAATAAAAAACCACCATGCACAAAGTAAATTGTACATGGTGGTTTTTTTACTATTTTAGAAGCAACAGCCTTTATTGGATTTTTTATTTTGACTATTACAACCAATACAGAATGTCTTCTGTATAAAGACATTTAAAGTTCCTTCCGTAGTAGCAGAAGGATTCGAAACAGTTAATTTTTCAAAGTTTTCAACTTGAAAGGCTCTTGTAGAACCTGCAGGTATAGTCGCTGAGATCGGTAGTCTAGATCCTCTAACAAAAATTGATACCGTAAGACCAGTAGCTACACCAACGCCAGTAGCTGCAGCTGATAACTGAAGAAGCGTTTTGTTATGGTTTCTAGTAAAGTCTTCAAAAACAGTTACATCTATAGCATTAGCAGGAACTGCAATAGTTAATGGGATATTTCCTGTTAAATTGGTTCCAGAACCCTCAATTGTATGATTTTCAACAAAGAATTTTTCATTCTCTTTTTTCTTATTATATGAACCCTTAGATGGGTAAGCAGCTTCTACATAATATACTTCATCGTTTTTATTATGGTGACGATAGCTTTTTATAATAATCACTCCTTTTTTATTTATATACTATTTTATTCATTTGTTTATAAAATGTTTGTGTGCTTGTCCAATAATAGTCATTTTCATAAAAAAAGTGATTATTTGACTATCTAATTTCAGGTTAACAACACGTTAAAGGAATTATTTGTACGTAGAGATAAGGTAATTAGAGTAGAAATTTCGCAGAGGTTGGTTGTTTGATAAGCTAATAGAAACAGTAGTAGTGAAGTTTAAGGCGTAAACAAATATGTAAAATTCAAGTACAATACAATGCTTTAATTGCAGAATTTCACCCCCTCACCATTTGGTGAATAGAAAATGCATTCATGCATCATTACTTTAACAATTAGAACATTCACCTTTTGTTCCCTCTCAGGTGTCTTTCTGGAATCAAAAGGTGAATCTCCACACCTATACAAATACATATAATAAACTGTTTACAGAGTTAGTTTACGTTCATCAATCATTTTGTAAACTATATCTTCATTGTTTTCTAAAAGCTCTTTAGTAGTGGCACTATGGTTTTTGGCATGCCGAGAAAAATTCGCTTTGCTATACCATTGGTGACATAGAGGACAAGGTAATTCGTTTTCAACTTCATAATTAATTGACGTCCACCTAGTAGAAAAAAAAGGGGATTTATCTGTATTTTCCTTTTTATACGAAGTGTTTTCACGATGTATACGATTTTGTATTCGCTGTGTAGTTGCAGCAACTTCATTTGTACTAGCGTTGTATAGACCATCTTCTAATTCTTCTTTAATGAGCAAATATCCAGCTTCAGACATAGATAACCCTAACTCTTCACAACGTTGTCGAAATTGCTCATATATACTTTCAGGTAACCGAATGGGCAGAACCTTACTTGGTTCTTTTGCTTTTGATTGCCGAGCGTACTTATCCAATTTCCCCAACCTTATCACCTCATTTATACAATTTGTATATACATTCAATACAAGTCTTTATTGTTCCTGCTAACGCCTTAACTACATCCTGTATACGCTATGTAGTTAAGGCGTTTTAGAGTGAAATCTATTTATTTAATATACTTGGTGAATGAAGAGGTAAAAATTGTATCGATAATGCTCCTAAACAATGAGCCCGGATGATGCTAGTTATCAGTAGGATTCACCCTTAGGTTATAAATTCTATAGCACTTATACTATCATTAGGCGCTCATTTACCAAGTAAATGAATACCATAAGTATTGGAAGTTCTATTTGAAGAAAAAACTGAAAAACGTACAGTTATTTCAATATTTGTTAACAAACCTATATATAATCATTCCAGATAAAGAAGACACGTGTGAATGTATATGTTGGACAAAAGTCGCTAGAGTAATATTTCTTCATCTTTTCTTTATAAAAGCTATAAAAAGTCAAGTTATAATTAACTACTCTAATGTATAAAGAACCTCAAGGTTACCTTTCTTCTTTTATCCTTCTTGTATGTCTACTCTCCCCTTCACTGATTTAAGGTAGATGAAATTGCAATAAAAGGAGGTATTGACACTTGATACGTAGATACGTTCTCTGTAAAAAGATCTCTTACAAAAAAAAGAAACGAAAAGCTCATTGTTACAGATTACCCCATTCTGTATATGTTTCCAATTCACAATCTATATTGATATTTTGTTCTATTCATAACCTCTGTAATCAAAAGTATAGAGGTCCTCGGGGGCTACAGGGACCTCAGGGGCCTCAGGGGCCTCAAGGACCTCAGGGACCTCAGGGACCTCAAGGACCTCAGGGGCCTCAGGGGCCTCAAGGACCTCAGGGACCTCAGGGGCCTCAGGGGCCTCAAGGACCTCAGGGACCTCAGGGGCCTCAGGGGCCTCAAGGACCTCAGGGACC
>NZ_JBOZGL010000027.1:0-2654 GCF_050846855.1 Priestia sp. TGN 0903
GTGCGACACGTTTCTAACTTAAAAGGTTAGACATCGAATTTTATTCGATAGAACTATTCACATGAAGAATCAAATGATAGGGTAACGCCTTGAAGGGTTCTCTCTAATCCTCCGAATAGCGATTTGAATATAGGATTCAAGTGGTTATAAGCTCGGTGAAGTCGGCTAAAAGATACCGTAACAAATCAAGTTGACGAAAGTTTCCTAGAGGTAGGTAATGTATCCCATAAGCCGGGAGTCCATAAAGTACCTATGGTGAGAATGTTATGATTGAAAACTAATAACTGACGAACAATCGAATGGAAGGCTCTAAAGGAATAATCAGTAGAAATGCTGATACCACAAGTGTGGGGCTAACGAGGATGAGTAAAAAATGTCTTTATGAAAGTCCTTATACTGTTATAGGCAGTATCAAGTTAGCAGGGCTAGAGATTGCACCTAAGGGTATATATAAAGGATATTGTGAGTGGAACGTGGTAAGCCTCTTACATGGAGAACCTATATTCTACGAAGTGGTTTTGGGAAATTCATAACCCAAATTAAAAGAGGTGAAAGTGATGGCATAGTACCTGAGAAGTTATCGAAAGATAATGGAGGGATAGCCATTAGTCGTTATTTCTTAACCGTAATTCAAAATACTAATTGACTAGGTTCGTGTATGACTAAGAGAGACGAAAGCAGAAAGTGAGTAGTCGACTAGTGAAAGTTAAAAACCTAAAGAAAAAGAAACTTCGACACAACGAATATTACAACACTCAAGAACTATTCGATTCGCTTTACAAAAATGGTAAAGAAGGAATAAGATTTCGCAACCTATATGAATTGATTACTAGTGAGAACAATATCCTACTTGCTTTCAGAAACATCAAGAAAAACAAAGGAAGCAAAACTGGCGGGACAAATGGTCGAACTATAATCGACATAGGCGAAAAAGAACCAGATAAAATTATTAGCTATGTTCGAAAGCGATTAGAAAATTACGAACCACAAAAGATTAAAAGGAAATTCATTCCTAAACCTAATGGTAAACAAAGACCTTTAGGAATACCTACGATTGAAGATAGGCTAATTCAACAATGTATCCTACAAATTTTAGAACCAATCTGTGAAAGTAAGTTCTATGCACATAGTTATGGTTTTAGACCTAATCGGAGTACACACCATGCCATTTCAAGGTGTTACAACTTCATTAATAAAAATAAACTACACTATGTTATTGATATCGACATCAAAGGATTCTTTGACAATGTAAATCATGGAAAATTACTAAAACAAATCTGGAAATTGGGGATACAGGATAAGAAAGTTATCTCAATACTTTCAAAAATGTTGAAAGGTGAAATCAAGGGTGAAGGGATTCCTTTTAAAGGAACACCTCAAGGAGGTATACTTTCTCCATTACTTTCTAATATTGTTTTGAATGAATTAGACTGGTGGATATCTAGCCAGTGGGAAACTCTAAAAACAAGAAAAAATTACGAAAGAAATAGAGTAATCAGTGGAGTAGAACGTCTTGATAGGTCAGTAAAATATAACACGTTAAAGAGAACAAGTTGTCTTAAGGAAATGTTTATCGTAAGATATGCCGACGACTTCAGAATATTTTGCAGAACTTACAAAGACGCTAAAAAGACGTATATCGCTGTAGTACAATGGCTTAAAGAAAGATTAGGTTTAGAAATCAACGAAGAAAAATCGGGAATTACAAACCTAAGAAAAGGTTCAACAGAATTCTTGGGAATCGAAATAGGCACTCAAAAAAAGAAAGATAAATTCGTTGTAAGAAGTAAAATGAGTGAATCAAGCAAGAAAAAGTGTATAGAAAAACTAAAGGATAAAATCAAAAAAATTAAAACAAAGCGTCCACAAGAAGAAGCAATAAAACTTAACTCAACAATTCTAGGTATGCAAAATTATTATAGAATTGCCAGTCTTGTTAGCAAAGATTTTAAAGAAATTGATTATCCTCTTAGGAAATACATTGAATTGCGACTGAAAAACTCATTGAGTAATAAAGGAAGTACAAGTAAATTATTTCAAGAAAGATACAATGGATTCAAAGGGAAGCTATACAATATCAGTGGAGTTACAATCTTCCCTACAAGTTATGTGCAAACTATCATGCCCAAAAACATGAATCAGAATATAACCCCATATACAAAAATAGGAAGAGAATTAATTCATGCCAATTTACGTAAAGTCAACTTTGGAATTATACAATATCTTCTTAAGACAAAACCAATTGGCTATAGTATTGAATTATACGACAATCGTATCTCACGATACATCGGGCAAAAAGGTGTATGTAGTATATCGGGGCAAGAACTGATAATTGGAAATATGGAAATACATCATATAAAACCAAAATCTTTAGGCGGAAAAGATGAATATAAAAATCTAATATTTATCACAAAGGATGCACACAAACTTATCCATGCAAAAGAAAAAGTAATCATAAATAAATATCTTTCGAAACTTAATTTAACTGATAAAAAACTAAAATTACTCAACAAATTTAGGTCGTTAACTGGTAATAGTATTATTGAATTATAGAAGGTAAATAACGATGGAACGCCGTGTGCGGTGAAAGTCGCTTGCACGGTGTGAATGGGGGGAAAAGAAAGAGATAACATCAAATTCTTACCTATCCATAT
>NZ_JBOZGL010000028.1:0-2627 GCF_050846855.1 Priestia sp. TGN 0903
ACTCCGTTTGTTGGCGGATCTTGTAAGCTGTACGTCAGCACCTCTCCATCTGGATCAAACGCTGTAATTTGACTCGATACTGCCGTATCTTCGGTTGTAACCAACGTCACCACCACCGGACCTACTGGTGGATCATTTACTGGCAGAACCGTAATCATGATGGTGGAGATGGCTGTTCCTCCTTGGCCGTCGCTTACTAGTACGGTAAATTGGTCAGTTCCATTAAAGTTTGCATTCGGTGTATAGGTATACATCCCATCTAACCCTACGTTTACTATTCCGTTCACTGGAGCATTTTGTAACGAATAATCCAGCTGATTACCATCAATATCAGTTGCAATTACCATAGAAGTTACAGGTGTGTCTTCGTTAGTCGTCAACTGATAATTTGGAACAATTGGAGAATCATTTATTGGAATAACTGTAACGATAACTGATGCAGTAGCATTTCCTCCTAAGTTATCAGTTATATATACTACAAAAGCATCTGAACCGTTAAAGTTTGCATTCGGTGTATACGTAAATATTCCTGTATTAGAATCAATTGTTACTACTCCATTAATGGGTGGGTTTTCAATAGTGTAAACAAGTGGATTTCCATTTACATTAGTAGCAATTACTTGATTTGTTACTGGTGTGTCTTCATCAGTAGAGATTTGCAAATCCTGTGAAGTTGTAGTTCCGTTTGTTTCAAGGACCGTTACAAAAATAGTCGATAGTGCAGTGGCTCCTTCTGGGTCTGTTATTAATATGGTGAATTGATCATTACCTATGAAATTGTTATTAGGTGTATAAATGAATGTACCATCTTGATTTATGACGGCTGCACCATTATCTGGATTTTGTTGAAGAGTATAGGTTAGAGTAACGTTGTCAGGGTCTGAAGCAGGTATGCTGCTTGTAACAGGAAGATTAATGGTCGTTGTAACAGCTCTATCTCCTCCTACTGGCGGATCGTTTACAGGTACGATTGTTAAGGTCACAGTAGAAAGGGAAGTTCCTCCTTTACCATCTGATACCAGCACACCAAAAGTATCCATTCCGTTGTAATTTAAATTTGGTGTATAGGTAAATACTCCATTTGCCCCTAATACAACACTTCCATTTGACGGAGGCGGATTCAGCAAAGTAAATGTCAACGGATCCCCATCTGGATCAAAAGCTGGAATTTGATTTGTAAGAGGTGTATCTTCATTAATTGTAAATGCTAAATCAGCGGTGATTGGAGGGTCATTCACTGGAATTACGTTTATTGTAACGGTCGAAACCGCCGTTCCCCCCTGACCATCTGACACCAATACCGTAAATTGATCTGTCCCATTAAAATCTAGGTTTGGCTGGTAGCTAAATGTTCCATCTCCATTCACCACAGCTACTCCGTTTACTGGCGCAACCTGTAGCTGATAACTAAGAGGATTTCCATCCACATCTGTCCCTACCACTACTCCTACCACAGGACTATCTTCCTGCGTGCTGAACGTGTAGTTTGGCACCGTTGGTGCATCATTCACTGGCGTGACTGTTACCGTCACCGTTGAAACTGCCGTGCCGCCTTGACCATCGGACACCAACACTGTAAACTGATCCGTCCCATTAAAGTTCAGGTTCGGCTGATAACTAAACGTTCCATCCGTATTCACCACGGCCACTCCGTTGCCCGGTGCCGTTTGTAAGCTAAACGTTAACGGATTTCCATCGGGATCTACCGCCACTACTTGATTGATTAACGTGCTATCTTCCGCAATCGTAAAGCTCACATTGGACGTAATTGGGGGATCATTGACAGGGATAACGTTGATGGTCACCGTTGAAACCGCCGTTCCTCCCTGACCATCTGACACCAATACCGTAAATTGATCTGTCCCATTAAAGTTCAGGTTCGGCTGGTAGCTAAACGTTCCATCTGCGTTCACTGCAGCTATTCCATTTGTTGGACCATTTTGCTGCTGGTAACTAAGAGGATTCCCATCCACATCCGTTCCTACCACTGCTCCTACCACAGGGCTGTCTTCTTGCGTACTAAACGTGTAATTTGGCACCGTCGGTGCATCATTCACTGGCGTGACTATTACCGTCACCGTTGAAACTGCCGTTCCTCCTTGGCCATCTGACACCAACACTGTAAACTGATCCGTCCCATTAAAGTTCAGGTTCGGCTGGTAGCTAAACGTTCCATCCGTATTCACCACGGCCACTCCGTTGCCCGGTGCCGTTTGTAAGCTAAACGTTAACGGATTTCCATCGGGATCTACCGCCACTACTTGATTGATTAACGTGCTATCTTCCGCAATCGTAAAGCTCACATTGGACGTAATTGGGGGATCATTGACAGGGATAACATTAATGGTCACCGTTGAAACTGCCGTTCCTCCCTGACCGTCTGACACCAATACCGTAAACTGATCCGTCCCATTAAAATTCAAGTTTGGTTGATAACTAAACGTTCCATCTGCATTCACTGCAGCTATTCCATTTGTTGGACCATTTTGCTGCTGATAACTAAGAGGATTTCCATCCACATCCGTTCCTACCACTGCTCCTACCACAGGGCTGTCTTCTTGCGTACTAAACGTGTAATTTGGCACCGTCGGTGCATCATTCACTGGCGTGACTATTACCGTCACCGT
>NZ_JBOZGL010000029.1:0-1682 GCF_050846855.1 Priestia sp. TGN 0903
TTTGGTTAAGTCCTCGATCGATTAGTATCAGTCAGCTACACATGTCGCCACGCTTCCACCTCTGACCTATCAACCTGATCATCTTTCAGGGATCTTACTAGCTTGCGCTATGGGAAATCTCATCTTGAGGGGGGCTTCATGCTTAGATGCTTTCAGCACTTATCCCGTCCACACATAGCTACCCAGCGATGCCTTTGGCAAGACAACTGGTACACCAGCGGTGTGTCCATCCCGGTCCTCTCGTACTAAGGACAGCTCCTCTCAAATTTCCTACGCCCACGACGGATAGGGACCGAACTGTCTCACGACGTTCTGAACCCAGCTCGCGTACCGCTTTAATGGGCGAACAGCCCAACCCTTGGGACCGACTACAGCCCCAGGATGCGATGAGCCGACATCGAGGTGCCAAACCTCCCCGTCGATGTGGACTCTTGGGGGAGATAAGCCTGTTATCCCCGGGGTAGCTTTTATCCGTTGAGCGATGGCCCTTCCATGCGGAACCACCGGATCACTAAGCCCGACTTTCGTCCCTGCTCGACTTGTAGGTCTCGCAGTCAAGCTCCCTTGTGCCTTTACACTCTACGAATGATTTCCAACCATTCTGAGGGAACCTTTGGGCGCCTCCGTTACATTTTAGGAGGCGACCGCCCCAGTCAAACTGCCCACCTGACACTGTCTCCCGGCCCGATCAGGGCCGCGGGTTAGAATTTCAATACAGCCAGGGTAGTATCCCACCGACGCCTCCACCGAAGCTAGCGCTCCGGCTTCTCAGGCTCCTACCTATCCTGTACAAGCTGTACCAAAATTCAATATCAGGCTACAGTAAAGCTCCACGGGGTCTTTCCGTCCTGTCGCGGGTAACCTGCATCTTCACAGGTACTATAATTTCACCGAGTCTCTCGTTGAGACAGTGCCCAGATCGTTACGCCTTTCGTGCGGGTCGGAACTTACCCGACAAGGAATTTCGCTACCTTAGGACCGTTATAGTTACGGCCGCCGTTTACTGGGGCTTCGATTCAGAGCTTCTCCCAAAGGATAACCCCTCCTCTTAACCTTCCAGCACCGGGCAGGCGTCAGCCCCTATACTTCGCCTTGCGGCTTCGCAGAGACCTGTGTTTTTGCTAAACAGTCGCCTGGGCCTATTCACTGCGGCTCTCTCGGGCTATACACCCTACCAGAGCACCCCTTCTCCCGAAGTTACGGGGTCATTTTGCCGAGTTCCTTAACGAGAGTTCTCTCGATCACCTTAGGATTCTCTCCTCGCCTACCTGTGTCGGTTTGCGGTACGGGCACCTCCCGCCTCGCTAGAGGCTTTTCTTGGCAGTGTGGAATCAGGAACTTCGGTACTATAATTCCCTCGTCATCACAGCTCAGCCTTTATGATGAGCGGATTTGCCTACTCATCAGCCTAACTGCTTGAACGCGCATATCCAGCAGCGCGCTTACCCTATCCTACTGCGTCCCCCCATTACTCAAACGGCGGGGAGGTGGTACAGGAATATCAACCTGTTGGCCATCGCCTACGCTTTTCAGCCTCGGCTTAGGTCCCGACTAACCCTGAGCGGACGAGCCTTCCTCAGGAAACCTTAGGCATTCGGTGGACAAGATTCTCACTTGTCTTTCGCTACTCATACCGGCATTCTCACTTCTAAGCGCTCCACCAGTCCTTACGGTCTGACTTC
>NZ_JBOZGL010000002.1:0-781921 GCF_050846855.1 Priestia sp. TGN 0903
AGCGCTTGTTGTACTGGGAGCTAATCACGTCCTGTTTGTTGCCGGCAGAGATGGTTTAGATGAAATTAGTGCCACGGATGTAACGGATATTGTAGAAGTGCAAGACAATGTTATTACAGAATATACGCTTGCACCAGAGGATGTACACTTACAGAGAGGTAAGCTTGAAGACTTGGTGGTAGAAGACGCGAAATCGAGTGCAGAGCTC
Organism: Priestia sp. TGN 0903; assembly: GCF_050846855.1. Classification (NCBI taxonomy): domain Bacteria; kingdom Bacillati; phylum Bacillota; class Bacilli; order Caryophanales; family Bacillaceae; genus Priestia; species Priestia sp. TGN 0903. The sequence continues at coordinate 209 of NZ_JBOZGL010000002.1, forward strand.
ATTGAATCGCTATTTTTAAATAAAAGTAATATAACTGCTAAAAATGCAGTCGTGTTGAACTCTGCTGCAGCTATTTACGTTAGCGGAAACGTTTCTACTTTTGAAGAAGGAGTAGCTGTAGCTTTAGAAACAATTGAATCAGGTGCTGCATACACGCAATTACAACGATTGAAATCGAAAAAGGTGGTTGAACATGCTCAATAAAATTATTGAAACAAAAAAAGAAGAAATTCAAAACCTACAGTTACCCGAACAGCAAAATGTTACAAAACGATCATTTTTAGAAGCTTTATCAAATCCAAATCGAGAGCTGGCTCTTATTGCAGAAGTAAAAAAAGCCTCTCCTTCCAAAGGATTAATAAAGGAGAATTTTCAGCCTGTGGAAATTGCTAAAGCCTACGAGGAAGGAAAAGCAGATGCTTTGTCTGTGTTAACGGATCAGCACTATTTTCAAGGACACCGAACGTTTTTAAGTGATATTAAACAGCATGTCTCTATTCCTGTGCTTCGTAAGGATTTCATCATTGATTCCATTCAAGTGGAAGAAAGTGCAAGAATCGGTGCCGATGCTATTTTACTCATCGGAGAAGCACTTGAACCATTAAAATTGCAAGAGCTTTATCTTCAAGCTGCTGAAAAAGAGTTAGATTGTTTAGTAGAAGTGCATTCTTTAGAAACGCTTGAACAGCTGTTAGCTGTATTTACACCGAAGATTATCGGGATTAATAATCGAAATCTTCATACGTTTGAAACCAGCGTGCAGCAGACAAAAGAAATCGCTAAGCACGTGCCGAAAGATCAGCTTTTAGTAAGTGAAAGCGGCATTTACTTATACGATGATGTTTCCTACGTAAAAGAAGCCGGAGCAAAAGCTATTTTAGTAGGAGAATCGCTTATGAGACAGGATAATCAAACCAAAGCGATTAAAAAGCTGTTTGGGGAAAGTGAATATGCTTATTAAGTACTGCGGTATTCGATCAAAACAAGATATAGCTTTAATCGAAAAGTCGGCTGCTACTCACATTGGCTTTATTTTCTACCCTAAAAGTAAACGATATGTAAAGCCTGAACGAGTAAATGAGTTTGTAACGGATGAAATAAAAAAACAAGTCTCGCTAGTAGGGGTATTTGTTAATACACCGGTGGATCAAATACTTGAAATTGCCTCCGTGACAAATTTAGATGTGATTCAGTGCCACGGGCAAGAAACAGCTGCTGAAGTACGTGAGTTAAAGCAGCGTGGATATGAAGTATGGAAAGCACTCCCGCACAATAAAGATACGCTGCAGCAAATGCATGTATATGAAGAAGCTGACGGTTATGTAATTGACAGCAAGGTTAAAGAACAATTCGGAGGAACGGGCGTCGCTTTTGATTGGAGCTTCGTTCCTCAGTATGAATCAGCTGCACGAAAGTTAGGTAAAAAATGCTTTATTGCTGGAGGAATCAATGCTTTTAACATTGAGAACTTGTTACCCTACAAGCCTGGGGCGATTGATATTTCTGGCGGTATTGAAACAAATGAAACGAAGGACTATACAAAAATTATAGAGATTGAAAGGAAGATCCATACTATGACATACAATCATCCTGATGAATTTGGCCGCTTTGGTGAATTTGGCGGAAAATACGTACCTGAAACATTAATGAAACCACTTGAAGAAGTAGAAGCAGCTTTGAATCAAGCAATGAAAGATCCGGCATTTAAAGATGAGTATCTATCCTTACTCGTCAATTACTCAGGGCGACCAACGGCTTTAACATATGCTGATAATATTACCGAAACACTCGGCGGGGCAAAAATTTATTTAAAACGTGAAGACTTAAATCATACGGGTGCTCACAAAATCAACAATGCCATTGGACAGATTTTACTTGCTAAACGGATGGGCAAAACAAAAATTATTGCTGAAACAGGAGCGGGTCAGCACGGGGTAGCCACAGCTACAGTAGCTGCAAAGTTCGGAATGGAATGTAAAGTATTCATGGGAGAAGAAGATATTGAACGTCAGGCGTTGAACGTCTTTCGCATGAAGCTTCTAGGAGCGGAAGTCATTCCTGCAACTTCTGGAACAAAAACGCTAAAAGATGCAACAAATGAAGCAATCCGCTACTGGGTTCAACACTGTGAAGATCATTTTTACTTAATTGGTTCGGCAATTGGACCGCATCCTTATCCTAAAATGGTTCGAGATTTCCAAAAAATTATTGGAGAAGAAGCAAAAGAACAGTTTACAGCGGTAGAAGGAAAACTTCCAAATGCTGTTGTGGCATGCGTCGGAGGCGGTAGTAATGCAATCGGTATGTTTTATGATTTTATTAAAGAAGAACATGTACGCTTGATTGGAGTAGAAGCAGGGGGGAAAGGACTAAATACAGCTCTTCATGCTGCTAAAATGGCTAAAGGCACAAAAGGTGTTATCCACGGAACGCTCACGTATTTACTTCAAGATGAAAATGGTCAAATTACAGAGCCTTATTCTATTTCAGCAGGTTTGGATTATCCGGGTATCGGTCCAGAGCATTCTCACCTTTCATCTATTGGACGAGTAGAATATGAAAGTGTAACGGATGATGAATCAATCGAAGCTCTTCAGCTGCTGGCGAAAACGGAGGGAATCATCCCGGCTATCGAATCCGCCCATGCGCTGGCAAAAGCATTTGAACTGGCTAAAAGCATGACGAAAGAAGAAACCATTTTAATTTGCTTATCAGGTCGAGGAGATAAGGACGTTCATACATTAGTAAACTTGCTAGAAGGGAAGGAAGAAGAACATGAATACGTTTGAAGCGAGACTACCTAAACATGAAACATTATTTATTCCATTTATTACAGCAGGAGATCCTCATGAAGATGCAACGGTGGAAATTGCTTTGTCTTTGCAAAAGCAAGGTGCTTCTATTTTAGAGCTGGGCGTACCGTATTCCGATCCTTTAGCAGATGGTCCGATTATTCAAGAGGCGTCCAAAAGAGCTTTATCTGGCGGTATGTCTATTTCAAAAGCTATTAAGCTTGTATCGGTGATGAGAAAAAAAGGTGTGAAAATACCGGTAATTCTCTTTACCTATTTTAATCCTGTGTTACAATTAGGTTTAGAATCCTTTTTCGCGTTAATGCGAGAAAATGAAATAGATGGAGTGCTAATTCCGGATTTACCGTACGAAGAGAGTGGCCGTATCCGGGAGCTTGCCGCTGAAAATGAAGTTGCGTACATTTCAATGGTTGCTCCTACATCTAAAGAGCGTATTCAAAAAATTGCTGCAGATGCAACGGGCTTCTTATACTGCGTGTCGTCTTTAGGCGTTACTGGGGTTCGCTCTACGTTGCCGGCTGATATTGGCACCTTTTTAGAAGATGTGAAAGCGGCAGCTTCTATACCGGTTGCCGTCGGTTTTGGGATTTCAACAAGCGAACAAGTAGAGGTATTAAAAGAACACAGTGACGGCATTGTAATTGGAAGTGCAATTGTTAATAAAATTGGCCAGCTTGAAGAAGTTCTTTTAAATAAGGATACACGCCGAGACGGATTAAATCAAATTGAGGAGTATGTTGCATCCATCGTTTCGCCTATACAAAAATGCGAGGTGTAACACGGTGAAGGTAAAAGAACAATTACTAACTTTATCTCCATATAAACCAGGTAAGCCAATTGAAGAAGTGAAGCGTGAATTTAATTTAGATCGCGTTGTAAAATTAGCATCCAATGAAAATCCTTACGGCAGCTCTGCTTTAGTAAAAGAGGCGATTGCTGCAGAAATTGAAAATATGGCGCTTTATCCAGACGGTTATGCAGCTGAACTGCGTGCAGCAGTAGCAAAACACGTAGGTGTAGAGCAAGATCAGCTGATTTTTGGAAATGGGTCTGATGAAGTCATTCAAATTATTTGCCGAGCTTTACTATCGGCTGATACAAACACTGTCATGCCAACGCCATCATTTCCTCAATATAAGCACAATGCCGTAATTGAAGGTGCAGAAATTCGTGAAGTACCGCTGCGCGGCGGAGATCATGATTTAAATGCTATGCTTCGTGCAATTGATGAAAATACGACAATTGTATGGGTATGCAGTCCTAATAACCCAACGGGAACGTATGTGAAGGGCGATGAGTTAATTTCCTTTATGAAGCAAGTTCCTAAGCATACGTTAATCGTTATGGATGAAGCGTATTTTGAGTATGCAGCAGATCAAGCCGACTATCCGAATACGGTAGAGCTTTTGAATGAATACGAAAACTTAATTGTACTTCGCACATTTTCAAAAGCATACGGCTTAGCTTCTTTGCGTATTGGTTACGGTATTGCAAACGAATCATTGCTACAAAAAATTGAGCCGGCTCGCGAACCTTTTAATACAAGCCGCATGGCTCAAAAAGCAGCAATCGTTGCTCTTGAAGACCAAGCGTTCATTGAAGAGTGCAAAAAGAAAAATGAAGCAGGTTTGCAGCAGTACTATGCTTTCTGTGATAAGAATGGCTTAAACTATTATCCTTCTTTCACTAATTTTGTTCTAATTGATTTTGGCCGTCAAGGCGATGAAGTGTTTCAATTTTTATTGCAGCGCGGATTTATCGTTCGTTCAGGGAATGCATTAGGCTTCCCAACTTCCGTTCGTATTACGGTGGGAACAAAAGAACAAAATGAACAAATCATTGAATTGCTTCAGCAGTTTGTTACCCAAGAAACGGCGAAAGTTTAATACCTAATATAGTAAAAGATGAGAGTGTGATTTCACACTCTCATCTTCATATGCACAATGAGGTGAAGGAAAGTGAAAGAAAATGTTTTTGTTATAGGCTTGGGATTAATTGGAGGATCTCTTGCACTTAATATAAAAAAGACGCATCATCATCTTGATGTAATAGGTTTTGACATTAATCAAGAGCAGCTGGAGCTCGCTAAAACTCTAGGCGTAATTGACCAAGCGGCTTCTTCTTTGCAACAAGGCGCTGAGCAAGCGGATTATATTGTTATTGCCATTCCGGTCACCCAAGCAGCGGAAGTGCTAAAACAGTTCGAACATTTTACGCTCAAACAGTCTGTCATCGTAACAGACGTAGGAAGTACAAAAGAAGAAGTAGTGAAGACAGCCGAGGCTCTTATTTCTAAAGGCATTGAGTTTATCGGGGGTCATCCAATGGCGGGGTCTCATAAAAGCGGAGTAGCTGCTTCTAAAGCTCATTTATTTGAAAATGCAATGTATGTATTAACACCTTCATCTTCTACTTCTTCGGAGGCTTTAAACAGCTTAAAGGAATTGCTAAGTGGTACAAAAGCTAAAATTATTGTAATGTCACCAAAAGAACATGATAAATTAGCAGGTGTCATTAGCCATTTTCCACATATTATTGCTGCAAGCCTTGTTCATCAAGCAGAATATTACCAACAAGACAATCAGCTAGTTTCGCAGCTTGCGGCTGGAGGGTTTCGTGATATTACACGTATTGCTTCAAGCAGTCCAGCGATGTGGAGAGATATTTTGCTTCATAACCAGGATGCGCTTCTTTCAATGTTTGACCACTGGCTTGAAGAAATGAACGACGTGCGAAATATGATCGAACGAAAAGATGCGAATGATATCTATACATATTTTTCACAAGCGAAACAATTTAGAGATCAGCTTCCTGTACGAACCAAAGGAGCGATTCCATCCTTTTATGATCTCTATGTGGATGTTCCTGACTATCCGGGTATTATCTCAGAAGTAACCGGTTATTTAGCAGAAGATGAAATCAGTATTACAAACATTCGAATTTTAGAAACACGAGAAGATATATACGGAGTATTACGTTTGAGCTTTCAAACAGAGGAAGATAGAAAGCGGGCAAGAGCGTGTCTCCATCAGCATCAATATCAGACGTTTATTTCTTAATGTACGAAAGGTGTGAATGAAATGAGTGGAAAACCATTAAAAACGAATCTTTCATCTCTTCAAGGAGAAATTTCTATTCCCGGGGATAAGTCAATTTCTCACAGAGCTGTGATGTTCGGAGCGATGGCAGAAGGGAAAACTACGATTAATCATTTTTTAGCAGGTGAAGATTGCTTAAGTACTATCTCTTGTTTTGAAAAGATGGGCGTATCGATTAAAAGAGAAGGCGAGTACGTTGAAGTGGAAGGTAAAGGTATCGAAGGATTAAGTGAACCTACTTCCATCTTAGATGTAGGAAATTCAGGAACAACTACTCGTTTAATGCTGGGGATTCTTGCCGGTGTGCCATTTCATACGTCTCTAATTGGAGATGAGTCGATTGCCAAGCGTCCAATGAGCCGTGTTACGGTGCCGCTGCGCTCTATGGGTGCAAAGATTGATGGGCGTGAGCATGGCCAATATACGCCTTTATCTACTAGAGGAGGAGCATTAAAAGCAATTCATTACCATTCTCCTGTAGCAAGTGCACAAGTAAAATCGGCGATTTTACTAGCGGGACTTCATGCCGAAGGCACAACAAAAGTAACCGAGCCTTTTACATCACGCGACCATACCGAGCGTATGCTTCGAGCATTTGGAGTAGACGTAGAGGTAGATGGAACGACTGTAAGTATTGAAGGGGGACAATCCCTGCGCGGAACGGATGTGTACGTCCCTGGAGACATTTCTTCAGCTGCATTCTTTCTTGTTGCAGGAGCCATTGTTCCAAACAGCCGAATCGTTTTGAAAAACGTCGGACTCAATCCTACAAGAACAGGTATTATTGATGTGCTTCAGCAAATGGGTGCACGCCTTACAATTTCCAATGAACGTATTCAAAATGGAGAGCCTATTGGCGATTTGACGATTGAAACGTCTCAGTTGAAAGGGGTTGAAATTGGGGGCGATTTAATTCCTCGTTTAATTGATGAAATTCCGGTAATCGCTCTTTTGGCGACTCAGGCAACTGGGAAAACGGTGATTAAAGATGCGGAAGAACTAAAAGTAAAAGAAACGAACCGCATCGATACGGTTGCAACCGAGCTAAGCAAGCTGGGTGCCTCTGTTACGCCAACACCTGATGGACTTATTATCGAAGGCAAGACGGTTTTACAAAGCGGGGAAGTAGACAGCTACGGAGATCATCGAATTGGAATGATGCTTGCGGTCGCAGCAGCCATTGCAACGGGAGAGGTAACGCTAAAGAGAAGTGATGCCATTCACGTCTCCTACCCTACTTTTTTTGAAGATCTTGATGAGCTAAGCCAATAAGGAAGAGGCTGGAACAAACGTATTTTGGTTGAAGGGAAATCCGAACGAGGAATTGATATTGTTGATGAAAAATCAAACTCGTTCGGATTTTTTATTGAGATGGTGAACGAAGGTTTCATGTCTCAATCTCGTTTTTACCTAAAAAAATGTAAGCGTATTCAAATTGATTTGTTGAACAAACGCTCAAACTATTTTATCATTGTGTATAGAAGCATGTGTTCTTGCTTTGAGTTTGGAAAAATAGAAAATTAATTCGTTTTATTTTTATATAAAAAGTGAATGTAATAATAAAGGAGAATTGTGTGTGAAAGAACTAGACCGCGCGATAGGTTACGTAGAATCCAATGAAATTGAAAAAGGTCTTGCCCTTATTCATGAATTGAAAGATAAAGCTACAGACGAAGAAAAGTTTTTAATGGCCGAACAGCTGCAGGAGTGGGGACTAGTAAATGATGCGCTGCCTTTAATAGACGAGCTCATCGCTAAATACCCAGAAGAAGGCGAGCTGTATTTATTAAAAGCTGAAATGCTTATTGATTTAGAAGAAGAAGAAGAAGCCATTCATATTTTAAATCAAATTAGCAGCGAAGACGATAATTACGTGCCAGCTCTGCTTCTTGTAGCTGACTTATATCAAATGCAAGGCCTTAGTGAAGTAAGTGAGCAAAAGTTAATGGAAGCGAAAAAAATGCTTCCAAATGAGCCGGTTATCGATTTTGGGCTCGGTGAATTTTACAGCAGTCAAGGAATTTATCAAAAGGCAATTCCTTTTTATCAAACGCTGCTAAAAACAGAAAAAGAATTTAACGGTACGGATCTTCGTCAGCGATTAGCTGAAAGTCTAGCAGGTATCGGCCAGTTCGAAGAAGCGCTTCCTTACTTTGATCAAGCGTTAAAAGATAAGCTTGAGATTAACACACTATTTGAATATGCGATTTCAGCGTATCAAGCAGGTCATTATCAGACCGCTATTGAAAAGTTTACAGAACTAAAAGAGTTAGACCGTGAGTACCATTCTCTTTATTTATATTTAGCAAAGTCATATGAACATGAAGAGATGCTAGAAGAGGCTGCGGTGGCTGTCAACGAAGGTATTGCGCAGGATGAATTTCAAAAAGAACTTTACTTTTTTAAAGGTAAAATAGCATTAAAGCGCGGTCTAGAAGAAGAGGCTGAATCGGCGTTTCAACAAGCGATTGCACTAGATCCAGGGTACATTGAAGCTATTTTAACTCTCTCTAAACTTTATATGAGTCAAGAGAGATATGAAGATGTAGTAGAGAATATCGAGCACGCCAAAGAATATAATGAGCATGACCCTCATTTTGAATGGGATTTAGCAAAAGCTTATCAGGAATTAGAAAATTATGAAGAAGCGCTAAAATACTACGAATCTGCATATACTGTTTTTAAAGAAGAGTATGCGTTTTTAGAAGAGTATGGCTATTTCTTATTAGAAGAAGGACAGCGCTCGAAAGCGAAGGGGATTTTCCAAGCTTTATTAGCCATGGATCCAACAGTAGATGAAATTCAAGACATATTATTTCAATTAGAAGAATAAATAATAGTTCAGAGGATTTTATTGCTGCCGTGTGGAATAAATAACTGTAAAAGGTGTTTTAACTGAGAGTTTAAACACAGAGGAGGGAAGTGAGAATATGACGACCCCTGTTACTGTCAACGAGAAAAAAGAATTTGTTCGCTGGTTTTTAACGAATTATCAGCTGAAGCGCAGAGAATGTGTATGGATTTTAAATTATTTGATGAGCCATGATCAATTGATGAAACGAGTTCACTTCGTTGAGCAAGCACAGTTTTGTCCTCGCGGGATGGTGATGTCTACGCACTGTGTGGAAGACCCTCCATTTCGTTTTTATAAAGAAAATATCATGACAACCGATGCAGAAAAATCATTTCATGATATTCGTTTGAATCGAGAAGAAGACATTTATATTCAATTAAACTTCCGATCGTTGTATTCATCGCCTCAATATGTGGCTGTACTGGAAGACAATCCGTATATGCCAAAAGCTAATCAAACAAATGAAAAAGACAGAGTATTAGCTGAGCAAATATTGGAAGAATCTATTCAGAAATTTCAACGATCAAAAATCATGGAACTAATTGATAAAGCATTAGATGAAAATGATAAAGAGGAATTTCAGCGCTTAAGCGAATATTTAAATAACCATTATGTACAGTAGATAAACGAGAGATTGGCTAGCTTCTTAGAAAAAGGTCAATCTCTTTTTTTATCTCCTTATTCAGTTTGAAAAATAAATAAGACAAGCCTTAGCAAGCTTGCTGAGAGGAGAAGAAAGTTGAAGCTGCAGGCGAAGGAAATGGATGTGTATTTACAATCCAAAAGTTATGTTGATACCGTATTGGTTCCACTCATTCCTATTGATTTCGGAGAAGATTTAAAGCTTACTGCATCTATGAGTGAATATACGACTGCTCTTACTGAAGAGTTAGAGAGACAATTTAAAGGAAGAGTGATTTTAACACCTAGTTTTACATACTTAAAAAAAGATGGAGTAGCTGCTGTTTATGAAACATTACTTCGTTGGAATGAGCATATAAATGACAATGAAGTCAAACATCTTTTTGTGCTTACTAGCGACCGAGATTGGCTGCAGTATGAAAAAGAAATAGGGGCTCACTGCATTTGGATACCTGCTTTACCGCTTGAGCATATAGACGACTCGCATAAGTATACGCTCATACATGAACAAGTCCAACAGCTCCTGCCGATTTTTGTAGAGAAATGGAGTGTTTAAAAAGGCTGTAGAATAAGCAATGGAAGCGCAAACAAAAAAATGACGAAAAATTTAGAAAAATAAAGATTATTTCCATGTTTTAGGTTTTTATTGTATTGACCTTCCAGAAATATTAATATATCATGATTATGTCCTAGTTTAATAGAATGGTCCATCATGTGTCCAAAATTCTCTGGACTGAACTTTTTTAAAGGGGGGAAAAGCATGGGTGATCGGGTATCAAGACGACAGTTTTTAAACTATACGCTCACTGGTGTAGGGGGATTTATGGCTGCTGGAATGTTAATGCCAATGGTGCGCTTTGCAGTAGATCCAATTTTGGAAAAAGAAGCGGGTCAGGATTTAGTAGCTGTAGCGCAGGTTAAAGACATTACAAAAGAGCCGAAACGTGTCGATTTTAAAATCAAGCAAGTGGATGCGTGGCATAAATCAGAAGAACCAAGATCGGCTTGGGTGTACAAAACTGATAAAGGTGAAATCGTCGCGCTGTCACCAATTTGTAAGCATTTAGGCTGTACGGTTAACTGGGCTGGTGACAAAAACTATCCACATCGTTTCTACTGCCCTTGTCATGGGGGAATGTATGAAAAAAGCGGTAAAAATGTACCGGGGACACCACCGATGGGACCGTTAGATGTATACGTTCAAAAGGTAAAAGGCGGTACGTTATATCTAGGAAAAGCCAAACCACAAGGAGGGGCATAGAAAATGTTGAATAAAATCTATGACTGGGTGGATGAACGGCTAGATATTACTCCTTTATGGCGAGATGTGGCCGATCATGAAGTGCCAGAACACGTAAATCCTGCACATCACTTTTCAGCATTTGTGTATTGTTTTGGTGGATTGACGTTTTTTGTTACCGTTATTCAAATTTTATCAGGCATGTTTTTGACCATGTATTATGTACCAGATATAAAAAATGCATGGGAATCCGTTTATTATCTGCAAAATGAAGTCGCTTTCGGACAAATTGTTCGAGGTATGCATCACTGGGGAGCAAGTTTGGTTATCGTCATGATGTTTTTACATACACTTCGTGTTTTCTTCCAAGGAGCATACAAAAAACCCCGCGAGTTAAACTGGATTGTGGGTGTGTTAATTTTCTTTGTTATGTTAGGTTTAGGTTTTACAGGTTATTTGTTGCCGTGGGATATGAAAGCGCTATTTGCAACGAAAGTAGGTTTGCAAATTGCTGAATCCACACCAATTATAGGCCAGCAAGTGAAGACATTACTCTCAGGACATCCAGACATCGTTGGTGCTCAAACACTAACTCGCTTTTTCGCCATTCACGTATTCTTTTTACCCGGAGCCCTGCTTGGCTTAATGGGTGCCCACTTCTTAATGATTCGTAAACAAGGAATTTCAGGACCACTATAAAAGTTTATACGCTTTATTCAATTAGTCAATCACACTAGTCATCATATGCATCAAGCACATACTCCGTTGTTAGTACTTTCACTAGAACAGTGAGAAAAAGGAGGGAGAACATGCATCGTGGTAAAGGGATGAAGTTTGTTGGAGATTCACGTGTTCCTGCAGAACGAAAACCCAATATTCCAAAAGATTACTCTGAATTTCCAGGGAAAACAGAAGCATTCTGGCCAAACTTTTTACTAAAAGAATGGATGGTAGGAGCAGTTTTTTTAATTGGTTATTTATGTTTAACCATCGCTCATCCATCTCCGCTTGAACGTATTGCCGATCCGACTGATACGGGGTACTTGCCTCTTCCCGACTGGTATTTTTTGTTCCTATATCAATTGCTTAAATATTCATTTGCTTCTGGTCCATATAATATTATAGGTGCATTTATTATTCCTGGGATTGCATTTGGCGCATTAATGCTTGCTCCTTTCATTGATCGCGGACCAGAAAGAAGACCGGCTAAGAGACCGTTTGCGACAGGATTCATGCTTCTGGCTATAGCAGCAGTCTTTTTCCTAACGTGGCAGTCAGCGACACAGGTAGATTGGAAAGCACGTGAAGAGCAAGGGAAAATTAGAGAAGAAGTAGCGATTGACAAAAATTCAGAAGGCTACAAAATTATGCAAAAGCAAACGTGCTTGACCTGTCATGGTGATAATTTACAGGGAGGCCCTGCGGCTCCGGCTTTAACAGGAATTGATTTATCTCCTGAAGAAATCGCCAATATCGCAAAAAATGGTAAAGGCAATATGCCAAAAGGTGTTTTCAAAGGTTCAGATAAAGAATTGAAAACGCTCTCGGAGTTTGTCGGAAACTTAGGAAAAGAATAATGAAAACCAGCCAAAAGGCTGGTTTTTTTTGAATTTATTTAATGTTGTGGTTTATATCAATGAGATAGGTGCTTGCTATTGTCCAAAAACTGTACATAATAAAGAAGAGATTAAATGTAAAGGAGACTTTCTGAATGGCTTGGTTATGGTATACCTTAAAAGATAAGCGTTTTTTAACGCTTTTGCTGATTGTAAATATACTAGGAACAATCTACGGATATATTTGGTATGGGAGTCAATTAGCGGAAACACCTAAGAAGTTTTTATTATTTGTACCTGATAGTCCAACGGCAAGCTTGTTTTTTGTTATCGTACTTATCGGTCTTTTACTCGGAAAACATTTTTCACTATTTGAAGCTTTAGCCATGGTCACGCTGTTTAAATACGGGATTTGGGCCGTTATAATGAATGTATTGGTCTATGTGTTAACAGGATACATTGATTGGATGATGCTTATGTTAATGGCTTCTCATGCAGCAATGGCTTTTCAAGGGCTTTTATACGTACCGTTTTACCGGATTAAGTTATGGCATGTAGCGGTTGCCGCTGTATGGGCCGTACATAATGATATCATTGATTACGTTTTTTCTATGATGCCAAGATACAGCATGCTCAATGCGTATATGTCTGAAATTGGTTATTTTACATTTTGGCTAAGCATTTTATCTATTTTCATTACATACTGGTTCACAGTTCGTGCTTCTTCAAAAAAACAGCTATAAAAAATTTTTGAAATAGGCGCACGAAACGAGCTCTCTTTTTCTAAGATATAGTAGGCTATATTTAAGTATGAGGTGAGTGACTGTGAAGGAAACCAAACGAGAGCTTCATCCGTCCGTTGTGGAATTTAAACAATTTGTAAAATCACATCCCAAATTAGTAGAACAGGTTCGAAAGCAGCAAAAAACGTGGAAAGAGCTTTATGAAGATTGGTATTTATTCGGTGCAGAAGACCCAATGTGGGAGGCATATCGTTCAGAAGAAAGTGAAAAGGCTGAACCAGCTGCTACCACAGAGGAGAAAAAAGATATTATGGGTACAATCGTATCCTCGCTGAAAAACATGGACTTGAATCAAATGCAAAATCATATCACAAATGTAAATTCCGCTATTTCGAATATTCAACAAGTACTGCAACAATTTCAGCCATCTAAGCCATCCGGTGGAGGAGCAGCTTCCGGGCCAGGGAATCCATTTGGCTTTAGGAAAGATTAAACGCAATGAGAAAAGATATATACGAGTATATGCAGTCTCGTCCTAAACTCAACGACTTCGTTCGTGAACAGCCAATGTGGTACCGGCGTTTATCTAGGAATCCTGAAGAACTGGAGAAATTTGAATTAGAATCCAAACACTACTACAAACAAACCATTCCTCATAAAGTTGAAAAGTTTTCGAATTCGATTCAAATGGCAAACATGATGTTTCATATGTTTCAATCCATGAAAAATCAATGATCTCTGCATACATAGCGATGCAGAGATTTTTGCACGTCATGAGTAAAAATAAAGAGTTTGTAAACACTATGGAGAAACGAATGATAAAGGAATGGTATTATGCGCTTACTATTAACGACGGCCTTATGTGTAGTTTCTCTGCTAGGATGCAACCATGATAAACCAAAACCTGAGACTAAAACTTCCTCTCAACCACGGGCAGCTGAAACGTTTGGTGCAATGAATACAAAACCTTCACTGATGGTACACCAGCATGTGAAAGGACAGAACGTATACGTCGAATGTATTCTAAGCGGGTTTTCATTTTCAACAGAGAGTGGATTCCTTCAAATCACAGTAGATGGAAAACCATTTAAAGAAATGAAGCAAGCAGCCTTTGTTTTAAGTGATCTTCCAAAAGGATCTCATACTGTTACGATTGAACTGATGAAATCTAAAGAAGAAAGTCATCAAGTGAGGAATACCTTTACGGTTGAAATTATATAGTTAAAAAGTAGAACTTGTAGTAAATCAGTGTAAGCTGTTTTAGCAAGTTCTTTTTCTTTAGATCCAAAACGTGATAAGATAAAAACGGAGGTGCACAGCCATGCTGACAACAATGAGAACTGTTGAATTACTCGACGAGTCTGATCACGTAGCGAACATGGTGTTACAATCAGACGTAGCCGAGAACTATCGTCAATGTTTATATAGATTAAATAAAGATTCACATGCACAGGCATTAATTGCTCAATTTGTGAAAATAAAGGAACAGTATGAGGATGTTCAGCGATTTGGAAAATATCATCCTGACTATAAAACCATTACGAGACAAGTACGTGATGTAAAGCGTCAAGTTGATTTACATGCGACAATCGCTGCGTTCAAAAAAGCAGAAAATGAATTGCAAAAACTGCTTGATGAAATTAGCGTTATCCTTGGTCAAGCTGTTTCAGAGCATGTTAAAGTACCGACGGGAAATCCGTTTTTTGATACGGGAAGCAGCTGCGGCGGTGGCTGCGGATCTGGTGGAAGCTGCGGGTGCAGCGCATAAGCCGTTCACTGTATAAATCGAACGCAATCCGCACAGGAATTTCCGCAGCAGGCCATTTTACGCTGTGGAACGTAAAACCTGTGCTGATAGACATAAGTAAGATGCTGACTTCTGACAAAACTTGAGCGCCACGTAGCATTTGTATTGGATGTAGCAAAAATAGATGAAGCTTCTAGAAGCTCATCTATTTTTCTACGCTCAATTGATGTGTTTATATACAAAAAGGGTATATTTGTGATTTTTTTGAAAATGACTTGTTCAATAGCTCTGTGCTCGTTAAAATGAGTAAGAAAGAGCATCCAGATATCATCTAAATTCATACATAAAGCACCTACTTCATATAAAAGAATTTATGATAAAGAAAACCAATATAACGTATGCAAAAGGGGAACTAAATATGTTTGTTGAACGTCAAGGAATTGTGGCGTATGTGCATTCTGTTAAGCAAGCAAAAGCATTGCGAAAGTACGGAAATGTACATTACGTATCTAAAGAATTAAAGTATGTTGTCTTATATTGCAACCAAGATGGCATTGAAAAAACAATCCATAAACTTCAGTCTCTACCTTTTGTGAAGAAAGTAGATCCTTCTTATCGGCCGTTTTTAAAAACAGAATTCGAAAATTCAAAGCCGGATAAAGCGAAGGAATATGACTATAAGATAGGAATTTAAACAAAAAAGGAATGTAATGTACATTCCTTTTTTTATTTTACTTGGCCTTAGCAAACGAATAGGCAGGGATGAGGTTATTGCATTGGCGGAATAAAGCGGTTCATTCGCAAAATGCCAATAAGGTGCTGATAGTATAGTGCTGTTTCTGGAAAGGTAGTAGATGGTTTGACATCGAGTACCACAATTTCTTTTCCCGCTTCCTCAGCTGCTCGTTTAAATAACTCAACGCGCTTGCTGTCATTTTGTTTTAAAACAATTCCTTCTCGGCAAACGTAAAGCGGTTGGAAATTCCCTTCAGCTGTTGGATGCAAGACAGCGACAAAAGAAGCTACTTGTCGATCTTCTTTTACTGTTCGCAGCATAATAAGATGGGCAAGACGATGTTTGTTGCTTTTGACAATCTCTAACAGCTCATAAATATCTGAATACCCTTCTCCGAGCTCAATAAAACGCTGAATCATATGTATTTCCCCCTCTATGTATTAAAAAAGCAAACTCACGTAGTTTAATGTATCACTGAATATTTTAGGAGTAAATAAAAAAATCCCTACAACTACTCATTGTAGGGCCCTTCAATAAAGGGGTGTAATCACCTCTGCGATTACAAGCACCTTGATGAAGGCAAAGGGAGAGGAGAAACCGGAGGAAGAACTTATGGGGAAACGTAAGTCTTCTCCGCGGTTGGCAACAACATCGGTTAGATGATGTTGTTACTAGTCAGTATGTCCGTTTTAAACGTTCATATACCTGTCTCGTGAAATTCACTTTTTAAAATATAAAAGACTGATAACATGACAGAGAAAAAGGGTAAATTTACGTTTATGATGACATATTAAAGTAAAGGAAATCTTTTATGAACGAAATGACGAATGATCTGCATAGGTGTATCTAAGGAGACGGTCGTAAAAGTCCAGCATAAAAGCAAGCTGCTGGGTTATTGCACAGAATGCATACAGCATTGAATAAATTGAGGATTTTTGCTAGTCTTTGTAATTCAAAATATGTTAGGATAATGAAGAATAAGGAAGTAAAAGTAAGGTAGTGATAAGGATGAGAGTAGTAGCAGGTTTATATAAAGGCCATGCGTTAAAGGCGGTTCCAGGATACTCAACCCGCCCTACAACAGATAAGGTGAAAGAAGCTATTTTTAATATGATTGGACCGTTTTTTGAAGGTGGAACAGCTCTTGATTTGTTCGGTGGAAGCGGTGGCTTGGGAATTGAAGCTCTAAGTCGAGGAATAGATAAAGTCATTTTTGTGGATCGGGATGGCAAAGCGATTCAGACGATTAAAGCAAACTTAGCATCCTGTCGGTTAGAAGACCGCGCTGAAGTGTATCGAAATGATGCAGAGCGTGCACTGAAAGCGATAAAGAAAAGGGAGCTGACTGTCGATTTACTTTTGCTTGACCCACCGTATAAAGCACAAAAGTTGAAAGCGCTTATCGAAACGGTAAGTGAAGAAAACCTTCTGGCAAAAACAGGAATTATTGTAGCGGAGCATTCTCATGATGTACATTTAGATAATGAGATTGGTTTATTTGAAAAAATAAAAAGCGAAACGTACGGTATCATTGGTGTTTCTATTTATACATACAAGAAAGAAGAATCAGTTGAATAAATCAATGAGCTGTTAGATGTAGAAAGGGGATACGTATGGGCAGTATAGCTGTTTGTCCAGGAAGCTTTGATCCAGTTACGAATGGACATTTTGATATTATTAAACGAGGCGCAAATGTATTTGATACGATTTATGTGGTTGTTTTAAATAACTCCTCAAAAAGTCCTCTATTTACAGGGGAAGAGCGAGTAGCTTTGCTGAAAGAAGTAACAAAATCACTTCCTAATGTGGTAGTAGAGTCGTACAGCGGATTATTAATGGAGTATGCAAAAGAAAAGCAGGCAAAGACCATTTTAAGAGGTTTGCGTGCAGTATCAGATTTTGAGTACGAGATGCAAATCACATCTGTAAATCGCGTATTAGATAAAGAAATCGAAACGTTATTTATGATGACAAATAATCAATACTCGTTTTTAAGTTCTAGTATTGTAAAAGAGGTAGCTAAATATGGCGGGAATATTTCTGAATTAGTTCCTCCCCCTGTTAGAGAAGCGCTTGCAGAAAAATTTGAACAGCTGTCTCAAAAATAAGATAAAAAAGAACGTGACGTTTTCTTTGCCGATAAGAAAACGTCACGTTCTTTTTTTACTAGGAACGATGAAGAAACGCTCGTTTTGAATATAGATAAATATAGCAGCACAGCGTAAAAATCGTTAGGAGGGGGCCGTACACGTTTAGCCACTGCGATAGAATCGTAACGGACTCCAAGTGAGAAAAAACCGGCAGTGCTCCTTCAGATGCTTGAAAAGTAGTAATGGATTCCCGAAGAGGACCCCATAGAAAGATAGTGAATACTACCGCAAAACAGCCGTGAAAAATTCGGGCAATAAAAAACGGAAAAAATCGAATATCTGTTTCGGCGAGTATGCTAGCTACTTGTGCTTGAACAGAGAAACCGCTAAAGCCTAATACAAAGCTAACGATGATAATTTGATGAAACAGCAGCGTGTCCGGTGCTTCGCTTGCTAGGCGGCTTCCTAACGTAATTTCAAAAAGCCCCGAAATAAAGGGAAGGCTCAGCTCAGTCCCTATATGACAAAGGGAAAATAAATAAGCTAGACCGCTGCTTAAAACGGCCGTGATATGAGTCACATATAAAAGTTTGTTTAATACAGAAAATAAAATGATAAAACCGCCAATCATTAAGAGAGATTGAACTGCAGAAGTAACCGCATCTCCTAAAAGCTTCCCGATAGGACGCTTATCTTTTAATCGCGTTTTATGCATTTCGTGAAAAGCTAACGATAAAGAAGGTTTTTGAATTACTTGTCCTTTAGGTTTTGCTGATCCATAAAACCGCATCACCAGTCCTACACAAATATTCCCTATGTAATGAGAGAGAGCTAATATGATACCGACAGCTGGATTGTGAAAAAAGCCAACTGCCACAGCTCCAAAAATAAAAATAGGGTTAGATGAGTTAGTAAATGATACGAGTCTTTCAGCTTCAATAGCTGTTAGCTGTTTTTCTTGGCGCAGCCGGGAAGTGATTTTTGCACCTGAAGGAAATCCAGAAGCCATGCCCATTGCTAAAGCAAAACCCCCTACTCCAGGTACTCGGAATAAAGGCCTCATAAACGGCTCTAATAAGATCCCAATGAACTTCACTACGCCAAACCCAATAAGCATTTCTGAAACAATAAAAAAGGGCAGCAGAGAAGGAAAGACGACCTTCCACCATGTGTTGAGACCTCTTACTGAACCTTCTAGCGCTTCTTTTGGATATACAATAAGCGCAATAGCGAGAAGTGTTACGCTCGTCCCGAGCAGAAGTGTTTTCACCATCGATTTATTCAACGAACGATTCATCTCCTTTTCTAAGCTCACGTCATTTTGATAGGAATGAAATGAGGAGTTTTAGGCAAATGTACAAGTTCTTCTATATATCAATATACGAAGCTATGCATCGACTTTATGCCTATGTGTAAGGAGAAAATAAATTCATACTGAATAAAAAGGCGTCTTGTCACATTTGGAAATACAATTCATATACATAAATCAATGCACTTCTAGAATAGTCAAGGAGTAAAAAAACGTATACGCAGCAAGAGAAGAGTAAGAATTTCTTAAAACAACCTTCAGTATAGTATAATGCTTAATAACCACCGTTGATTGAGCAAAACATATCTTTAGCTTCATACAAAATGAACAAATAGAAAATGAAGAATAGTCCTATTGAAGACAGGGCAACAATGATAGAGAAGCTCATCAAAAGTTTTTACATTTTTAGAAGTCTATAAGGTAAAACGAGGGGGCAGGTAAAGTGGAAAGCCCAAAAATAGGAGTTGCGTTAGGCTCAGGTGGAGCTAGAGGTTTTGCACATTTAGGAGTAATCAAAGCGCTAACAGAAAATAACATTCCTATTGATTTTCTAGCTGGCAGCAGCATGGGAGCTTTAGTTGGTGCACTATATGCGTCAGGTATTGAACTGGCAACTCTTTATAAAATGGCGCTAACGTTCAAACGAAAGTATTATTTGGATTTTACCGTGCCAAAAATGGGATTTATTACGGGCAACAGAGTAAAGTCGTTGGTTCGCACTTTTACGCAAAATAGAAACATTGAACAGTTATCTATACCGTTTGCCATTGTAGCGACAGATTTGAAAACAGGAGAGAAAGTGGTGTTTAAAAAAGGACCTATCGCTGAAGCGGTGAGAGCAAGTATTTCAATTCCAGGAATCTTTGCTCCCGAAGTAATTGATGGGCGATTGCTTGTAGACGGCGGGGTAGTGGACCGTATTCCTGTATCGGTTGTAAAAGAGATGGGATCTGATATTGTCATTGGAGTCGATGTATCAAAAGCGAAAGTGAATGCAGAAATCAGCTCCATTTTTGATGTCATTATGCAAAGTTTAGATATTTTGCAAGATGAGCTAGTAGCTCACCGAACTATTGCTTCAGACGTTATGATTCGTCCTAATCTCGATACTTTTAGTTCCAGAGCATTTACAAACATTCAAGAAATGATGTCAATTGGTGAACAAGCAGCACATGAGCAGTTGCCTTCTATTCTACAAGCAATTGATCATTGGAAGGAGAACAAAAAAAGTGAAATCTAGAATTAGAATTTTGGTATATTTGGCTGTTATTGCAGTGGTGGCAATGCTTTGTTTTTATCCATTGCCGTACTACATTACAAAGCCTGGAATGGCAGAAGAACTTGCGCCTATTATTAAGGTAGAAGATGGATACCATGAAAAAGGGACGTTTATGCTTACAACTGTAAGAATGGGCAGAGCAACTCCTCTTTCATATGGTCTTGCTAAAATACAGGACTTTCATGAAATTTTCCCTACAAAGCAAATTTTGCAGCAGGGTGAAAGCGATGAAGATTACTCGACAAGGCAATTACATATGATGGATACGTCAAAAAATGCCGCTATTTCAGTAGCATATGAAGCAGCTGGAAAGAGCGTTTCCTACCACAATAAAGGCGTATATGTTACATATGTTGTAGAAAATATGCCTGCACATGGAAAACTTCATGTTGGAGATGTCGTGACAAAAGTAGATGAGAAAAAAATTCAAACTGCTGAGGACTTAATCAACTACGTATCGACTAAAAAAGCAGGAGATTCAGTATCAATTTATGTGAAAAGAGATGGCAAAGAAAGCAAACATACTCTAAAAGTTAAAGCATTTCCTGACGAGCCGAAACGAGTAGGCCTAGGAATTGCCTTAGAAACGAACCAAGAATTAAAAGTCAAGCCCGATATACATATTGATACTGAAAAAATAGGAGGGCCTTCAGCGGGACTGATGTTCTCACTTGAAATCTATAATCAGCTTGTTAAAGAGGACATGACAAAAGGCCACCGCGTTGCAGGTACAGGGACTATCAATGATAAAGGAGAGGTAGGACCAATCGGAGGTATTTCACAAAAGATTGTAGCCGCAGATAAAGAAGGAGCAGAGATTTTCTTTGCACCAAATGAAAAAGGGGCTGCTGGCTCTAACTACCGAGAAGCAGTGAAGACAGCCAAAAAAATAAACAGTGATATGAAAATTGTACCCGTAGATTCATTTTCGGATGCCGTAACCTATTTAGAAAAGCTGAAACCATAAAAAAATCGTCTCTTGCAGACGATTTTTTTATGGCCAAATGATAGGAGGCTGCGTATATTCTTGTTTCATAAACTGAGAGCGCAGAGGCTCCTGAAACGGCATACTATAAACATGTGTCGCTTTAATATCGGTATCAATTTCTTTCAGTTTACATTGCGATACAGTGGATACAATAGGAAGGGACAGCTTTTTCTTAATTGTTTTTAAATAGGCTTGTCCGGTCTTTGACATTCCCAATAAGCGAATATAAGGATCAGCTTGTTGCATCTCACTTTTTGTTGTATTGGTTAAAAGGTGAACGCACATGCGCTGTAAACGGGTTCTCGTATATCGCTTCGTTTTAACATTTGTTAAAAAATCTTCAAATGAAGTAGATGAAGAAATATAAGATAGCAGTCGATGTTCAATACCTTCTTCTATTTCATAAATACGCTGTAAGTCATAAAGTGGAGTAGTTAATAGTTTGTATTTCAAAAATGGGAAATAGTGCTCCCAATGATGAAACTGTCCGTGTGCTTGTTTGTAAGCTGCTAATTCGTTTGCTGTACTAACTGGCATATGCTTGCCCAGGTCCCCATTGCTGCTGCTGTCAAAAATAGCTTTACGTATGCTTGTAGCGCTTGAAATAAAAGAGGAAGACAGGGAATCATCGTGATAATGTGATTGAATTCGAGTGATTGTATATGGTTTAATAGATGCATGCTGTTTTTTTATGGCAGCTACATAGCTCATTCCAAGCACATTATTTGGCTGAGATAGATCAATAGGAGCCTCCGTGAAAAGCTGTAAGAAAGCATTGGAAGCTGATTTTGGATAACTGTTTCCTTTTTTCATCTCTTGTTGAATTAAGGCAGATAGTTCTGATTCATGAGCTTCGAGCAAATCAGCGGTGCGGGTAAATGAGTCAATATTGCCATTTTCGCTGCCAAAGCATACAAAGTCAGCGTGAAGGGATTCCAAAATAGAAATAGCGCCGCTTGCGAATGTTTCAGCTTTTTGAGTAGAAAAAGCATAGGGTAATTCAACGACTAAGTCTGCACCAGCGGCTAAAGCCATTCTTGTGCGGGACCATTTCGATACAAGAGCAGGCTCTCCGCGCTGCAAAAAGTGCCCGCTCATCACAGCAATCACACAATCTGCTCCGGTTTGTTGTTTGGCTTGCTGCAAATGATAAGCGTGTCCGTTATGAAAAGGATTATATTCGACAATTATTCCAACTGCTTGCATAATGTCTCCTTTTAATTTATTATTTTTAGTCTAGCTCTTTGTTTTAAAAACATTTTTTTATGAAAGTAAGAAATTTTTACAAAAAAGCATATTTAAGTACATTATAGTGTAAAGAAAAAATATTGACAAATAATCTTGTGAAAGCTATAATAACCTTTGTTGCCTTGAGGTGATTAACAATGAAATGGACAATACATCAATTGTATCAGCTGCAAAATAAAGGTCTAACATTTGACGAAGTGATTGACGGCAAAGAGTTTATGAATGCTGATCCTCAAATTCGTAGAATGTCAGATGTAAACGTGAAAGGAAGAGCCGACATTAGCTCTTCGAAAGTAACGTTTCACCTTAAAATTTCAGGAGAAATGACGTTGCCTTGTGCTCGTACATTAGTTGACGTTCCGTATCCGTTTGAAATTAACGCAACTGAAACGTTTTTATTGAATGTGAATGCTGATTATGAAGAAGATGCTGAAGTACGCATTGTAGAGGGAGAAACGGTTGATTTACAACCTTTGATTCAAGAGTTAATTATTGTTGAAATTCCTCTGCAGGTATTTAGTGAAAATCAGCAAGCGGCAGGAGCAGCTCCACAGTCAGGAAAAGACTGGGAAGTTGTTACCGAAGAAGAACAGCAGGAAAAAGTAGATCCCCGCTTAGCCGTACTCGAAAATTTCTTTAAAGACAAAAAGAAATAAAAATGCGAAGATCCGGCTTTCGGGCCTTCATATGATTTTAAAATTCTTTTAAGGAGGTGGGAATAATGGCTGTACCTTTTAGAAGAACATCTAAAATGAAGAAAAGAACGCGTCGTACGCACTTTAAATTACAAGTTCCTGGTATGGTAGAGTGCCCAAATTGTGGTGAAATGAAACTATCACACCGCGTATGTAAAGCTTGTGGTACTTACAAAGGAAATGACGTAGTAAGCAAATAATTGCTTATTTAAATAAAAGACCCTCTTAAAGGGTCTTTTATTTTTTTTGCCTTTTTTCCTTCTCTGCCCTTTGGAAGAGAAGGATTTTTCTTATAGAACAAGAACTCTTTTTAAATAAACAATTACTGTTGTAAAAGGATTCATACCTTGTCCATAAGGAGGAAAAAGCATGAAAAAAAGCGAGCTGTTTACTACAAGCCAAGGCATTGCTACATTTGTGATTAATCGCCCTGAAAAGCGTAATGCCATTGATTATGATGTGATGAATGAACTGCAGCAAGCTGTAGATTATGTGAAACATAATCAGTTAGTAAAAGCTTTTGTAATTACAGGTGCTGGTTCAGACGCATTTTGCAGTGGAGGAGATTTAAGCGTATTTCATGAGCTAAAGACTTCGAAAGAGGCGTCTCAAATGTTAACGAAAATGGGGAGAATTCTTTATGAAATTTTAACGCTCCCAAAACCAACAGTTGCCCTTTTGAATGGAACATCGGTTGGGGGGGGGTGTGAGCTTGCGATTGCATGTGACTTCCGTATAAGTGCAACACATAGCGAAATGGGCTTTATTCAAGGGAATTTAGGAATTACAACAGGCTGGGGAGGAGGAACCATTCTTCTTGAAAAGCTGCGGTATCAAGAAGCGATGGAAATGATCTACAGTGCTCAGCTGTATGGAGTAGAACGAGCAAAGCAAATTGGATTTCTTTCCTATGTTACGTCGTTTAAAGAGCTAACTATGAGGTGTGAGGAGTGGTTAGCTCCTATTACTCATAAATCGACCCAAGTATTGCAAGCTTACAAAGAAATCGCTATTGAGAAATGGGAGCAAAGCCGGGTTTGGAATCGAATGGAACAAGAAATTCATCGCTGTTCGATATTGTGGGAATCGCCTGAGCATGAAGAAGCGGTTCAAAAGGTCATCGTTAAAAAAACATAGTTATGAACTGCATTTCCATAGCAATATAGTTAATAAGCAAAAGATGAAAGAATCACGGATTTCCCATTTTGCTTCAAAGTATATGAAAGATTTTCTTGATTGAGAAGAGGAACAATAGTCTATCTTATCTAGTAGGTGCATATTCATTTAATAAGTACGGATAAGGAGGGATAGAAAAATGACTTCTTCTCGTCAAGATGCATGGACTCATGATGAAGATTTATTACTCGCAGAAATTGTACTGCGTCATATACGTGAAGGTGGCACTCAGCTAGCTGCATTTGAAGAAGTGGGGAAGAAACTTACACGAACATCAGCAGCTTGTGGCTTCCGCTGGAATTCTTTTGTGCGCAAACAATACAAGACTGGTATTGACCTTGCGAAAAAACAGAGAAAAGAATTAAAAGCAAGAACTGTTTCAAAAGACGACGAGCAGCCTGCACGCTTATCATATATGGAAGCAGAGAAACATATTTCGCTTAATGAGGTAATTAAGTATTTAGAAAATGTAGATCAAGGGCAAAAACACTCGTCGGAGCTTCTCGAAGCTAATGAAGAACTGCAGCAAAAGATTGAACGTTTACAAGAGAAAGTAACGATTTTGGAAAAAGAAAAAAAAGCTTTGCAAAACAATTTGTTAATTGTGGAAGATGACTATAAAGCTCTTATTGAAATTATGGAGAGGGCTCGTAAAATGGTTGTATTAAAAGAGGATGAAAAAAGTAGAAAAGTGAAATTTCAAGTGGATAAAAATTTAAATTTAGAAAAAGTTCAAAAGTAAAGCGATAGCTTGAATGCTCCCTACTTCATGTTAATCATATATACCACATAGATATAAAATAAACAGCTGGAAATCAGCTGTTTATTTTTGTTCGCTTACACCGTTTGGTAGCCAAATAAGAGGGTTTTCTCCCAAATCACGATCGATATCATACGTTACAGGTACGAACCCCATTTTTGACCAAAAATCACTCGATTTTACTCGCGGGCTTGTTTTTATAGGTAATTGAAAGGATTTGGCATATTCAACGAGCGTTTGACCTAATCCTTTGCGCTGAAAATCGCTGAGCACTTCAAGTTTCCACACTTCAATATACGTTTGAGGCGGCTCGAAATATTGATCGTACTGTTTGTTTCGTTTATAGAGACTCATGCGAGCCACTAAGCTATTTCCAAAATAAATGCCGTAAAACGGAGAATTTATTTCATTATCGGAAATCTTGGCATGTAATTCTTCTAGCATTGAAAGTTCTTGAATGCCATATTCTTTGAATTTCTTGAACTCTTCTAGCGTTTTAAAATTAATTTTTAAATGCTTCACTTCGTAATTCATCCCATATCCCCCTTGTTATGTCTCCTTGCTAGATGAACGAACTGGATTGGTTCGTTCATCTAATATTATATAACAAAAATACAAAATATTCTGTTTTCATGATTGGTAAACGAATATTCAATGCGCACAAAGAAAAATGAATTCTTTCGGTTAAATACGAAGAATACATTACTATAAACATCACTTTTTAGAAAGGAGGCAAAAGGGAAACAGAATTCAAATAGAAAGCGTTTTCAAAAATTGTAGAGGAGTTTTAAAATTATTGTAGAATTATATGGGGGAAAGTAGAAATTTGAGGAAAGGGGAGAGAAAGGTGAAAAAAATACTGATTGCAAATCGAGGAGAAATTGCTCTTCGTATTATTCATACATGCAAACAAATGGGCATTGAAACGGTGGCTGTCTATTCCGATGCAGATGCAGAACTTCCTTATGTTCAAGCGGCTACAAAAGCACGTCGAATTGGAGAGCCTCCTGTGCAAAAGTCATATTTGAATGTGGAAGAGCTGCTTAGAATTAGTCATGAAGAAAAAGTAGACGCCATTCATCCTGGATATGGATTTTTATCGGAAAATAGTGCATTTGCTAAAAGAGCGATTGATGAAGGTTTTTGTTTTATCGGTCCTTCTCCCGAAATCATTTCGATGATGGGCGACAAAATTGCTGCCCGCGCTGCGATGAAAGAAGCGGGTGTACCTGTTGTCCCCGGCAGCGAAGGTGATGTGACGTCGGTTGAAGAGGCTTGTAAAGTAGCGGGGGTAATTGGATATCCCGTTATGTTAAAAGCAAGCGGAGGCGGCGGAGGAATTGGAATGGTGCGCTGCGATAACGAAGAAGCAGTAAAACAAGTATATGCCTCAACAAAAGCAAGAGCAAAAGCATATTTTGGTCATGAAGGAATGTTTATTGAAAAGCTTATAACAAACGCAAAACATATCGAGGTACAGGTCTTTGGAGATCAGCATGGTAATGTCGTTCATCTTTTTGAACGCGATTGTTCTGTACAAAGAAGAAATCAAAAAGTGATTGAAGAAGCCCCTGCGCTTTCTTTAAAAGAAAGTACGCGACAAGCCATGCAAAACCAAGCCGTTCAAGCGGCTAAAGCAATCGGCTATTATAATGCGGGTACGGTGGAGTTTATCGTGGATGAAGACGAAAATTTTTATTTTCTTGAAATGAACACGCGGCTGCAAGTTGAGCATCCGATCACCGAGCAAATTGCAGGGGTCGATTTAGTTAAGTGGCAGATCTTAGCTGCGCGCGGTGAAAAGCTTCCTCGTATGCAAGAGGAAATAGCAGCAAATAACTACGCCATTGAATTTCGAATTTATGCAGAAGATCCGTTTACTTTTTTACCGGCTCCGGGGAAAATTACGGGTTATCACTTGCCGGAGCGAACCTACGCGCGCGTAGATAGCGGCTACAGTGATATGAATGCGGTTACACCTTTTTATGATCCAATGATTGCAAAGGTTATCATTACTGGTCGTACGCGTTCAAATGCAATTGAACTAGCTAAATCATATTTTACAGAAGCTGTTGTAGAGGGAATCAAAACAAATATTCCTCTATTTAAGCAGTTGTTAAATGAAGAGTTATATGAAAAGGGCACCTATAACACATCGTTATTATCAACAGTATTAAATAAAGGAGGAGCACCACAATGAGTGAAATCAAAGCGACAATGGCAGGCATGGTATTTAATGTGTTTGTTCAGCAAGGAGCAAGTGTAACTAAAGGAGAAGTTGTTGTTGTATTAGAATCTATGAAAATGGAAATTCCTATTGAAAGCGATCAAGCTGGTATTGCAGAGACTGTCCATATAGCCGTGGGGGATTTTGTGAACGAAGGCGACGTTTTGGTGACTATTTCATAACTCATAAAGGGGAGATATCATGATACATACAGGTGAATCTCAGAAAAAATATGATGAAAATCGTCAAAAAGTAGAGCGTGGCAACGCCGAGAAGTATAAAGAGAAACTTGCAAAACAACAGAAGCTTTTTGTAAGAGATCGTTTAGCCCTTTTATTCGATGACGGGAAATATGAAGAAGACGGCATGTTTGCAAATAATAAAGCCGAAGGGTTGCCGGCAGACGGTGTTGTAACTGCGATTGGAAAAGTAAACGATGAAACGGTTTGTGTAATGGCTAATGATTCTACTGTAAAAGCAGGGTCTTGGGGAGCTAGAACAGTAGAAAAAATTATTCGGATTCAAGAAGTTGCAGAAAAACTGCATGTGCCTTTACTGTACCTAGTGGATTCTGCTGGAGCGCGTATTACGGATCAATTAGATATGTTTCCAAACCGCCGAGGAGCTGGAAGGATCTTTCACAATCAAGTAAAACTTTCCGGCGTCATTCCTCAAATTTGTTTGCTTTTCGGTCCGTCAGCAGCTGGAGGGGCTTATATCCCTGCATTTTGTGATATTGTTGTGATGGTAGATGGGAACGCTTCTATGTACTTAGGGTCGCCGCGTATGGCCGAAGCCGTTATTGGAGAAAAGGTTACGCTAGAAGAAATGGGAGGAGCACATATGCACTGCAGCGTTAGCGGGTGCGGGGATGTGCTGGCTTATTCTGAAGAAGAAGCTATTTCGTATGCCAAATCTTATTTAACGTACTTTCCACAAAACTATCAAGAGAAGCCTAAAGTACAAAAAGCTAAAGAGCCTAAGCAGACAAAAGATTTAGTAGAACTAATTCCGGAGAATCAAAATGTTCCATTTGATATCTATGAAGCAATTGATACCCTTATTGACGAGGGGAGCTTTTTTGAAATAAAAAAACTGTTTGCCGCCGAATTGGTAACAGGGCTTGCACGAATAGATGGAAAAGTAGTAGGGATTGTTGCTAATCAGCCAAAAGTTAAAGGGGGAGTGCTGTTTGTAGATTCAGCAGATAAAGGCGCAAAATTTATTCAACTGTGCGATGCCTTCCATATTCCTTTGCTATTTTTAGCGGATGTACCTGGATTTATGATTGGGACTAAAGTAGAAAGAGCAGGCATCATTAGACATGGAGCAAAATTGATTGCAGCGATGAGTTCAGCTACAGTTCCTAAAATTTCCGTAGTCATGCGTAAAGCTTATGGCGCAGGGCTTTACGCTATGGCTGGTCCGGCTTTTGAACCAGATTGCTGCATTGCATTGCCTACTGCTCAAATTGCCGTAATGGGTCCTGAAGCTGCAGTAAATGCCGTCTATTCTAATAAAATTAATGAAATTGAAGATCCGAAAGAGCGGTTCATGTTTGTTAAACAGAAACAGCAAGAGTATAAAGAACACATCGATATCTATACGCTGGCATCTGAACTTATTATTGACGACATCGTTCCTGCTAACGAACTGCGTCGAACGTTAATTGACCGCTTTCGCTTATATGAAACAAAGAATGTGACCTTTAGCCGTCGTAAACATCCGGTGTATCCCGTATAATAGAAAAAAACGGGATCACTCTAAATAATTTACAATAAGCCCGGTGATTTTTAATCACACGGGCTATATGAATAGGTAAAATTTAAAGAATGCATTTAATTCAAAGCATTTTTTTGCTAAAATGAAACTCAATAATAGAAAGAGGAACAAAAAATACGATGAAAACTATAGGTATTATTGGAGGCGGATCATTAGGTCTGTTGTTTAGCGCGTATTTATCAGATTGTTATGATGTAACCTTGTACACGAAAACACCAACTCAAGCAAAGTGTATTAACGAAAATGGAATTACCTTACATAGACAAGGGGAACATCACACGAAAAAAGTCAGTGCTATCCCTCTGGAAAAAAACATAAAAGAAGCAGATTTAATCATTATTACTGTAAAACAGTATCATTTAAAAGAGATTATTCCTTTTATTAAAACCCTTACTATACATACTCCCCTTTTGTTTATCCAAAACGGTATGAGCCATATTGAAATTCTCAAAAACCTCCCGCAGCGCACTCTCTATTTGGGTACAGTTGAACATGGGGCAATGCGTACAAATATGGATAGCGTCCATCATACAGGAATAGGAACAACCCGTATTGCTTCGTACAGAGGAGAAATGGAGTCTATCTTACCAATTGTGAATTTTCCTTGGGTAATTGAAAAAGATTGGTATGCGATGCTGGTGAAGAAATTAGTTGTAAATGCGCTCATTAATCCTCTTACGGCGCTGTATCGCGTGAAAAATGGGCAGCTGATTCACAACAGCTATTTTTATAAAACGATGCGTCTATTGTTTGAAGAGATTGCGGATGTATTAAAACTAGATTCAGCTTTTAATTATTGGGAAAATGCGCTGGGGGTTTGTTCGCGCACGAGTACCAATCAATCTTCTATGCTAAAAGATATACAGGAGGGGCGGCAAACCGAGATTGATGCTATCTTAGGTTATATCCAAACACAAGCTGCTGAAAAAAGAACGTCGACGCCTATTGTTGACTTTTTATATAGGTCAATAAAAGGAATCGAAGAAGAAAAGGGTGAGTAACATGGGAAGTTTTATTGCTGGCGTTTTTGCGACGTTTGTCACTCTGCCGCTCGTCGGTTTTTTTATTCTATACATGCTTTTACGCAAACTGACGAAAAATAAAAGGAAATCTGTCCACATAGCAACGTACATTACTACGGTTTTTCTTATTTTGTCCGTGCATTATGCAGCTGTGGAAATTTTCGGGCACTCTTTTTTGTGGTTGATTGCGTTAGTCCTTTTAGTTGTGGCAATGATTATGATGTTTGTACATTGGAAAGTCAAACATGACTTAGAAATGAAGCTTATTGCGAAAGGGTTCTTTCGGATGAATTTCGTTTTGTTTCTTATTGCACATATTGTGTTAAATATAGGTGGAATCGCTTTTCGTATTTCCTCTCTGTAAAGCATGTTACTAGACGTGAGCAGTTACATTATGGATAATGAAGCTATATGTAGAGAATATAAGTATTAGGAAAAGAAAGGAAGTTCTTTCATGGAGATTACAGACGTCTCTTTAAAGGCGGGAAACAAACTAACGAACGATTACATAAAAGGTGAAAAGCAAGCACTTTCCTTTTTTCATTATAATATACACGAAAAAGACGTATATGAAAAACGTTTAGCGGACGTTCAAAAGCAGTCTTATCCAAGAGAACAGCTTGCTGAGTATCTGCTTGATTTTAATAAGCGCTACGGAGCATCTTCTAAGACGATTGAAAATATTGAAAAGCTAAAAGATCCTAACAGCGTAGTGGTCGTTGGAGGTCAGCAAGCGGGGCTGCTTACGGGTCCTTTGTACACCATTCATAAAGTGATTTCAATTGTGCTGCTAGCTAAACAACAAGAGGCAGCTCTAAACGTGCCCGTGCTTCCGGTATTTTGGATTGCTGGAGAAGATCATGATTTTGCTGAGATCAACCATGTATACACAGAGCATAAAAACCAGCTTTTAAAGAAAACGTTAAAGCATTCTTTAAAGAAAAAGCAAATGGTTTCTCAAATCGAATTAGATCATGAAGCCTGTAGAAGCTGGGTTCGTGATGTTTTTCAAACGTTTAACGAAACGGCGCATACAAATCAGGTGTTACACTTTGTTTTAGAGGCGTTAGATAAATCACGTACCTATGTCGATTTCTTTGCTCATTTGGTTACCACATTGTTTGCAGAGTCAGGTCTTATTTTAATGGATGCAGCTTCTAAAGAAGTGCGCAGCATTGAATCTTCTTTCTTTGTGACGTTAATTGAACAAAATGACAAATTATCGTCAGCCGTTATGGAACAGCAAACAGAGATTCAAAAACAATACGGACGAATGATTGAAGTGGGAGAAGAAACGGCCCATCTCTTTTATTCACACAACGAAAACAGAGTACTTTTAGAAAGAGACGCAGAGCAAGAGCAGTTTGTTGGAAAGCAAAATGAACTCGCGCTGTCTAAAGAAGAGCTGGTTCAAATTGCTAAACAAACGCCAGAGCTTCTTAGTAATAACGTTGTGACTAGACCCCTTATGCAGGAGTACTTACTTCCTACCCTTGCGTTTATTGCAGGTCCAGGGGAAGTAGCGTATTGGGCAGAGCTTGAAAAAGCATTTTCTTTATTTAGCTTTAAAATGCCTCCCGTGGTTCCGAGGTTATCCTATGCAATCGTAGAAAGACATATCGAGAAGTATATGGATGAACTTCAGTTAGACCTTTCGAATGTCATTAACAAAGGCGTAGATGCAGAGAGGGAGCACTGGCTTAAGACAGAAGTTCACAACCCGTACGAAATGTATTTTGAAAAAGCGAAAGAAGATTTTGAAAAAATTCATAAAACTCTTCGTGAAAATATTCAAAAAGAAGACAAAACATTTGATGAAGTCATGCTTAAAAATCGAGCGATTATTCAAAAGCAGTTTGAAACCATTCAAAAGATTGTCGAATCCAAACAGCTCATTAAGCACGATGTGAAGCATTCAAAATATGCTCAAATTGAACTTGCTCTTCGTCCCTACAATGCTCCACAAGAACGTATGTGGAATATTATGTATTATTTAAACGGCTATGGTATGCAATTTGTGTCAGATTTACTAAGTGCTGAAGTCGAATTAAATCACCAGTTAAAAGTCTGCTATGTCTAATAAAATCCTGCTGAAAAGCAGGATTTTTATTTTGGAAAAGAGAACAAGTTTACAAGGTGAATGTCAGCCAATTGAATCCTTATAAGGTATTTATTTCTAATTACACAAAAAAACCTTATATTCCTTACATTTTATTCTACGAATATGTCCTACTTTTAACAAAATGACACTATTTGTGACAAAAAGACAAAATTCTACTTAATTCTTATATAAATAGCTGAAATAATGTTGAACTTTGATATATAATATAAACGTGTATATATATCAAAGAAAAACACCGTTTTTTGCTTTTTGTATACATAACTAAGTAGTTTAGAAAGAAGTAGGTGTCATAATGTTTAATCACACAACTGTTTTGCTTAAAGAAGCAGCGGAAGGCTTAAATATTAAGCCGGATGGAGTATATGTCGACTGCACGCTTGGCGGAGCAGGTCATAGTGAATATATCGTAAAACAGCTATCAGAAAAAGGGAAATTAATTGCGTTTGATCAAGACGATGTTGCTCTTGAAAATGCAAAAGAAAAATTAGCCCCGTATCTAGACAGAGTTATTCTAATCAAAAGTAATTTTCGCTATTTAAAAGAGCAGCTAATGAAACATGGAATTGAAGAAGTAGATGGAGTATTGTTTGACCTAGGCGTCTCGTCTCCTCAGTTGGATACACCAGAGCGAGGGTTCAGCTTTCATCATGAGGCCCCGCTTGATATGCGCATGGATCAAAACTCAAAGTTTTCTGCGTACAACGTAGTAAATGAATGGCCTTATGAAAAACTTGTAAAAATCTTTTTCCAATATGGAGAAGAAAAGTTTTCGAAACAAATTGCCCGCAAAATTGAGGCATATCGAGAGTCTAAACCAATTGAAACAACGCTAGAGCTGGTTGATCTTATTAAAGATGGTATTCCAGCGCCAGCTAGACGAACGGGTGGACATCCGGCAAAACGGATTTTCCAGGCTATTCGAATTGCTGTAAATGATGAGCTTCAAGTATTTGAAGATGCAATTGAACAGGCCATGGATGTAATCAAAAAAGGTGGACGTGTAAGTGTTATTACCTTCCATTCACTTGAAGACCGAATTTGTAAAGTAGCGTTTAAAAATGCAAGCACGGTTCCGCAGCTTCCTCATGGACTGCCGGTTATTCCAGAAGAATTTAAACCTAAAATGAAAGTCATTACAAGAAAACCTATTTTACCTTCAGAAGAAGAGGTAGAAGAAAATAAGCGCGCGCGTTCGGCAAAGCTTCGAATTGTTGAGAAATTAGTCTAATAAAAGGGTTTAATCAAAGAGGAGGGGACGAGAATGAACAATGCAGCATACAAAGTAAGAGAGCAAGACCAGCAGCAGAAGCAGCAAAAGACGGTACGTCAAGTTGTTCGAAAGACAAAAAGAAAAATCACGGTTGGTGAAAAAATTGTGTATTCTGGGTTTGTCGCACTCATGCTGTTTGGGTCTGTGCAAATCATTTCAAATCAATCTTCGCTTTATAGCATCAGTGAAGAAGTGCAATCACTCGATGGAAAGATTGACAAGCAAGAAGCAAAAAACAATGAGTTAAAATTACAGGTAACAGAGTTAAGTGCATACGATCGTATTTGGACAAAAGCAAAAGAACTTGGACTAAAATTGAATGAAAATAACGTAAAAGTCGTTAACGATTAATTGCGATGACTACGCCAAGAAAAAATAGCAATATTAGTACAGGAGCAGCAATATTAATTTTAATATTTGCATTGCTCTTTTTTGTATTAGCCATCAGGTTCTTTTACATCCAAGCGACGGGTAAAGCAAATGGAGAGGTTTTAGCCGAAATTGCACAAAAACAGCATACGCGAACGTCCAAAATTGAAGGACAGCGCGGTACGATTTACGATCGAAATGGAGAAGCAATCGCCCAAGACACGGGTGCTTATACGGTTGTGGCGATTTTGAAGGAGTCGCAGTCAGAAGATAAAAAACATCCACAGCACGTGGTAGACCCTGAAAAGACAGCTGAAAAGCTAGCGCCGCTACTGAATATGGACGAATCAAAAATTGAAAGCATGTTAACGAGAGGAATTAAAAGGAAGGCATTCCAAGTAGAACTTGGCCCAGGCGGACGTGATATTGATAACGTGCTAAAGCAAAAAATTGAGAAGCTAAATCTCCCGGGCATCACGTTTTTACGCGATTCGAAGCGCTTCTATCCAAACGGTGTATTTGCCTCAAGTATTTTAGGATATGCACAAAAGGATGATACGGGCAAAATCGTAGGGAAAATGGGAATTGAAAAAGTATTTGATAAGCAGCTTTCTGAAGAAGATGGATATGTGAAATACGAAGCTGCTAAAAACGGAATTAAGCTTCCGGATCCAAAAGAGTCAATTGTAGCTCCTAAAAATGGAGACAGCGTTACGCTTACGATTGATGAAAAAATTCAGACGTTCTTAGAAGATGCGATGACAACAGCAGCTAAAGAGTACAAACCAGAAGAGCTAATGGCAACGGTAGTAAATCCGAAAACTGGTGAAATTTTGGCGATGTCAAACCGACCTTCATTTGATCCAAATATTCGTGATATCACTTCTTATCGCAATCCGTTTGTTGAAAACAGCTATGAGCTTGGTTCAACGATGAAAATCTTTACGCTAGCAGCCGCGATTGATGCAGGCGTTTATAACGGGGAAGACCGCTATCAGTCTGGGTCTTATAAAGTAACGAAAAACAGCGTTCCAATTAACGATCACAACGCTGGGGTCGGCTGGGGAGCTATTACATTTAATGAAGGAATCCAAAGGTCTTCAAACGTAGCGGTCGCTATTTTGGCCAATGAAAAACTGGGCACCGATCGTTTGTATAAATACTTAGATAAGTTTGGATTTATGGATAAAACGGGGATTGACTTGCCAAACGAAGCTTCCAGCAAATTAGTAACGAAGTACCCGAGAGATCGAGTTACTACTGCGTTTGGACAGGCATCTGCTTTTACGCCTATTCAAGAAATTCAAGCGGCTACTGCGATTGCAAATGACGGCAAGATGATGAAGCCTTATGTGATTAAACAAGTAGTCGATGAAACAAATAAAAAAACGATTAAAAAAACGAAACCTACCGTGGTAGGACAGCCAATTTCTAAAAAAGCAGCGAATGAGACGCTAGGTATTTTAGAAACCGTTGTTTCTTCAGAGAATGGAACAGGAAAACCATACGCGATTGAAGGGTATGATGTTGCTGGAAAAACCGGTACAGCTCAAATTCCTGGTCCCAACGGAGGTTACCTGCATGGACATGGGAAAAACTTTATTTCCTTTATGGGCTTTGCACCGGCAAAAGATCCAAAGCTGCTTGTCTATGTAGCCGTTAAAAATCCGACTCTCAAGCCCCAAGAGGCAGGGAGTGAACCCCTTGTTGCTGTATTTAATCCGGTTATGAAGAATAGTTTACAGTACTTAGGTGTAGAGCCTACTAAGAAGGATGAAGATGGGAAAGAAACGGAAGAGAAGAAAGTGGATTCAGAAATTAAGCTTAAATCTTACGTTAATGAATCAGTTGATAGTGCCGTGAAAGACTTAAAACAAAAAGGCCTTATTCCTGTTGTAATAGGTAAAGGAGATACGGTGGAAAGCCAATTACCGACTGCTGATACAATTATTACTGGACAGCGTGTGTTCATTAAGACAAACGGAAAAGCCACAATGCCTGATCTAACAGGTTTTTCACATCGTGACGTTATTCGCTTTAGTGAATTTGTCAACGTTCGACCTAGCGCACTTGAAAATGGTTATGTTGTAAGTCAAAGTATTAAAGCGGGAGATCCGCTAAAATCAGGAACGTACCTGAAAGTGGAACTTGAAACGCCTAAAGAATTTTCAAGCACGTTAAATAAGTTAAAAGAAACAGAAAAAAGTGAAACTGACAGTAAAAAAGACGATAAGCAACTTGACTAGAAAATAAGTTCTAGTGAATCCTGTACAAGCATATATTGGAACGAGCCGATTCAGAGGAGGTTCTAATATATGCGGGTATCAGGAGTCACAGTTCGTAAAAGGCTAGCCATTGTTTTGTTTGTCGGTTTTATTGTGTTTTTGATTATTGATACAAGGCTTGGATATGTACAGTTGCTGACTGGGGATACGCTAACTGAAAAAGCCAAAGACTTATGGAGTCGGAATATTCCTTTTGAACCTGAAAGAGGAAAGATACTAGATCGCAATGATGTGGCACTTGCTACAAATAAAAGTGCACCGACCGTTTTAGTTATGCCAAGACAAGTTGAAAATCCAGCTGTTACGGCTGAAAAGTTAGCAAAAGTGCTGGGAGCATCAAAAGAAAAAGTATATGAACAAATAACAAAAGCTTCTTCTAGCGTATATTTGCGTCCTGAAGGAAGAAAAATTTCACATGCGAAAGCAAATGAAGTGCGAAATTTAAATTTAAAAGGCGTATATATAGCTGAGGATTCGAAGCGGTACTATCCGTTTGGAAGTTATTTGTCGCATGTATTAGGCTTTGCGGGAGTAGATAATCAAGGGTTAACGGGCCTTGAATTATATTATGATAAAGAGCTAAAAGGACAAAAAGGTTCAGTTAAATTGTATTCTGATGCTAAAGGTAAAAAGATGCCCAATATAGCCGATGACTACACAGCGCCTGTGGACGGGCTCGATTTGAGATTGACCATTGATTCACGTGTGCAAACAATCATGGAGCGTGAGTTGGATAATGCTCAGACAGCTTATAATCCAGATGGTATGATTGCCATTGCCATGAATCCTAAAAACGGTGAAATTTTAGGTATGTCAAGTCGTCCGGGCTTTGATCCGACGGATTTTAAAAATGTGAAGCCTGAGGTGTATAATCGCAATCTTCCAATCTGGAGCGTATATGAGCCCGGATCAACGTTTAAGATTATTACACTGGCAGCTGCTCTTGAAGAAAAGAAAGTGGATTTACTAAAAGATCAATTCTACGATGATGGAGCCGCGGAAGTTGGAGGAGCGAGACTTCGCTGCTGGAAAAAAGGCGGACACGGACAGCAGTCTTTTTTAGAAGTTGTACAGAACTCATGTAACCCTGGTTTTGTGGAGCTTGGGGAACGTTTAGGAAAAGAGAAATTGTTCAAATACATTAAAGAATTTGGCTTTGGTCAAAAAACAGGTATTGATTTACAAGGGGAAGCAAAAGGAATTTTGTTCCCGCTTGAGCGCGTGGGTCCGGTTGAACAAGCTACAACAGCTTTTGGGCAAGGGGTTGCTGTTACTCCTATTCAACAAGTAGCTGCTGTTTCAGCAGCCGTAAACGGTGGAACGCTTTATGAACCTTATATTGCAAAAGAGTGGGTGGATCCAACTACCGGAAAAGTTGTAAGCAGTCATAAACCGGTTGCTAAGCGAAAAGTTATTTCCGAGGAAACGTCTAAGCAAGTGCGTTTTGCTCTTGAAAGTGTAGTCGCGCAAGGAAGCGGAAAAGGAGCTTTTGTGGAAGGGTACCGCGTTGGAGGAAAGACGGGTACGGCGCAGAAAGCTCAAAATGGAAAGTATTTAAAAAATAATCACATCGTTTCTTTTATCGGTGTTGCACCAGCAGATAACCCTGAAATTGTCGTGTATGTTGCGGTTGATAATCCAAAGGGCACCATTCAGTTTGGTGGAGTGGTAGCAGCTCCGATTGTAGGTAAAATGATTGAAGACAGTTTGCGTGTGATGGACGTTAAACCGCGTAAAGGACAAATTGAAAAAGAGTTAACGTGGCTGGACACACCAATGATAAAAGTACCAAATGTCGTAGGAATGTCAAAAAAAGAGTTACAAGAACAGCTACTTAATTTAAAATTAGATGTGAGTGGCGAAGGAGATAAAGTGGTCAAGCAGTCTCCTGCAGCCGGAACGAAAGTTAAAGAAGGCGAAACGGTTAGAATTTATATGGGAAAATAAAAATCTCTATAAACTATTATTCTTCCTTGCATGATAATCAGCAGGTTACGCTGCGTGTGAACATGAAATCAACAAATAAGCCTTGGGGGTGTTCCCTCCGGGCTTCTTTTTCTGTAAAATGTAATAGGTTAGGTGCTAGAAAAAGAAGAATAGTTGCCATAGCGTCTTATAACAAACGTTTCACTTTACAAATAGAGAGGACATGGTAGGAATGGATTTACGAGAACTACTAACACATTTACATGATTTTGTTCAGCTTCCTGAACAGAATATTGATATTACGTCAATTGAAATGGATTCAAGAGAAGTTAAGCCCGGAGCATTGTTCATTTGTATAGACGGCTATACGGTTGATGGTCATAGCTTTGCACAGATGGCTGTGGAAAAAGGGGCAGTAGCAATCTTAGCAGAAAAGCCTGTGGATGTAGAAGTGCCCGTTGTACGCGTGAAGAGTACAAAGCGAGCAATGGCAGTGCTGGCGGATGCTTTCTACAATCAGCCCACACAAAAAATGCATTTAATTGGTGTAACAGGCACAAATGGAAAAACAACGATTACACATTTAATTGAGCATATCTTTAAATCACAGCATAAAAAGACGGGTCTAATTGGAACGATTGAAATTCGTATTGGTGATACGTCTTATGATGTGAAAAACACAACGCCTGAATCGCTGACTCTTCAAAAAACATTTAATCAAATGGTGGAAGAGAATGTAGAAGTAGCGATGATGGAAGTATCATCTCACGCGCTTGACTTAGGACGCGTACACGGGTGCGACTTTGACGTGGCGGTATTTAGTAACTTAACGCAAGATCACCTCGACTATCATCATACAATGGAAGATTATCGTCGTGCGAAAGGGTTGCTATTTGCACAGTTAGGAAATGCTTATAACCATACTCGTCCTAAATTTGCTGTTCTTAATGTCGATGATGCGGCAACCGAGGAATATATTAAAAACACGGCTGCTACAGTGATTACGTACGGTATTGACCGTGAAAGTGATATTCGTGCAACGAATATTCAAATTACAAACAGCGGCACAACGTTCGATTTGACAACACCGACAGAAACGGTTTCTGTAGAAATGAAGCTTATTGGGAAATTTAGCGTCTACAACGTATTAGCGGCTACGGCTGCATGTTTAGTATCTGGTCTCCCTCTGTCAGTTATTGTCGAGGAAATAAAAGTGTTAGAAGGTGTGTCTGGGCGTTTTGAAGTGGTTGATGCGCAGCAAGATTTTACGGTTATCGTGGATTATGCCCACACGCCGGACAGCTTAGAGAACGTGTTAAAAACTGTAAAAGAATTCGCAAAACGCAATATATATGTTATTGTTGGTTGTGGCGGAGATCGAGATCGTACAAAACGACCAATCATGGCTCGGATTGCAGCTGAATACAGTACACAAGCTATTTTGACATCTGATAATCCACGAAGTGAAGATCCATTGGCTATTTTAAAAGATATGGAAGAAGGTTTGGATACAGATAACTATGTGACGATTGCTGATCGTGCAGAAGCTATTCGCTATGCAGTGGAAACAGCGCATGCAGATGATGTTATTGTCATTGCTGGAAAAGGGCACGAGACCTATCAAATTATTGGTAAAAAAGTATTCGATTTTGACGATCGAGAAGTAGCACGCAAAATGATTGAGGAGCGAAAGTAGTAATGAAATGGGTAGAGAACAAAATGAGTCGGAATGAGTTAGAAGTTAAGGAGGGGACATCGTGCTAGAACAATCAATTTTATTGACAATCGGCGTAGCCTTTTTGATTACGGTTGTATTGTCGCCGATTTTTATTCCCTTCTTAAGAAGATTAAAGTTTGGTCAAAGTATTCGTGATGAAGGCCCGAAATCTCACCAAAAAAAATCAGGTACACCTACAATGGGCGGTATCATGATTTTATTATCTATTATTGTGGCAACTCTTATTATGGTCAATCAATATGCAGAACTTACATATAAGACGTTTCTATTATTATTTGTCACAATCGGATTTGGTTTATTAGGATTTTTAGATGATTTTATAAAAGTAGTGTTAAAGCGTAACCTTGGATTAACATCTAAACAAAAGTTTTTAGGTCAGGTTGTCATTTCAATTATTTTTTACTTTATTGCAAGACAGTTTGAGTTTTCAACTGAAGTGACGATTCCAGGAATTAAAGACCCAATCGATTTAGGTTGGTTTTATGTTGTTTTCCTCATCATCTGGCTTGTTGGTTTTTCAAACGCGGTCAACTTAACGGATGGATTAGACGGACTTGTATCTGGTACAAGTGCGATTGCTTTTGGTGCATTTGCAGTTCTCGCCTGGAATGCAGAGCAGTTTGAACTATCTATTTTCTCAGTTGCTGTAGTAGGAGCTGTGTTAGGATTTTTAGTTTTTAATGCCCATCCTGCAAAAGTATTTATGGGAGATACGGGTTCTTTAGCGCTAGGAGGAGCTATCGCTACGGTGGCTGTCTTAATGAAAATGGAATTCTTGCTTGTTATTATCGGTGGTGTGTTTGTTATTGAAACATTATCTGTTATTATTCAAGTCGCATCTTTCAAAACAACAGGAAAACGTGTGTTTAAAATGAGCCCGCTTCATCACCATTACGAGCTAAGCGGCTGGTCGGAATGGCGCGTAGTTATGACTTTTTGGGCTGTAGGACTATTATTTGCAATGCTTGGAATTTATATCGAGGTGTGGATTTAAATGAAATCAGTCAATACGTATCAAGGTAAACAAGTACTTATTTTAGGATTAGCCAAGAGCGGTTTAGCAGCCGCTCAGTTAGTTAAACAGCTTGGTGCTAAAGTAGTCGTTAATGATCAAAAACCGTACGAAGAGAACGCAGCAGCACAGGAGTTAGAAAAAACGGGCATTGAAGTTGTCTGTGGACATCATCCGCTTGAGCTTTTAGACAAAGCGGACGTTATTGTAAAAAACCCTGGGATTCCGTATTCAAATGTTCTATTGCAAGAAGCATTAAAGCGACATATTCCGATTTTAACAGAGGTAGAATTAGCTTATGAAATTAGCGAAGCTCCTTTTATCGGAATTACGGGAAGCAATGGGAAGACAACAACAACAACGCTCATTTATAAAATGTTAGAAGAAGATCAAAAGCAGCCGTTGATTGCTGGAAATATTGGAACAGTAGCTTGTGAAGTGGCGCAAAAAGCAACAAAGGACAATGTAATTGTAACGGAGCTTTCTTCTTTTCAGCTGATGGGAATTGAAAAATTCCGTCCGAAAATCTCTTTATTATTGAATTTGTTTGATGCTCACTTAGACTATCATGGTACAAAAGAGGAATATATTAAAGCGAAAGCAAATCTCTTTAACAATCAAACAAGTGAAGACTTTGCCGTTATTAATGCGGATGATGAGCTAGTGATGAAAGCTAGTGCAAATATTAAAGCGACAAAAGTACCTTTTTCTGTTACAGCTCAAACGACAGAAGGAGCGTATATTAAAAACGAAACGATTTTCTTTAAAGATGAAGAAGTGATGTCGTTAAAAGATGTGGTGCTGCCAGGCAAACATAATCAAGAAAATATTTTAGCAGCTGTATCCGTTGTGAAGCTGTACGGCTGTTCAAATGAAGCTATCTACTCCGTGCTCACAACGTTTGCTGGTGTTAAACACCGCGTTCAATATGTCACGACAATCAACAAACGTAAGTTTTATAATGACTCTAAAGCTACAAATATGCTTGCTACAAAAGTAGCTCTTTCCGCTTTTTCACAGCCGACGATTCTACTTGCAGGCGGACTCGATCGCGGCAATGAGTTTGATGATTTAAAAGAAGAGTTTAAAAATGTGAAAGCTGTTATTACGTTTGGTGAAACGGCTCCTAAAATTGAACGCGTAGCCAAAGAAGAGGGAATACAAATTGTAAAACGTGTCGATAATGTTAAACAAGCAGTTTCAGAAGCATATGCTTGTTCAGATGAAGAAGATGTTATTTTATTATCTCCTGCTTGTGCAAGCTGGGATCAATTTAAAACTTTTGAAGAACGTGGTGACATCTTTATTGAATCTGTGCATAAACTGAAATAAGGGCTTGTCTAAACACCTAGAAAATACACTAGCCCTAATCTATTTTTAGAGGTGTGTGACAGTGTCGACAAAAAGGTCTACCCCAGATTTTTTTCTCATAATCGTTACGCTTTCCTTGCTAACCATCGGCCTTATCATGGTATACAGTGCAAGTGCGGTATGGGCTACATACAAGTTTAATGATTCTTTTTTCTTTGCTAAACGCCAGCTCTTATTTGCAGGGCTTGGAGTATGCGCGATGTTTGTCATCATGAATATTGATTATTGGATGTGGCGTACGTGGGCAAAGCCAATTGTAATCATTTGCTTTGTTATGCTGGTACTTGTATTGATTCCGGGAGTAGGGCTAGTACGGAATGGGTCGCAAAGTTGGATAGGAGTTGGAGCGTTTTCGATTCAGCCTTCAGAATTTATGAAGTTTGCTATGATTATATTTTTAGCGAAATATTTATCAGAAAACCAGAAGAAAATTACATCCTTTAGAAAAGGAATGTTACCGGCGTTATTACTGGTTTTCTTACCGTTTGGCATTATTATGATGCAGCCGGATTTAGGAACTGGAACGGTGCTTGTTGGAACTTGTTTAGTCATGATTTTTGTTTCAGGAGCAAAGGTAAGTCACTTTGCAGGTCTTGGGTTGCTTGGCGTTGCCGGTTTTGTAGGGCTTGTTTTATCAGCTCCTTATCGGATTAAACGCATCACCTCATTTTTAAATCCTTGGGAAGATCCGCTTGGAAGCGGGTTTCAAATCATTCAATCTCTTTATGCAATTGGGCCGGGGGGATTGCTTGGATTAGGGTTAGGGCAAAGTAGACAAAAGTTCTTTTATCTGCCGGAGCCTCAAACTGATTTTATTTTTGCTATTCTGGCAGAAGAGCTCGGTTTTATCGGCGGAACACTTGTGCTACTTTTGTTTAGCTTATTGCTTTGGAGAGGAATTAAAGTAGCGCTGGGAGCACCTGATCTTTACGGAACGTTCTTAGCCTTAGGAATTATTTCAATGGTTGCGATTCAAGTCATGATCAATATAGGCGTGGTAACAGGTCTTATGCCTGTTACGGGAATTACGCTTCCATTTTTAAGTTACGGCGGATCGTCGCTGACGCTCATGCTGGCAGCAGTTGGAGTTTTGTTAAATGTTAGTAGATATTCTCGCTATTAATTGAAAAAAATTGTATAATGTCAAGTAGGCAATGGTCTACTGAAGTAAACCGTCATCTTAAATCCAAGTGCACGCCGGATTTTGTTGGCGGTTTATTTTCGATTTTTTACAGATAGATGATATTTTTGTATGAAATGTTTTTAAAATGTAATGTTGTGATAACCAATTTTGAGTCCAACTATGGTATGATGTGTAAGGTTAAA
This sequence comes from Priestia sp. TGN 0903, assembly GCF_050846855.1. Taxonomy (NCBI): domain Bacteria; kingdom Bacillati; phylum Bacillota; class Bacilli; order Caryophanales; family Bacillaceae; genus Priestia; species Priestia sp. TGN 0903. The sequence goes on from NZ_JBOZGL010000002.1 coordinate 43,633, forward strand.
TGTTTTATCTTAGTGAGTAGGTGAACGTATGTGCACTTATGAGCGTAGCGTTTTTTTATGACTGTCAGCATGTGTTTAACTTCTAAATGAAAAACGATAAAAAAACAATCAAAATTACTTTATATAGCAGATGAACGTACATTCTATGGGTGAATGTCATACGATAAATAAAAATGATGAAATTGACAACAGAATAGAGTGCCTTCGTAGAAAAAAGGTATCTTACAAGGTGCTGCTGCTTAGTTATGAATCTGTTCTTATTATTCTTATGCATTAGAAGTAAGGGCGCATTGACATGAAAGTTTTATAACAGCAAAGAGGGTTTTAGGAGGTTCTTATGGAAGCGTTAGTAAAAGAGTTAGTCGAAGCGAATATTGGAAAGGTTCGTGAAAATGAACCGCTAGCAAAACATACAACAATGAAAATTGGTGGTCCAGCAGATGTGCTTGTAGAACCTGATTCTGTTAATCACTTAAAAGTTACAATGGATATGATTAAAAAACACGGCGTGAAATGGAGAGCGATTGGTCGAGGATCTAATCTTCTTGTTTCTGATAAGGGAATTGAAGGTGTGGTCATTAAGCTCGGAGCCGGATTAGATGATTTAACAGTAGATGGAGAGACGGTTACTGTAGGTGGGGGATACCCTAGCATCAAGCTTGCAACAGTTATTACAAAACAAGGTCTGTCTGGATTGGAGTTTTCAAGTGGAATTCCTGGATCTGTGGGAGGCGCTGTTTATATGAATGCAGGTGCCCATGGTTCTGATATGTCTCATGTAGTCGAAAAAGCGCTGATTTTATTTGAAGATGGCACTCTGGAGTGGCTGACAAATGAAGAGCTTCAATTTTCGTATCGTCATTCCATTCTACAAAAAGACCGTCCTGGAGTATGTGTAGAAGCTGTGCTGCGTTTGAAAAAGGGAACGAAAGATGATATTGTGGCGGTCATGCAGAAAAATAAAGACTATCGCCGTGAAACACAGCCTTGGAATTTCCCTTGTGCAGGAAGTATTTTTAGAAATCCGCTTCCAAATTATGCAGGAGACTTAATTGAAAAGTCCAACTTAAAAGGTTTTTCAGTAGGCGGTGCGCAAATTAGTGAACAGCATGCGAACTTCATTGTCAATACAGGAGATGCAACGGCTTCAGACGTGCTGAATTTAATTGCTCATGTTAAGAAAACAATTAAAGAGAAATTCGATATTGATATTCATACAGAAGTTGAGATTATCGGTCGCTAATTACTCAGCCCTTCGCTGTATGGTTATGCGTGAAAAGGTAGCTTTTATGTGTTTATTCTATGCTATAATGGGGATATTCTCATGAAGCAAAGATTGGAAATAAATAGATGGTAAGTCCTCGTTTATTTTCTCAAATGGATAAGGGTGAAAAAAATGGAAAAAGGTAAGTTAATTGTTTTAGAAGATCGTGTACCGAAGCTGCAAGAACAGCGAAAGCAAAAAGCAAATAGACGGCTTATTTTGTATTTATCACTCTTTTTCATCCTTATTTTATTTATTGTATATTCTCAATCTTCTCTGAGTAATGTTTCTAACATTGAAGTACAAGGGAATAAACATGTAAGTGATAAGGATATTGTCAAAGCGAGTGGTCTGTCCAAAAAAACCAGCTACTGGAAAGCTGACGCTGATCAAATTCAAGAAAAAGTCGAAAAAAACCCTGAGGTAAAGGAAGCTGTCATTCATAAAACATTTCCTAATAAGGTTGTAATCGACGTAAAAGAGTACGCAAGAATTGCATATGTAACCTCGGGGAATAAATATTTCCCTGTGAATGAAAATGGAAAAGTTTTAAAAGAAGTAAGTGTTAAGAAAGTGTCATCCGACGCTCCGTTGCTAATTGACTGGAAAGACGGAGACGCTATACAAAGCATGGTTCAAGAATTAGCTAAAACGCCTAAGAGTATAAAAGGGGCTATTTCTGAGATTTACTACGCGCCGACAAAATCAGAACCTCTTCACATCGAGGTGTTTATGAATGATACGCGTGAAGTAAGCGGGAAAATTAGCAACTTCTCTGATAAAATTATTCATTACCCAGCTATTGCAAGTAAATTGAGTGATGATCAAAAAGGCATTATTGATTTAGAAGAAGGATATGCATTTAAACCTTATAAAAAGAGCAAACAGTAATTATTTTTTATAAGTGTTAATTAAAGGAAATAGATGAGTTGAGACTGGCAAACTAGCCCTTGTACATTGTATAATCACATGCAAGTATTCTGCATACATATGATTTTCTTCTCCGCTGCTGTGAAATGGAAATGTAATATTTGTTCTAGGTAAGTTTCGCTTTTCTCAGTGTACATCTTAGTGTAGACTTGTAGTTAAATAGCTTTTTTTCAGTGAATTTGAGGCTTAAATCTAAAAAAAAGTCAAAACAAGAACGTTTTGTTCTTTGAAAGAGATAAAGTCTGTGAAAAACTTGAAAAAAATTGATTTTACAAAAGGGAAACAGATGTATTTGTTGAATATTTTCATATAATAAAAAATTAATATTGTTGTTCTTCTTAATTTATTTAAGATGACATGTGCAGAAAGAAAAAGGAGGTGCCAAAGAATGAACAGCAATGAAATATACGTTAGTTTAGACATCGGTACATCCAGTGTGAAAGTAATCATCGGAGAGATGAGTAACGATTCATTGAATATCATTGGTGTAGGGAATGTTAAATCACACGGACTAAAAAAAGGTTCTATCGTTGATATAGATGCAACAGTTCAATCTATTAGAAAAGCAGTAGAACAAGCTGAACGAATGGTAGGCATTACAATTAAAAAGGTTGTAGTGGGCATAAGCGGAAATCATGTATTTTTACAGGATTGTCACGGAGTAGTAGCCGTGTCAAGCGAAAATCGTGAAATTACAAACGAAGATATTCATCGAGTAATTGATGCTGCTCAAGTCATGTCTATCCCGCCAGATCGTGAAATCATTGATGTTATTCCAAAGCAATTTATCGTAGATGGCTTAGAAGGTATTAACGATCCTAGAGGTATGATTGGGGTACGTTTAGAAATGGAAGGCACAATCATAACAGGATCTAGAACGGTTTTACATAACTTATTACGCTGTGTAGAAAGAGCTGGTTTAGAAATCAGTGATATTTGTTTACAGCCTCTAGCCGCTGGTTCAATTGCATTATCTCGTGATGAAAAAAACTTAGGTGTCGCACTGGTAGATATCGGTGGAGGTTCAACAACGGTTGCGATCTTTGACCAAGGACATTTGAAAGTAACAAATGTACTAGCTGTTGGCGGAGAGCACATTACCAAAGATTTATCGATTGGCCTTCGCACATCGACTGAAGACGCGGAAAATATTAAGATAAAGCATGGACATGCTTTCTACGATCATGCTTCTGAAGAAGAAGTATTTAGTGTACCGATCATTGGAAGCGATCAGCATCAGCAGTTTAATCAGCTCGAAATCTCTGATATTATTGAAGCTAGATTAGAAGAGATTTTAGATATGATTACGCAGGAGGTAAACCGCCTAGGATACAAAGATATTCCAGGAGGATTTGTTCTAACAGGCGGAGTAGTAGCGATGCCTGGTATTCTTGAGCTAGCTCAAGTGATTTTAAAGAATAACGTGCGCATAGCAGTGCCTGATTATATTGGAGTACGTGAGCCGCATTATACAACAGGCGTAGGATTAATAAAATTTGCATACAAAAATGCTAAAATACAAGGCCGGGAAATTGGAGCGCCAGTTGTGGAAGAAGAGCCGATTGAGCAAGAAATGATCAAACCTAGCCCGAAACCACAGCAGCCGCAACAATCAGCTGAGCAGCCGAAAAAGAAAAATGACCAAAATTTAATGAAGAAGTTTTTTGGATACTTCTTTGATTAACGTTACGGATTGGTAATTTCGAAGAATTAGGAGGAACTATCATGTTGGAGTTTGATACAAGTGTAGACCAATTAGCGACGATTAAAGTAATCGGTGTCGGAGGCGGCGGTAACAACGCGGTTAACCGAATGATTGAACATGGCGTCCAAGGTGTAGAATTTATTGCAGTTAATACAGATGCACAGGCATTAAATTTATCAAAAGCTGAAACAAAAATGCAAATCGGCGCTAAATTAACAAGAGGATTAGGTGCAGGTGCTAATCCAGAAGTTGGTAAAAAAGCAGCTGAAGAAAGTAAGGAACAAATCCAAGAAGCACTAAAAGGTGCAGACATGGTTTTCGTAACAGCTGGTATGGGTGGAGGAACTGGAACTGGTGCAGCTCCAGTCATTGCCCAAATTGCTCGTGAGCTAGGAGCACTAACGGTAGGCGTTGTTACTCGTCCATTTACGTTTGAAGGCCGTAAGCGTTCTACTCAAGCGGCAGGCGGCATTGCGTCAATGAAAGAAGCAGTGGATACGCTGATTGTTATTCCAAATGATCGCTTATTAGAAATCGTTGATAAAAACACGCCAATGCTAGAAGCGTTCCGTGAAGCGGATAACGTATTACGACAAGGTGTGCAAGGTATTTCAGATTTAATCGCAGTTCCTGGATTAATTAACTTAGACTTCGCGGACGTGAAAACAATTATGTCTAACAAAGGATCTGCACTTATGGGTATCGGTATTGCGACTGGTGAAAACCGCGCTGCTGAAGCAGCTAAAAAAGCTATTTCAAGTCCACTTCTTGAAACATCTATCGATGGAGCTCAAGGTGTATTAATGAATATCACAGGCGGTACAAACCTAAGTCTTTACGAAGTACAAGAAGCTGCAGATATCGTTGCTTCGGCTTCTGACCAAGAAGTGAACATGATCTTTGGATCTGTTATTAACGAAAACCTAAAAGATGAGATTGTTGTTACAGTTATTGCAACTGGCTTTAGTGACCAAGATTTATCACAGCCAAAACCAGGTCGTCCTTCGTTATCGGCGAATCGCATGCAGCAATCGACACAGCAACCGGCTCCACAGCCGAAGCGTGAAGTAAAGCGTGAAGAACCTGTACAGCAAGAATATACGCGTCCATCTCAGCCACAGTCTGAAGATGCGCTAGATATTCCAACATTCTTACGAAACCGTAATCGTAGACGCTAAGAAAATAAAAAGCCAAGACCTCTGTTTTATACAGAGGTCTTTTTTTATGCAATGAATCTAGAAAACTCAAAAAGAGTATAAAAAACATTCGACATGGTCAATATGACGCCTTCAAAGGGTTTGTGTTTTCTTTCTAAAAGTAGTGTGACAAATATCGAATGATTTCCTCAAAAATACTGCTTGTTTCTCGGCATGAACTGACAGACTTTCTAATAGGATGTACTATATACTAATTTTTAACAGAAAAATTCAGAAAGAATGGAGAGGTTATAAACATTGCCAATCTATTTAGATTTAATATGGATGCTGAATTTTGGGTTAGATACGATCTTACTAATGTTATGTGCTGTTGTACTTAAACGGAATTACAAGTGGTGGCGGCTTTTGCTTGGCGGCTTTATCGGTTCATTGATTGTCCTTCTTATGTTTACACCTTTTTCTCATCTTATGGTTCACCCTGCTATTAAAATTTTATTCTCGTTTTTTATGGTATTGATGGCGTTTGGTTATAAACGACTGCGCTTTTTCTTTGAGAATTTATTAACGTTTTATTTTGCAACCTTTGTTGTGGGTGGAGGGTTAATGGGCGTTCACTTTTTATTTCAAGATCAGTTCCTTGTTCTTAATCAAATGGTTGATACGAAATCTCCACAGTTTGGTGATCCTATTAGCTGGATATTTGTTCTTATTGGTTTTCCGCTATTATCTTATTTTTCAAAAGCACGAGTTGATGATTTGCGAATGAAAAATATTACATTTGATCAGCTGGTAGATGTAGAAGTTATTTTAAACGAACAGACGCTGTCGATGAAAGGACTTATTGATAGTGGGAATCAGCTTGTAGATCCGCTGACGAAAACCCCGGTTATGATTGTTACAGCAGATTCTTTAAAAGAAATATTGCCTGAAGGCTTAATGGAATTAAGCAAAAATGTTCAATCCTTTTCACACAGCGAAGATATTGATCAAGAGTGGTATTCAAAAGTCCGCTTTGTCCCTTATCGAAGCGTAGGCCAAGCCAATCAGCTGCTGCTTGCTCTAAAGCCAGATATGGTAAGGCTGGTTCATCAGTCCAACACGATTGAAGTCACTAAAGTATTAGTAGGTATTAGTCATACAACGCTTTCAGTGGAGAAGCAATATGAATGTATTGTTCATCCGAAGCTTATCGTTATTGGAGAAGTAAGTTCCGCATCGTAAAAGGTGTGAACAAATAAAGGAGGATACAGAATGGCTACATATCGAATTCGATTTCAATTATGGTGGTACAAATTATTAATTAAACTTAAGTTAAAAACAGATGAAGTGTACTATATAGGAGGAAGTGAAGCTCTTCCACCGCCTTTAACAAAAGATGAAGAAGAAGTACTTCTGAAAAAACTCCCATCAGGAGATGAAGCAGCACGTTCACTATTGATTGAGCGTAATTTGCGACTGGTTGTTTATATTGCCCGCAAGTTTGAAAATACGGGAATCAATATTGAGGATTTAATTAGCATCGGCACCATCGGTTTAATTAAAGCAGTAAACACGTTTAATCCTGAAAAGAAAATTAAGCTAGCGACGTACGCCTCTCGCTGTATTGAAAATGAAATTTTAATGTATTTGCGCCGCAACAATAAAATTCGATCTGAAGTTTCATTTGATGAGCCGTTAAATATTGATTGGGATGGAAACGAACTGTTATTATCTGACGTGATGGGAACCGAAGAAGATATCATCACAAAAGACCTGGAAGCGAATGTAGATCGAAAACTTTTGCTGAAAGCACTGCACCAATTAAATGATCGTGAAAAGCAAATTATGGAGCTGCGCTTTGGGCTAGCCGGCGGAGAAGAAAAAACGCAAAAAGATGTAGCCGATATGCTAGGCATTTCTCAGTCTTATATTTCAAGGCTCGAAAAACGAATTATTAAACGGCTGCGAAAAGAATTTAATAAAATGGTTTAAGTAAAAAAGCTGATTGTATAAGGGCTGAGAAGCATCTTATACAATCAGCTTTTTTAGCGTGGAATTGTCAGAATTGTAAAAGTGCATATTTTTTCCTCCGGAGGAGATACTGAATTCAGAACATCATCTCCTGTTAGGAGGGAAAGAGTTGACAAGAAATAAAGTAGAAATTTGTGGAGTAGATACTTCGAAACTTCCCGTATTAAAAAATGAAGAAATGCGAAAGTTGTTTAAACAAATGCAGGCTGGAGATGGAACAGCAAGAGAAAAGCTAGTAAGCGGAAATTTACGTCTCGTACTCAGCGTGATCCAACGTTTTAACAATCGTGGAGAATTTGTTGATGACTTATTTCAGGTTGGGTGTATTGGATTAATGAAATCCATTGACAATTTTGATTTAAGTCAAAACGTGAAGTTTTCTACATATGCTGTCCCAATGATTATAGGGGAAATTCGCCGCTATTTACGTGACAATAATCCAATCCGTGTTTCTCGTTCCCTTCGTGATATTGCTTATAAAGCTCTTCAAGTTCGTGAAAGGCTTATGAGTGAAACATCCAAGGAACCTACAGCTGAGGAAATTTCAAAAGTCCTAGAAGTACCGCATGAAGAAATTGTGTTTGCTTTAGATGCTATCCAAGATCCGGTTTCTTTATTTGAACCTATTTACAATGATGGCGGAGACCCAATCTATGTGATGGATCAGCTAAGCGATGAACGCAACCGTGATTCAACTTGGATTGAAGAAATTGCTTTGCAAGAAGGTATGAGAAGATTGAACGAGCGAGAAAAACTAATTTTACGAAAGCGCTTCTTCCAAGGTAAAACACAGATGGAAGTTGCTGAAGAAATTGGTATTTCTCAAGCGCAGGTTTCTCGTTTAGAAAAAGCTGCTATTAAACAGATGAATAAAAATATTCAAAGTTAACAAAAGCTCTCTAAACTGGCAGCTGCTCTTGTTCATACAATCAATACCATTCACTTTATTTGATGTTCAACTTAATAAGCATCGTGTCTATAAAAACAGACGCGGTGCTTATTTTGTATGTATCAATGAATACATAACCAAAAGATATTCATGTTAGATGTCCTATTGCTATGAGGACTTCTCGCTGCTTGTTGAGAATGTCTCTTGATGAAAAACTGTGTAATTAGTGAACAAAATGCTTATAGAAAGAGAATGGCAGAGAAAAAATAAGCTTTTCCTTCATGAAATGAAAATTTGAAAATATATATAGGCTAAGGAATAAAGTTGGCTATAGGAGGAGAGAGCATGTTAAAGATTTCAGAGTTTCAGCTGAAAGATGTAGTGAATGTAGCTGATGGCAAAAAACTTGGAAATGTAGGGGATATTGATATTGACTTAACAACGGGAAAAATACAGGCCGTCATTATCGGAGGCTCTCGTGTATTGGGCTTCTTTGGCAAAGATGATGAAATTGTGATTCCGTGGAAAAATATTGTGAAAATTGGTTCCGATGTCATTTTAGTACGTTATAAAGACGCATTTCAGCCTGAAGAGAATTAGTTTTTTGTCAACAGCACCTAGCAATCTGTGGTACAATATGTGAGAACAAATGAAACAAGGGATGTGTCACATACATGAATCCTGAGCCATTAAAAAAAAGCCATCACGAGTCGTTTATGTGGCTGAGCCCTTGGGTAGAAAAGAATGATATGCTTGTTGCTGGTTTCACCACAAAAAATGGTGGCGTGAGTAAACCTCCATTTGCTTCTTTTAACCTAGGGCTTCACGTAAACGATAACGTAGAAGATGTTATTACAAATAGAAAAATTTTAGCAGCCGAACTAGACATGTCTTTTGAAAGCTTTGTATGTGCTGAACAAGTACATGAAGCAACTGTTCAAAAAGTAACAAAAGCCGACTGTGCAAAAGGACTCTACAAGTATGAAGAGGGCATAAAAGCAGCGGATGGCATTTATACAAATGAATCTGATATTTTGTTAGCTTTATGTTATGCAGATTGTGTTCCGCTGTACTTCTATGCGCCTGATCACCATTTAGTTGGTCTTGCTCATGCTGGGTGGAAGGGAACAGTAAAAGATATTGCAGGAAATATGATTCGGCTGTGGGTAGAGCAAGAAAATGTTCCGGTTGAAGATATTTACGTGGCGATTGGCCCTTCGATTGAAGATTGCTGTTATGTTGTCGATAACCGCGTCATTACACAAGTAAACGAAGTAGTTGGCCAAAATGGATATCAAGAAGTAAGCCCTGGACAATACGCGCTTAATTTAAAAAAAGTCAATAAGCTGCTGATTCAAAACGCAGGCGTATTGCCGGAACGAATTTTAACATCGTCGTATTGTACAAGCTGTGAAGATGACCTGTTCTTCTCACATCGCCGCGACCAAGGGAAAACAGGACGCATGTTTAACTTCATAGGCTTTAAGGAGGAGTAATTACATAGTGACAGCTAGCGTAAGTGAAAATCTAGAAGCAGTTCAACAAACAATTGCTGAAGCATGTAAAAAAGTTAATCGAAATCGAGAAGATGTAGAGCTGATTGCTGTAACAAAATACGTTTCCACAAAACGAGCAGCAGAAGCAGTGGATGCAGGCATTTTACATCTTGGAGAAAACAGGGATGAAGGTCTTCTAGAAAAGTATGAATCAATCGGTGAGAAAGCGACCTGGCATTTTATCGGAAGCTTACAAACAAGAAAAGTAAAAAATGTGATTGATAAAGTTGACTATATTCATTCACTAGACCGATTATCTTTAGCAAAAGAAATTGATAAACGTGCAGGACATCGTATAAAATGTTTTGTACAAGTTAATGTTGCCGAAGAACAATCAAAGCATGGCCTTGCTGTAGAAGAGGTAATTCCATTTATTCAATCTCTTGAAACATTTACAAATATCCAAGTAGTTGGATTAATGACCATGGCTCCTCACACAGATGACGAGTCCTTGCTTCGCAGCTGTTTTGAAGGTCTAAAGAAATTGCAGGATCGTATACAAGAACTAAACCTCCCGTATGCACCTTGTACGGAGCTATCAATGGGAATGTCAAACGATTATGCAATTGCAATTGAAGAAGGAGCAACATTCATTCGACTAGGAACCACGCTAGTTGGGAATGAACGTTAAGGAGGTGTAATTCAAGATGAGTATGAAAAATCGCTTTAGAAGTTTTTTTGCTCTTGATGACGATACTGAATATGTAGAAGAACATTACGAACAAGAAGAGTCGGTAGAAGAGCCTGTACAGCAGTCGAGACCAGTGAAAGCTAGTCAGCAGCCGAATCAGCAGCAAAACGTGATTAGCTTACAAAGCGTTCAAAAATCATCAAAAATGATGCTTTGCGAACCTCGCGTCTATGCCGAAGCACAAGAAATTACGGATCATTTAAAAAATCGTAAAGTCGTAGTTGTTAATTTACAGCGCATTCAACGAGATCAAGCAGTGAGAATTGTCGACTTTTTAAGTGGTACAGTTTATGCTTTAGGCGGGGACATTCAAAAAATTGGAACCGACATCTTTTTATGTACACCTGATAATGTAGACGTAAGCGGAAGCATTTCAGATATGATGGGAGAACACGATACAACAAACGTAAAGAGGTGGTAGTTTTTGGACATCGTTTTTGGGATTCTCGCAAAATTAATTGGGCTTTACTCATGGGCACTGATTATTTACATTTTGATGTCTTGGGTACCCGATGTAAGAGCATCTAAGTTTGGTCAGCTGCTTGGCAGCATTTGTGAACCTTACTTAGAGCCTTTTCGTAAAATCATTCCGCCTATTGGCATGATTGATATTTCACCTCTTGTTGCAATCTTTTTACTACGATTTGCGGAAAGAGGCGTGTATTCACTTAATAATGTGATGGGGTTTATTTAAAAAAGGAATCGCTGGATTCCTTTTTTACATACCAATAGTAGGAGTAATAATATGTCTATTTATGAACATTTTAGGCAAGAAGAACATGGGTTTATTGATCAAGTTCTTCAGTGGAAAGAAGATGTCCTACATCAATACAGCCCAAAATTAACGGACTTTTTAGATCCAAGAGAGCAGCAGATTGTGACGGCTATTGTCGGGACTGAAGGAGAGGTTCAAGTTTCATTTGATGGTGGACAACCGTTTGCTGAACGCAAGCGTGCGCTGCTATATCCGGATTACTATGTGCCTGAAAGCGAAGATTTTCAGTTGCATATGTACGAATTGAATTATCCTAAAAAGTTTGTGACGATTGAACATCCTCAAGTTCTTGGTTCGGCGATGTCCTTAGGACTGCGCCGTTCAAAATTTGGCGATATTTTGGTCGCGGGAGACGATATTCAGCTTGTAGCCGCAGAGGAAATTTCTTCTTATATTGAGATGAATTTAACATCAATTGGAAAAGCCAAAGTTTCACTTTCTTCTATTCAAAGAGAGCAGCTGCATGTGGTAAAAGAAGAGCTGATTGAACACGTTTATACAGTTTCTTCAATGAGGCTTGATGTTTTGCTGTCGACCATTCACAATTTATCAAGACAAAAAGTCCAGCCGTTTATTGCAAATGGAGCGGTAAAAGTAAATTTTAAAGTCATTGAACAGCCTTCTTTTGAATGTCATGAAGGTGATATTTTGTCGCTTCGTGGCCACGGCAGAAGTCGTATCGTTTCACTTGAAGGCAAAACCAAAAAAGAAAAATGGCGAATTGTTGTAGGAAAGCAGAAATAAAGAAATCTACTAGCAGGAAATTTTAAAAATATGTCGAATAAACCATTACTAATGATGTAATGAGACAACACGGAGGTGGCCTAGATGCCTTTAACCCCTTTGGATATTCATAACAAAGAGTTTAATCGCGGATTTCGCGGATATGATGAAGATGAAGTAAATGAGTTTCTTGACCAAGTAATTAAAGACTATGAGCTGGTAATGCGTGATAAAAAGGAGTTAGAAGGAAGAGTATCTGAATTAACAGATCGTCTTGGACATTTTACTAACATCGAAGAAACGTTAAATAAATCAATTTTAATTGCTCAAGAAGCAGCGGAAGATGTAAAGCGAAACGCTGAAAAAGAAGCGAAGCTCATTATAAAAGAAGCAGAAAAAAATGCGGACCGTATTATTAATGAAGCACTGTCTAAGTCTCGTAAAATTGCGATGGACATTGAGGAGACGAAAAAGCAGTCTAAAGTATTTAGAACCCGTTTCAAAATGTTAATTGAAGCACAGCTTGAAATGTTAAACAGCGATGACTGGGATCAGTTGATGGATTATGAGATGCCAGCGCTAGAAGAAAAAATTGACTAGTCAAGACATCATCTTGACTTCTCACGTTTTGTTGTCATATAATTTGGTAACAGATGAAATTTCATATCAAACAGTACGGAGACAGGGACAGTAGCTTTTTTAGTTTGTCAAAGCGAATCGAGGATGGTGCGAGCTCGATAACAAACAAAAGAGTGAAAATCACCCTAGAGTACCATTGCTGAAATGATGATAGTAAGCAGTGGCGGTTTATTCACGTTACGAATGCAAAGAGGATTTGCGTGCAGCAAATCTACTAGGGTGGTACCGCGGGAGGCCTTCTCGTCCCTTTTTGGGATGAGGAGGTCTTTTTGTTATGGTGCAAAAAGATATGAAATTTACGTTTTTTTTTGGAGGGTAAAACATGGAATATAAAGATACATTATTGATGCCAAAAACTGAATTTCCGATGCGTGGAAATTTACCGAACCGCGAGCCTAAAATGCAAGAACAGTGGGCTGAAATGAATATTTATGAAAAAGTACAAAAACGTACGGAAGGCCGCCCGCTATTCGTCCTGCATGATGGACCTCCATATGCCAATGGCGATATTCACATGGGACATGCCTTAAATAAAATCTTAAAAGATTTTATCGTTCGCTATAAGTCGATGTCAGGCTTCTGCGCACCTTATGTGCCAGGCTGGGATACACACGGCTTGCCAATTGAAACGGCTTTAACAAAAAATAAAAAAGTAAACCGCAAAGAAATGACAGTAGCTGAATTCCGTAAGCTTTGCGAACAGTATGCTTGGGAACAAGTAAACGGCCAGCGTGAGCAGTTCAAGCGTTTAGGCGTACGCGGAGATTGGGATAATCCATATGTAACGCTTCAGCCACAGTACGAAGCGCAGCAAATCAAAGTATTTGGCGATATGGCGAAAAAAGGCTATATCTACAAAGGATTAAAACCTGTATACTGGTCTCCTTCAAGTGAATCTGCTTTAGCAGAAGCGGAAATTGAATACTATGACAAGCGTTCAGCTTCTATTTACGTAGCGTTTAATGTGAAAGATGGTAAAGGCGTGCTTGAACAAGATGAAAAATTCATCATTTGGACGACAACACCATGGACAATGCCAGCTAACCAAGGGATTGCTGTCAATCCCGAGCTTCAGTACAGCGTGGTTGAAGCAGATGGAGCAAAATATGTAGTAGCAACTGAACTTATTGAAACAGTTGCTAAAGAAATTGAATGGGCTGACTATAAGACACTTCGTACAGTAAAAGGTTCAGAACTTGAACGCGTGGTAGCTGAACATCCAATCTACAAGCGTGATTCTTTAGTTGTTCTTGGCGATCACGTAACGACTGATGCTGGTACTGGCTGTGTTCATACAGCACCGGGACACGGGGAAGACGACTTTATCGTTGGTCAAAAATACGGTTTGGAAGTTCTTTGTCCAGTTGATAGTAAGGGTCATATGACGAATGAAGCACCAGGATTTGAAGGATTATTCTATGATAAAGCGAATAAGCCGATTACCGACAAACTAGAAGAAGAAGGCGCGCTGTTAAAATTAAGTTTCATTACCCACTCATATCCACATGACTGGCGTACGAAGAAACCAACAATTTTCCGTGCAACAGCACAGTGGTTTGCGTCTATTAAAGATTTCCGTGAAGATTTATTAAAAGCAGTAGAAAAAACAGAATGGGTGCCTACTTGGGGTGAAACGCGACTTTATAACATGGTGCGTGACCGCGGAGACTGGTGTATTTCTCGTCAACGTGCATGGGGCGTTCCGATTCCAGTATTTTATGCTGAAAATGATGAGCCAATCATTACGGACGAGACAATTGAGCACGTATCAAATCTATTTAGAGAACATGGATCAAACGTATGGTTTGAGCGTGAAGCAAAAGACTTGCTTCCAGAAGGCTTTACTCATGAAGGAAGCCCAAATGGCCGTTTCACAAAAGAAACAGACATCATGGACGTATGGTTTGACTCTGGTTCTTCACATCAAGCTGTTCTTGAAGAGCGTGAAGACTTACAGCGTCCGGCTGATTTGTATTTAGAAGGTTCTGACCAATACCGCGGCTGGTTTAATTCAAGTCTTTCTACAAGTGTAGCTGTAACAGGTGAAGCACCTTATAAAGGCGTACTTAGCCACGGATTTGCTTTAGACGGTGAAGGTCGCAAAATGAGTAAGTCATTAGGGAATGTTGTAATTCCAGAAAAAGTAATGAAACAACTAGGTGCGGATATTTTACGTCTATGGGTAGCTTCTGTAGATTACCAAGCGGATGTTCGTGTATCTGATAACATTTTAAAACAAGTAGCAGAAGTATATCGTAAAATCCGCAACACGTTCCGTTTCTTACTAGGAAACCTAGCGGACTTTAATCCAACAACTGACGCTGTAGCCGTTGAAGACCTTCGTGAAGTAGACCGCTACATGCTTGTGAAGCTGAACAAATTAATTGATAAAGTGAAAAAATCTTATGATTCATATGAATTCTCAAGCATTTATCACGCAGTGCATAATTTCTGTACAATTGATATGAGTTCATTCTACTTAGACTTTGCAAAAGATGTATTGTACATTGAAGCAGAAAATAATGTAGAGCGTCGCAGCATTCAAACGGTTCTTTATGAAACGTTATTATCGTTAACGAAATTAGTGTCTCCAATTCTTTCTCATACAGCAGACGAAGTATGGGTTCACATTCCGAACGTAACGGAAGAAAGCGCGCAGCTAGTTGATATGCCAGAGGTTCAAGAAATTGAAGGAGCAGATCAATTAGTAGAGAAATGGGATGCGTTCATGGAGCTTCGCGATGAAGTCTTAAAAGCGCTAGAACAAGCTCGTAATGAAAAAGTAATCGGTAAGTCTTTAGAAGCAAAATTAACGCTGTATCCAACAGCAGATACGAAAGAGCTGTTAGCCTCTATTTCTGAAAATGTAGGTCAACTCTTCATCGTTTCAGATCTTGAAGTAGCAGAAGGTGAAGCGCCTGCTGAAGCACAAAAATTCAGCTATGCTTCAATTTTTGTAAGTAAAGCAGAAGGTGAGAAGTGTGAGCGCTGCTGGGTAGTATCACCAACAGTTGGCGAAGATCAAGATCACCCAACTTTATGTACACGCTGTGCGGATGTTGTGAAAAATCACTACGTTCAGCAGTAATGAACAAAAGCACGTCCTTTTTGGGCGTGTTTTTTGCTGTACGAAATTCCCAAATACAATGGTATAAAGCATTCAAAGCCTTAGGAAAAACTTGTGTTGTAGATTCGATGGAAAACTCGGTAAACCTAACATCATTAATACTTCATCTTATCAGCACAGGAGGCGTTTGCATGTATGAAAATTATCTTTCCATTGGACAGGAATTAGCTCTTATCAAAGAAGAATTACAAGATCGCCTATTGAGATATGCTACAGAACAATCTGGTTATATAGATGAAAAGGAACGTTACGTAATAGAAATGATTAAAGCCGATTTAAAAGATGTAGAACACGCGCTAGCAAAGCTTGACGTTGGTGCGTTTGGAATTGATGAACTAACTGGCGAAGTGATGTCTATTCATAAATTAAAAGTAATGCCGACGGCCCGCACAAACGAAGATTTATTTGTTTTCTGGTGAGAAGCGAGAAAAAAAATGAATTATGTGCTAAAATGCTTTAGTATGGATTCGTTTGATTTTATTGCGGGAGGAAAACGTTTGTGTTTTATTATCTTATCGCTTTAGCTGTTATACTTATTGATCAGGTAACAAAATGGATGATTGTAAAAGAAATGTATTATGGACAAAGCATTACCGTAATTGAAAACTTTCTTTACATTACCTCTCATCGTAACAGAGGAGCCGCGTGGGGTATTCTACAAGGACAGATGTGGTTCTTTTATCTCATTACGGTGGTTGTGGTAGTCGGTTTAATAATTTATATTCAAAAGCTCAAAAAACAAGATAAATGGTTCGGTATTGCGCTAGCATTAATGTTAGGCGGCGCCATTGGAAACTTTATTGATCGAGTGGTCCGTAAAGAAGTAGTTGATTTCGTAAATACATACATCTTTACGTATGATTTTCCGATTTTTAACGTAGCTGATTCGGCACTTGTCGTCGGAGTAATCATCATGTTTATTATGACGCTGTTTGAAGGGAAAATGAAGAAGGAGCACAAAGAATGAATGTAATTGAAACAGTTATAAATGAAGAACAAGCGGGAGAACGTATTGATAAAGTACTTTCGACTGTAAATGCAGAATGGTCACGTTCACAAGTGCAGCAGTGGATTAAAGAAGGTCATGCAAAAGTGAATGATAAAACCGTTAAAGGAAACTATAAATGTAAAACAGGAGACGCTATTATTATTGAAGTGCCGGAACTAGAGGAGCTTGATGTGGTAGCGGAAGAAATGGATTTAGATATTTATTATGAAGATCAAGATGTGCTTGTTGTAAATAAACCTCGCGGCATGGTTGTACATCCAGCTCCAGGTCATCATAGCGGCACGCTTGTAAACGGCTTAATGGCTCACTGTAAAGATTTATCCGGTATTAACGGCGTTATGCGCCCTGGTATCGTTCATCGAATTGATAAAGATACGTCAGGTTTACTTATGGTTGCAAAAAATGATTTAGCTCATGAATCACTAGTTAGTCAGCTTGTAGCTAAAACAGTGACGCGTCGCTATAAAGCTATCGTTCACGGAGTAATTGCGCACGATCACGGTACAATTGATGCGCCAATCGGCCGAGATAAGCAAGATCGTCAAAGCATGACGGTGACTGATGAAAATAGTCGTGATGCAGTGACGCACTTTACTGTATTGCAGCGTTTTAAAGATTTTTCACTAGTCGAATGTAAGCTAGAAACGGGGCGAACACACCAAATTCGCGTTCATATGAAGTATATTGGCTTTCCGCTTGCTGGAGATCCGAAGTACGGACCGAAAAAAACGCTTCCGATTGACGGACAAGCGCTTCATGCAGGTGTATTAGGCTTTATTCACCCTCGTACAAATGAGTATATGGAATTTGAAGCACCGGCTCCAAAAGAGTTTAATGAGATGCTAGAGCTTATTGAAAAAAGAAGTTGACAACTGCCATAAGTGATGGCATACTTGTATTAACTTAATAAGAACCTTTAAGAACAGTCCAGAGAGGCTGAGAAGGAAACGGTGCAGAAAAGGCATGCTTATAGCCTTTTTGAAGAAATATGTCTAAAACCAAATCCTCTTGCCTCAAGGCAAGAGGATTTTTTTATGTCAACAACTTGAGGTGAAAAACAGTGAACGTAAAAGCTACCGTACTTGACGAACAGGCTATCCGCCGCGCTTTAACTCGAATTGCACATGAGATTATTGAAAAGAATAAAGGAATCGAAAATTGTGTGCTAGTGGGGATTAAAACGCGAGGTATTTATATCGCAAAACGTTTAGCAGAACGAATTGCACAAATTGAAGGAAATACATTGCCAGTCGGAGAACTAGACATCACGCTTTACCGAGATGATTTATCGAAAGTGACAAGCAATGACGAACCTCTCGTAAAAGGATCAGATATTCCGACAGATATTGCAAATAAGAACGTCATCTTAGTAGACGATGTGTTATATACGGGCCGTACGGTTCGAGCAGCACTTGATGCACTAATTGATATCGGTCGACCGGAACTCATTCAGCTGGCTGTTTTAGTGGATAGAGGACACCGCGAGCTGCCGATTCGAGCAGACTATGTTGGTAAAAACGTACCGACAGCTAAAAGTGAAAAAATTGCGGTGCATTTGATGGAAGTAGACGAAAAAGACCACGTGTCTATTTACGAAAAATAAATTATATACCCTTTTAAATAGTAGTCCCGTGAGGCTGCAAAAGGGGGGTCACTATACAAGGAAAACTATACTGCGGTATAGCGTCTTCCTTGTATGCTGAAAACCTCTTTGCCTCTGCGTAAAGAGGTTTTTTTATAGTGATAGGAGGAAAAACATATGAGTCAACAACGAGATTTTGTACTTGATATACATGATAAACCAAAAGCAGTAAATTGGTTAACATTGAGTCTGCAGCATTTGTTTGCAATGTTTGGATCGACGGTGCTAGTGCCGTTCCTAGTCGGATTCAGCCCGGCAATTGCTTTGATTTCAAGCGGGGTAGGAACGCTTGCTTTCCTGCTCATTACAAGAGGTCAAATTCCTTCTTACCTTGGTTCATCGTTCGCGTTCATCACGCCAATCATTTTCGCAAAAGCTTCGTTTGGACCTGAAGAAACGATGGTTGGCTGTTTCTTAGCCGGACTTGTGTATGGAATCGTTGCTTTGATTATAAAAGGAACAGGAATTAATTGGATTATGAAGCTGCTTCCTCCGGTTGTAGTAGGACCAGTTATTATGGTTATAGGCTTAGGATTAGCTAATACAGCAGTAGGCATGGCGATGAACGATGCAAAAGGAAATTACAGCTTAACTTACCTGATGGTTGCGCTTGTGACACTAGCGATAACAGTTGCTTGCTCAATCTTCTTTAAAAACATTATCAGCCTGATTCCGGTACTGATGGGAATTATCGGCGGATACATCTTCGCTTATACACAAGGATTGGTAGACTTTTCAAAGGTAATGAAAGCAGAGTGGATTGAAATACCTCACTTCTACGTGCCATTCGTCACATACACGCCGTCCATTTCATTAGGGATTGTGCTTATCATGGTACCTGTAGCAGTCGTAACACTTTCAGAACATATTGGACACATTCTTGTTTTAAATAAGATTGTGGATCGAAACTATATTGAAAAGCCAGGGCTGCACAGATCGATTTTAGGAGACGGAGTAGCCACTATGATTGCTGCGCTGATCGGCGGACCTCCAAACACAACATATGGTGAGAACATCGGAGTGTTAGCCATCACAAAGGTGCTTAGCGTATTTGTAATAGCAGGAGCAGCAGTCTTCGCGATTTTGTTCGGGTTTGTCGGCAAAATCAACGCTCTTATTTCAAGTATACCAACGCCGGTCATGGGTGGGATTTCAATTCTCTTATTCGGAATCATTGCTTCATCAGGCTTGCGCATGATGGTGGATGCAAAGGTAGATCTTGGATCAAAACGAAACTTAATGATTGCTTCGATTATCTTAGTGTTAGGAATCGGAGGAGCACACTTAGATATCTCAGAACATGTAAAGATTGATAGCATGGCACTGTCTGCTATCATGGGAGTTCTGCTGAATCTAGTTCTGCCGAAAGAGAAGATAAAAGAAGCAGAAAACGTTCAACAAACGTCAGCACGAAAAATTTCATAGAACGCCTTTTAATTGAAATCCAGAGAGGTTTCTAAGGGTGTGTGAAAAGCGCGTTATAGACGAAGCTTGTTTTCTTACACCCTTTCTAAGTTAGAAAGGGTGTTTTTTATAAAGAAATGCGAGGAAAGCAAAAATGGAGGGAATCGATATGAAACATTTAGTGACAGTCTCAACACTAGAAACAAATGAAATTCTAGAGATTTTAGACAGCGCTGAAAACTATCGAACGAATAAACAAGGATGGAAACCGGAAGAGAAAATGTTTGTTGCCAACTTATTTTTTGAAGCGAGCACGCGTACTCGATGCAGCTTTGAAATGGCAGAACAGCAGCTAGGATTAACAACAATTCCGTTTGAAGTAACAACTTCAAGCGTCCAAAAAGGAGAAACGCTTTATGACACGATTGAAACATTAGCTTCAATCGGTGTTCAGTCAGTTGTTATTCGCCACCCGCAAGATCGTTATTATGAAGCACTGCAGGAAAAAGTATCGATTCCCATCATTAATGCAGGAGACGGATGCGGTCAGCATCCAACTCAGTGTCTGCTTGATCTACTGACAATTCGCCAAGAGTTCGGCTCGTTTAAAGGATTAAAAGTCGCAATAGTCGGAGATTTGCGACATAGCCGCGTAGCGAGATCGAATGCAGAAATGCTGACAAAACTAGGGGCGACCGTATATTTTGCGGGACCTGAAGAATGGAAAGATGAAGAGAACAGACACGGTACATATCTTGATATCGATGAAGCAATCGAAACGGTCGATGTTGTGATGCTACTGCGTATTCAATTTGAAAGGCATGAAGAGAACACTTCAGAGCTTGCAAAGAACTACCATAGCCGCTTCGGATTAACCGTTGAACGAGAGCGGAAAATGAAATCACATAGCATTATTCTTCATCCAGCTCCGGTGAACAGAGGAGTCGAAATTGCAGATGAGCTCGTTGAATGTGAACGCTCAAGAATTTTTAAACAAATGCAAAATGGCGTATACATTCGCATGGCAGTATTAGCAAGAGCGCTACAACCAATTGAAAGGGGACTTAATAATGACAACAATTATCAAAAATGCTACATGGTTAAATGAAGGAAAAATTGAAAAAGTCGAACTGAAAATTGAAAATGGTGTAATTGCTGAAATAGCTTCACACATTGACGTACAGAATGAAGAAGTCATTGATGCAGGCGGGAACTTCTTATCACCGGGTTTAATCGATGTCCACGTTCACTTGCGTGAGCCAGGGGGAGAAAAGAAAGAAACAATTGAAACAGGTACTCTAGCAGCTGCAAAGGGCGGTTTTACAGCAATTGCTGCAATGCCGAACACGCGTCCAGTGCCTGATACTGTTGAACAAATGGAGTGGGTAAACAAGCGCATTGAAGAAACAGCACATGTGCGCGTATTACCGTACGCATCGATTACTACTCGTCAATTGGGAAAAGAATTAACGGACTTTGAAGGCTTAAAAGAAGCGGGAGCATTTGCTTTTACAGATGATGGAGTAGGGGTTCAGTCAACAGGAATGATGCTAGAAGCGATGAAAAAAGCCGCTTCATTAAACAAAGCAATCGTTGCACACTGTGAAGATAATGATTTAATTAACAAAGGCTGCGTACACGACGGGAAATTTGCAAAAGAACATGGACTAAACGGTATCCCATCTATCTGCGAAGCCGTTCAAATTGCACGAGATGTCCTGCTTGCTGAAGCAGCAAACTGTCACTACCATGTGTGTCACGTAAGTACAAAAGAATCCATTCGCGCCATTCGTGATGCGAAAAAAGCAGGCATTCGCGTAACTGCAGAAGTAACGCCTCATCATCTGTTACTAAATGAAGAAGATATCCCGGGACTTGATTCGAATTTCAAAATGAATCCGCCGCTTCGAGGAAAAGATGATCAACAGGCATTGATTGAAGCTTTATTAGACGGAACGCTTGATTTTATCGCCACTGATCACGCACCGCACACAGCGGACGAAAAAGCAGAAGGCATGGAGCTTGCGCCGTTTGGAATTGTGGGACTTGAAACAGCTTTCCCGCTTCTTTATACAAACTTGGTATTAAAAGAAGTAATGACGCTAGAGCAGCTAGTATCGTATTTAACAAACAAGCCGGCTGAAACATTCAATCTTCCTTATGGCACGATTGAAGTGGGAAAAACAGCGGATTTAACCATCATTGATCTTGAAACAGAAAAAGCAATTAATCCAGAAGAATTTGTATCCAAAGGTAAAAACACGCCGTTTGCTAACTGGGTATGCAAAGGTTGGCCGGTAATGACATTAGTAGAAGGTAAACGAGTATGGGAGGATGTTAAAGCATGCAACGTCAACTAATTTTAGAAGATGGAACAGTATTTATCGGAAAAGGATTCGGCAGCGACAAAGAAATGACAGGAGAAGTTGTTTTCAACACGGGAATGACAGGATATCAAGAAATTCTATCTGATCCATCATACTGTGCACAAATTGTGACATTAACATATCCTTTAATCGGAAACTACGGTATTAACCGCGATGACTTTGAGTCGATTGAACCAGCTGTACACGGTTTGATTGTAAAAGAAATTTGTGATGCTCCTTCAAACTTCAGAAGCGAACTATCAGTAGATGAATTTTTAAAACAAAAAGATATTCCAGGATTAGCTGGAATCGACACGCGAAAATTAACGCGAAAAATTCGTCAGCACGGTGCGCTTCGCGGACGCGTGTGCAGCATGGAAGTCAATGTAGAAGAAGTGGTAGCACAGCTTCAAAATCATGAACTTCCGACTGATTCAGTTAAAAAAGTATCAACGGTGAAGCCTTACCCAAGCCCAGGCAGAGGTAAAAAAGTGGTACTCGTTGACTTTGGAATGAAACACGGAATTTTACGTGAATTAACAGCTCGTCAATGCGACGTGATTGTGGTTCCTTATAACGTAACTGCGCAAGAAATTCTTCAATTAAATCCAGATGGCATCATGTTAAGCAACGGACCTGGAGACCCAAAAGACGTACCGGAAGCAATCGAGATGATTCAAGGGGTTTTAGGGAAGGTTCCGCTTTTCGGAATTTGTTTAGGACATCAGCTGTTTGCCCTAGCATGCGGAGCAGATACAGAAAAAATGAAATTTGGTCATCGTGGATCCAACCATCCTGTAAAGGATCTAAAAACCAATAAAGTAGCTCTTACATCTCAAAACCACGGCTATACAGTGTGTGAGCCATCTCTTGTCAACACGCCATTAGAAGTGACGCACGTTGCGCTTAACGATGGAACAGTTGAAGGAGTAAAGCATAAAGAATATCCGGCATTTACGGTTCAGTATCACCCTGAAGCATCACCGGGACCTGAAGATGCAAACGGATTGTTCAACGAATTTATGGATCTTATGAAAAACAATCAGAAAGTAGGTAATTGCTAATGCCAAAACGTCAAGATATTAACACAATTCTCGTAATCGGATCAGGACCAATCGTCATTGGACAGGCGGCAGAGTTTGACTATGCAGGAGCGCAAGCATGTATTGCGTTAAAAGAAGAAGGATACAAAGTTATTCTTGTGAACTCCAATCCTGCAACAATCATGACAGATTCAGAAATGGCAGACAAAGTATATATTGAACCTCTAACGGTTGAATTTGTAAGCTCAATTATTCGTAAAGAACGCCCGGATGCACTGCTTCCAACGCTTGGCGGTCAAACGGGACTGAACTTAGCGGTAGAATTACACGAAACGGGCATTTTAGAAGAATTTAACGTAGAAATTCTCGGGACAAAATTATCAGCGATTGAACAAGCTGAAGACCGTGAGCAGTTCCGTTCATTAATGAATGAACTAAATCAGCCTGTCCCAGCAAGTGAAATCATTCATTCACTAGACGAAGCGTATGCGTTTGTTGAACAAGTAAACTATCCGGTAATCGTGCGTCCTGCTTATACGCTTGGCGGTACGGGAGGCGGAATTTGTAACAACGAGCAAGAGCTGATTGAAATTGTAACAAGTGGGTTAAAACACAGTCCTGTAACACAGTGCTTACTTGAGAAAAGCATTGCAGGCTTTAAAGAAATTGAATATGAAGTAATGCGCGATGCAAACGATAATGCGATTGTAGTATGTAATATGGAAAACTTTGACCCGGTCGGTATTCATACGGGAGATTCAATTGTTGTAGCACCAAGCCAAACGCTAAGCGACCGTGAGTATCAGCTGCTTAGAAATGCGTCACTAACAATTATCCGAGCGCTTAAAATCGAAGGCGGATGTAACGTTCAGCTAGCACTAGACCCAGAAAGCTTCCAGTATTATGTAATTGAAGTAAACCCTCGTGTAAGCCGTTCGTCGGCCTTAGCATCAAAAGCAACAGGGTATCCAATTGCAAAATTAGCCGCAAAAATTGCGGTAGGGTTAACATTAGATGAAATGATGAACCCGGTAACTGGGAAGACATACGCATGTTTCGAACCTGCACTAGATTACATCGTATCTAAAATTCCACGCTGGCCGTTTGATAAATTTGAATCAGCTAACCGTAAACTAGGTACACAGATGAAGGCAACAGGGGAAGTAATGGCAATTGGCCGCACGTTCGAAGAGTCAATTTTAAAAGCCGTACGCTCACTTGAGTCAAACGTTCATCACTTAGAGTTAAAAGATGCGCATGAATTTGATGATGCCATTATTGAAAAACGTATTCGCAAAGCTGGCGATGAGCGATTATTCTACGTCGCAGAAGCCATTCGCCGCGGCGTAACAATTCAGCAAATTCACGAGTGGAGCAAAATCGATCTTTTCTTCTTAGTAAAACTTGAAAAAGTGATTGCTTTTGAAAATGTGTTAAAAGAAGAGATTCATAATGTAGAAGTTTTACAGGAAGCAAAAGAAATGGGATTTGCAGACTGCACGATTGCTAAGCTATGGAATCAAACAGAGCGTGAAGTATACGACTTCCGCAAACAAAACGGCGTGATGCCAGTATACAAAACGGTAGATACATGTGCAGCAGAATTTGAATCTACAACACCATATTTCTACGGTACGTTTGAAGATGAAAATGAATCGATTGTTACAGATCGTAAAAGCGTTGTAGTGTTAGGGTCAGGTCCGATCCGCATCGGGCAAGGAATTGAGTTTGACTATGCAACGGTTCACTCGGTGTGGGCGATTAAAGAAGCTGGATACGAAGCGATTATTGTCAATAACAATCCAGAAACAGTGTCAACTGACTTCAGTATTTCAGATAAATTATACTTCGAGCCGCTGACGATTGAAGATGTGATGCATATCATCGATTTAGAAAAACCAGAAGGTGTGGTTGTACAGTTCGGTGGTCAAACAGCAATCAACTTAGCGGATGAGCTAGAAGCAAGAGGGGTCAAGATCTTAGGTACGTCGCTTGAAAGCTTAGATGCAGCGGAAGACCGTAAAAAATTCGAAGCGACGCTAGCGCGTTTAGAAGTACCTCAGCCGCTTGGAAAGACGGTTACTTCAGTTGAAGAAGCAGTGGTTGTGGCAAAAGAAATTGGTTATCCGGTGCTTGTACGTCCTTCATACGTACTGGGCGGACGCGCGATGGAAATTGTGTACAAAGAAGAAGAGCTGCTTCATTATATGAAACACGCGGTAAAAGTACACGCTGATCATCCTGTATTAATCGACCGCTACTTAACAGGAAAAGAAATTGAAGTCGATGCCATTTCAGACGGTGAAACAGTGGTTATTCCAGGAATCATGGAGCATGTAGAGCGCGCGGGTGTCCACTCAGGCGACTCCATCGCTGTATACCCACCGCAAACTCTGTCACAGGACGTAAAAGATACGATCATTGATTACACAACACGAATTGCAAAAGGCTTAAACATTATTGGACTGCTTAACATTCAGTTCGTCTTATCAAAAGGAGAAGTGTTTGTTCTTGAAGTAAATCCTCGTTCAAGCCGTACGGTGCCGTTCTTAAGTAAAATCACGCGTATTCCGATGGCGAATGTGGCAACAAAAGTAATTTTAGGAACAAGTTTAAAAGATCTTGGCTATGAATCAGGCATGCACCCTGAAGAAGAAGGCGTCTACGTAAAAGTGCCGGTCTTCTCATTTGCAAAGCTGCGCCGCGTAGATATTACGCTTGGACCTGAAATGAAATCTACTGGAGAAGTAATGGGGCAAGATTCAACGTACGAAAAAGCATTATATAAAGGACTAATTGCGTCAGGTATGTCCATTAAGCCGTACGGTTCAGTACTTATGACAGTAGCGGATAAAGATAAAGAAGAGGCAACAGCGTTAGCAAAGCGCTTTGCTAATATTGGCTATCAAGTGATTGCAACGGAAGGAACAGCTTCAACGTTTACAAAAGAAGACATTCGCGTAAAAATAGTAAATAAAATTCATCATGAAGATCACAATCTTTTAGATGTGATACGAAAAGGTGAAGCCCAGCTGGTCATCAACACGCTAACAAAAGGAAAACAGCCTGCGCGTGACGGATTTAAAATTCGCCGTGAAGCAGTTGAAAATGGCGTACCTTGCTTAACATCACTTGATACAGCAGAAGCGATTTTACGAGTGCTTGAAACGATCAGCTTCCATACAACGCCAATGAAAAAAGTTCGTCCAACCAAAGAGGTGACAACCGTATGATCAAACATGAAATGATGCAAGTCGTCAGTCAGCGACCGTTAACACACAATGTATATGAATTAACCCTTCAAGGCGAGCTTGTTCGTTTCATGAATGAGCCGGGGCAGTTTGTGCATATCCGCGTCAACAACGACTATTTGCCACTGCTTCGCAGACCAATCAGTATTGCAGAAATTGATCAAACGCACGAACAATTTACGATGATTTACCGTGCAGAAGGGGCGGGAACATCGCTGCTGGCCGAAAAACAAGCCGGACAGTCGATTGACGTGCTAGGTCCCCTTGGCCACGGTTTTCCATTAGATGCAATAGAGTCAGGTCAAACGGCTTTATTAGTAGGGGGAGGCATTGGAGTGCCTCCGCTCTATGAGCTTTCAAAAAGACTTCGTGAAAAAGGCGTGCAGGTTATCCACGTCCTGGGTTTTCAATCAAAAGCAGACGTATTTTATGAACGAGAGTTTTTAGCTTTAGGAGAAACATATATTGCAACGGTAGACGGCTCTTACGGAACAAAAGGTTTTGTCACAACGGTGATTGACGAGCATCAGTTTTCATATGACGTTATGTTTTCATGCGGTCCAACTCCGATGTTAAAAGCACTAGAAAATAATTATACAAACAAGCCGCTTTACATTTCTTTAGAAGAAAGAATGGGCTGTGGAATCGGCGCTTGCTTTGCATGTGTATGCAGGGAAAGTGAAGATTCTACGGCGTATAAAAAAATCTGCAGCGACGGTCCCGTCTTTCAAGCAGGGGAGGTGCTTCTATGAGTATGCTAAAAACGACATTGCCAGGGTTAGATTTGAAAAATCCAATTATGCCAGCATCCGGCTGCTTTGGATTTGGGCGTGAGTATGCTCAATTTTATTCACTTGATGCACTTGGAGCCATTATGATTAAAGCGACTACTGCTGAAACTCGTTTTGGCAATCCAACTCCTCGCGTAGCGGAAACATCTGCAGGAATGTTAAATGCGATTGGATTACAAAATCCTGGGCTAGAAAAAGTAATGAATGAAGAGCTCGTTTGGCTTCAGCAATATGATGTGCCGATTATCGCGAACGTAGCCGGTGCTTCAATTGAAGAATATGTGCACGTGGCAAAAGAAATTTCAACCGTATCAAATGTGAAAGCACTTGAATTGAATATTTCATGTCCTAACGTAAAGGAAGGCGGAATTGCGTTTGGCGTAGATCCTGTCATCGCTGCTCGTTTAACAAAAGCGGTAAAAGATGTTTCAAATGTTCCAGTTTATGTTAAACTATCACCAAACGTATCCAATATTGTAGACATGGCAATGGCTGTTGAAGAAGCTGGCGCGGATGGCTTAACGATGATCAATACGCTTCTCGGGATGCGTCTGGATTTGAAAACAGCTCAGCCGGTTTTAGCGAACGGCACAGGCGGACTGTCAGGACCTTCAATTAAACCGGTAGCGATTCGAATGGTGTATGAAGTGAGCCAAAAAGTAAACATTCCAATTATCGGTATGGGCGGAGTGACGACTGCTGAAGATGCACTTGAATTTTTATATGCAGGTGCAAGTGCCGTAGCGGTTGGTACAGCAAACTTTGTCGATCCGTATGTATGCCCAACCATCATTGACGAACTGCCAAGGCTATTAACATCATTAGGATACGAGCATGTTTCAGAATGTATCGGAAGGAGCTGGAAAAAGCGTGAAGCAACCGTTAATCATTGCTCTTGATTTTTCATCAATTAAAGATGTACAGCAGTTTTTAATGCCTTTTCAACAAGAATCATTATTTGTGAAAGTAGGCATGGAACTGTTTTATAAAGAAGGGCTATCCATTATTTCTGCATTAAAAGAGCAAAACCACCAGATTTTCTTAGACTTAAAGCTTCATGATATTCCCAATACGGTAAAGCAAGGAATGAAGTCTTTGGCTTCTCTTGAAGTGGATTTGGTTAACGTTCACGCAGCCGGCGGAACGAATATGATGCAAGCAGCCGTTGAAGGACTTGACTTAGGAACCGCTGCTGGCAAAAAACGTCCGGATTGTATTGCGGTTACTCAGCTAACAAGTACATCGGATGAAATGCTAAAAGAGCAGCAGCTGATTACGCACTCGATGCAAGAAGTGGTTACGCATTATGCAGCGCTTGCTAAAAAAAGCGGACTAGACGGCGTTGTATGTTCTACTCATGAAGTGCCTTCGATTCGAAAAGCAGCAGGAGAGGACTTTTTGACCGTAACGCCGGGTATTCGTATGGGGGCAGATTCAGTAGATGACCAAGTCCGCGTAGCAACGCCTCAGCTAGCGAGAGAATATGGCTCAAGTGCCATTGTGGTTGGCCGTTCTATTACTAAAGCAAAAGACCCGCTTAAAGCATATTATGAGATGTTACAGCAGTGGAAAGGGGAGCGTATTACGCGATGACAAAACTACGAAAAGAAATTGCAAAACAATTAATTGATATTGAGGCAGTAAGCCTTCAACCGAACGATCCGTTTACGTGGGCCTCTGGAATTAAGTCGCCTATTTATTGTGACAACCGTCTAACGCTTAGCTACCCAAAAGTGCGAAAAGAAATTGCAAAAGGTCTGCAGCATTTAATTAAAACGTATTTTGCCAATGCAGAAGTGATTGCTGGTACAGCTACAGCTGGTATTCCTCATGCAGCATGGGTAAGTGAAGCGCTAGAGCTTCCAATGTGCTATGTGCGAAGCAAAGCAAAAGAACATGGACAAGGAAATCAAATTGAAGGAAAAGTAACAAAAGGTCAAAAAGTAGTTGTGATTGAAGATTTGATTTCAACTGGCGGAAGTGTATTTACCGCAGTCGATGCATTAAAAGCGCAGGGTTGTGAAGTACTGGGAGTTGTTTCTATCTTTACATATGAGCTGGAAAAAGCGCGTCAGCTGTTTAAAGAAAAAGAACTTCAAGTTTATTCTTTAACAGACTACTCTACGCTAGTAGAGGCGGCAAACGAAGCGGGATACATTGAAGAAGAAGCGATGGAAAAGCTATTTAAATGGCGTGAAAATCCTTCAGATCCTTCATGGATGAACTAAACTAAAAACCCCCTATATAGAAAGGGGGTTTTTGTTATGACTGGCGCAGCTTCAGTACAAGTTCTTCGCTAGGCGTTACGTACACCGTTTGCTGATTATCGTACGTCACAAAACCAGGTTTAGCACCGCTTGGTTTTTTTACGTGGCGAATTTTTGTATAGTCCACTGGTACCGAACTTGAATTCTTGGCTTTACTAAAGTAAGCAGCAAGGTGAGCCGCTTCTAAAATTGTTTCTTCTGAAGGCTCTTGGCTGCGGATAACAACGTGAGAACCCGGTATATCTTTCGTATGAAACCAAACGTCATCACGAGCAGCAAGGCGATTTGTTAAATACTCATTTTGCTTATTGTTTTTTCCAACTAAAATCGTCGTGCCGTCGCTTGAAACGTATTGTTCAAGTGTAGGCGTGGTGTTTTTTTGTTTTTTTGCTTGCTTTTGCTGACGGTTGCGCAAATATCCTTCTTCCACAAGCTCTTCGCGAATCTCGGCAATGTCTTTGTGAGTAGCAGTATCCATTTGCTGAATAAGTGATTCAAAATACTGTACTTCTTCGTTTGCTTTTTCAATCTGTTCGATTACAATCGAAACGGAATTTTTCGCTTTTTGATACTTTGTAAAATAGCTTTGAGCATTTTGAGACGGTGATTTTTGCGGATCTAATGAAATCGTAAGTGTACCGCTATTTTCATCGTAATAATTAATAACATCCACTTTCGCATCTCCTTTTTTGACAAGGTGTAAATTTGCCGTAAGGAGTTCACCGGCTAGCTGATAATCAGATGCTTTTTCTGCATTTTGTAGCGTTTGCTCAAGTTTTTTTATTTTTTTCTCATTTTTCTTTTTCTCGGTGGAAATAAACTGTACTAAATCATGCGCTTGCTGCTTTACACGATCTCGCTCTGCTTTCCCGTAGTAATAGCGGTCAAGAAGCTCGCTGATAGTTGCATACGTTTTTTTCGTACCCTCTAAATGCGTTAATTCGAGTAAATAAAAATAGTCTTTTTGATTAACGGTTGTCAGAGTCGGTGTAAACTGACCTTCTTTGATCAGCGTCATGGTTTCGACGAATGATTTTGGAAGGGTAGAACGATTCGCTAAGCCAGAGCGAAACACTACTTCATTTGCAATTAAAGGAGAAAGCCCTGAGAAGGTCTGCACTAGCTGACTGGCTAGCTTTCCGCTATTAAAATCAATTTTTTTAACCACGGTTTCCTCGTCCGCTTCAAATGGATGAAGCTTATCTTGGCTAGGAGGCAGTACGTAAGGAGCTCCGGGTAGAAGCGTACGATGCCTGTTCAAGGCCATTGGAACATGCTTAATACTGTCGATAATCGTTTGTTTTTCTTTATCTACAAGTACAACATTACTATGTCTTCCCATGATTTCAATAATAAGCTGCTTGTACGTCACGTCGCCAATTTCATTTCGTCCTTTTGTTTCAATGACTAAAATGCGGTCTAATCCAAGCTGATACACTTGTTCAATAATGCTTCCTTCTAAATGCTTGCGAAGAAGCATACAAAACATAGGAGGCTCAGATGGATTTTCATAGGGCTCATTTGTAAAATGAACGCGTGAATAGTTAGGGTGAGCTGAGATTAAAAGTTTGCGGTTTTCACCTTTAGCGCGTACTTGTAAAATCAACTCGTTTGGAAACGGCTGATATATTTTTGAAATTCGTCCTGAAACCAAGGTCTCAGATAATTCTTGTAAAATGCCATATGTAAAAATACCATCAAATGACACAGTGCTCACATCCTTAAGTAATTGAAAATTGTCCTATAGAAAAGTATAGCATTTTTTAGGACGAGTCTGAATAAGCATACGATATAAGATTGTAACAATCTAATAGGTGCATTTACAAATAAAAGGGTGTGAAAAGATGCAATGAAATGGTATGAATTAGGTGAAAAAGCAATAGTAGAAGTAACAAAAACAGACAGGCAGCATGGTCTTACACACAAAGAAGTAAAAGCACGTCAGCAGCAACAAGGGTTTAATGAATTGACTGAAGGAGAGAAAAAACCAGCCATTCTTGTGTTTCTAGAGCAGTTTAAAGATTTTATGGTACTGGTTTTACTAGCTGCCACGCTTATTTCAGGGCTTTTAGGAGAATACATCGATGCAATTGCTATCATTGCTATTGTGGTAATTAATGGATTTCTCGGGTTCTTCCAAGAAAGAAAAGCAGAGAAATCTCTTCATGCATTAAAAGAGCTTTCTGCTCCTCAAGTAGCAGCCATGCGTGAAGGGAAATGGGTTAAGTTACCATCTAAAGAGCTGGTGGTAGGAGACGTTGTAAAGTTTTCGAGCGGAGACCGTATTGGAGCTGACCTTCGGATTATGGAAGCCAAAAGTCTAGAAATTGAAGAATCAGCGCTTACGGGAGAGTCTTTGCCTGTTGGTAAGCAAATAAAAGCATTGTCAGGAGATGAAGTGCCGCTTGGAGATCAGGACAATATGGCGTTTATGGGTACCCTTGTAACCAGAGGAAGCGGAACAGGTATCGTTGTAGGGATTGGAATGAAAACAGCAATGGGCCAAATTGCTGATTTACTTCAAAATGCTGAAGCCATGATTACTCCTCTTCAACGGAAGTTAGAGCAATTGGGCAAAATTTTAATTGTTGTAGCTCTTGCACTTACTGTATTAGTTGTTGGGATTGGTGTGCTGCAAGGGCATGATTTATACAGTATGTTCTTAGCGGGAGTTTCCTTAGCTGTTGCTGCCATACCCGAAGGTCTTCCTGCCATCGTAACCGTGGCGCTATCTCTTGGTGTACAGCGCATGATTAAGCAAAGATCCATTGTTCGCAAACTTCCTGCTGTTGAGACACTAGGATGCGCGTCAGTCATTTGCTCAGACAAAACGGGCACATTAACGCAAAATAAAATGACGGTTACCCACCTCTGGTCCGGAGGAATGACGTGGAGAGTATCAGGGACAGGGTATGAACCTACGGGCGTATTTTCACGAGAGGAAAGAGAAGTTGATACACGGAGTGAAAAACCGCTTCAGCAGCTTTTGGTGTTTGGTCTGCTTTGCAATCAAACGTCGATCTCGAGAAAAGATAAAGAATATGTTATCGACGGGGATCCTACTGAAGCGGCTTTGCTTGTTGCCGCGATGAAAGCGGGGCTGACAAAAGAAAATATTCAAAAGCAGTTTACGATTATTGAAGAGTTTCCATTTGATTCAACGCGTAAAATGATGAGTGTAGTCATTGAAGACGCATCTCATAAACGCTATGTGATAACAAAAGGTGCTCCGGATGTGCTGCTTATAAACAGCAAAAATATTTTGTGGGAAAGCAGACAACAAACGCTGTCGGTAACAGTTCATAATGAAGTAAAAGGAGCGATTGATCAGTTAGCTAGCCAAGCGCTTCGAACCATTGCTATTGCATATCGACCGTTAGGAGAACATGAGAGCGTTCATACAGAGAAGGAAGCAGAAAAAGACCTGACTTTCCTCGGGCTTCAAGGAATGATTGATCCGCCAAGACCAGAGGTCAAGCAAGCGGTCAAAGAATGCCGAGACGCAGGCATCAAAACCGTTATGATTACAGGTGACCACGTTATTACAGCACAGGCGATTGCAAAACAGCTCGGAATTTTACCGAAAAACGGTCAAGTCTTGGAAGGAACGGATTTATCCAAAATGACGCAGGAAGAGCTAGAAGAAGTAGTAGATGATGTTTATGTATATGCAAGGGTATCACCTGAGCATAAGCTTAAAATTGT
Organism: Priestia sp. TGN 0903; assembly: GCF_050846855.1. Taxonomy (NCBI): domain Bacteria; kingdom Bacillati; phylum Bacillota; class Bacilli; order Caryophanales; family Bacillaceae; genus Priestia; species Priestia sp. TGN 0903. The sequence goes on from NZ_JBOZGL010000002.1 coordinate 76,577, forward strand.
TAAAGCTCTTCAAGCAAAAGATCACATTGTAGCGATGACGGGCGACGGCGTAAATGACGCACCGGCTATTAAAGCAGCAGACATAGGAATTGCGATGGGCATCACCGGGACAGACGTAGCAAAAGAAGCGTCTTCACTCGTTTTGCTTGATGATAATTTTGCCACTATTAAATCAGCGATCAAAGAAGGGCGAAATATCTATGAAAATATTCGGAAGTTTATCCGTTACTTGCTTGCATCAAATGTAGGAGAAATTTTAGTTATGCTCTTTGCGATGATTTTAGCACTTCCGCTTCCGCTAGTGCCCATTCAGATACTATGGGTAAACTTAGTAACAGACGGTTTGCCTGCGATGGCTCTTGGCTTAGACCAGCCAGAGGACAACGTGATGAAGCGCCATCCAAGGCATCCGCGCGAAGGTATTTTTGCAAGAGGATTAGGATGGAAAGTAGTCAGCCGTGGATTTTTAATTGGAGCTGCTACACTTGCTGCGTTTATGATTGTTTACGACAATGACCCAGATCGGTTGCAGTATGCTCAGACAATTGCATTTGCCACGCTTGTCATGGCACAGCTTATTCACGTATTTGACTGCCGAAGTGAAAAATCAATTTTTGATCGGAATCCATTTCAGAACTTATATCTTGTAGGGGCTGTTATTTCATCTATTATCCTTATGCTGGTGGCCATCTACTATCCGCCGCTGCAGCCTATTTTCCATACAATGGCCATTGCACCGCGGGAATGGCTCGTTATTTTAGGACTTGCAAGCCTTCCAACTTTTTTACTTGCTGGTTCACTTTTAACAAGAAAACCTTCATAAATTGTGCTATACTTTAATACAGGCTGTCCCAAATGAGAAAACTCATGAAGGCAGCCTTTACAGGTTGAATAAAGAAGAGAGATTTCTTTTTTTTGCTAACACTTTCTTTTACGATACTTTTTATGTAAGATGTACATAGTGGATGTGATGATAATGATAAAAAGTATGACTGGTTTTGGCCGCGGAAAAGCGGAAGTGGAAAATCGATCAGTAACAGTGGAAATGAAGTCTGTTAATCATCGTTTTTGTGAAATTGTTATCCGTATGCCAAGACAATTAATTGAAATTGAAGATAAAATAAAAAAAATCGTTCAAACATACATAAAACGTGGTAGAGTAGAAGTATTTGTTACTATTTCAGGTGAAGAAATGGCAAAAAAGAAACTGCAGACGGATTGGCAGCTGCTTGATGAATACATGAATGCGTTGCAGCAAGTAAAAGAAAAGCACGGGCTGTCACAATCTGTTCAAATTCAAGACATTTTACACATGCCTGAAGTGATGACAACTTATGAAGAAGAAGCTGATCAGACGAGTATTCATGGTGCAATCTTTGAAGCTGTTGAAGCTGCTGTTCATCAGTTAGTGGATATGCGGAAACGAGAGGGATCAGAGCTGTATCACGATTTAATGGGATACTTACAGGACATTCAAGACATTCGCGAAAAAATTACACAGCTTGCTCCTGAAGTTGCTGAACAATATCGCGAGCGTATTAAAAGAAAGCTGAGCGACTATTTAGAAGGTACTTTCGATGAGCAGCGAGTGCTGACTGAAGTAGCTATTTTTGCTGAAAAAGCAGATATTAGCGAAGAACTTACGCGAATTCAAAGTCATGTTTCACAATTTATTCAAGCATTAAATACACCTGATTCAGTGGGACGCAAGCTGGATTTTCTTGTTCAAGAGCTGAATCGTGAAATGAATACAATCGGTGCGAAGGCAAATAATGGTACTATTGCTCAGTATGTTATTAGTATGAAAGCACAATTAGAACGCATAAAAGAGCAGGTTCAAAATATTGAATAGCCTTCGTGTAAGATAAAGATTATATTGGTATAGCAGGAGGCTTCTTATGAGCGGTAAATTAGTGAACGTTGGATTTGGAAATTTTATTTCTTCTAATCGTATAATCTCTGTCGTTCATCCTGAATCAGCTCCAATCAAACGCATTATTCAAGATGCAAAAGATCGAGGCTCTTTAATAGATGCAACGCAAGGACGTAAAACACGATCTGTTATTGTTATGGATAGCGATCATGTTATTTTAGCTCCTGTACAGCCAGAAACTGTGTCGCAGCGACTTATAAACAAAGAAGAATTATTAGAAGGGTAGGTCACTTGAACCGATGATTGAAAGAGGTTTATTAATTGTTCTTTCCGGACCATCAGGTGTTGGAAAAGGAACGGTACGAAAAGCATTGTTTGAGCAAGAAGACATTAAATTGCAGTATTCTATCTCTGCAACAACAAGAAAGCCCCGCGAAGGTGAAGTAGACGGCGTTGACTATTTCTTCAAACCACGCGAAGAGTTTGAGCGCATGATTGAAAACAAGAAATTATTAGAGTGGGCTGAATACGTAGGCAACTACTACGGTACCCCGGTTGATTATGTAGAACAAACGTTATCTGAAGGAAAAGACGTATTTCTAGAAATTGAAGTGCAAGGTGCTCTTCAAGTGAAAGAAGCATTTCCAGAAGGTTTGTTCATCTTCTTGGCACCGCCGAGTTTATCAGAGCTTAAAAGTCGTATCGTAAACCGCGGTACTGAAACAGAAGACTTAATCAATAACCGTATGCGCGTGGCAAAAGAAGAAATTGAACTTATGGACGCCTACGATTATGTTGTAGAAAATGACAAAGTAGAAAATGCTTGTGCTCGCATCCGTGCTATCGTAACGGCTGAACACTGCCGTCGTGATCGTATTTCTGCGCGCTATAAAAGAATGCTGGAGGTAGAATAAACATGCTTTATCCATCAATTGATTCCCTAATGGAAAAATTAGATTCTAAGTACACGCTTGTGACAGTAGCTGCAAAACGCGCTCGTCAATTACAGCTTCACAATGATACGCCGATTGAAAAGCCGGTTTCTTATAAGTTTGTAGGCTGTGCTTTAGAAGAAATTAATGCTGAACAATTAAGCTATAAGCAAGGTGTAGCAGAAGAAGATTCTAAACATCAGTAAGTGAAAAAATAACAACCTACTTTATAGGTTGTTATTTTTTTGATGCTTTTGTTTGTATTCAAGCAGGATAGTGAATGTCTCACTACAAAAATGGTATAATAATTGAATTGAAAAGCTTTAGATAGTTACCCGAGTAAACAAGCGGATGCTGGTTGAGCGGGATAAATAGATGGGGGCATAATGATGAAGGGAAAACGAATTTTATTATGTGTTAGCGGCGGAATCGCCGTATATAAAGCCGTAGCTTTAACAAGTAAATTAGTACAAGCAGGAGCGGAAGTTAAAGTAATGATGACTGCTTCAGCACGCGAGTTCGTAACGCCGCTTACGTTTCAAGCTCTGTCTCGAAACCCAGTTTATACAGATACGTTTGATGAAAAAGATCCATCTGTGATTGCACATATTGATTTAGCCGATTGGCCCGATTTAATTTTAGTGGCTCCTGCTACGGCTAATATGATAGGGAAAATAGCAAATGGTCTTGCAGATGATATGATTTCCACAACGCTGCTTGCTGCTACTGCACCTGTGTGGATTGCGCCTGCAATGAATGTTCATATGTACGATCATCCCGCTGTTAAAAAAAATATGAGCACTCTTTCATCATTTGGTTACTCTTTTGTAGAACCAGGAGAAGGGTATTTGGCATGTGGTTATGTAGGAAAAGGTCGTCTTGAAGAGCCAGAAACAATTGTTTCACTAATCGGCTCTTATTTTTCCAAAGTATCAGATACACAAAAAATCTTTGACGGTATCAATGTATTGGTTACAGCAGGACCTACGGTAGAACGCGTTGATCCCGTCCGATTTTTCACCAATCGCTCTACTGGGAAAATGGGCTATGCTCTTGCAGAACAAGCTGCTAAGTTAGGTGCATCGGTAACACTTGTAACGGGACCGACGAATTTAGAGTATCCAAAAGGGGTGCAGGTTGTTCAAATTGAAAGTGCGCAGCAGATGCTTGAAGCTGTTATGCAGCGCTATCATGAAGCAGATGTTGTCATTAAATCAGCCGCAGTGGCAGATTACCGACCAAAGTATGTGTTTGATCAAAAGATGAAAAAGCAGCCTGGTGAAGCAGTATTAGAGCTAGAGAGAACAACAGATATTTTACGCACGCTTGGAGAGCGAAAAGAACACCAGCTTTTAGTCGGCTTTGCAGCAGAAACAGAACAAGTGGATGAATATGCACAAAAGAAACTTGCATCTAAAAACTTGGATATGATTGTAGCCAATAACGTGACGACAGAAGGAGCAGGTTTTGGGACGGACACAAATATTGTGACGCTCTATAAGCGAAGCGGAGAGTCTAAAGAACTTCCCATTCTTTCAAAACACGATGTAGCTACCGAGGTGTTAAAAGAAGTGAAGGAAATGTTAGAAGGGCTGAGAAAATGAGTGTAGCTAGTGTAATTGTGGACGTGGCTGCTAAACAAACAGATCGAGCTTTTGACTACGCCATTCCTGACAAATGGAAAGGAATTATTGTTCCGGGTATGCGAGTTGTCGTTCCGTTTGGTCCAAGAAAAGTTCAAGGGTTTGTGGTGGCTCTTAAAGAAGAGGCTGAAGTTAAGCGTGTTAAACCAATCGCTGACTTGCTTGATTTAACGCCGGTTCTGACTCCTGAACTGTTAGAGATTGGGCACTGGCTAACAGAAAAAACGCTTTGTTTTATGATATCGGCTTTTCAAGTCATGCTGCCTGCGGCGATGAAAGCAAAATATGATAAAGAACTGTCACTCCTTTCAAAAGAGGCATACGAACAGCTTCATGAGCAAGTCAAGCCGTTTTTTCAGTCAAGATCCTCGCTGAAGTGGAGTGAAGTGGAAAAAACAGCCGCTGCTCCTGCTTTTCACCGTGATATTCAAAAAGGTCTAATTGAAGTCGTCTACGTGGTGAAAAACAAAGGAAACAAAAAAACGGCAAAAGGCGTAAAACTGAATCAAAGCCTTGAAGACATTCAACAGTTTATGAACGAGTTAAATAAGCAGGCAGAAAAGCAAAAGCAAGTGCTGTCTTTTATGCTCGAGCGAAATGAAGAAGTAGCCATAAAAGAAATAGCGGAAGATTTGCAGATTACCTCCGCTCCTATAAAAGCGCTGATTAACAAAGGACTCTTAGAGGAAACGGAAATTGAAATATACCGTGATCCTTATCAAGATCGATACTTTACACCGTCAAAGCCATTTCAATTGACCGATGAACAAGCTGAGGCAATCGCACCGATTCTGCAGGACATCGAAGAAAATCTTCACGATGTGTTTTTAATGTATGGAGTAACGGGAAGCGGAAAAACAGAAGTGTATCTCCAATCGATTGATCAAGTATTAAAAAAAGGAAAAGAAGCGATTATGCTTGTTCCGGAGATTTCACTTACCCCTCAGATGGTCAAGCGGTTTAAAGAGCGGTTCGGCTCAAAAGTTGCTGTGCTTCATAGCGGCTTGTCTACTGGAGAAAAATACGATGAATGGCGAAAAATTCAGCGAAAAGAAGTATCCGTTGTGGTAGGGGCCCGCTCTGCTGTATTTGCTCCATTTGAAAATTTAGGCCTTCTTATTATCGATGAAGAACATGAGACGAGTTATAAACAAGAAGAAAACCCCCGTTATCATGCAAAAGATGTAGCCATTTACCGAGGGCAGCATCATCAGTGTCCAGTCATTTTAGGAAGTGCAACACCAACGCTTGAGTCCTTTGCAAGAGCGCAAAAAGGTGTATATAAGCTACTGACGTTAAAGCAAAGAATGAATAAGTCATCGATGCCGTCGGTGGATATTGTTGATATGAGAGAGGAACTTCGCAGCGGCAATCGCTCTATGTTTTCAACTATGCTGTTTGAAAAGATGAAAAACCGTTTGGAAAAAGGAGAGCAAATCGTTTTATTTTTAAATAAAAGAGGCCATTCTTCTTTTGTTATGTGCAGGGACTGCGGTTACGTTCCGACATGTGAGCACTGTGAAATTTCACTAACGTATCACCGCTATCAAAATAAATTAAAATGCCATTACTGCGGACACGAAGAACATGTGCACACTGAGTGCCCGGAATGCCACAGCGAACATATCCGCTTTTTTGGATCTGGTACACAAAAAGTGGAAGAAGAATTAACAAAAGTGCTGCCTGAGGCTAGAGTCGTGCGAATGGATGTTGATACAACAAGCCGAAAAGGCGCGCATGAAAAGCTCCTGAACAAGTTTGCAAGTGGAGAAGCGCAAATTTTACTAGGGACGCAGATGATTGCCAAAGGGCTAGACTTTCCAAACGTCACGCTTGTAGGCGTTTTAACAGCAGATACGATGCTGAATTTACCTGACTTTCGTGCATCTGAAAAAACGTTTCAGCTTTTAACACAAGTAAGCGGAAGAGCAGGACGCCACAAGCTTCCAGGAGAAGTAGTGATTCAAACGTACACGCCTGAGCACTACAGCATTCAACTTGCGAGTCAGCATGATTACGATGCGTTTTATAAGCAGGAGATGGAAATTCGTAAAATGCATAAATATCCGCCTTTCTTTTACTTGGGGCTTGTAACGGTATCTCATGAAAATATTGCAAAAGTGGTGTCTGTTACAGACAAAATTTCGCAGTATCTTGGTCAGAAACTTTCGCCGCAAACAACAATCTTAGGGCCAGTCGCATCTCCCATTGCTAAGATAAAAGATAGATATCGCTATCAATGCATGTTAAAATACAAGCTGGAACCAAGCCTGATTCCGCTGTTGAAATATATATTAGAACGTTATCAAGCGGAAATGCAGAAGGAAAATTTAACGATTACAATTGATTTGAATCCATACTCGATGATGTAACTAGTCGTCTTGATGGCGTTAAAGAAGAAGCTTTTTGGATATAAATAGAAAGAATAAAGGAGGTGCCTATTTGGCTAAGCTTAAGCTTGTTTACCATCCTAATGAAGTACTTGAACAAGAGTGTGAAGTCGTTAAAAACTTTGATAATAAATTAGCGAAATTACTAAACGGCATGTATGATTTAATGCTTGAAGCAGACGGTGTGGGTCTAGCTGCTCCTCAAGTAGGAGTTCTGCAGCAAGTGGCAGTGGTAGACGTGGACGATCGACACGGTAAAATTGAGTTAATTAATCCGGTAATTATTGAGCAACGAGGCGAACAAATCGGTCCAGAAGGCTGCCTAAGTTTTCCGGGCCTTTTTGGTGACGTGGCTCGAGCTGATTATGTGAAAGTACGTGCGCAAAATCGTAAAGGAAAACCTTATTTTATAGAAGCAAAAGGTTTTTTAGCACGAGCCATTCAACATGAAATTGATCACTTACACGGTGTATTGTTCACGGAAAAAGTAACAAAGTATTACGAAGAGGATGAACTAGAAGGGTAGGTTTTACACGATGAAAGTCGTATTTATGGGAACGCCGGATTTTTCAGTGCCGGTTTTACAAACATTACTTAAAGATGGATATGAAGTGGTCGCAGTGGTTACACAGCCGGACCGACCAAAAGGACGCAAGCGCGTATTAACACCTCCTCCTGTAAAAGTTGAGGCGTTAAAACATGAAATACCTGTACTGCAGCCAGAAAAGATTCGTTTAGAAGAAGAATATCAGCAAGTGTTAGCGTATGAGCCTGACCTAATTGTAACAGCGGCTTTTGGTCAAATTTTACCAACTCCTATTTTAGAAGCGCCTAAATACGGCTGTATTAACGTACATGCTTCTCTGTTACCTGAACTGCGCGGAGGCGCGCCGATTCACTATTCAATTCTACAAGGTAAGCCAAAAACTGGTGTTACAATTATGTATATGGTAGAAAAATTAGATGCAGGTGATATCTTAACACAGGTAGAAGTTCCGATTGAAGAACGTGATCACGTGGGCACACTTCACGATAAACTCAGCGCTGCTGGTGCAAAATTGCTTTCAGAAACCATTCCTTCTCTTGTGAAAGGTGAAATTACGCCGGTTAAACAAAACGATGGCGAAGCGACATTTGCTTCTAATATTAAGCGTGAACAAGAGAAAATTGATTGGGCCCGTACAGGAGAAGAAATTTATAATCATATCCGCGGACTTCATCCTTGGCCCGTTGCTTATACAACAGCAGACGGTCAAGTCATGAAAATTTGGTGGGGAGAGAAAGTATCTGCATCAGGCAAACCGGGTACCGTTTTATCACTTGAAGAGGACGGATTTGTAGTAGCAACTGGAAATGAAACAGCTATTAAAGTGACGGAACTTCAGCCGGCTGGAAAAAAACGTATGGATGCAGCGCAGTATTTACGAGGTACATCTGTTGAAGTCGGAACAGTATTAGGGGATGTCAATGGGTAAGTACAACGTTCGAGACATAGCTTTAGATATTTTACTAGCTATTGAAAAAAATCAGGCATTCAGCAATCTATTGTTAAATAACAGTATACAAAAACGTGGTATTCAAGGGAAAGATGCAGGGCTGTTAACGGAAATCGTGTATGGAACGATTCAAAGACGCGATACGTTAGATTACGGGTTAGCCCCTTTCTTGAAAAATCCCAAAAAACTTCAGCCTTGGGTGCGAGTGCTGCTTCGTTTATCTCTTTATCAGATGATGTATTTAGACCGAGTACCTGACCGGGCAATCCTTCATGAAGCAGTAGAAATTGCTAAAAAACGTGGTCACAAAGGAATTGCCTCAATGGTAAACGGCGTTTTACGAAATATTCAGCGCAGCGGCACGCCTTCTTTAGAAGAAATACAAAATCCTGTGGAGCGCTTGGCAATTGAAACGAGTCATCCAGTATGGCTTGTAAAACGCTGGGTGGAACAATATGGATTGGACAAAACACGCGGAATCTGTTTAGCTAATTTAATGGCCCCTAAACAAACAATCCGAGTAAACAGTGCACGCTTTACGCAAAATGAAGTAAAAGAAGCGCTAGAAAAAGAAGGTATTGTTGTAGAACCAGGCCATTTTGTAGAAGAAGCGCTAGAAGTTCAAAAAGGAAATGCAGCTCATACACAAGCATTTCGTGAAGGAATGTTTACCGTTCAAGATGAAAGCTCTATGTTAGTAGCTCATGCACTAGGCGCAGAAGCAGAAGAGCTGATTTTAGATAGCTGTGCTGCACCGGGAGGAAAATCAACTCATATTGCAGAGCAGCTTAAAAACAGTGGTAGAGTTATTTCCTTGGACATTCATGACCATAAAGTAAAGCTGATTGCCCAGCAGGCAGAGCGTCTGCATCTTACCAATATTGAGCCAACGGTTCAAGACAGCCGCAAAGCCGGTGAACAGTTTGATAAAGAAATGTTTGACCGCATTTTAGTAGATGCCCCGTGCTCAGGTTTTGGTGTGATGAGACGTAAACCTGATTTGAAATATACAAAAACTGAGCAGGATGTAAAGCAGCTGGCGCGTATTCAACAAGATATTTTAAATGCGGTTGCGCCTTTATTAAAAAAAGGTGGGACCCTCGTATATAGTACATGTACAATTGATCGGGATGAAAATGGGGATGTTGTAGCAGCATTTTTAGCAGATCATGCTGATTTTCAAAAAGACGAAACGCTTGCTGCACGCATGCCGCAAAGACTTAAACAAAACGTAAAACATGGTGAAATTCAATTGCTGCCAGATGCACAAAGCGATGGATTTTATATTGCATGTTTACAGAAGAAGGTGTAAAAATGGAAGAAGTAGCTAAAAGAAAAGCAAAAGCAGAAGAAAAAACGCAAAAACCATCTATTTATTCATTAGAAATGCACGACCTAGAAAATTGGTTAGTGGAACATGGTGATAAGAAGTTCCGTGCTAAACAAATTTTTGACTGGTTATATGTTAAACGCGTAACGGACTTTGACGATATGTCAAACTTATCTAAAGGATTACGTGAACAATTAAAAGACAAATTTGCATTAACGACATTAAAAACAGTTGTTCAGCAAACGTCTGGAGACGGCACGATGAAGTTTTTATTCGAACTCCATGACGGTTATACGATTGAAACGGTGCTTATGCGTCATGAATACGGAAATTCTGTCTGCGTAACAACTCAAGTTGGCTGTCGCATCGGCTGTACGTTCTGTGCGTCTACTCTTGGAGGTTTAAAGCGTAACTTAGAAGCTGGAGAAATCGTAGCGCAAGTAGTAAAAGTACAAAAAGCGCTAGATGAACAAGGAGAACGCGTGAGCTCTGTCGTAATTATGGGTATTGGGGAGCCATTTGATAACTATGATGAAATGATGCGCTTCTTAAAAACAATTAACAGTGATGATGGATTAAATATTGGTGCACGTCATATCACAGTATCGACAAGTGGAATCATTCCAAAAATCTATAAGTTTGCTGATGAAAAAATGCAAATCAATTTTGCGATTTCACTTCACGCTCCAAACAATGACATCCGCTCACGCTTAATGCCGATTAACCGCGCGTATAAACTTCCTGATTTGATGGAAGCCATTAAATATTATACGGATAAAACGGGAAGACGTATTAGCTTTGAGTATGGTCTATTCGGAGGAGTAAACGATCAAGTAGAGCATGCGGAGGAATTAGCGGATTTGATTAAAGACGTTAAATGTCACGTGAACTTGATTCCGGTAAACTATGTGCCTGAGCGTGATTATGTTCGTACACCGCGTGAACAGATTTTTGCATTTGAACGTACGCTTAAAAAGCGTGGCGTTAACGTGACTATTCGACGTGAGCAAGGTCATGACATCGATGCAGCTTGTGGCCAATTACGTGCGAAGGAGCGTAAAGAAGAGACGAGGTGATTGTATGGCAACTGTCTTCATGACAGACCGAGGGAGAGTTAGACAACACAATGAAGATAACGGAGGGGTATTTTTGAACCAACATAATCAGCTGCTTGCAATTGTGGCTGATGGTATGGGAGGTCATCGAGCTGGCGACATCGCCAGTGAGATGGCGGTTCAAAAATTGCAAATAGCGTGGGAAGAAGCGAACAAAGTAACGTCTCCTGATGAGGCGACGCAGTGGATTCGTACGCATGTTTCCCAAATTAATCAAGATATTTATCGGTATGCTCAGGAGCATGAAGAGTGTAAAGGCATGGGTACGACAGTTGTACTTGCTTTATGCGCCGATACGTTTTGTGCGATTGGTAATATAGGAGACAGCAGGTGCTATATTTCCAATGAATATGGATTTCAACAAGTAACAGAAGATCATTCTCTTGTGAATGAACTCGTAAAAAATGGTCAAATCACAAAAGAAGATGCTGAACATCATCCGCGAAAAAATATCTTATTGCGAGCACTAGGTACCGAAGAAAATGTTAGTTTAGATGTAAAAACAATTGAAGTGGAAAAAGAAGATCGATTATTATTATGTTCAGATGGACTGACAAATAAGGTAACGGAACAAAAGCTGAACGAAACGTTATCAACAAGTTCATCACTTCACGAAAAGGGTACGAGCCTGATTCAATTAGCAAATGAGCTTGGTGGAGAAGACAATATTACACTTGCAATTGTGGACTTTACATCTGAAAGTGGGTGAGAGTGTTGCTAATAGGTAGACGGCTAAACGACCGTTATAAGGTATTGCAAGTAATTGGTGGAGGCGGAATGGCAAACGTCTATTTAGGTCGCGACATGATTTTGGATCGTGATGTGGCAATTAAAGTGCTTCGTTTAGACTTTGCAAGTGACGATGCGTTTATAAAGCGTTTCCATCGAGAAGCTCAATCTGCTACGAGTATTGCTCATCCTAATATTGTCAGCATTTATGATGTTGGAGAAGAAGAAGATATTTACTATATCATCATGGAATATGTACCGGGTATGACATTAAAGCAATACATTCTGCAAGAATCACCATTATCTCTTGATAAAGCCATACATATTATGACGCAGATTACATCAGCTATTGCCCATGCTCATCAGTACGGAATTATTCACCGGGATATTAAGCCTCAAAATATTTTAATTGATCATGATGATACCATTAAAGTTACTGACTTCGGCATTGCCGTAGCACTAAGTTCTACAACCATTACGCATACTAATTCTGTTTTGGGCTCTGTTCATTATTTATCTCCTGAACAGGCAAGGGGAGGGCTTGCGAATAAGCGTTCTGATATTTATTCGCTTGGCATCGTCCTATTTGAATTGCTAACGGGTCGAGTCCCTTTTTCTGGGGAATCGGCTGTGTCAATTGCATTAAAACATTTACAGACAGAAACACCTTCTCCAAAAAGGTGGAATCCATCTATCCCTCAAAGCGTGGAGAATGTTGTATTAAAAGCAACAACTAAAGATCCATTTTACCGATACAGTTCCGTCGAAGAACTCGAAGCGGATTTACAGTCTGCTGTTCATCCAAATCGTTATAATGAACAAAGATTTACGGTGCCTGATGATGAAGAAGTGACAAAAGCCATTCCCGTTATTAAGGAGGATTTTGTTGAATCCGAAGAAACGCACGTACCTGTGAGAAAACCACCTCACTTAGAGCGCGAAGAACAAGAAGAAGAAGAAGTAAAGCCGAAGAAAAAAAAGAAGAAAAAGAAAAAAAGCAAAAGCAAGCTGATTGTAACGCTTGTTTTAATTTTTTTGCTGCTGGCAGCTGCTAGCGTAGCCGCCGTTACATTCATTCCGGCTTTATTACTGCCAAAAGACGTAAAGGTTCCTGATTTACATAATCAAGATTATGAATCAGCTGTAACCGATTTAGTTTCTTTAGGCTTTAAAGTGAAGAATCCTAAAGATATATCTGATAATGAGGTGGAAGAAGGCGACGTGGTTAAAACGATGCCAGAAGCGGGAGACGTGATCAAAGAAGGCTCTAACGTCATTATTTATCGAAGTACAGGAAAGAAAAAAGAAGCATTTAACCGGTACATTGGAAGAAGCTTTACGGAAGTAAAAAGTCTGTTAGAAAAGCAGAATTATAAAGATATCCAATCCATCGAAGTTGAAAGCACAGAACCAAAAGGCAATATTACAGATCAGACGCCTAAAGAAACCGAACAAGTCGTGCCGGAAGATACAACGGTTACTCTATGGGTAAGTAAAGGTCCGCCGAAGATTGCATTAAAGGATTTCTCGGGCTGGACGGAAAAAAGCGTAAAAGATTATGCATCAGATGAAGATATTGAAGTGGACGTAAAAACAGCGTATTCCGACACTGTTGAAAAAGGTCTTGTGATGTCTCAAAAGCCTGCAGCGGAGCAGAGTATTGAGCAAGGTGATAAGCTCACCATTACGGTCTCAATGGGCAAAGAGCCAAAAGCTCCTCAAACGGTGTCAGTGGATGTTACCATTCCGTATAAAGAAGAGGCTGACACCGAAGCAAGCACGGAACAAGGCGACGCAACGGAAACAAGCGATGCCACTGAAACAGAAGAGGAAAAGCCAAAGCCGCAAAAAGTACAAATTTATATCGAAGATGCAGATAACGATATGTCGGTTCCTGCTAAAGAACTAACGATTACTGAAACAACAAAAGAATCATTCGATGTTTTAGTTGATGAAAATGAAAAAGCGTCTTATAAAATTGTCCGAGACGGGGAAGTTATTGAAGAAAAAGACGTTGAATATCCAGAGTGATAGGAGTGAGGTTATGCCAGAAGGAAGAATTATTAAATCCCTTAGCGGATTTTATTATGTTCTTCATGACGGACAAGTAACGCAATGTCGAGGACGAGGTGTTTTTCGTAAAAAGAAGGTAACGCCTTTAGTCGGTGACAATGTAGTATTTCAGGCGGAAAATAAGCTTGAAGGATATATACTTGAAATTAAAGAACGTAAAAATGAATTAGTTCGTCCCCCAATTTCAAATGTTGATCAGGCGCTGCTTGTTTTTTCAGCGATTGAACCTGATTTTAGTACAATGCTTCTTGACCGATTTTTAGTGTTAGTGGAGTCTAATCATATTGAACCTATTATTTGTATTTCAAAAGTAGATCTTTTATCACAGCAGCAAAAGCAAGAAATCGAGCAATATGCCGAAGAATATCGTAAAATAGGATATGAGGTCATTTTAACGTCGACAGTCACAGAAAAAGGCATGGAACAAATTCAGCCGTTATTTGAAGATCGCGTAACGGTTATTGCTGGACAGTCAGGTGTAGGTAAATCTTCACTGCTAAATACGCTTAAACCAGAGCTTGAGTTAAAGACAAATGATATTTCAATGTCACTTGGAAGAGGAAAGCATACAACACGTCATGTAGAACTGATTTCGTTTGGTGAAGGTTTAGTAGCTGATACGCCAGGCTTTAGCTCACTGGAATTTTTAACGTTAGAAGTAGAAGAGTTGACCGATTGTTTTCCTGAAATGTCGCGTTTGAGTGAACAGTGTAAATTTCGAGGTTGTTTGCATGTGAAAGAACCAAAATGTGCGGTGAAAGAAGCATACGAACAAAAAGAAATTCCGAGTTATCGCTACGAACATTACTTGCAATTTATTGAGGAAATTAAGCAAAGAAAGCCGAGGTATTAAAAATGACAAAAATCGCACCTTCCATTTTATCTGCCAATTTTTCAAAGCTTGCTGAAGAAATTCGTGAAGTTGAAGCAGGTGGAGCAGACTACATCCATATAGACGTCATGGATGGCCATTTTGTTCCTAATATTACAATTGGACCGCTTATCGTTGAGGCTGTACGCCCTGTCACAACACTGCCATTAGATGTGCATTTAATGATTGAAAACCCAGATCAATACGTTCCAATGTTTGCAAAGGCGGGTGCTGATATTTTAACGGTACATGCTGAAGCGTGTACTCATTTGCACCGCACCATTCAATTAATCAAAGAGCACGGCATGAAAGCAGGCGTTGCTTTAAATCCTGCAACGCCAATTGACGTGGTAAAGCATATCTTAGAAGATATCGATCTTATTTTATTAATGACGGTGAACCCAGGCTTTGGAGGACAAAACTTTATTCCAAGTGTACTGCCGAAAATCGAGCAAATCTCTCAGCTTATTGAAATCCGTCACCTTTCTATTGAAGTAGAGGTTGATGGAGGAATTAATGAAGAAACAGCAAGAAAATGTGTAGAAGCAGGAGCAAATGTCTTAGTGGCTGGCTCAGCTATTTATAATCAAGAAGATCGAGCTGGCGCAATCAGCCAAATTCGCACAACTGTTCAAGCGTAAGTAATAAAAGCTGCTGTGTACAACGGGTAGAACTTGTACACAGCAGCTTTTTCTTTTAGGATAAAGAAAACATATTTATTTCGTTCATTTTTTAATAGAAAAGGAGCATATACATAATGAAAATTCATATTCTAGCAGGGGGACCGGATGAACATATGCCACTCCTGCACCAATCAAATGATGTAAAGTGGGTAGGAGTAGACCGCGGCGTATTCCTGCTTCTTCAACAAGACATTTTGCCCGTGAAAGCATTCGGAGATTTTGATTCCGTTACAAATGCGCAGCTTAAGCGAGTGAGAGAAGCATTACAAGATGTTGAATTGTATCCTGCGGAAAAAGATGCAACTGATTTGGAACTTGCTTTTGAGTGGGCAATAGAGCAAAAACCGGACAGTATTTGTATCTTTGGAGCAACAGGTGGAAGACTTGACCACATGTTTGGAAGCATTCAGCTCCTGTACAAAGGCTTAAAAAAGAAAGCGAATGTACAAATGATTGACAATCAAAATATCATTCAATTGTTTGAACCAGGCACTTATTATGTTGATCGTTTAAAGGAGTTTCACTATATTTCATTCGTTCCTTTTGCAGGCGGTGTAAAAGAGCTTACGCTAGAAGGTTTCAAATATCCGCTCAATAAGCATGAAGTAGAACTCGGCTCAACTTTATGTATTAGCAATGAACTTATTCAACAAAGAGGTACTTTTTCATTTACAAAAGGCATATTAATGATGGTAAGAAGCAATGATAAACGTTGCTTGTGATGAAGTATGGAAAATGAGAGCAGGACATAGGGCTTTCTTTAAAAGGAGATAAAGTGTGGAGACGGTTAGGAGGGACAGTATGAAATTCTATACAATCAAACTTCCAAAGTTTTTAGGTGGGATCGTAAAGGTCATGCTTAATTCGTTTAAAAAAGATTAACAACGCCGGAATAATAAAAGAAGCACCATAAAATATGGTGCTTTTTCATTATAAAGATTAAACGCGTTGAACTTTACCAGACTTAAGGGCTCTAGCTGAAACGTACACACGTTTTGGTTTACCGTTCACTAAGATACGTACTTTTTGAACGTTAGCACCCCATTTACGCTTAGTAGCGTTCATTGCGTGAGAACGTGCGTTACCTGAACGAGCTTTTCTACCAGTTACTACACATTTGCGTGCCATGATTTTCCCTCCTAACACCAAAAAAACTACTCAATTCTGTTTTGAGAAATACTATATTAATTTATCACAGCCTTAAAGAGAATGCAATAGTTCTGGAGAAAAGCTTTCAAGAAATTTTCCTTGACATATAAAATGAATCTATGTTCAATAATATAGAGAGTAGAAATAGGTATAACTTGGGCAATTACTTATTTTAAGACAAGTTGATACCCAATACTGTCATCTTTAAAAGGGACAAGCTGGACGCCTCTTTTAAAACGAGATTGATTATAGTAGAATATTTATAACCTATGAAAGTAGAAAGGGGAACGAGTATGTCCATCGAAATGAAAACGAAGTATGGTCAAATTGATATTTCTACAGATGTAATTGCAACAATTGCTGGAGGAGCAGCTGTTGATTGTTACGGGATTGTCGGAATGGCTTCAAAAAATCAGCTTAAAGATGGTCTTACAGAAATTCTTCGCAAAGAAAACTTTACACGAGGTATTGTGGTAAGACAAGAAGAGGATGACGTACATATCGACATGTACATTATCGTAAGCTATGGAACAAAAATTTCTGAAATTGCTCATAATGTGCAAACAAAAGTAAAATACACGCTGGAACAAACGGTTGGTCTAACGGTTGATTCAGTAAATATTTATGTGCAGGGTGTTCGTGTAACGAACGTTTAATTAAGGAGGAAGATTCGTGTCAATGACAACGTTGGACGGAAAGCGGTTTAGAGAAATGGTGCTTCAAGGAGCCCAGCATCTATCTAACAATGCAGATTACGTGGATGCGCTGAACGTTTTTCCTGTACCAGATGGTGATACTGGAACAAATATGAACTTATCGATTACGTCTGGTGCTAAAGAAGTGAAAAATAAACTATCTGATCACATCGGTCAAGTGAGCCAAGCTTTGTCTAAGGGCTTATTGATGGGCGCGCGCGGTAATTCAGGAGTTATTTTATCTCAATTATTCCGCGGTTTTGCGAAATCGGTTGAGCAAAAGTCAGCGATTACAACAGTTGAGTTTGCTGAAGCTCTTGAGCTTGGTGTAGAAACTGCTTATAAAGCTGTTATGAAACCAATCGAAGGAACCATTTTAACAGTAGCTAAGGATACTGCTAAAAAAGCAGCGGCTGTTGCTAAAAAGCAATCTGATATGATTCTGTTCATGGAAGAAGTACTTAAGGAAGCTAATGCTTCGTTAAATCGCACGCCAGATCTTTTACCCGTGTTAAAAGAAGTAGGCGTAGTGGATAGCGGAGGTCAAGGGCTTGTTTTAATTTATGAAGGGTTTTTAGCTGAATTAAAAGGTGAAAAACTTCCGGGTGTACCCATGTCAGCTCCTTCGATGAATGAACTTGTAAATGCTGAGCATCATAAGCATGCGCAAAGCCATATGAATACAGAAGATATTGAATTTGGCTATTGTACAGAATTTATGGTAAGGCTGGAAGAGGATAAGCCCGCAGCTAAAACATTTTCTGAAGAAACGTTTCGCCAAGATTTAAGTAAATGGGGCGACTCGTTGCTTGTAGTATCTGATGATGAAATTGTGAAAGTTCATATTCACGCCGAGCATCCTGGAGAAGTGTTAAACTACGGGCAGCAATATGGAAGTTTAATTAAAATGAAGATTGAAAACATGAGAGAACAGCATAGCAGCATTGTTTCAGATGAAGAAAAGCCTGCAGTAAAAAAGGCTGAAAAACAGCCCTTTGGCATTGTTACTGTATCAATGGGAAAAGGAATTGCTGAATTGTTCAAGAGCCTTGGGGCAACGGTTGTCATTGAAGGCGGACAAACAATGAATCCAAGTACGGAGGATATTGTCAAAGCGATTGAAGAAACAAATGCAGAACAGGTACTTATTTTACCTAATAACGGAAATATTGTAATGGCTGCTAACCAAGCGGCTGCTGTTGCGGGCAGTCACGTTTCGGTTGTCCCGTCTAAAACGGTTCCTCAAGGAATGACAGCGCTGCTATCATTTAATCCTCAGCAAAGCTTAAAAGAAAACGAGGAAGCAATGACAGAAGCTCTGCAGCACGTAAAAACAGGGCAAGTAACGTATGCAGTTCGCGATACAAATATTGATGGTCTTGAATTAGCTAAAGGCGATTTTATGGGTATTGCCGAAAAGAAAATCGTCGTAAAAGATTCAGAGAAATTAGAAGCAGCGAAAAAGCTATTGACTTATATGATTGATGACGAAGCGGAAATCCTTACGATTCTTCAAGGAGAGGATGTCTCAGACGATGAAGCTGAAGCGCTAACATCGTTTGTAGAAGAAACGTTTGAAGAAGTTGAGGTAGAGCTTCATAAAGGAGATCAACCTTTATATTCTTACATTTTTGCAATTGAATAACAAAAAAAGAAGCACTCCTCTCAAGGGGCGCTTCTTTTTTGTGTTTTTTAAGTTAAATACGAACTATTTTATTTTTACATGTTGTAATCGTTCGGCATATTAGGTATATTAGTTGAAAAGAACCCGTTTGTATGGTAGTTTTGAAAACTGATTGAGTCAAATGTGAAAGAAAACAGCATGAGAGGAGAGGCAACAGTGGATATTTTAAAAGGAACAGGTTTATTGTTATTAGTTTTATTTTTATTTTGGTTGTTTAGCAACAAGGCACCTTATGGCATGAAAGCGATGGGGGCTCTGGCAAGCGGAGCGGTGGCTGCGTTTCTCGTAGAGGCCTTTCAGTCATATGTAGGAGGAGATTTACTAGGTATTTCATTCTTAGGTGAAGTTGGAAAGGCTGCAGGAGGAATGGGAGGAGTTGCAGCAGCTGCACTAGTTGCTTTGGCGTTAGGAGTATCTCCTGTATATGCTCTTATGATGGGCGTGGTGTGTTCAGGACTAGGCTTGCTCCCTGGATTTTTTGCGGGATACCTCATGGCATTTGTAGTGAAATTTATTGAGAAAAAGGCACCTGCTGGTCTAGACTTATTAGGCAATATCTTAATTGCAGCACCTTTAACAAGATTAATTGGTAATGCATTCTCACCTATTGTAGATGCGACGCTTTTAAATATTGGAGGAATTATTAAAGATACAACAAGTGCTAGCCCTATTTTGATGGGAATTATTTTAGGGGGAGTTATTACAGTAGTAGCAACGGCTCCGCTTAGCTCAATGGCTTTAACGGCTATGCTAGGGTTAACGGGATTGCCTATGGCGATTGGAGCTCTTGCTGTGTTTGGTTCTTCTTTCATGAACTATGTGCTGTTTGATCGATTAAAAATTGGGGATCGTCGTACAACCATTTCAGTTGCAGTTGAACCTTTAACACAAGCGAATATTATTTCAGCCAATCCAATTCCTATTTACATTACCAACTTTGTTGGAGGGGCACTAGCGGGTGTAGTTGTGGCTCTGTTCGGATTAGTAAATGATGCTGCAGGCACGGCAACGCCAATCGCAGGACTTGCAGTGATGTTTGGGTTTAATGACCCTATGAAGGTCACAATTTGTGCAGTACTTTGTGCACTAGCGGGAGCATTAGCTGGGTTTATAGGTTCAGTTGTTTTTAAAAACTTTAAAATTAAAACAGTAGACGATGTAGCTTCAGAGCAAGAAGCAGCGTAAGTAATTCATCTTTTCCTGCATAACATAGCAAAAAAAGCGGTGTACTTATCCTATTTTTATGGATAAATACACCGCTTTTTTTGTGCGTGAATCTCTAACAAAAATGAGAATTTTTAAATTTTTTAAGAGCGTGAAACAAAGCTTCCAAAAAGTCAAAAGCTCAAGTAACATATAAGTAATAACAATGTCTAAATAGCAGGGGGAAAATCCTTATGAAATATAAATCTGTCTTTGATATTATTGGTCCGGTAATGATTGGACCATCTAGTTCACATACGGCTGGTGCAGCGCGTATTGGACGCGTTGCCCGAACACTCTTTGGTAAGCAGCCCACAAAAGTTGTGGTTTCATTGTACGGTTCTTTTGCTCAAACGTATAAAGGGCACGGAACAGACGTAGCGTTGATTGGCGGTATTTTAGATTTTGATACATTCGATCAGCGTATTCCGGAGTCTTTGGACTTGGCTAAAAAAGAAGGAATTGACGTCACATTTGTTGAGGAAGCGGCAATCACAGACCATCCGAATACTGCTCGCATCAAAATGAGCGACGGATTAAAGGAAATTGAAGTTGTTGGAATTTCAATTGGCGGAGGAAAAATTCAAATTACGGAGCTTAACGGATTTGAATTAAATTTATCAGGCATGAATCCAGCTATTCTCGTTGTGCATAATGATCGATTTGGTGCCATTGCGACCGTTACAAATATTTTGATGAAACATTCAATTAATATCGGACATATGGAAGTATCTCGCAAAGAGCGCGGCGAAGTAGCGCTTATGGCAATTGAAATGGATACGAATATTGAAGATGATGTAATTGAAGAGTTAAAAACATTGCCTCACATTATTCAAGTAACAAGAATGGTTGAATAGGAAAGGCCTGGGAGAATAAATCGAATAATTATATATGGTTCTAAAGTGAAAATAAGACAGAATAATAGCGGAGGTTACTATGTTTCGAAATGTAGCAGAACTAGTAGAATTAGCAGAAAGTCAAAATGTGAAAATTGCAGAAATTATGATTCAACAGGAAATAGATATCACGGGAGTTACTCGTGAAGAAATCATGGAAAAAATGGACCGGAACTTAACGGTTATGGAAGAAGCGGTTGAACGCGGTTTAAAAGGGGTACAGTCTGTTACAGGTTTAACAGGCGGGGATGCAGTGCTGCTTCAAAACTATATTCAAAGCAGAAAATCTTTATCTGGAAATTTGATTTTAGATGCAGTTAGCAAAGCTGTAGCGACAAACGAAGTAAATGCGGCAATGGGGACAATCTGTGCAACGCCTACTGCTGGATCTGCGGGGGTAGTGCCAGGAACGCTGTTTGCCGTGCAACATAAGCTAAATCCCACTCGTAAAGAAATGATTGAATTTTTATTTACATCAGGTGCTTTTGGGTTTGTTGTAGCCAATAATGCGTCTATTTCAGGAGCAGCAGGCGGATGTCAAGCAGAAGTTGGTTCAGCTTCAGGTATGGCAGCGGCAGCGATTGTTGAAATGGCAGGAGGTACACCGAGTCAGGCAGCTGAAGCAATGGCAATTACTCTCAAAAATATGCTAGGATTAGTATGTGACCCAGTAGCGGGGCTAGTAGAAGTTCCATGTGTGAAACGAAACGCAATGGGAGCGGCGAATGCAATGATTGCAGCAGATATGGCCTTAGCAGGCATTACAAGTCGTATTCCATGTGATGAAGTCATTGATGCTATGTATAAAATTGGTCAAACAATGCCGGTTGCATTACGAGAAACTGCACAAGGAGGCTTAGCGGCAACACCAACAGGTCGCGAGCTTGAAGCGAAGATCTTTGGTATTGCATTAAATAAAAGTGAATGAACTAACAACTATTTCAATTAAAACCATTAAAGGTATTGGAGATGAAACAGCACAAGCATTAGAGGATATGCATATTCACAGTGTGCATGACTTGTTAGAACATTTCCCATACCGCTATGAAGATTATGAGCTAAAAGATTTGGCTGAAGCAAAGCACGACGAAAAGGTCACCGTAGAAGGAAAGGTTCACAGCGTCCCCTCGCTTACGTATTACGGCAAAAAACGTTCGCGCCTTACGTTTCGGCTGCTAGTAAACCGCTATTTGATTACGGTTACTTGTTTTAATCGCCCTTACTATAAATCAAAGTTAGAAATCGATCAAACTGTTACGGTTACAGGGAAATGGGATCAGCATCGGCAAACGATTAACTTGCAGGAGCTTCAATTTTCTCCGTTTGTTAAAAATCAAACGATTGAGCCTGTTTACTCAGTTAAAGGCAGCTTAACGGTCAAAGGAATGCGGAAGTTCGTCTCTCTTGCGTTGAAGAATTATGGGAGCAGCATTCAGGATATGCTCCCGGCCTCTATTCGTTCTAGGTACAAACTAGTAACGCGTGAAGAAGCGGTTAGAAGTATTCACTTACCTCGTGATCATGAAGATTTAAAACAAGCGAGACGTCGGTTTGTCTATGAAGAATTTCTACTTTTTCAATTAAAAATGCAGGCGCTGAGAAAGCGCGAAAGAGAAGAAACGCCTGGAATGAAGCAAGCATTTGATTCAACTGAGCTGGTAAACTTCACGAACTTGCTGCCGTTTCCGTTAACAAGCGCTCAAAAACGTGTAGTAAACGAAATTACGCACGATATGAAATCGCCTTATCGCATGAATCGCTTGCTGCAAGGTGATGTAGGGTCAGGTAAAACAGTCGTAGCAGCGGTTGCTTTATACGCCACTGTTTTAGCGGGACATCAAGGTGCTTTAATGGTACCGACTGAAATTTTAGCTGAACAGCATGCAGAGTCATTAACTGCGATGCTTGAAAAGGTAGGCATCAGCGTAGGCTTGCTAACAGGATCTGTTAAAGGAAAAGCAAGAAGAGAGCTGCTTCAGCGAGTGAGAGACGGAGATGTTCATGTATTAGTAGGTACACATGCCTTAATTCAAGACGAAGTTATATATAATAGTTTAGGGCTCGTCATTACGGATGAACAGCACCGCTTTGGAGTTGGACAGCGCCGGGTTTTACGTGAAAAAGGAGAAAGTCCGGATGTACTGTTTATGACGGCGACTCCTATTCCAAGAACCCTTGCTATTACGGTGTTTGGAGAAATGGATGTGTCCATTATCGATGAAATGCCAGCAGGACGTAAGGCTATTGAAACGTACTGGGTAAAACATGATATGCTTGAACGTATTTTACATTTCGTTGAAAAAGAAATACACGATGGCAGACAAGCTTATGTTATTTGTCCGT
Source organism: Priestia sp. TGN 0903 (assembly GCF_050846855.1). Lineage (NCBI taxonomy): Bacteria > Bacillati > Bacillota > Bacilli > Caryophanales > Bacillaceae > Priestia > Priestia sp. TGN 0903. Next base: position 99,682 of record NZ_JBOZGL010000002.1, read on the forward strand.
TGATTGAAGAATCGGACAAGCTGGATGTTCAAAATGCAATTGATGTGCATGCAACACTCACTCACTATTTTAATGGAAAAGCAAGCGTTGGTCTCATGCACGGAAGATTGTCACCTGATGAAAAAGAAGAAGTGATGAAACAGTTTAGCGTAAATGACGTGCAGATTTTAGTATCAACAACGGTTGTAGAAGTAGGAGTGAACGTTCCGAATGCAACCGTAATGGTCATTTATGATGCAGAGCGCTTTGGGTTATCTCAGCTTCATCAGCTAAGAGGACGCGTAGGACGAGGAGATGCACAGTCATATTGTATTCTACTCGCGGATCCGAAATCAGAAGTTGGAAAAGAACGAATGACCATTATGACGGAAACAAACGATGGATTTGTATTATCAGAAAGAGACTTAGAGCTTCGTGGGCCTGGTGATTTCTTTGGTAGAAAACAAAGCGGGATGCCTGAGTTTAAAGTAGCGGATATGGTGCACGATTACCGTGCGCTTGAAGTAGCTCGAGAAGATGCTGCTAAGCTTGTAAATTCCGACAGTTTTTGGACAGAAGAGCAGTTTGCGCTGCTGAGAATACAATTAGAAGCAACGGGCGTATTAACTGGAGAAAAATTTGATTAGTAAAAGAGGCTGAAAGTAGTTTAGTTGAAGGGAAATCCGAACGATGAATCGAGATTCTTGATGAAGAATCCAACTCGTTCGGATTTTTTCATTGGCAGGGTGAACGTCGGTTTCATGTATGTAGATACTTTTAGCGGCTGTTAATAGTCATGAATATCCATAGTGTGATGCACAGAATACAGCATGTGAAAAATGTTGCAATTAGAAGGCAATGATTATATACTGCTATTAGTACCTAGTATTAAAAGTTCGGATGGTGGACAATGAAGCGCAGTAAAAAAGAAAGACAGCAGCTATTAAAAACGACAATTGAAGAAAACCCATTTATTACGGATGAAGAACTAGCAGACCGTTTTTCAGTGAGCGTTCAAACAATTCGATTAGACCGCCTAGAGTTGTCGATTCCTGAACTGCGAGAACGTATTAAGCATGTAGCTTCAAAACAACTAGACGAGGAAGTGCGTTCGCTTCCGATTGAAGAAGTAATTGGAGAAGTTATCGACATTGAACTAGATCAATCAGCGATATCTATTTTTGATGTGAAAACAGAGCATGTGTTTCAGCGTAATCAAATTGCTCGTGGTCACCACCTTTTTGCGCAAGCTAATTCGTTAGCTGTCGCTGTTATTAACAACGAACTAGCGCTCACAGCAGATGCGTCGATCCGTTATCATCGCCCTGTTAAGCTTCATGAACGAGTGATAGCAAAAGCGAAAGTTCTGTCAACTAGTGAAGTGCGAACCACCGTTGAGGTAAACAGCTATGTAGGGCAAGAGCAAGTGTTCTCTGGCACTTTTAAAATGTATCGTTCTACAAAGGATAAATAATAAAAAGGATGAGACCCAACATGAAACTAGCTATTGATGCAATGGGCGGAGATCATGCACCGAAAGCCATTATTGAAGGTGTAGAAAAAGCTACTGCTCAATTTAAAGAATTACATATTACGTTAATTGGAAACGAATCAGAAATAAAAAAGTATTTAACGAATTCAGATCGTATTTCGATTATTCATACAGAAGAAACCATTGATGCAACTGACGAGCCAGTGCGAGCTGTGCGTCGTAAAAAACAAGCATCTATGGTATTAATGGCAAATGAAGTAGCCGAAGGTCGTGCCGATGCTTGTATTTCAGCAGGAAATACAGGTGCGTTAATGACAGCCGGACTTTTTATTGTAGGTCGCATCAAAGGCATTGAACGCCCAGCACTTGCTCCGACGCTTCCGACACTAGATGGAAAAGGCTTTTTAATGCTAGATGTTGGTGCAAATGTTGATGCCAAGCCTGAACATTTGCTCCAGTACGCTGTGATGGGGTCGGTGTATGCCGAAAAAGTACGCGGCATTCAAGCTCCTAGAGTGGGACTGTTGAACATTGGAACTGAAGATAAAAAAGGAAATGACTTAACCAAACAAGCTTTTCAGCTACTAAAAAACGCTGATCTCAATTTTGTAGGCAACGTAGAATCTCGTGATTTGCTAAACGGCGTAGCCGATGTGGTTGTAACAGATGGTTTTACAGGAAATATGACTCTTAAGAGCATTGAGGGAACGGCGCTTTCCTTGTTTTCAATGATTAAACAAGAATTAATGAGCACGTTAAAAAGCAAGTTAGCCGCAGCGGTACTCAAGCCTCAGCTGCAGGGTTTAAAAGCGAAAATGGATTACAGTGAATATGGAGGAGCAGGGCTGTTTGGATTGCATGCGCCTGTTATCAAAGCGCACGGTTCGTCGGATGCGAATGCAGTATTTAGCGCGATTAAGCAAGCTGTGAATATGGTGGAAAACAATGTGTCTTCCACTATTCAAAAAGCAATCGAACAAACTGTTAATGAAGAAAAGGAGAGATAAGAAATGGGGAAAATTGCTTTTATCTTTCCAGGCCAAGGGTCACAAACTGTTGGTATGGGAAAAGATTTATATGATGAAACAGAGGAAGCAAAAAAGCTGATTGATACAGCTGACGAAGCTTTAGGGTTCAGTCTTTCAAACATTATTTTTGAAGGGCCTCAAGAAGAATTGACTTTAACTTATCACGCTCAACCTGCTCTTTTAACAACGAGTACAATGCTGCTTGAAGCGTTTAAAACGAGCGGAATTACACCCGATTTTGTTGCGGGTCACAGTCTAGGAGAATACAGTGCGCTTGTGGCTGCTGAGGTTTTATCGTTTAAAGATGCTGTTGTGGCTGTTCACAAAAGAGGTCGCTATATGGACGAAGCTGTACCAGCAGGTCAAGGTACAATGGCAGCAGTGCTTGGCATGTCTGCGGAAGATCTAGAAGCCGTTACCGCTCAAATTACAAACGAAGGCGACGCTGTTCAGCTTGCAAATATTAACTGTCCGGGTCAAATTGTTATTTCAGGTACGGTAAATGGCGTAGAAAAAGCAGGAGCTCTTGCCAAAGAAAAAGGTGCAAAACGCGTGATTCCTCTAGTGGTAAGCGGTCCGTTTCACTCTAGTTTAATGAAGCCAGCTGCTGAAAAATTACGTGATACGCTAGAAACAGTGGGCTTTAGCGATGCGAAAGTTCCAGTCATAGCAAACGTAACAGCAAAGCCGGTTACTGACAGTCAAGATATTCAAAACAAGCTAGTGGAACAACTGTATTCTCCAGTGAGATGGGAAGAAACAGTTGAGACACTTCTTGCAGAAGGTGTAGAGACATTTGTTGAAATTGGACCAGGAAAAGTATTATCAGGTCTTGTGAAAAAAGTAAATCGCCGTGCGGCTGTTTACGCTGTTAATGATCTTACATCATTAAAATCAACGATTGACGCACTAAAAGGGGGAGAATAACATGTTACAAGGGAAAGTTGCAGTTGTAACAGGCGCTTCTCGCGGAATTGGTCGTGCCGTTGCAATTGAGCTGGGAAAGCTTGGTGCTAAAGTAGTTGTAAACTATTCTGGAAGCGAAGCGAAAGCTCTTGAAGTTGTGGATGAAATTAAAGGACTAGGAACGGATGCAATTGCTGTACAAGCAAATGTGGCAGAAAGTGATTCTGTACAAGCAATGATAAAAGAAGCGATTTCTACATTTGGTTCAGTAGATATTTTAGTAAACAACGCGGGCATCACACGTGATAATCTTCTTATGCGTATGAAAGAAGACGAATGGGATGATGTTATTAATACAAACTTAAAAGGCGTGTTTTTGTGTACAAAAGCGGTTACTCGTCAAATGATGAAGCAGCGCGCAGGACGCATCATTAACATTTCATCAATTGTCGGCGTCAGCGGTAATGCTGGACAAGCAAATTATGTAGCAGCAAAATCAGGCGTGATTGGTTTAACAAAAACAACTGCCAAAGAATTAGCAAGCCGCAATATTACAGTGAATGCAGTTGCTCCTGGTTTCATTGCAACAGACATGACGGATAAATTGAATGAAGAAGTTCAGGCGGAAATGTTAAAGCAAATTCCTCTTGCAAGTTTTGGCCAGCCTGAGGATGTTGCGAACGCAGTTGCGTTTTTAGCATCAGATGCAAGCCGTTATATTACCGGTCAAACGATTCACGTTGACGGCGGAATGGTGATGTAAAAAAGGCACTTTACGAAAAGTGCAATTTGGTGATAAAGTACAAAGGGACGTTTACTAGGCGACCGATAAACTTTATTATTCAACCATAGTATTTTAGATGGAAATCATCTATAATGACTTGAGGGGAGGTGAAGAACAATGGCAGAGGTACTAGAACGCGTAACAACAATCATTGTTGATCGTCTTGGTGTAGACAAAAGTGAAGTGAAACTAGAATCTAGTTTCAAAGAAGACTTAGGTGCTGACTCTCTAGACGTAGTTGAATTTGTAATGGAGCTTGAAGAGGAATTCGATATCGAAATTTCTGACGAAGAAGCTGAAAAAATTTCAACTGTAGGAGATGCAGTTAATTACATACAGAGCCAAATTTAATCTGTAGTATATGTATGAAAAGCCCCGTTAAACAGCGGGGCTTTCTCTTCTTTTTAAGAATTTCAAAAAAAGACCTCTTTTTTTTGAAAAGGTAGTGTATCTTTTAGGATACCTCGTTTTATAATGAGAGATGGTAGGGAAAAACTACGAAACAATTGAAGCAGGTAAGCGGAGGTATTTTATGCCTAAACAATATTCAAATCGAGATCGAAAGATGAACGTGAAATTCAAGCAAAATTTTGCCGAGTTTCAAAAGGAAATTGGTATTCAGTTTACAAATGAAGCGCTTCTTTTTCAAGCATTTACACATTCATCCTATGTGAATGAGCATCGCAGAAGACCGTATGAAGACAACGAGCGTCTTGAGTTTTTAGGAGATGCCGTATTAGAGCTAACCGTATCACAATTTTTATTTAAAAAGTATCCAACGATGAGTGAAGGTGAGTTAACGAAGCTTCGTGCAGCAGTTGTGTGTGAACCGTCGCTTGTTACTTTTGCAAATGAAATGGATTTTGGTAAACTAGTGTTACTTGGAAAAGGTGAAGAGATGACGGGCGGCCGATCTAGACCGGCTTTACTGGCCGATGTGTTTGAAGCATTTATCGGAGCTCTTTATTTAGACCAAGGGCTTGATACGGTAGTAACGATTCTAAAAAAAGTTGTCTTTCCAAAAATTAATGAAGGTGCTTTTTCTCATGTGATGGATTTCAAAAGCCAGCTTCAAGAAGTGATTCAACGTGATGGAGTTGGACAATTAGAATACAAAGTTTTGCAAGAAAAAGGTCCAGCGCATAATCGCGAATTCTTATCTCGCGTATCGTTAAATGGTGAAGAGCTCGGCGTTGGTGTAGGCCGTTCGAAAAAAGAAGCAGAGCAAAAAGCAGCTCAAGTAGCTATTACGAAAATTAGAGCAAGTCAAACGAAATAAAATGATCCCCCTCTTAACGCATTCGTTATAAAGGGGGATTTGCTATGAAAAGATTACATGTGTGAGGGGAGATTTCTATGTTCCTCAAACGATTAGATATTGCAGGGTTCAAATCGTTTGCAGAAAAAGTATCGATAGATTTTGTGCCAGGTGTAACGGCGGTAGTAGGACCGAATGGGAGCGGAAAAAGCAACATTACGGATGCTATACGCTGGGTGCTTGGAGAACAGTCAGCCAAATCGCTTCGTGGAGGGAAAATGGAGGACATTATTTTTGCAGGAAGCGAATCACGCCGTGCGGTAAACGTGGCTGACGTAACGCTGACTTTGGAAAATGATGACCAGTTTCTCCCGCTTGATTATCATGAAGTTAGTATTACAAGGCGCGTGTACCGCTCAGGAGACAGTGAATTTTTTATTAACAACCAGCCGTGCCGTTTAAAAGATATTGTCGATTTATTTATGGACTCAGGACTTGGAAGAGAAGCTTTTTCGATTATCAGTCAAGGAAAAGTAGAAGAAGTACTAAGCAGTAAATCTGACGAGCGCCGTAAAATTTTTGAAGAAGCAGCAGGTGTATTAAAATACAAAACGCGTAAACGAAAAGCGGAGCTTCGGCTTCTCGAAACGCAAGAAAATTTAAATCGAGTAGTAGATATTCTTCATGAAATTGAAGGTCAGTTAGAGCCTTTACAGATTCAATCGTCTATTGCAAAAGATTATTTGCAGAAAAAAGAAGAATTAGAGCACATTGATGTGGCTGTTACGGTATTTGAAGTTGAAGATCTTCATCAGAAATGGGAAAAATTAAAAGCTGAAATGGCTCAGCACGAGCAGCTTGAAGAATCTCTCGCGACCAATATTCGCACGCGTGAAGGAGAAATTCAGACCCTTCGTTCGCATATTCAGCAAATCGATGAACAGCTAGACTCTTTACATAAAAAACTACTATATGTAAGTGAAGAAGTAGAAAAGCTAGAAGGCAAAAAAGAAGTATTAAAAGAGCGTAAGAAAAATGCTTTTCAAAATAAAGAGCAGCTGGAACGTTTAGTAAAAGAGTATACTCATAAGCATCAAGAGCTAAGTAAAGCAAAAGACAGCGAAGGAAAAGATCTTGAGCAATCTCAAAAAGAAGTGCAAGAGATACGTCTGAAGCTTACTGAGCAGGAACAGTTGTTCAGGCAGTACAGTGAGAATCTAGAAGAAAAACTTGAACAGATGAAAAGCGAATATTTTGAATTAGCGAACGCTCAAACATCCGCTCGAAATGAAATTTCATTTTTAGAGCAGCAAAAAATGCAAACGTTTGAAAAAGAGCAGCGCTTAACAAAATCCAACGAGCAATACGTCCAACAGCGCCGTGAATTAGCGCAGCGAAAAGAAGCGGCGATCAAAAGGCTCGCTCAGTTTCGTCAAGAGCTTCAGCAGGCTGTACAAGTGTATAAGCAGCAAGGAGAGAAGCTTGAGTCATTAAGGCAAGCCTATCGTAAACAAGAGTCTACGCTTTATCAAGCTTATCAGTACGTGCAACAGACAAAATCACGAAAAGAAATGCTTGAAGAGATGCAAGAAGACTATGAAGGTTATTTTCACGGTGTAAAAGAAGTACTAAAAGCGCGTGATGGGAAGCTTGCAGGTATTAAAGGTGCCATTGCTGAGCTAATTAATGTCCCAAAAGAGTATGAAACAGCGCTTGAAATTGCGCTTGGAGGAGCAGCTCAGCACATTGTCGTTCAAGACGAACAAAGTGCCCGTCAGGCAATTGGCTTTTTGAAACAAAACGGTTACGGAAGAGCTACATTTTTACCACTGACGTCTGTAAAAGACCGTTATGTTCCGGCTCAAACTATTTCTATGCTAGAGAGTCACGAAGCGTATGTAGGAATCGCTTCATCTCTTGTTAAATACGAAGCTACTTACGACCGAGTTATTAAAAATTTGCTTGGAACCGTTATTGTTGTCAATGATTTAAAAGGCGCGAATGAACTTGCCCGTCTTGTGCAGCATCGCTATCGTTTTGTGACCGTTAAAGGGGATGTGGTCAACCCCGGTGGTTCGATGACAGGCGGTTCAATGAAGCAAAAGTCCAACTCTTTGTTAGGCCGTCAGCGTGAAGTGGAAGTCATTACGGCAAAAATAGAAGAGATGGAACAAAAGACGCTTGTGCTCGAGCAAGATGTGAAAGATAAAAAGTCACAGATTGAAGAGCTTCAACAGGAAATTAATAAACAGCAGGCATTTGTGGAACGCTTGAAAGACAAAGAGCAGGAATCTGACCGAGAAGTAAAGCAAATTGACATCGAAGAAAAAGCAGTGAATGACCGCTTAACCATGTATGATCATGATATTGCTAGCTTTAGACAAGATCAAACAAGCTTGTCCGCTCGAATTGATGAGCTGCATACGAGTTTGCAGGGAAATCAGCAGCAGGCAAATGTATTAGAGAAAAACATTGAAGAGTTAGCTGCACGCAAGCATACACAGCAAACGTCTAAAGAAACGGTTCAACATGAGCTTACAGAAGTAAAAGTGCTTCTTGCGAAAAAAGAACAGTTCCTCACAAATCAGCAAGAAAAATACGAAAGAGTGTGCTTTGAGCTTGATCAAACCATTCAGCGTTTGTCTGAAGCTACAGATGATCTTTCTCTTTTAACGAGTGAAATCACGAGCAACGACTCGGGTGAACTTCAGCTCGAAGAAGCGGCGCATGAGCGAATAAAAGAAAAGACAGAAACGTTACAATTAATGGATGACTGCAGATCAGAGCGGTTGAAAGCCCAGAATAAGCTTGAAGACGAAGAAAGGGTTGTAAAAGAGCTCCAGCGTCAGTACAAACAAATTACGGATGCTTTAAAAGATGAAGAAGTCAAAATCAATCGAATTGACGTAGAGCTAGACAGCCGTCTCCAGCAGCTGACAGAAGAGTACGAAATTAGCTTTGAAGCAGCAAAAGAAAAGTATCCTTTAACATTAGATATTCAAGAAGCAAGGAAAAAAATCAAGCTCATTAAGCTGGCAATTGATGAATTAGGAACCGTAAACTTAGGTTCTATCGAACAATACGAACGCGTTTCAGAACGCTATGAATTTTTAAATACGCAGCGAGCTGACCTCGACGAAGCGAAAAATACCCTGTATCAAGTGATTGAAGAAATGGACGAGGAAATGAAGAAACGTTTTTCTGATACGTTCTCTCGTATCCGCAATGAATTTGGTACAGTGTTCTCTTCACTATTCGGAGGAGGAAAAGCGGATTTGAAATTAACAGATCCGAAAGATTTATTAAATACAGGGGTGGAAATTGTTGCCCAGCCTCCTGGGAAAAAACTGCAGAATCTAGGGTTGCTGTCAGGCGGCGAGCGTTCGTTAACAGCCATTGCCCTCCTGTTTTCTATTTTGAAAGTACGTCCGGTGCCGTTTTGTGTGCTAGATGAAGTGGAAGCGGCGCTTGATGAAGCGAACGTTCATCGCTTCGCTACGTATCTACGCAAATTTAGTAATCAAACACAGTTCATTGTTATTACTCACCGAAAAGGTACAATGGAAGAAGCTGACGTACTGTACGGTGTGACAATGCAAGAATCTGGCGTATCGAAATTAGTCTCTGTTCGTTTAGAAGAATCAAAGCAATATGTTTAACTCATAGAATGAAAGGGTGGTACGAATGAGCTTTTTTAAGAAATTAAAAGAAAAAATTACAATGCAAACGGATTCTGTTACACAAAAATTTAAAGATGGACTATCAAAAACACGCAATTCTTTTTCGGAACGTGTGAATGATCTAGTGTCTCGCTATCGTCAAGTAGACGAAGAGTTTTTTGAGGAATTAGAGGAAATTTTAATTAGCGCTGATGTCGGCGTGGCTACCGTGTTGGATTTAATTGATGACTTAAAATCGGAAGTGAAACGCCGTAATATTAAGGACCCTCAAGATGTACAGGCTGTCATCTCTGAGAAATTAATTGATATTTATGAATCTGGTGAAGAGCAGATTGGTGAATTAAATATGCAGCAAAATGATTTAACGGTTATTTTGTTTGTAGGGGTAAACGGCGTTGGGAAAACAACAACAATTGGGAAAATTGCACATAAATTCAAACAAGAAGGCAAAAAAGTCGTAATGGCGGCAGGAGATACGTTCCGTGCCGGTGCGATTGAGCAGTTAGAAGTATGGGGAGAACGCGTTGGTGTTGATGTTATTAAGCAATCTGCAGGCTCTGACCCTGCCGCTGTCATGTATGACGCTGTTCAGTCAGCCAAGGCTCGAAAAGCAGATGTTTTATTATGTGATACAGCAGGTCGCCTTCAAAACAAAGTGAATTTAATGAAAGAATTAGAGAAAGTAAAGCGTGTTATTGAGCGAGAAATTCCTGGTGCTCCGCATGAAGTGCTTCTCGTACTTGATGCGACGACGGGTCAAAACGCTTTAAGTCAGGCTAAAACATTCTCAGAAGCAACGAACGTGACTGGAATTGTGTTAACAAAACTAGATGGTACGGCTAAAGGCGGGATTGTTCTTGCCATTCGAAACGAACTGAAGCTTCCTGTTAAATTCGTTGGACTTGGAGAAAAAGTAGACGACCTTCAGCCGTTTGACACGGAGCAATATATCTATGGGTTATTTGCCAATGCTGTAGAAGAAGAAACAGAAAAAGAGGCGTAATCTAAAAAGAGGCTGGGATAAAAGTATCTTCGTTGAAGGAAGATCCGAACGATTAATCGTTCGGATCTTTTTATTAGTAGGGTGGACGCAGGTTTCATATTTAGTCGTCTTTAAATTGAAGTAATTTAGTTATGTTTCCATCTCTTTTAAGTGGAAAAATGTGAGGTGTTAAGGAAAAAACTTGACATTCAAACCTCGCCTAGTTAAACTAATAACATGTAAAGGCTTTTCACTTAACAAGGGGGCGGTCAGATGGTTGAAAAGAGCGTGCATATGCTCGAGAAAACAACAAGAATGAATTACTTATTTGACTTCTATCAGGCGCTGTTGACGCCCAAACAAAGAAGTTATATGTCACTTTATTACTTGGATGATTATTCCCTCGGTGAAATAGCGGAAGAATTTGATGTGAGTCGTCAAGCAGTTTATGATAATATAAAACGTACAGAGCAAATGCTTGAACAATATGAGGAAAAGCTATTGTTATTTCAACGGTTTCAAGAGCGTCAATCAATTGTTCAACAACTGAAAGACGAACTTGCAGCCGACTTACACAAGAACAGTAAGCTTTCTTCTCTTCTTGATTCGCTCGAGAAATTAGATTAGGGGGCGGCGTATATGGCATTTGAAGGATTAGCCGACCGTTTGCAAAGCACACTGCAAAAGTTAAAAGGAAAAGGAAAAGTTAACGAAGCTGATGTTAAAGAAATGATGCGTGAAGTTAGACTTGCCCTTTTAGAAGCCGATGTAAACTTTAAAGTAGTAAAAGACTTTGTTAAGCGCGTAAGCGAACGTGCTGTAGGTCAAGACGTTCTTAAGAGCTTAACGCCTGGACAGCAAGTTATTAAGGTTGTACAAGAAGAATTAACTGCACTTATGGGCGGAGAGCAAAGCAAGATTGCAGTAGCTCCAAAAGCTCCAACTGTAATTATGATGGTTGGACTTCAAGGTGCAGGTAAAACAACAACAACTGGTAAACTTGCCAATTTATTACGTAAAAAATATAACCGTAATCCATTGCTTGTAGCAGCAGATATTTATCGTCCGGCAGCTATTAAACAGCTTGAAACACTAGGGAAACAGCTTAGCATGTCTGTTTTTTCATTAGGTGATCAAGTAAGTCCTGTGGAGATTGCGAAACAAGCTATTGCTCATGCGAAAGAAGAGCATCACGATTATGTATTAATTGATACAGCGGGACGTTTGCATGTTGATGAAAATCTAATGGAGGAGTTAGAACAGATCAAAGAGCTTTCTAACCCAGACGAAATTTTCCTTGTTGTCGATGCGATGACGGGTCAAGATGCAGTAAACGTTGCGGATAGCTTTAATAAGCAATTAGGATTAACTGGCGTTGTATTAACGAAACTAGACGGCGATACGCGCGGTGGTGCAGCGCTTTCTATTCGTGCAGTAACTGATACACCAATTAAGTTTGTCGGTCTTGGAGAAAAGATGGATGCTATTGAAGCATTCCACCCAGAGCGTATGGCTTCCCGTATCTTAGGTATGGGTGATGTGCTGACGCTTATCGAAAAGGCTCAGGCAAATGTAGATGCTGAAAAGGCAAAAGAGCTTGAAGCTAAGCTGCGCACGCAGTCATTTACATTTGATGACTTTTTAGATCAACTTGCTCAGGTGCGTCAAATGGGACCGCTTGATGAGCTAATTGGTATGCTTCCGGGCGCCAATAAAGTAAAGGGGCTCAAAAACCTGCAGGTTGATGAAAAGCAAATTAATCATGTAGAAGCAATTATTCGTTCGATGACGAAAGCGGAAAAAACAAACCCTGAAATCATTAATTCAAGTCGAAGAAAGCGTATTGCAAAAGGAAGCGGACGTTCTGTACAAGAAGTCAATCGTTTGCTTAAACAATTTGAAGACATGAAAAAAATGATGAAACAAATGACAAATATGTCAAAAGGCAAGAAAAAGGGTATGAAACTTCCATTCTTTTCATGATAAAATGCTTGATTTGAACTGAAAAAACCAAAGAAAATAAAATATTTTTCTAGTGTTAAGAAAAAAACCTTTACAAACATTTTACCTATTTGATATTATATTATCTTGTTGAAACATATTCGGAGGTGCTTTATAAAATGGCAGTAAAAATTCGTTTAAAACGTATGGGAGCTAAAAAATCTCCTTTCTATCGTATCGTAGCAGCAGACTCTCGTTCACCACGTGATGGACGTTACATCGAAGTAGTTGGAACTTACAATCCTGTAGTTCAACCAGCTGAAGTTAAAATCGATGAAGAGCTAGCTCTTAAATGGTTACAAAATGGTGCTAAACCATCTGATACAGTTCGTAACCTTTTCTCTAACGAAGGCATCATGGAAAAATTCCATAATGCTAAATTAGGAAAATAATTTCACTCGAGATGACATCACTAATCGAAACAATTGTAAAGCCGCTTGTTGATTATCCAGCTGATGTTAAAGTGGAGGAACAAGAAGATGAACGTCAAGTGACTTACATCCTTACTGTTCACCAAGAAGATGTCGGCAAAGTAATCGGCAAACAAGGCCGCGTTGCAAAAGCGATTCGAACTGTTGTGAATGCAGCAGCATCACAGCAAGGTAAAAAAGTGTATGTGAAAATTCAAGAGTAATCAAAAAGGGAGAGGGATAACCTCCCCCTTTTTTTATGTTATGATAAGATGAACGTTTTGATCACAGTAAGTCTTTTGCGAGCAAGAAGCAGCTATTTCAATATGCATGTAAAAAGCACAAGGTCACTATCTTGAGGGCGGAGGGAACGTTTTGAACATTATTCAAAAAGTGGTTGTGAAACAAGTGTTAACTGAAGCAAGCAAACAAGATCTTGAAAATCGTTTTATAAACCGCAAGCAGGCGCTTGAAAAGGAAATGGAACAGCTGAAATTTCAGTTAAAGCACATGGAAAAAGCCAATAAAGGTTCTTCTTTATTACATAGTCAATTTGAAAAAGAAAAATCCGCTCGCCTTGAAAAAATTGAAGTGTTGAACTTTCAGCTGACGCAATTAGAAAAGCTTCCTTTAGGGAGCGAACTCGTTGAAACGGAACTGGATGCCTTAGTAGAGGTAAAAATCGGCGATGATTGGGAAAAGATAAAAGAAAGTAAAACAATTATTATAAAAGATAGCAAAGTTGTTGAGATTAGATAGAGGTGAAGAAGCATGAAATGGTTTAAGGTTGGAAAAATTGTGAATACCCATGGTGTAAAAGGAGAAATTCGTATTGTATCAACTACGGATTTTGCTGATGAGCGCTATGAAAAAGGAAATAAACTTTATATCTTCAAAGAAAAGCAAAGCGAGCCGGTGGAAGTAACGGTAGCAAGCCATCGCAGGCATAAAAATTTTGATCTGCTTACATTCGAAGGCTATCACAACGTAAATGATGTTGAGCAGTACAAAAACTGCGAAGTGAAAATTCCTGAGGAGCAGCTAACTGATTTAGAAGACGGTGAATTTTATTTCCACGAAATTATTGGCTGTACAGTAAAAACAGAAGACGGAGTAGAGGTAGGAACGGTCAAAGAAATTCTAACGCCGGGAGCTAATGATGTGTGGGTCGTTAAAAAAGGCGGAAAAGAAGTTCTTATTCCTTACATCGACGACGTTGTACAATCTATTGATATAGAGGAAAAAGAGATTGTTATTACAGTAATGGAAGGGTTATTGGACTAATGAAAATTGATGTACTATCGCTATTTCCTTCTATGTTTGACGGTGTTTTTGGTGAATCAATTTTGAAAAAAGCACAGGAAAAAAATGCGGTTGAACTGAATGTAGTTAATTTCCGAGAATATTCTACGAACAAACATCAAAATGTGGACGATTATCCTTACGGCGGAGGTGCTGGAATGGTATTGACACCTCAGCCTATTTTTGACGCTGTAGAAAAGCTGACTGAAACAGCTAAGAAGCCCCGGGTAGTTTTGCTTTGTCCGCAGGGCGAACGCTATACACAGGCAAAAGCAGAAGAACTAGCAGCAGAAGAGCATTTAATTTTTATTTGCGGTCATTACGAAGGATATGATGAACGAATTCGTGAGCAGCTGGTAACTGATGAAATTTCAATTGGTGACTATGTATTAACTGGAGGAGAGCTTGGTGCAATGGTTGTGATCGATAGCGTTGTTCGCCTGCTTCCTGATGTGCTTGGCAATAATCATTCAGCTGTACAAGACTCACACAGTACAGGTTTACTAGAGCACCCCCACTATACGCGTCCTGCTGATTTTAGAGGCTTAACAGTTCCTGAAGTACTTATGTCAGGAAATCATAAAAAAATTGAACAGTGGCGCCAAAAAGAGTCTTTAAAGCGCACGTTGCTTCGAAGACCGGATATGCTTGAAAAGATGGAGCTAACGGAAGAGCAAAAGAAACTAGTAGCTCAATTAAAAGAGGAAAACAACCTTTCATAAATCCATAAAATTTATGCATAAACTCTGTTGCATACGGTATAAGAGTGTGCTAAGATAGATTTTGTGGCTTGGGCAGATGTCTGGTCACCTATAACGATGTTCCGCTGCAATGATTGAAAAGCATTGGTATGAGCGTCTGTTGGAAGGAGTTGAAACACGCGATGCAAAAATTAATCGAAGAGATTACAAAAGAACAATTAAAAACAGATCTTCCTACGTTCCGTCCTGGTGATACTGTACGTGTACACGTAAATATCGTTGAGGGTACTCGTGAACGTGTTCAGGTATTTGAAGGTGTTGTTATTAAGCGTCGTGGCGGTGGTATCAGCGAAACATTTACAGTACGTAAGATTTCTTACGGTGTAGGTGTAGAGCGTACATTCCCACTTCATACGCCAAAAATTGCAAAAATCGAAGTAATGCGCCGCGGTAAAGTACGCCGTGCGAAACTTTATTACCTACGTGAATTACGTGGTAAAGCTGCGCGTATTAAAGAAATTCGATAATAGTAAAGGGGAGCTTGTTTATACAAGCTCCTTTTTTCAAATGTTTTTTTAGAACGATTCGTTCTCTGACAGTGAAAAATAGACGTACAAGTCATCATTTTTTTATTCTATTTATTTATTAGGCGTTTCAAACATTATCGTTTAAAATAAAGGTATGACATAAGAGTTGGAGGACTGAAGATGGCTCGAAAGAAAAATGAACTGTGGGAATGGATAAAAGCAATCGCCATTGCCGTACTGTTAGCTGTTGTAATTCGCTATTTTTTGTTTGCACCGATTGTAGTAGATGGACTTTCTATGATGCCTACGCTGCATGACCAAAATCGAATGATTGTAAATAAGTTCTCCTATAAGATTGGTGATCCTGATCGCTTTGATATTATTGTTTTTCATGCTACAGCGGAAAAAGATTACATAAAACGTATTATCGGACTGCCGGGTGATCATATTGAGTATCGAAATGATACGCTATATGTAAATGGAAAAGCTTATAAAGAGCCCTATTTAGATCAGTATAAAAAAGAAGTGATTGACGGTAATTTAACCGAAGATTTTAAACTAGAAGACGTAACGGGTAAAAAGACCGTGCCAGAAGGCTATTTGTTCGTGATGGGAGACAATCGACGCTACAGTAAAGACAGCCGTCAGATTGGCTTTGTGAGCATGGACAAGGTGCTTGGTAAAACGAGTGCCGTATACTGGCCGATTAAAGAAGCGCGTTTTGCAAAGTAAAATATAAAAGGTGAGTAAAATATGACAATTCAATGGTTTCCTGGCCATATGGCCAAGGCCAGAAGACAAGTAACTGAAAAGCTAAAATTGATTGATATTGTATACGAACTGGTTGATGCACGCATTCCGCAATCATCGCGAAATCCAATGATTGATGAGATTATTGTGAACAAGCCCAGAATCGTATTGTTGAATAAAGTGGACAAAGCGGATCCGCGCGTCACTCAGCAGTGGTTAGATTATTACAAAGAACAAGGTATTTATGCCTTAGCTATTGACGCACAAGCAGGTAAAGGAATGAAACAAATTGTTTCGTCTTCTAAAGAACTTCTTCAAGAGAAGTTTGACCGCATGCGCGCAAAAGGAGTTAAAAAACCCCGCGCTATCCGTGCGATGATTGTAGGGATTCCTAACGTCGGTAAATCAACGCTAATTAATCGCCTTGCCAGCAAAAAAATCGCCAAGACGGGAGATCGTCCAGGTGTGACGCAGGCACAGCAGTGGATTAAGGTAGGAAACGAGCTAGAGCTGCTTGATACGCCAGGTATTTTGTGGCCTAAGTTTGAAGATGAAACAGTTGGATATAAGCTTGCGACAACGGGTGCTATCAAAGATACCATTTTAAATATGCAAGATGTCGCTGTTTATGCGCTGCGCTTCTTAACTAGCCATTACCCAGAACAATTAAAGCAGCGTTATGATTTAAATGAAATCCCTGAAGACATTGTAGAGCTTTTTGATGCAATTGGGTCGCGCCGCGGCTGTTTAATGGGTGGCGGCATGGTGGATTACGATAAAACAGCTGAGCTTGTTCTTCGAGAAATTCGAACGGATAAAATTGGCACCTTTACATTTGATGATCCAAGTGAAGCTGAACAACAGCTGTAAGCAACACATTGCGAACTGAAGCAAAAAACGCCTCTGCCTTTTCAGCATGAGGCGTTTTTTATGTGAAAGTGCCGCGTGAAAATGTTGATATAAAGAAGGTGGAGCTAATGAAAAAGAGTATTAAGGAAATAAAAGAGGAACTAAAGCAAGTGAGAAGCCCGGAAGATGCTTTATTTAAGGCATATGCGCAAGATGAGCGTAAAGGTGTGCAGCAGGTTATTATTCAAAAACAAAGGCAATTTGAAGCGGCTGAGCGCTTGAAGCAACAGTTTGATGAAATGATGGCATATGAAAATGAATTATATAGGCAAGGAGCAACTTATATTGCCGGAGTAGACGAAGTAGGAAGGGGACCGTTAGCAGGACCGGTAGTAGCAGCTGCTGTTATTTTGCCTCCCGATTTTTTTCTCCCTGGTCTGACGGATTCAAAGAAGTTATCAGAAGCAAAGCGAGAAGCGTTTTATGAAGAAATTTGTAAAAAAGCTGTCGCTATCGGTATAGGGATTATAGACGCAGAGGTCATTGATTCTATTAATATTTACGAAGCAACAAAAAAGGCAATGACTGAAGCCATTGAACTGCTGGCAGTTCAGCCTGATGAACTGCTCATTGATGCGATGAAGCTGCCGGTGCCTATTTCGCAGCAGTCAATCATTAAAGGCGATGCTACAAGCATTTCAATTGCTGCAAGTTCTGTTATTGCAAAAGTGACGCGAGATCGAATGATGAAAGAACTTGGTGAACGCTATCCTGCATACGGATTCGAAAAACATATGGGATATGGAACAAAACAACATTTAGAAGCAATCGAACAATATGGAATTTTGCCAGAACACCGCCGATCTTTTGCACCGATAAAAAACCAAGTAAACTAGAACATGATACCCGAGCATATCTCTGCTTTTTAGCGCATGTTTCAATGCGGGATTCTAGGCTTAAAAAGAATATAGCCTATGTAAGCGGAGATATTGCAGCGGGAAAAATTCGTAAATTATTTTCCTCTCAGTCTGCTTTAGTTATGAAGGTTGATTTACATGATCAACCACACGTTTAACGTCCGCAGAGCCTCATCTACTTCATAAGGTATGGTTAAGTACTATCTCCATAAAAATATCAATTTTCTTATTATTTCAATATTTTTCACTAGAATAGTAGACAATTAGACAATTATTTTTATACAATGAAAGCGCAGTCTATTTTGTGCAGTATAGTTTTGTGGTTGATTATGTTAGGAGGATGGGAAATGAATATCCATGAGTATCAAGGAAAAGAACTACTCAGAAAATATGGGGTTGCAGTACCAAACGGTCGAGTAGCTTTTACTGTTGAAGAAGCAGTTGAAGCAGCAAAGGAATTAGGTTCACAAGTATCAGTGGTGAAAGCACAAATCCATGCTGGTGGACGCGGTAAAGCGGGCGGTGTCAAAGTAGCAAAAAACTTAGATGAAGTTCGTACATATGCACAAGATATTTTAGGAAAGACCCTCGTAACGCACCAAACAGGCCCTGAAGGAAAAGAAGTTAAGCGCTTGTTAGTTGAAGAGGGATGCGATATTAAGAAAGAATACTACATCGGTTTAGTTCTTGATCGTGCAACGTCTCAAGTTGTATTGATGGGTTCTGAAGAAGGTGGAACTGAAATTGAAGAAGTGGCGGAAAAAACGCCTGAAAAAATCTTTAAAGAATATGTAGATCCGGCGATTGGTTTACAAGCATTCCAAGCTCGCAGACTTGCATTTAATATTAATATTCCAAAAGAATTAGTTGGAAAAGCAGTTAAATTCATGACAGGTTTATATACAGTATTTGTTGAAAAAGACTGCTCAATTGCAGAGATTAACCCTCTAGTTGTAACAGGTGACGGAGACGTTATGGCATTGGATGCGAAGTTAAACTTTGATTCAAATGCGCTGTATCGCCAAAAAGATATTCTTGAATATCGTGACCTTGAAGAGGAAGATGCTAAAGAAATTGAAGCATCTAAATACGACTTAAGCTACATTTCACTAGACGGTAATATCGGTTGTATGGTAAACGGTGCAGGTTTAGCGATGGCAACGATGGATATTATTAAGCATTACGGAGGCGACCCTGCTAACTTCCTGGATGTTGGGGGCGGCGCAACTGCTGAAAAAGTAACAGAAGCATTTAAAATTATTTTATCTGACCAAAATGTAAAAGGTATTTTCGTTAATATTTTCGGCGGAATTATGAAATGTGATGTTATTGCAACAGGTGTTGTTGAAGCAACAAAACAAGTTGGATTAAGCCTTCCATTAGTTGTTCGCTTAGAAGGAACAAACGTTGAACTTGGAAAAGAAATTTTACAAAAATCAGGCTTAAATATCACAGCTGCTGAATCTATGGCAGACGGCGCACAAAAAATCGTTTCACTAGTGAAATAGAAAGGCTGGGGGATAGGAATGAGCGTATTTATTAATCAAGATACAAAAGTAA
This sequence comes from Priestia sp. TGN 0903, assembly GCF_050846855.1. Taxonomy (NCBI): domain Bacteria; kingdom Bacillati; phylum Bacillota; class Bacilli; order Caryophanales; family Bacillaceae; genus Priestia; species Priestia sp. TGN 0903. Next base: position 118,808 of record NZ_JBOZGL010000002.1, read on the forward strand.
TTGTACAAGGAATTACAGGCGGAGTTGGCCTTTTTCATACACAGCAAATGTTAGAATATGGAACGAAAATTGTTGGTGGCGTAACGCCGGGTAAAGGCGGCTTAGAAGTAGAAGGTGTTCCGGTATTTAATACGGTTGCCGAGGCGAAAGAAAAAACAGGCGCAACGGCTTCTGTTGTATATGTTCCACCAGCATTCGCAGCTGACTCCATTATTGAAGCAGTTGACGCAGATTTAGATTTAGTTATTTGTATTACAGAAGGTATTCCAGTATTAGATATGGTAAAAGTAAAGCGTTATATGGAAGGAAAACGTACGCGTCTTGTAGGGCCTAACTGCCCAGGTGTTATTACACCGGAAGAATGTAAAATTGGCATTATGCCAGGGTACATTCACAAAAAAGGTCATGTAGGTGTAGTTTCGCGTTCTGGTACATTAACATATGAAGCTGTTCACCAACTTTCTGAAGCTGGAATTGGCCAATCAACAGCTGTTGGTATCGGCGGTGACCCGGTGAATGGCACGAACTTTATCGATGTATTAAAAGCGTTTAATGAAGATGAAGATACGTATGCAGTAATTATGATTGGGGAAATCGGCGGTACAGCAGAAGAAGAAGCGGCAGAATGGGTAAAAGCAAATATGACAAAACCTGTTGTCGGCTTCATTGGCGGTCAAACAGCGCCTCCAGGAAAACGTATGGGCCATGCTGGTGCGATTATTTCAGGTGGTAAAGGGACAGCGTCTGAAAAAATTAAAACAATGAATGAGTGCGGTATCCAAGTAGCTGAAACACCATCTGTTATGGGAGAAACACTTATTAAAGTGTTAAAAGAACAAGGCATTTACGAGCAGTGTAAGACTCATTAATAGAAGACATATAGCCTCCTTTGACCGGGGGCTATTTTGTCCATTTAAAAAGGAGATTGTAGAATGTCTGGTTTACGGGAAAAATTAATTCATTTAGCACATTGTCCATCTGTTAATTGGAAACAAATTTTTACGCTACTTCAACAGAATTCTTCATTACAAAATCTCTACGAGTACTCTCCATCACAGCTTCAAAAACTATTGACTCTCTCGATTGAACGTGCTAATCAAATAAAAAAAGATTTGCAAACTATTCCAATACGAGATATTCTAGATAAATATGACGCTGAGAATATTCGATGTGTCACCATCTTAGATGATGAATATCCTGAACTTTTGCGCCATATTTATGATCCGCCTTGGGTATTATTTGCAAGGGGGAACTTGTCTCTTTTACACGCTCCGGCAAGCTTAAGCGTTGTAGGAACAAGAAATCCTACTTCATATGGAACTGCAGCTTTAACTCGTATTGTTAAGCCGATGCTGCATGAAGAATTTGTCGTTGTGAGTGGGCTAGCCTTAGGAATTGACCAGGCTGCTCATGAACTGGCTATCGCTGAAAAAGCTAAAACGATTGCAGTTTTAGGCGGAGGGTTTTATAATATTTACCCAAGAGGAAACCAAAATTTAGCAAGAGAAATTGCGCAGCATCATTTGCTGCTTTCTGAATATGCCCCGTTTATGAAGCCGACGAAATGGTTTTTCCCTCGCAGAAACAGAATCATTAGCGGATTAACAGGAGGCACGTTGGTGGTGCAAGCAAAAGAAAGAAGTGGATCTTTTATTACCGCCGACCAGGCGCTTCAGCAAGGAAGAGAAGTATTTGCCATACCGGGTTCTATTTTTGAAGAAACATCATGTGGAACGAATAAGTTAATCCAATTAGGGGCAAAACTTGTGCAAAGCGCTGCTGATATTACAGATGAAATGATGTATATAAGATGAATGTTTCAAAGTAGTCATATTCTTGCATGGTATGAAATACTAGTGAGATACGTAGGAAAATCGTATGACTTATCTTTTTGACATTTGACAAACAAGAACCAAATATTTAATAATAATGAAGATTTTATTCTACCTCTTGAGGAGGAACAAATAGATGTCTGACTACCTAGTAATTGTAGAATCGCCTGCAAAGGCTAAAACAATTGAACGTTATTTAGGAAAGAAATATAAAGTAAAAGCATCGATGGGACATGTTCGCGATTTACCTAAAAGTCAAATGGGAATTGATATTGAACAAGATTACAACCCGAAATATATTACAATTCGCGGGAAAGGCCCGGTTTTAAAAGAACTAAAAACAGCGGCTAAAAAAGCAAAAAAGATTTACCTAGCAGCCGATCCAGACCGTGAAGGAGAAGCGATTGCATGGCATTTGGCGCACAGTTTGGATGTAGACATTGCATCGGACTGCCGCGTAGTATTTAACGAGATTACAAAAGAAGCGATTAAAGAATCTTTTAAACATCCACGAGCAATTAATATGGATTTAGTAGATGCTCAACAAGCACGACGTATTCTTGACAGGCTGGTTGGCTACAATATCAGTCCATTGCTGTGGAAAAAAGTGAAAAAAGGATTAAGTGCCGGAAGGGTTCAATCAATTGCAGTGCGGTTAATTATTGATCGTGAAAAAGAAATTGCAAAGTTTATCCCAGAAGAATACTGGACGGTAAAAGCAACTTTTCAAAAAGGGAACGACCAGTTTGAAGGCCAGTTAATCGAATATCAAGGGAAAAAAGTAGAGCTATCGAATGAAGATGATGTAACCAACATTGTTAAACAATTAGATGGAAACGAATTTTCAATTTCTAAAGTAACAAAACGTGAGCGAAAGCGTAATGCGGCTCCTTCTTTTACCACGTCTTCATTACAGCAAGAGGCAGCGCGGAAACTGAACTTCCGAGCGAAAAAAACGATGATGATTGCGCAGCAATTATATGAAGGAATTGATTTAGGAAAAGAAGGTACAGTAGGTCTTATCACGTATATGCGTACCGATTCTACTCGTATTTCAGAAACAGCTCAAACAGAAGCTAGAGATTACATTACGAACGCGTACGGAAATCAGTTTGTGGCAACGGAAAAGCGTAAAGAAAAGAAGAATTCAAATGCGCAAGATGCCCACGAAGCGATTCGTCCAACTTCAGCTCTTCGTAAACCAGGAGAGGTAAAAGAGTTCTTATCGCGTGATCAGTATCGACTGTATAAGTTAGTATGGGAGCGCTTCGTTGCTAGTCAAATGGCACCTGCCATTATGGATACAATGGCTGTAGATTTGAAAAATGGAGACGTAACATTTAGAGCGAACGGCTCAAAAGTTAAATTTCCAGGTTTTATGAAAGTGTATGTTGAAGGCAATGATGATCAAGTGGAGGAAAAAGAAAATCTTCTTCCAGACTTAGAAGAAGGAGAAGTAGCTTATTCTAAGGACATCGATGAAAAGCAGCACTTCACACAGCCGCCGCCAAGATATACAGAAGCTCGTTTAGTTAAGACATTAGAAGAGCTAGGCATTGGCCGACCGTCTACATATGCTCCAACACTTGATACGATTCAAAAGCGCGGATACGTAGCGCTCGATAACAAGCGTTTTGTTCCAACAGAACTTGGAGAAATTGTACTAGAGCTTGTATTGGAGTTTTTTCCGGAAATTTTAGATGTAGAGTTTACAGCTAAAATGGAAAACGATTTGGATGAAGTGGAAGATGGTAATGTTCAATGGGTGCGTGTTATTGACGAATTTTACAGTGATTTTGAAAAACGCTTAGAACATGCTGAAAAAGAAATGCGCGAAGTGGAGATTAAAGATGAACCTGCCGGAGAAGACTGTGAAGAATGCGGTTCACCTATGGTATACAAAATGGGACGCTACGGAAAATTTATGGCATGCTCTAATTTCCCTGACTGTCGCAACACGAAGCCAATTGTAAAAGAGATTGGCGTAAAGTGTCCGAAATGTGAAGAAGGAAATATCGTTGAGCGAAAATCGAAGAAAAAGCGTACATTTTATGGCTGTGATCGATTCCCGGGCTGTGACTTCGTATCTTGGGATAAACCGATTGCAAGAAAATGTCCGAAATGTGAAAATCTGCTTGTAGAGAAGAAACAGAAAAAAGGAACTCAAGTCGTCTGTACAAGTTGTGATTATAAAGAGGAAGCTCAGCAGTAAAAGAGAATGGGATGAATTCCCACACTTTAAATTTAAAAATAGCAGTTATATAAGATGCGGCGACATTGCTTCATGTGCTAAAATGGAAACGTTATTAGCGACATTGAGTAATGTCGCATTTTCTTTGTCCCGTTAAAAAAGGAAAAGACAAGTGAATGAATAAGCAAAATGATAGAAAAGATAGAAATGAAGTTGGAGGATTTACAATGAATGAACAAGTAATTAATGTTATTGGAGCAGGTCTTGCTGGAAGTGAAGCAGCTTGGCAAATCGCAAAGCGCGGTTTGAAAGTCCGTCTTTATGAGATGAGACCAGTAAAGCAAACACCTGCTCATCATACGGACAAATTTGCTGAATTAGTATGTAGTAATTCACTGCGTGCGAATACATTAACAAATGCAGTGGGTGTGCTAAAAGAAGAAATGCGATTATTAGACTCTGTCATTATTCGTTCAGCAGACGAGTGTGCGGTTCCAGCAGGTGGAGCACTGGCTGTTGATCGTCACGAATTTGCCTCTCGTGTGACGGAAAGCGTTAAAAACCATCCGAACGTAACGGTTGTTAATGAAGAAATTACGGAAATTCCACAGGGACCAACTGTTATTGCAACAGGTCCGCTAACGTCAAAAGATTTATCGGAACAGCTGCGCGCGTTAACAAGTGAAGATTATTTATATTTTTACGATGCGGCTGCACCTATTATTGAAAAAGACAGCATTGATATGGATAAAGTATATCTTAAATCTCGCTATGACAAAGGGGAAGCTGCCTATTTAAACTGTCCGATGACAAAAGAAGAATTCCAGCGCTTTCATGAAGCATTAATCAATGCAGAGACGGTTCCTTTAAAAGAATTTGAGAAGGAAATTTATTTTGAAGGATGTATGCCAATTGAAGTAATGGCTTCACGCGGAGAAAAAACAATGCTCTTTGGACCAATGAAACCAGTTGGGTTAGAAGATCCGAAAACAGGAAAGAGACCTTATGCAGTTGTTCAGCTTCGTCAAGATGATGCAGCAGGTACACTATATAATATTGTAGGTTTCCAAACACATTTAAAATGGGGAGCACAAAAAGAAGTATTAAGCTTAATCCCAGGTTTAGAAAATGCAGAAGTAGTACGCTACGGAGTTATGCATAGAAATACGTTTATTAATTCTCCTAAATTGTTAAAGCCTACGTATCAATATCGCGAGCGTGATGACTTATTCTTTGCTGGACAAATGACGGGAGTAGAAGGATATGTAGAATCAGCTGCGAGCGGATTAATGGCAGGAATGAACGCGGCTCGACTCGTGCTTGGTGAAGAATTGGTTGTATTGCCGCAGGAAACAGCGATTGGCAGTATGGCTCACTATATCACACATACAAACGCCAAAAACTTCCAGCCGATGAATGCCAACTTTGGCTTATTCAAAGAATTGGAAGTGCGAATCAAAAACAAACAAGAACGAAATGAAACGCTGGCTAAACGAGCATTGGAAACTATTCAGAATTTTACAACAAAATAATCAAAATTGTTTGCAAGGGCTACTTAATTGTGATAATATTTAGTAGCCCTTGTGAGGTGATAACATTGGAATTTGTTAAAGATGTATTAAATTCCTTTCTAGAATATTTACAAATTGAGAAAAATTATTCAAAATATACAGTTGACTGCTATGAAAAAGACATAGGTATCTTCATGTCTTTTATGCAGGAAGAGCAAATACAAAACCTACAAAGTGTTACATATGCTGATGCAAGGCTGTTTTTAACACGCCTATATGAAAAGCAGTATTCAAAAAGATCGATGTCACGCAAAATTTCTTGTTTGAGAACGTTTTATCGTTACTTAAATAGAGAAGAATTAGTAGAAGATAATCCATTTGCGCTCGTTACCCTTCCTAAAAAGGAAGAGAGAAATCCTCGCTTCCTGTATGAAGAGGAGATTGTGAAATTATTTCAAATGAATGACTTAACAACTCCGTTAGGGCAGCGTAATCAGTCTCTCTTAGAATTGCTGTATGCCACCGGAATACGAGTGAGTGAATGTGCATCTATTAAGCTTAGCGATATAGATTTTTCACTTCAAACTTTGCTCGTATATGGCAAAGGGAAAAAACAACGGTACGTGCCATTTGGCTGTTATGCCAAGGACGCTCTTAGAGTATATATAGATAATGGAAGAAAGCTTCTTTTAAAAAAGGCTCCTTCTGATACTCATTCGCTCTTTTTAAATTATAAGGGGACACCGTTGACAGACCGAGGCATACGCTTAGTCATTGATCAGTTAGTAAAGAAAACCGCTGAGAATATACATATTAGTCCACACGTTTTGCGGCATACTTTTGCGACTCATATGTTAAATGAAGGGGCAGATTTACGTACAGTTCAAGAAATGCTAGGTCATGAACATTTATCAACCACTCAAATATACACACATGTGACGAAGGATCGTTTAAAGGCAGTTTATATGAATCACCATCCTCGCGCATAAAAGGAGGAGTTAATTTGTCTACTTTCCATGCTACTACGATTTTTGCAGTTCAGCATAACGGTCAATGTGCCATGTCTGGGGACGGACAAGTAACGTTTGGAAATGCTGTTGTGATGAAACATACTGCTCGAAAAGTAAGACGTCTATTTCAAGGGCAAGTTCTTGCCGGCTTTGCAGGTTCAGTAGCTGATGCATTCACTCTTTTTGAATTATTTGAAACGAAGCTTGAAGAGTATAACGGAAATCTTCAGCGTGCAGCCGTGGAGCTTGCTAAACAATGGAGAAGTGACAAAGTATTGCGAAAGTTAGAAGCAATGCTTATTGTTATGAACAAAGATAACTTACTGTTAGTATCAGGAACGGGTGAAGTTATTGAACCGGACGACGGCATTTTAGCAATTGGATCAGGCGGAAATTATGCTTTATCAGCGGGACGTGCATTAAAACAACATGCAGGCGAACATTTAACAGCTAAAGAAATTGCAAAAGCAGCTTTAGATGTAGCAAGTGAGATATGTGTTTATACAAATGATCATATTATTGTAGAAGAACTGTAGGAAAGGGGATTTTTTTATGAATTCTCATTTAACACCTCGACAAATTGTAGAAAAGCTCGATCAGTATATTATTGGTCAAACGAAGGCAAAGAAAGCGGTCGCTGTTGCGCTGCGAAATCGCTATCGCCGCGGTCTGCTAGACGAATCTTTACGTGATGAAGTTGTGCCGAAAAACATTTTAATGATTGGTCCTACAGGTGTGGGTAAAACCGAGATTGCACGCCGCTTAGCTAAGCTTGTCGGTGCACCTTTTATTAAGGTTGAGGCAACAAAATTTACGGAAGTTGGATATGTAGGACGCGATGTGGAATCAATGGTTCGTGATTTAGTGGAAACGTCAGTTCGACTTGTGAAAGAAGAAAAAATGAACGGCGTGCGTGATCGTGCAGAAGAAAATGCAAACAAGCGGATAGTGGAGCTTCTTGTTCCAAGCAAAAAGAAGCAGCAATCGTTTAAAAATCCGTTTGAAATGATTTTTTCAAACGGTACACAGTCAAGCGATGCGGATCCTGATCAAGATGAGGAAACGAATATTGCAACGAAGCGCAAGCAGATTGCTCATCAGCTTGCTCTAGGAGAGCTTGAAAATCATTATGTCACAATTGAAGTAGAAGAGCAACAGCCTTCTATGTTTGATATGTTACAAGGTTCGGGTATGGAACAAATGGGCATGAACATGCAGGATGCCTTAAGCAATTTTATGCCTAAAAAACAAAAAAAGCGCAAACTTACTGTTAAAGATGCACGAAAAGTATTAACAAATGAAGAAGCGCAAAAATTGATTGATATGGATGAAGTGACGCAAGAAGCTGTGAATCGTGCAGAACAATACGGAATTATTTTCATTGACGAAATTGATAAAATTGCTCAAAAAAGTGGTAATTCATCTTCCGCTGATGTTTCACGTGAAGGCGTGCAGCGAGATATTTTACCAATTGTAGAAGGATCAACGATTGTTACCAAATATGGTGCAGTCAAAACTGATCATGTTTTATTTGTAGCAGCTGGTGCTTTCCATGTATCAAAACCGTCGGATTTAATTCCAGAATTGCAAGGTCGATTCCCAATTCGCGTTGAATTAACGAAGCTAACCGTTGAAGATTTTATAAACATTTTAGTAGAGCCAGATAATGCGTTATTAAAGCAATATGCGGCATTATTGGAAACTGAAGGTATACAAATTGAATTTTCTGACGATGCTATACGTAAGATTGCAGAAATTGCATATCAGGTAAATCAAGATACAGACAATATTGGTGCAAGAAGGCTTCATACGATTTTAGAACGTTTGCTAGAGGATTTATCGTTTGAAGCACCAGAAGTAACATTAGAGAAAATTGTGATTACTCCGCAGTATGTGGAAGAAAAATTAGAAAAAATCGCTAAAAACAAAGATTTGAGTCAATTTATTTTATAGAACTGAAATCGCAGGAGGAAGAGTACTAATGGATTTATTAGGGAAAACTAGAAAGATTAATGCAATGCTACAAAAAGCAGCTGGTAAACCAGTAAACTTTAAAGAAATGGCTGAAACACTTTGCGAAGTGATCGAATCAAACGTATTCGTAGTAAGTCGTCGCGGTAAATTATTAGGAATCGCTGTTAAACAGCAAATTGAGAATGCGCGCATGAAAGATATGTTAGAAGCACGCCAGTTCCCAGAAGAATATACTCAAAGCCTATTTAACATTCAAGAAACATCTTCTAATTTAAACATTGAAAGTCAATATACAGCTTTCCCAGTTGAAAATAAAGACTTATTTGATGCAGGACTAACAACAATCGTTCCAATTATCGGAGGCGGAGAGCGTCTAGGTACGCTTGTACTATCTCGTTTAGACCGTCAGTTCGAAGACGATGATTTAATCCTTGCTGAATACGGTGCAACGGTAGTAGGTATGGAAATTCTTCGTGAAAAAGCAGAAGAGATTGAAGAAGAAGCGCGTAGCAAAGCTGTTGTACAAATGGCAATTAGCTCATTATCATACAGTGAGTTAGAAGCTATTGAGCACATCTTTGAAGAGTTAAATGGAAATGAAGGACTATTAGTCGCAAGTAAAATTGCTGACCGCGTTGGAATTACACGTTCAGTAATCGTAAATGCGCTACGTAAATTAGAAAGTGCTGGCGTTATCGAATCACGTTCGCTAGGAATGAAAGGAACTTACATTAAAGTTCTTAACAACAAATTCTTAGTAGAGCTTGAAAAATTAAAATCTAACTAAGTTTATGAACCAAAAAGCACACGGGCAAAGCCCGTGTGCTTTTTTTATATGCTCTCAGTATGAAAAGGTTCGCTCTGGGTTAAGACGATTCGTTCACTATTTTTATAAATCTTTAACAAACTTCATATAAAAATCTAAAAATTATATTATAGAATCTTTAAATAGTAAAAAGATACTAGTTGATTACAAATCGTTACTTTTATTACATATTGTTCAGGACTTATGGTATGCATTTTGATTTTAAATTAAAAAAATAGAGCTAAAGTACAGCATTGATGTTAAAATATGCTTGGAAATCGAATGAAAATTTTGGTTTATAGTCCAAAAGTTCTTAAAAAAGGATAGACATTGCATGAAGTTTTTCTTACAATAAGTTCTATGGTACTAAAGTCGAAATTTGTCTCATTTTTGAGAAAAATAGAATAGGTAAGCAGGTGTAAGAATTGAGTTTGTTTTCAACTACTTTTCAAACAATTGAAAATGGAATTAGCTACGCGTCACAAAAGCAGCAGACGATTGCAAAAAATATCGCAAACGTTGATACTCCAAATTATAAATCGAAAACAGTATCGCGTACGAGTGAATTTCGAGATTTATTACATAACGAGTTAGAAGCATATCAGACTGATTCAAAACATATCCCATTTTCCGATTCATCCCAGCGAGTGATTACCCAGCAAGGAAACACTTCCTATCAAGCAAATGGAAACAATGTGGATATGGATAAAGAGATGGCGGATATGGCTGAAAATCAAATTTACTATGAGGCGCTAGTAGATCGTTTAAACGGAAAATTTAATTCTCTTCAAACAGTCATTAGAGGGGGGAGATAAGTTTGACTATTTTTCAAAATATGAATATTACATCTTCAGCTTTAACTGCCAATCGTTTAAGGATGGACGTTGTTTCATCTAACATGGCGAATGCTGAAACGACAAGAGGGACGTACGTTAATGGTGAGTGGCAGCCTTACAAAAGAAAAATGGTTGTCATGCAGTCTGATCGTTCGCCTTCTTTTTCGTCTCTCTTACACTCTGAAATCAATAAAAGTCAAAACAATGGTGTAAAAGTCACAGATATCGTAGAAGATAATACTCCTTTTAATTTAGTATATAATCCGACGCATCCAGATGCTAATGACCAAGGGTACGTGCAGATGCCGAACGTAGATCCCTTAAAGGAAATGACGGATTTAATTAGTGCTACTCGATCCTATGAAGCAAACGTGACGGTCTTTAATACAAACAAAAGTATATTAACAAAGGCGTTAGAAATTGGAAAATAAAGGAGCGATAAAATGATTAATGGTATCAGCAATCAAATAGCAATAGCAAAAACAGCCGCTTCGACTGGCACTGGACAAACAACTCAACAGTTTTCAACGTTTTTAAAAGACTCAATCAATGAGTTAAACAATGCTCAACGCGCTTCGGATATAGCGACTGAAAAGCTTGCTAAAGGAGAAAATGTCGAACTCCAAGATGTAATGATTACTGCTCAAAAAGCAAGTATTACGATGCAAACGGCTCTTGAAATACGCAATAAAGCTGTTGAAGCCTATCAGGAAATGATGAGAATGCAAATGTAATTGAGCGGTTATTAAAGAAAATGAAAATAGTAATAACCGGAGGAATACCATGAATGAAAGAATAGCTCTTTATCGAGATAAGATGAAAGTCTTTTGGAATAACCGCAAAAAAGGACAGAAAATAGCCCTTATCGCTGCTCCTCTTGCGGCTATTCTAGTCATTAGTTTAGCATCTGTTTTCTTAAACAAAGATAAATTTGTCCCTCTTTATAGCAATCTATCGGCTCAAGAAACAGGACAAATCAAAGCAGAGCTTGATGCTAGAAGCGTTCCTTCAGAAATCTCTGATAATGGAACAACCATTTCGGTGCCTGAACAAAGCGTTGACTCGCTAAAAGTTGATTTAGCTGCACAAGGAATTCCTGATAGCGGAAGTATCGACTATTCGTTTTTTGGGAAAAATGCGAGCTTTGGTATGACAGACAATGAATTTGATGTGTTAAAACTCGATGCGATGCAAACTGAATTGGCTAACTTAATGAAAAACATTCAAGGAGTCAACGATGCAAAAGTGATGATTACCCTTCCCAATGAAAGTGTATGGGCGAATGAAAAGCAGGGAGAAGCCTCTGCATCGATTGTGCTTAATACAAAGGCTGGTTATAAATTTGATGATCAGCAAATTAAATCTCTTTATCATTTAGTATCCAAAAGTGTGCCAAACCTTCCTACAGATAATATCGTCATTATGAACCAATATTTTGAGTACTTTGATTTAAAAGGAAATGAAACGGATTCAGCTTCTAGCTCATTTGCTTCGCAGAACGAAGCGAAAAAAGAAGTTGAGCGGGATATTCAGCGTCAAGTACAGCAAATGCTAGGAAGACTGGTCGGTCAAGACAAAGTAATGGTCTCTGTTACAGCAGATCTTGATTTTACACAGGAAAATCGCGAAGAAAAGCTAGTAGAGCCTGTTGATAAAGATAATATGCAAGGAATTGCCGTTAGCGCTGAAAAAATCAATGAAACATTTTCTGGTAAAAATGCTCAAGATGGAGGCGTTGCTGGAACAGGAGAAGAAGATACAACAAATTACTCATCTAGCACAGCAAGTGGAGACGGAGACTACGAAAAAAACGAAGAACGTATTAATTATGAAGTGAATCGAATTCATAAAGAAATCGTTGAAAGTCCATACAAAATTCAAGACCTTGGCATTCAAGTAATGATAGATCCCTCCAATGCAAAAGGGAAATCACAAGTGTCCGATACACTTGAGTCAGACGTTCAAAAAATGTTAGGTACAATTGTCCGTACTTCTATTTCAAAAGATGCAAATACGAAAGCTCTCTCGGATAACGCGGTCAGCGATAAGATTACCGTTTCCGTTCAGCCGTTTAATGGACAAGAAACAGCTGACAGCACAGCAAGTTCGATTCCATTGTGGATGTATATAATCGGAGGAGCACTGCTGCTTATTATTGTTGTTCTTATTGTGCTGTTGGTTAGGAAAAGGCGTCAAGACTTAGATGAAGACGAATATGATGAAGAGTATGATGAAACTTTAGAAGCATATGAAGCGGCACAAAAAGCCCCTGTTTTAAGTGCTGAACAGCAAACAAAAAGCAATCTTGAAACGTTAGCGAAGCAAGACCCGGAAGAGTTTGCAAAGCTGCTACGAACATGGATTAGTGAGGATTAGGAGGAAAGCTAATGGTAAAGGCTATGCAAAAAAATGAGTTAACTGGAAAGCAAAAAGCAGCAATTTTGTTGATTTCTCTCGGTCCGGATGTATCAGCTTCTATCTATAAACATCTCAGTGAAGATGAAATTGAGCAACTAACGCTTGAAATTTCTTCAGTGAGAAAGGTAGAGCCGTCCCTAAAAGAAGCTGTGCTTCATGAGTTTGAACAAATAACGCTTGCTCAAAACTACCTTGAAAAAGGAGGAGTAAGCTATGCGAAACAGGTGTTAGAAAAAGCACTTGGACCAGAGCAGGCTATGATGATTATCAATCGATTAACTTCTTCTTTGCAAGTTCGTCCGTTTGACTTTGCCAGAAAAGCTGATCCTATGCAGCTGTTAAATTTTATTCAGCATGAGCATCCTCAGACGATTGCCCTTATTTTATCTTACTTAGAACCGCCGCAGGCAGGACAAATCTTATCATCACTGCCTCAGGAAAGGCAAGCGGATATTGCAAGGCGGATTGCAACGATGGGAAGTACGTCTCCGGAAGTCATTAATGAAGTGGAGCAAATTTTAGAGAGAAAGCTTTCAGCTACCGTTACCCAAGACTATACCCAAACAGGTGGTTTAGAAGCAGTAGTTGAAGTATTAAATGGAGTGGACCGAGCGACTGAAAAAATTATTATTGATACGCTTGAAATTCAAGATCCGGCATTAGCAGAAGAAATCAAACAGCGAATGTTTGTATTTGAGGATATCGTAACGCTCGATAACCGTTCTATTCAGCGTGTGATACGAGATGTAGAAAATGATGATTTATTGTTGAGCTTAAAAGTAGCAAGTGAAGAAGTGAAATCTATTATTTTTAAAAATATGTCTAGCCGTATGGTGGAAACGTTTAAAGAAGAAATGGAATTTATGGGCCCTGTGCGTTTGAAAGATGTAGAGGAAGCCCAGTCACGTATCGTTGCTGCAATTAGACGTTTAGAAGATGCTGGTGAAATTGTACTAGCTCGAGGTGGAGGAGACGATATTATTGTCTAATATCATTAAATCAACTTATACGAACAAACTTTCAGACGAAAATGCTAAGCACATTCAAGTCATTCCATTTGGTTTTCCGATACAAGATGAGCCGACAGAAGAACATCTTCAGCAAGAAAATGCACAGCACGTTATTGAACAAGCGCATAGTGAAGCTGAAATGATAAAGACCGAGGCAGACGCTTACCGCAAACAAGCTCAAAACGAAGTTGAACATTTGAAAAAGCAGTGGGAAGAAGAGAAGGTGCTGCTGTTTCAACAAGAAAAAAAACGCGGCTATGAAGAAGGGTACGAAGAAGGGCTGCTTCAAGGGAAACAAGAGTACGAACATGTATTAGCCATGTCGCGAAACATTGTTGACGAAACAAAGAATCAGTACTACGAATATATAAATCAATCTGAAGAAGTCATTTTTGAATTAGGTTTCACCCTAGCAGAAACGCTTTTAAATGAGCAGCTTCAAAGAGATGAATCATTTTTATCACTTGTTGCAAGGTCTTTAAAAGAAGTTAGAGAACATAAAGAAATCCAGCTTTTTGTTTCTCCCAAAAAATATGCATATGTATGTGAACATAAACGAGAACTGTTCGATTTATTAAACGGAGAAACCGGGCTGTTTATTTATGCAGATGAAAATCTTCAGGAAATGGATTGTGTCATCGATTCCTCTTATGGGCGTCTTGTTGCTTCTTTTGATAGTCAGTTAATGGAAATGAAGAAAAAATTAAAAGAACGTTTGTTAGAGGGGAGTAAACATGAAAGTCGCACAACTCATTCATGAAATCCCGCGCACATCTTCTTTTAAACGGTACGGGAAAGTCAGCCGAGTAGTAGGAATGATGATTGAATCTAAAGGACCTAGAACGTCAATAGGAGATGTTTGTTTTATTCATCTCAGTGAACGAGGAGATAAAATTCGTGCAGAAGTTGTTGGTTTTAACGGTGAGCACGTCGTTTTAATGCCTTATACGTCTGTTCGATATATCGGACCTGGCTGCCTAGTGGAAACAACAGAAAAACCTCTGCAGGTAAGCGTGGGGAAAGAGTTAATAGGTCAAGTGCTTGATTCGTTAGGCAACCCTTTAGATGGGTCTGAACTTTCTCATTATTTGCCTTTTGTTTTAACCGATCAAGACCCCCCTAATCCTTTAGAGCGCCCGCCTATTGAACAGCCTATTGAAGTAGGTGTACGGACGATTGATAGTTTGTTAACCGTAGGCCGAGGGCAGCGCATAGGTATTTTTGCAGGAAGCGGTGTTGGGAAAAGTACGCTGCTCGGGATGATTGCTCGTAATACAAAAGCAGATATCAATGTCATTGCCCTTGTAGGCGAGCGAGGAAGAGAAGTTAGAGAATTTATTGAACGAGATCTTGGAGAGGAAGGGTTAAAGCGCTCCGTTGTAGTAGTTGCTACCTCGGATCAGCCTGCTCTACTTCGAATGAAAGCAGCATATACAGCTACTTCTATTGCTGAATACTTTCGAGATGAGGGGCTGAGCGTCATGATGATGATGGATTCTGTTACCCGTATAGCAATGGCTCAGAGAGAAATTGGATTAGCCGTAGGTGAACCTCCGACTACCAAAGGTTATACACCATCTGTTTTTGCTAGCTTGCCAAGGCTGCTTGAACGTACAGGGACTAATCAACATGGATCTATTACCGCTTTTTACACTGTATTAGTAGACGGTGATGATATGAACGAACCTATTTCGGATACGGTGCGAGGCATTATAGACGGACATATTGTACTAGACAGGGAGCTTGCCAATAAAGGTCAATATCCGGCCATCAATGTCTTAAAAAGCGTTAGTCGCGTGATGAACCATATCGTAAGTGAACGGCATAAAGAAGCAGCTGAAAAACTGCGTTCATTAATGGCTACCTACGCTAATTCTGAAGACTTAATTAACATAGGTGCCTACAAAAGAGGATCTTCTGCTTACATTGATGAGGCAATCCACTATCATCCTGTCATTGAGGCGTTTTTAAAGCAAAAAACGAACGAACATCCATCGTTTGAAACAAGTGTAACAAAGCTCTGTGAACTGTTTGTGAAAGGTGAGTAAATATGGCATATGAATTTAGGTTATCTAAAATAATGGCAATTAAGTCAAATGAAAAAGATGAACTGCTATCTCAATATAATCAGTCCTTACAGCAGTTTGAAACAGCGGGTGAAAAGCTTTATAAAAAGTTAAAAGAAAAAGAAACGCTGATTGAACAGCATACGGGCAAAATGAAGCAGGGGCTTTCTATTTTAGAAATTACATCATTTCAGCAGTTTTTAACAAGTGCCGAACGAGTGATTGAAAGGCTGCAACAAGAGGTCATGTTTGCCAGACAGCAAATGAACTTAAAGAAACTGAAGCTAGAAGAAAAGAATATAGAAGTAAAGAAGTATGAAAAATTAAAAAAGAAAGACTACGATTCTTATATAACAGCGGAAAAACAATTAGAAGCGAAGCAAATGGATGAGCTGTCTTTACAGCAGTACATGCTGCATAGAAATTAGGTGAAAAACATGGCTAAACGAAAAGAATTAAGAGAAGAGTACGAAGAAGAAAACTATGAAGATGGGAAATCTTACAGTAAAAGCCAGGTGTTTTTATTTTTAATCTTTATTCCAGCGGTGTTCCTCATCTTGGCAGCTTACATTGTCCTGACACTTTTAGGCGTCAATATAAATGATAAGGTTTCTGCTGTTACACACGCCATTCCATTTGTATCAAGTGAGCAGTCACAAAAAAATGAAAATATTCAAGAAAGCAATGAAGAAATACAAAAGCAGGTTGAGAGCCTTCAAAAGAAGCTGAGCACGAAAGAAAAGCAAATTTCAGCCTATGAGAAAACGATCAGTACAAAAGATCGTCAAATGGATGAACTAAAAATTGAAATGCGTGATATGGAAGAAAAAGCCGATGACGAAGCGAAAAAACAAAAGAACAATCAGCTGGCGAAAAAAGATGTCATTGCTACCTATGAAAACATGTCTCCTAAAAATGCAGCGCTCATTTTTGCCGAATTAAAAGAAGACAAAGCGGTCGCGATGCTTAAGCAGTTCAAAGCAAGTACAAGAACGGCAATCTTAGAAAAAATGGATCCGAAAGTAGCTGCACGCTATACGACATTGTTAACAGATCAGATTGATGAATAAAAGCAGAGGTGAAAACAGTGGAAATTTCACTACGTCCAGCAGCTGCATCAAAGGTAAACTGCGATGAAAAAGCGGCTGTTATTCAGACTCAGGGTTTTTTTGAAGAAATCGTTCAACAGCTTCAGCAGCTAAATGCGCAACCTTTAGCGAGCCGGGAGAAATCATTGAATGAACAAGCGATAAATCAAGACGTCTTTAACGCGGTCGGGTTAATTGCGATTCAGTTAAGCGAAGCAGAATATGAAGGAGATGAACCGTCTGTCTTATACGAACATCTAGCCGAAATGATCAGTAGTATTCCAAGTAGTCTAGATTTGGAACAGCCGCTTCTAAAGCTGCAGCACGTGTTAACAGAAATGCAGCAGGAACCTGTTTCATCTAAAACAGACAGTCAAGAACAATATTTGTCTTCTATTTCTAGCTTGTTGACTATATGTAAAAACACGTCGTCTGCGTTTCAAACAGAATTCGCTGAGCTGATGGAAGAACTACAAAAACCGCAGCTACAGTCAGTGAAGCTTTCAGATACGCAGCTTCAAGGCTTGGAGAAAGCTGCTGTTGAAAAAATAGAGAAAATTCATAAACAACCACGTGTATTAACCGATACCTTACATGAAAAGCGCTCAGCTGGTTTCTTCGCCGTTGTTCATGCGGCTCCAAAAAGTTCTGTAAGAGATAGGGCCGCTTTTCAGAACGCGGAAAAAGTGCCGCTTTTGAATCAGTTTCCATGGAAAAAAGATGTGTTTTTAGGTAACCCAAGTATAGATAGTGAAAGTTCTTTCACCGCTAAAACGGCCTTGGTGATGTTAGAAAATAACCCATCAGCTTTTGGAGCTGGAGAAATGCTTAAGATTCAAGAGTTTTCTATTGATCTAGGACAAGCAAACTCTGATCATCAACAGTCTGACAATCTGGTAAACGAGCTGCAAAAGGTATGGAGTAAAGCTTCGATCAGTACTGAAGAAGGAGCAGCCAAGCTTTCCATTAAGCTGTTTCCAAAGCAGCTAGGTACGATTTCGATTGAAGTGCTTCAACAAGACAATGAAAAAATTGCGCAGGTTGTGGTAACGTCAGCGAAAACAAAAAAGCTTTTAGACGCCAGCCTTTTCAGCTTACGACAAGCTCTTGCGTCTCAACGCGTAGCGGTTGATCAAGTGGATGCGGCGGGCGTTCAAGCAGCTCCAGAAAGTTCTGTAACAGAGATGAATGCTTTTGGTAAAGAAGAAAAAGAGCCGCAGTTTTCTATTGATTTAAGCCAAGCAAAATCAGACTATCAGCAGTCTAGGGATTTGGTAAATAATCTGGAAAAAATATGGAGTGAAGCTTCCATCAGTATTGAAGAAGGAGCAGCCAAGCTTTCCATTAAGCTGTTTCCAAAGCAGCTAGGTACGATTTCAATTAAAGTGTTTCAACAAGACAATGAAACGGTTGCACAAGTAGCTGTATCGTCAGTGGAAACAAAAGAGCTGTTAAATGCCAACCTTTTCAGTTTACGGCAAGCTCTCGCTTCTCAGCATGTATCGGTTGAACAAGTGGATGCGGCGGACGTTCAAGCAGCTCCAGAAAGCTGTGTAACAGAGATGAATGCTTTTGGTAAAGAAGAAAAAAGGCCGCAGTTTTCTATTGATTTAGGGAAAGCGAAATCAGATTATGAACAGTCTAGCGATCTGGTAAACAAGCTGGAGAAAATATGGAGTAAAGCTTCGAGTGGTTCTGAAGAGGGAGTATCCAAGCTTTCCATTCAGCTATTTCCAAAGAAGCTAGAGACAATATCAATTGAAGTGCTTCAACAAGACGATGAAACGATTGCGCAGGTTGTGGTAATGTCAGCGAAAACAAAAGAGCTGTTAGATGCCAATCTTTTCAGATTACGGCAAGCTCTCGGGTCTCAGCATGTATCGGTTGAACAAGGGGATGTGGACGCTGTTCATACAGCTTCAGAAAGTTCTGTGAAAAATATGACTGCTTTTCCTAAAGAAGAAAAAGTACCGTTTTTTAATCAGCTTCCATGGAAAAAAGATGTGGTTGTACCCAGCGGAAGTATAGATACCAATAGCTTTTCGAAAAATAGCGAAAGTTCGGCAGGTACACACACAACCGGGGCGCCAGTAGAGAATCAGCCATCATCCTTTGGAAGTGGAGAAATGCCTAAGCTTCAGCAGTTCTCTATTTATCTAGGGCAAGCAAAATCTGACTATCAGCAGTCTAGCAATTTGGTAAACGAGCTTGAGAAAGTATGGAGTAAAGCTTCGTTTAGTGCCGAAGAGGGAACATCCAAGCTTCTCATTAAGTTATTTCCTAAACAGCTAGGTGCGATTTCAATTGAAATGCTTCAGAAAGACAGCGAAACGGTTGCGCGAATTGTCGTATCGTCAGCAAAAACAAAAGAGTTATTGGACTCCAATCTTTCAACTTTGCGGCACGGTCTCGCGTCTCAGCATGTATCAATTGATAAAATCGATGTGCTACTGTCAGAACAAGCGATGTCGTATAACAATGAAAACGACCAGCAAAAAGAAAGACAAGAAAAAGAAGCGTTTAAAAAAGAAGAAGAAGATCAAGATTCACAACAATTGGAAGAATCGGCTTCCTTTCTATCTTCTTTTGAATCAGCGCTCATTAACTACAACGTATAGGTGATAACAATGACAAATGAAATTACGTCTGACTTGTATTTAAGCAATAGGGACACACAAGTGAAGCAAACGGGAAACAGCTCGCTTGGCAAAGATGACTTTTTGAAGCTTTTGATTGCTCAGCTTCAAAATCAAGATCCAATGAATCCAATGGAAGACAAAGACTTTATTGCTCAAATGGCTCAGTTTTCATCCCTTGAACAAATGACAAATATGAGCACATCGCTCAATACGTTTGTAACGCAGTCTCAGGCTTCTCCTATTTTAAAAGGAAGCGAATTAATTGGTAAAACCGCTGCATGGTTAGATGAAGAAGGAAATAAAAAGCAAGGAGTCATTTCAACAGCATCCGTCAAAAACAATGAGATATCGTTTACGATCAACGATGAAAATCATACGGTACTTTCGCTAAACGATATCTTAGAAGTAAGCAGTTAACCAACCAAATTTAAGGAGTGATTTTATGTTACGTTCGATGTATTCAGGAATCAGCGGCATGAAAAATTTTCAAACTAAATTAGATGTCCTAGGAAATAACATTGCCAATGTTAATACATACGGCTATAAAAAAGGACGTACAACGTTTCAAGATTTAGTAAGTCAGCAGGTAGCAGGAGCGACGGCACCGGGAGCTAACCGTGGAGGTGTTAATGCTAAACAAGTCGGGTTAGGTTCACAGATTGGCACGATTGATACAGTTCAAACGGCAGGAAGCATTCAGTCAACGGGACGTCCGCTTGATTTGGCTATTTCTGGGGATGGGTATTTTGTTGTAAATGATGGAAACACAAATTATTACACAAGAGCAGGTAATTTTTATTTGGATAGCAGCGGTAATTTGGTAACGGGTGATGGACTGTATGTACAAAAAACTGGAGGAGGGAATATTAATATTCCTTCAACAAGTAAGAGCTACAGTATAGGAGCAAATGGGAAGGTTAATATCATAGATGCTAACGGAAATATAACTCCAAATACACCAACAATTGAACTTGCTAAATTTGCAAATAATGAAGGACTCCAAAAGGCAGGAGGAAATTTATTTACTCAAAGCGTAAACTCAGGAAATCCTTTGCTAGGAGCTCCAGGAGCCAACGGTACAGGAACCTTCGTCTCAAGCGCCCTTGAAATGTCCAACGTTGATTTATCCGAGGAATTCACGGACATGATTGTTGCACAGCGCGGATTTCAAGCGAATACAAGAATTATCACAACATCCGATGAAATACTGCAAGAATTAGTGAATCTAAAACGATAGGCGGGAGGAAGGAGTAGGTATTACTCCGGTTGATTATGATCACTTTAACGAGGCTAAACGGCAAAACATTTACGTTAAATGCTCTTTACATCGAGCAGGTTGAGGCATTTCCCGATACAACTATTACGCTAACAAATAACAAAAAGCTAGTGGTAAAGGATTCAGTTGAAGAAGTGAATGAGAAAGTGACGAGTTATTATCAGCGAATTAACGTATTAGGACTGCAGCAAACGACGGAGGAATAAAGTGTGTTCAAAAATAAGCTAATTAGTAAGATGATTATTATCCTGCTTTCTCTTACTTTAATAGGAAGCATTGCGGTTATTGTGACGTTAAAGTATACGGAGCAGGCAGGTACTGAAAAAGGTCCATCTATCGACGATGTGATTAAAGCTTCTGTAGATGTAACGGATATTAAAACCAATTTAAAAAGCAATAACTACATCAGCATCTCCTTTAAAATTCAAATGGATAGTAAAAAAGCGGCAGCAGAGCTTCAAAAAAGAGACTTTCAAGTAAGAGACATTATTATCAAACGGCTCTCCGATATGAGTGCTCAAGATTTTGAAGGAACGCAAGGGCTCAGTACGTTAGAAACAGATATTGCAAAGCAAATTGATCAATTAATGGAAAACGGACATGTTGTTAAAATTTATACAACGTCTAAAGTGTTGCAGTAAAGAAAAAGGGAGGGAAGCTAGTGGCTGGGGATGTATTATCACAAAATGAAATTGATGCCCTATTATCCGCGTTATCAACCGGAGAGATGGATGCGGATGAGCTAAAAAAGGAAAATAAAAAACAGCGCATTCGTACATATGATTTTAAACGCGCGCTGCGTTTTTCAAAAGATCAGATTCGCAGTTTGACGCGAATTCATGAAAATTATGCGCGCATGCTCATCAACGTCTTTTCGGCACAGCTTCGTAACGTTGTACAAGTGTCCGTTGTATCAGTGGATCAAATTCCGTATGAGGAGTTCATTCGCTCTGTTCCGAAAGTAACCATCTTAAATGTGATAGCTGTCCCTCCTTTAGAAGGGCATATCATTATGGAAGTCAATCCGAACATTGCCTATGCGATGCTTGACCGCTTGCTCGGGGGACAAGGCGAGAGCGGTGGGAAAATTAGTAACTTAACGGAGATTGAAACGAGCTTGGTTCGAAACTTGTTAGAGAAAACGTTAGACAGTATGAGAGAAGCTTGGAGTTCTATTGCGGAAATTGAACCTGAAACATCAGAGTTTGAAGTGAATCCTCAGTTTTTGCAGGTAATTTCACCAAATGAAATTGTCATCGTCATTTCATTAAACGTACAAATTGGAGATGAAACGGGCATGATCAATCTATGTATTCCGCACGTGACGCTTGAGCCGATTGTGTCCAAACTGTCCGTTCATTACTGGATGCAATCTTCGAAAAAAGAACCTAACGTACAAGAGGTTGAGCAGCTAAAGGAACAAATTAATGATGCGGAATTGCAGGTTGTAGCCGAGCTAGGAAAAGCGGATATTTCCATTGAAGATTTCCTAGCATTAGATGCGGGAGATGTTATTCGACTGCAAACAAGCGTTCATAATCCGTTAACTATTTACGTCGGAGAACAACCTAAATTTATTGCACAGCCTGGAAAAGTCAGTCGGAAAGTCGCTGTGCAAATTCTAGATGATGTTAAGAGGAGGAACGAAAGGAATGAACGATGACATGCTTTCGCAAGATGAAATTGATGCGTTGTTAAAAGGAACTTCTTCACTTGACGAGTTTTCAGAGCCGAATAAGTCAAGTCAAGTAGACGATTACTTTACGGAAATGGAAAAAGACGCGCTTGGCGAAATTGGAAATATTTCGTTTGGCAGTTCAGCAACAGCGCTGTCGGCTTTATTGAATCAAAAAGTCGATATTACCACACCGTTTGTATCGCTCGTATATAAAGAAGAGCTGACGGATGAATTTCCAAATCCTCATGTCGCTGTGCAAGTTCAGTATACAGAAGGTTTTTCTGGTACGAATTTGTTAGTTATTAAACATGAAGATGCAGCTGTTATTTCAGATTTGATGCTTGGTGGAACGGGTGAGAATCCGACGGAAATCATGGATGAAATTAAGCTGAGTGCAGTGCAGGAAGCGATGAATCAAATGATGGGTTCTGCAGCGACGTCTATGTCTACGGTATTTCAAAAGAAAATTGATATCTCTCCGCCGAGCTTAGATATTTTAAATATTCAAAAAGGAGAAGGTACAGAGCTGATTCCCCAAGATGACGTCTTTGTAAAAGTCTCTTTTAATTTGAAGGTAGGCACATTAATCGATTCGAATATTATGCAGCTGTTATCGATATCTTTTGCCAAAAGTTTGGTGGAAGAGCTCTTAGTTCCAAGCGCAGAAGGTACGGCAGCTTCTATTGAAAAAGAATCAGACCTTAATGAAAAGCAAACAGAACAGCCAGCAGCTGAATACATACAGCATGAAGAAACACAGCAGGCAGAACCTGTTCGTGTACCAGTTGATGTTCAGCCCGCATCGTTTTCAGAGTTCGAGCACGTGTCTTCTCCTCAAGGGGATTCACGAAATTTAGACATGCTGCTTGATATCCCGCTTCAAGTTACCGTGGAGCTTGGAAGGACTAAGCGAACGGTTCAAGAGATTTTAGCATTATCTTCTGGTGCAATCATTGAACTTGATAAACTAGCAGGCGAACCGGTAGATATCTTGATTAATAGCAAATTAATTGCAAAAGGTGAAGTGGTCGTCATTGACGAGAATTTTGGCGTTCGCGTAACTGATATTATTAGTCAAAGAGACCGTATTAACAAACTAAAGTAATGATTTTTAGGAGGAGTAGAGATGGGAAACCGAATTTTAATTGTAGATGATGCTGCATTCATGCGCATGATGATTAAAGATATTTTAACGAAAAATGGATATGAAGTAGTAGCGGAAGCGGCAGATGGCCAGCAGGCTGTGGAGTTATTTAAAGAGCATGCACCAGATCTTGTCACAATGGATATTACGATGCCTGAAATGGATGGAATTACGGCCTTAAAAGAAATTAAAAACATAAAAAGTGATGCCAAGGTGATCATGTGTTCAGCGATGGGACAGCAGGCAATGGTGATTGATGCCATTCAAGCAGGGGCAAAAGATTTTATCGTTAAGCCGTTTCAAGCAGATCGTGTATTAGAGGCAATTTCAAAAGCAATTGGATGAACAACAGATTGGCGGGAGTTTCCCGCTAATCTTACACTATGTTGAAGTAAGAGGTGGCAGACATTGCTGCGAAAGTTCGTAATTGTTGCGCTGTTAATAAGCGTATTAGCAGGATCAAATCAAATCGTCTATGCAGAAAGTGGATCTGCATCGGTAAAAGAATGTTTGGAGAAAACGGAGAAGTGTTCAGAGAGTGAGAGTACTGATTCAAAAGAAAAAACTGAACTCCAGGCGACGCCTGCGCTTTCAGCTGGAGATATCGTGAAGATGATATTCGCGTTTTTACTTGTAATTGGGCTGCTTTTTGCGCTCTTAAAATTTGTAAATAAAAAAGGAAGGCTGCTACAAAAAAATAAAGTCGTACAAAACTTGGGTGGTACAAATGTTGGAAGCAGCAAGTCTGTACAAGTAGTCAAAGTTGGAAATCAGCTTTTTGTTATTGGAGTCGGTGAAAATGTGCAGCTTCTTTCAGAAATTACAGGGCAAGAGAAACAGCAGCTGCTTACGCAGTATGAGGAACAACAGAAAAACGAGGGCGAATATAAAGTCGTACTACCGTCTTTTTTAGAAAAATTCACTTCTAAAAAAGAAGAGAAATCTAGTCATTCTTTTCAGCAGCTTTTTCAGCGAGAAATGAATGAAATGAAAATAAAAAGACAAAACGCACTGAAAGAGTTAGAAAGGAACAAAAAGAACGATGAATGAAGTGATGAATCTCTTTAACTCGAGCAGTCCTACAAATATTTCAACTTCTGTCCAGCTTTTGTTGCTGCTGACGGTGTTTTCAGTAGCTCCTGGAATTTTAATCATGATGACCTGCTTTACACGAATTGTCATTGTGCTTTCATTTGTACGTACGTCGCTTGGGACACAGCAAATGCCTCCTAATCAAGTATTAGTTGGTTTATCGCTGTTTTTAACATTTTTTATTATGGCACCAACTTTTTCTCAGGTAAATGAACAGGCGCTTCAGCCGCTTTTAAAAGAAAAAATCACGTTGAATCAAGCCTATAAAAAAGCAGCTGAACCAATGAAAGAATTTATGAGTGCTCATACAAGACAAAAAGATTTAGCTCTTTTTTTAGAATATGCGGATATAGATAAACCATCCTCTGTTCAAGATATTCCCTTAACTGCGCTCGTTCCAGCTTATGCGATCAGTGAGCTAAAGACGGCATTTCAAATTGGATTTATGATTTTTATTCCTTTTCTCATTATCGATATGATTATAGCAAGCGTGCTGATGTCTATGGGAATGATGATGCTTCCTCCCGTTATGATTTCGCTCCCATTTAAAATTTTACTATTTGTACTGGTTGACGGCTGGAATTTAGTTGTTAAATCATTATTAATAAGTTTTCAATAGGTGATAGACAATGAATGGAGAATTTGTCATTTCGTTAGCAGAAAAAGGCGTGTATACGATTTTAATTGTATCTGGTCCTCTATTACTGCTGGCCCTTGTAGTTGGGCTCATTATTAGTATTTTTCAAGCAACTACCCAAATTCAAGAGCAAACTCTTGCTTTTGTTCCTAAGATTGTAGCGGTCTTAGTAGGGATTGTATTTTTTGGTCCGTGGATGTTATCGAAAATGATTTCATTTACATATGAAATTTTTGCAAATCTGTATCGGTACGTAGGATAGCTATGAGTCAGTTGATCTTATCCTATCCCGCGTTTTTACTAGTACTAGTGCGGGTAACGTCTTTTTTCATCACTGTTCCGCTATTTTCATACAAAACGATTCCCGCAGTTCATAAGGTAGGTTTGTCTGCCTTGCTATCCGTCATTATTGCGACAACGATTGATTTACCCGTCGTTTCGTTAGATGCACAGTTTGTACTTTTAGTAGTAAAAGAATGTGCTGTTGGGTTGTTTATTGGTTTGACTGCGTATGTATTTATTATGGCTATTCAAATCGCCGGAGGTCTCATCGATTTTCAAATTGGGTTTGCCATTGCCAATGTAATAGACCCGCAGACAGGGGCGCAAAGTCCGATACTAGGTCAATATTTATATGTATTTGCTCTTCTATTTTTATTATCGACCAATGGGCATCATTTATTAATAGACGGCATTTATAATAGTTATTTAATTATTCCGTTAGACAAAGTAGCTTTCCCTGTGGGAAGCCAAGCATTTGCTACACACATCATAACTGTTTTTTCATCTATGTTTTTAGTAGCCGTTCAAATGTCTTTGCCTTTGGTTGGTTCATTATTTTTAGTCGATATCGCGCTTGGCATCATCGCGAGAACGGTTCCGCAGTTAAATATTTTCGTAGTTGGATTTCCGGTGAAAATCATCGTTGCTTTTATTTTACTAATTGTAGTGATGGGGAGCATGTTTTATATGATGCAAATCATATTTGAACAAATGATAGAAGCGATGCGCGCGATGATCCGCATATTAGGAGGGGTGTAGC
Organism: Priestia sp. TGN 0903; assembly: GCF_050846855.1. Lineage (NCBI taxonomy): Bacteria > Bacillati > Bacillota > Bacilli > Caryophanales > Bacillaceae > Priestia > Priestia sp. TGN 0903. The sequence continues at coordinate 145,057 of NZ_JBOZGL010000002.1, forward strand.
TTTGTTTTTAGTAAAAGTTGATTTGCAATTTTTTGCAGGAGAAAAAACGGAAAAAGCTACACCTAAAAAAAAGCAGGACTCTCGAAGAAAAGGACAGGTAGCTAAAAGTCAAGACGTTACCACTGCGCTCATTCTTTTAATGGTTTTTCTTTATTTTTTGTTTGGAGCCAAACAATTTTTACAGCAAATGATGAAGCTGTTAAGAGAAGCTTTTCAAACGTATATGCTTGAGGAAGTGACGGCAGAGCGCGTATTTGCGATGTTTAAGCATCTTCTTCCTTCAATTGCTCTTGCAGCGGGTCCTGTCATGCTCGCAGCTTTTGTTGCTGCGCTCGGAGCGAATTATATGCAGGTTGGCATTCTTTTTTCCACGGAGTCCCTTCAGCCTAAGTTAGAAAAGATTAACCCTATTAGCGGAGCCAAACGAATTTTTTCCATGAGAGCGCTGGTAGAACTAATCAAGTCAACGCTGAAAATTATGTGTATCGGAGCCGTCACGTTTTTTATCTTATGGATTCACATAGAAGATGTATTAAATTTATCTCAAAAAAGTATAGGGGACTCGCTGGTTGTTCTGTCTAAGCTTGTTTTTCAAATGGGACTTGCAGCTTCGCTTATGCTTTTATTTTTATCGCTGCTTGATTATTTGTACCAAAAGTTTGATTTCGAGAAAAATATTCGAATGTCAAAGCAAGATATCAAAGATGAGCATAAAAACATTGAAGGAGATCCTCTAATCAAATCAAAAATAAAGCAAAAGCAGCGTGAAATGGCAATGTCTCGCATGATGCAAGAAGTTCCAAAAGCAGATGTCGTCATTACAAACCCTACTCATTATGCCATTGCTTTAAAATATGATGAAGAAAAAATGGATGCTCCCTATGTTGTAGCCAGCGGCGTAGATTTTATTGCTCAAAAGATCAAAGGAATTGCCAAAAGTCATGAAATTATCATGGTAGAGAACCGCCCGCTGGCAAGAGCGCTTTTTGATCAAACCAAAGTAGGGGATGCGGTTCCAGAAGAGTTTTTTAAAGCGGTGGCTGAAATATTAGCTTACGTATACCGCATTCAAAATAAAATGTAACGTTACGCTATTGTAAGGAGAGAAAAATTAATGTCTGCAAGAGAACTGCCAGTTGTTATAGGTGTTGTACTCATTATCGTTATGCTTGTTATTCCGTTGCCTTCATGGTTATTAAGTATTTTAATCATGATTAACATTTCTCTTGCGCTGCTTGTACTGCTCGTTTCCATGAATATGAAAGAACCTTTAGAGCTATCGGTGTTTCCGTCTTTGCTGCTGGTTCTTACGCTGTTTCGATTAGGTTTGAACGTATCGACAACCCGTTCAATTTTAGGAACAGGAGAAGCAGGCGGAGTAGTGGAAACATTTGGCCACTTCGTGATTGGTGGAAATCCGTTAGTGGGGTTTGTTGTCTTTATTATTTTAATTATCATTCAGTTTCTTGTTATTACAAAAGGAGCGGAGCGTGTTTCTGAAGTAGCCGCACGTTTTACCTTGGATGCGATGCCAGGGAAACAAATGAGCATTGATGCAGATTTAAATGCAGGTATGATTTCAGAAAAACAAGCAATTGACCGCCGTGAAAAAATTCAGCGCGAAGCAGATTTTTACGGAGCAATGGATGGAGCTAGTAAATTCGTCAAAGGTGATGCCATTGCAGGGATTGTCATTACCCTTATTAACATCTTGTTTGGAATTATTATCGGCATGCTGCAAATGGGAATGTCCATCACTGAAGCATCCCAAACGTTTACTTTGTTAACAGTAGGCGATGGATTAGTGAGTCAAATTCCAGCCCTCATGATTTCAACAGCGACGGGAATTATCGTCACGAGAGCTGCTTCAACAGGCAATTTGAGCGAAGATATTACACGGCAGCTATTTGCTTTTCCCGTTATGCTTTATGTAACTGGAGGAACAATTGCCGCTCTTGGTTTAATCACGCCAATTAATGATGTCATTACAATGCCTATTGCTATTTTATTAGGGGTGGGAGGCTATTATTTGTCTCAGGCTAAAAATCAGGCGGTTCGTGAAGAAATGGCCCCTACTGAAGAAGAGCTAGAAGACAATGAAATGAAAAGTCCAGAGAGTGTTGTCAATCTATTAAGCGTTGATCCGATTGAATTTGAATTTGGGTATGCATTAATTCCGCTTGCTGATACGAATCAAGGAGGCGATTTACTCGATCGAATTGTTATGATTAGGCGCCAGCTGGCACTTGAGCTAGGATTAGTCATTCCAGTTGTTCGTATCAGAGATAACATTCAGCTTCAGCCCAACGAATACTGTCTTAAAATAAAGGGCAATGAAGTGGCGAAAGGGGAGCTGCTGCTCGATCACTACTTAGCAATCAGTCCCGGAATGGATGATGAGTTGATTGAAGGAATTGATACGTTAGAACCAGCTTTTAAAATGCCTGCGAAATGGATTAGCGAGTCGGTGAAGGAGCAGGCTGAGATGTTTGGGTATACCGTTGTGGACCCACCGTCGGTTGTGTCTACGCACATAACAGAAGTTATAAAATCGTATGCGCATGAGCTGATTGGAAGGCAGGAGACAAAGCAACTAATTGATCACACAAAAGAAACGTATCCTATTTTAATTGAGGAAGTAACGCCTAATCCGCTTTCCGTTGGAGACATTCAAAGGGTACTGGCAAAACTTTTAAAAGAGAGCGTCTCAATTCGAAATTTACCCATTATTTTTGAGGTGCTGGCCGACTACGGAAAAATGACGTCAGACACCGATTTGTTAACTGAATATGTCAGGCAAGGACTTGCAAGGCAAATTACCAGTCAATATACGGTCCAAGAAGGTCTGCTTCGAGTTCTTACCCTTTCAGGAAAAGTTGAAAAAACGATGGCGGAAGCTGTTCAACAAACGGAGCATGGGAACTATTTATCACTAGACCTTAACGTTTCACAAGCTATTGTGGAAAGTATAGCTAAGCAAATAGAAACACTTTCTTTTCAAGAACAGTCTCCAATTGTGTTATGTTCTCCTGCAGTGAGGATGTACGTGCGTCAAATCACTGAGCGGTATTTTCCTCATATGGCGGTTTTATCATATAACGAGTTAGAAGCAAATGTTGAAGTTCAAAGTGTTGGAGTGGTGGATATCTGATGAAAGTAAAAAAATATGTAGTAGAATCTATGCCGCAAGCTATGAAAGCCATTCGTTCAGATTTAGGTGAGGAAGCGGTTATTTTACATTCGAAACAAATTCGAACAGGAGGTTTTCTTGGCTTATTTACTAAGGCGAAAATAGAAGTATTGGCAGCTGTCGATCCCGTAGAAAAGCTGAGCGTAAAGAAGAACTCAGCGCCGCCAGAACCCAGTATGGAAGATAATCAATCTTTTATGAAGCAGCAGCTCAGTGAGTTAAATACTCTTGTCTCACAAATGAGTCAAATGCCAAAGGTTTCTTCAGGTTCATATCCAAAAGTAGTGGAAGATGTGCTTGCTTATTTGCGTTTGCAAGAAATAGACGAAGCTATTTTAGAAAACTTGGAGGCTCCTATGCTAGAGTACTACTACTTACATCGCCCTAACTCAAACCAACTCATGAAGTGGACGAAAAACTGGTTTACCAATCAGTTTAAAGCAAGTGAATGGAGCGGTCCTTTCAAAAAATATGTAAGTGTAGTAGGGCCAACAGGTGTCGGTAAAACAACCACTCTTGCTAAATTGGCTGCAAAGTGTGTCCTAGAACAAAATCAAAAAATAGCATTTATCACAACGGACACCTATAGAATTTCAGCGATTGAGCAGCTCAAGACGTACGCTTCGATCTTAAATGCGCCTTTAACGATTTGCTATAACGGAGAAGATTTTAAAAAAGCTTTGCTGGAAACAAAAGCATACGATGTGATTTTTATTGACACAGCAGGCCGTAACTTTTTAGAACCGCAATATGTAAATGATTTAAAGAAAATTATTACGTTTCAAGAAGATTTCCAAACGTTTCTTGTTCTAGCACTAACGTCAAAAGCATCAGATATGAAAGCTATATATGAACGTTTTGCTAGTCTCCCTGTTGATCAACTGATTTTTACGAAGCGAGATGAAACAACTCACAAAGGCTCGCTTTTAAATATGTTGTATCGTTACGGCCAACGAGCTGCTTTTACAACAAACGGGCAGGATGTACCAGAAGATGTTTCGTCATTTAAAATAGAAGAGTTTATCGACGATGTGTTTGGAGATTGGAAAGATGAATGATCAAGCAGCAGTTTTAAGAGAAAAAGTGTTAAAGAAACATCAAAACTCTTTAAGAAATTGTAAAACGATAGCCGTGTTAAGTGGAAAAGGAGGAGTTGGAAAGTCGAATCTATCATTAAACTTATCTCTTGCGCTAACGAAGCAAAAGCAAAGAGTTCTTCTTTTTGACATGGATATAGGGATGGGAAATATTGATATTTTGATTGGACAAACTGCTTCCTATACGATGGTTGATTTGCTAGAAAAAAAGCTTTCCATCCAGCAAATTATTAAAAAAGGTCCTGAAGATTTAGCTTATGTGGCTGGTGGAACGGGAATTTCCTCTGTATTTGAATGGTCTCCATCGGACCTTGCTCATTTAATACAAGAATTGAGTTCTTTGACAAATCAATACGATTACATGATTTTTGATATGGGAGCGGGCATGTCAGAGAGTGTGCTTAAGTTTTTAAAAGCTGTAGATGAAATGATCGTGGTCACAACACCCGAACCTACATCTATCACAGATGCTTACGCTGCTATTAAGCTAGCAGCTTCCTATTCTGTATCAGCACCGGTTCGTCTTATTATTAACAAAACGCTTTCTGACAAAGAAGGAAATGAGACGTATGAACGATTTAACCGAGCTGTTCAGCAGTTTTTGAACATATCTATTTCTCTATTAGGTATTGTGCCAAACGATCAAGCTGTCCAGAAAGCGGTCAATCGCCAAATGCCTTTTTTGCTTCAAAACCCAACATCTAAAGCAAGTGTATCACTAATAGAAATGGTGAATATTCTTATTCCTCAAGACAATAGGATAACGGCTAAAAACGAGGGAATGTTTATTCGGCGCCTCAAACGATTTTTTCTTGAAAGGTAGGAAATGAGAGTGAATGAAATAAAGGTGCTTATTGTAGATGATTCTGCATTTATGCGAAAGCTAATCGGCGATTTTTTAGCATGTGACAGTCGTTTTCACGTTGTGGGTACCGCACGTAACGGTGAAGAAGGGTTGAAAAAAGCGCTCGAGCTGTCGCCAGACATTGTGACACTTGATATCGAAATGCCTAAAATGAATGGCTTAGATATGTTAAAGCAGCTTATGCGTGTGAAGCCCCTTCCTGTTGTCATGTTATCGAGTACAACAATAGAAGGTGCTGAAAATACGCTGACCGCTATGCAGTACGGCGCAGTTGATTTTGTTGCTAAACCTTCGGGAGCTATTTCGCTGGACTTACATAAAGTGAAAGATGAGCTTATCTCTAAACTATTGCTTGCTAGTAAAGCCAACATATCTTCAAGCAGTCATCAGCACGTGCAAAACAGAAGTGTATATAACCTCCCGATGGGGACGAAAGTGAACAAAATGATTTGTATTGGCACTTCTACTGGAGGACCGCGTGCGCTGCAAGAAGTATTATCAACTGTTTCAAAAGACATACACGCACCTATTTTTATTGTGCAACATATGCCTCCAAATTTCACAAAATCATTAGCGGTTAGACTAGATCAGCTAGCTGATATTGAAGTGAAAGAAGCACAAGACAATGAAATCGCGCGCTCAGGATGTGCGTACATTGCGCCTGGAGGTTTTCATATGACGGTTGTAGAGAAAGAAGGACAGCTCAGCATTTGTTTAGACACTTCTTCACCTGTAAAGGGACATCGCCCCTCAGTGGATCGTTTGTTTCAGTCGATTAGTAAAATTTCAGGTTATCAAAAACTTGCTATTGTGTTGACGGGAATGGGGGCGGATGGAACGGAAGGCATTATTGATTTAAAGAAAAATAAAGACGCGCTTATATTGGCTGAATCTAAAGAAACAGCTGTCATTTATGGGATGCCCAAATCAGCTGTTTCTACAAAGCTTGTTGATTATATTGAACCGCTGCGAAACGTTGGAAGCTTTATTTCTCGCTACGCACAGAAATAGGAGGGAAAGTTACGATGGATATGAATCAATATCTAGAAGTGTTTATTGAAGAAAGCAAGGAACATCTTCAAAACGTTAACGACCAGCTAATGCGTTTTGAAAAAAATACCGATGATCTTGGTTATGTAAATGAAATTTTTCGGTCTGCTCATACGTTAAAAGGTATGTCTGCAACAATGGGATTTGATGATTTAGCACAATTAACTCACAAAATGGAAAACGTGCTAGATGCCGTTCGAAATCATCAAATCGACGCTCACACGGAAGTTCTTGATGCTTTGTTTGAATCAGTCGATGCGCTAGAAATAATGGTTCAATCTATTTCTGAAGGCGGCGATGGTCAGCTTGATGTCAAATTGCTTGTTCAAAAGCTGCAGCGTATTGTAGCAGAGGAACCCGCAGCAGAGCATGCGGCTTCTTCTATTGAGTATGATGAGTTCGTACAAACGCTGCTCAGTCAAACAGCAGGGCAAGGATTTAATGTGTTTGAAATAACCGTACAGCTCGAACGCACCTGTCTGTTAAAAGCTGCGCGTGCATATATGGTATTTGATGTGTTAGAGCAAGCGGGAGACGTCATTAAGTCAGCGCCAACTGTTCAAGATATCGAACAAGAAAAATTTGAATCATCTTTTATCGTTATATTAGTAACAAGCGAATCGCAAGAAAAGCTGAAGGCGAGCATTATGGAGGTCTCTGAAGTAGAAAGCGTGAAAATTGCTGCGGTCCCCATAAAAAAGGAGACAGAAATGCAGGAGCTTGTTTCACAAGAAGAAGCAGCAGCTATACAGGAAGTTACTGTGTCAGCACCTTCTAAATCGCCTGTTGAAGAGAAAAGACAGCTCTCAAATAACAAGACGATTCGAGTCAATATTGACCGTTTGGACAGTCTCATGAACTTGTTTGAAGAACTAGTTATTGATAGAGGCAGGTTAGAACAAATATCAAAAGAATTGAATAATAGCGAATTAGACGAAACGGTAGAGCGGATGTCCCGTATTTCTGGAGATTTGCAAACGATTATTTTAAATATGCGTATGGTGCCTGTAGAAACCGTTTTTAATCGGTTTCCCCGTATGGTGAGACAGCTTTCAAAAGATTTAGGGAAACAAATTGAACTTCAAATTGTCGGAGCTGATACAGAGTTGGACCGGACCGTCATTGATGAAATTGGAGATCCGCTTGTTCACTTATTAAGAAATGCCGTTGACCACGGAATTGAAATGCCTCAAGCACGCTTAAAGAACGGAAAGAATGAAAAGGGAACGATTCGCCTTAAAGCTTATCATAGCGGAAATCATGTCTTTATTGATTTAGAAGATGACGGGGCGGGCATCAATCGTGAAAAGGTACTGCAAAAAGCGTTAGATCGAGGAATTATCGATGGGAAAACTGCTGAAACGCTGACGGATAAACAAGTGTACGAGCTCATTTTCGCTTCGGGCTTTTCGACGGCTGAACAAATTTCAGATGTTTCCGGACGAGGAGTAGGTCTAGATGTCGTGAAAAACACGATTGAATCGCTAGGGGGTTCTGTAACGATCGATTCTAACGAAGGATACGGTTCGCGTTTTTCTATTCAACTGCCGCTCACTCTGTCTATCATTTCTGCTTTACTCGTGCAAATGAGTGAAGAGCGCTATGCCTTGCCGCTTTCTTCGATTATTGAAACAGCTATTGTTCAGCCGAAAGAGGTCATGCATGTACATGGTCAAAAGGTTATTGACTTTCGAGGAGCCATTATTCCTCTTATTGATTTAAAAGAACTATTTACTGTGCCTAACTCGGTACTAAGAGATCATTATTCCGTCGTTATTGTGAAAAAAGGAGAAAAGACCGCCGGGCTAATTGTTGATTCTTTTATCGGTCAGCAGGAAATCGTTTTAAAATCTTTAGGTCATTATCTGCCGGGTGTATTTGCTATTTCAGGAGCCACGATTTTAGGCGATGGACAAGTAGCACTTATCATTGATTGCAACGCTTTGATCAAATAACAAATGCTGTAAAAAGAAAGGGAGAAAGGCATGAAAATTATTGTGTTTCAATTGGGGGACGAGGAGTACGGAATTTCAGTAGAAGAAGTGCAATCGATTGAAAAGATTCAGCACATAACACGCGTTCCTGGAGTAAAAGAATATGTAAAAGGTGTTATTAATCTTCGCGGTGTTATTACACCGATTATTGATTTGCGCACTCGTTTTAACTTACAAGAACAGCTTAACCATGAGCTGACACGTATTATTATGGTTCGTCTTAATGATGTAGAAGCAGGTTTGATTGTGGATGCGGCAAATGATGTAGTAGACATTGATGAAAAAACGATTGCTTCAGTGCCTGAAACAGTTGAAGGAACAGCTGTAGAATACTTGAACGGAGTTGTTAAAGTAGATAGCCGTTTAATTGTTCTTCTAAATTTACCTAAAGTGCTCTCTTTAGAAGACCACCTCCAGTGAGCCAAGCGAATAATGGATATCACGCTGAAGTTTCTAGGAGTTGAAGAATCGTGAGAGATGATAAACAAGTGATTAAGGTAGGAATTGCCGAGATGAATGTTACACATGCACCCGCAGTGCTTCGAACAGCGGGATTAGGGTCATGTGTAGGAGTTGTCGTTTACGACTCTGTGCACTCAGTAGCTGGGCTCGCTCATGTAATGCTTCCCGATTCAAGCGGGGCTAAATGTCCTTTTAATAGAGCTAAATATGCAGATACAGCCATTTTTGATTTGATAAATATGTTGATTAAACAAGGTGCACATAGAAGATTATTAAAAGCAAAAATAGCAGGGGGCGCACAGATGTTTCAATTTGAACCAAGAAATGATGTGATGCGAATTGGCCTTCGAAATGTTCAAGCAGTGGAGAGAGAACTGCATAGAAACAGTGTAGAAATTGCAGCAAAAGCTACAGGAGGACACAACGGACGCACAATTGAATTTGATCCTCAAACGGCTATTTTAAAGGTTCGTACGATTAATGAAGGGATAAAAACGATATAAAGCGCGCTCTGACCGTTGACCGTTTAATAGCGCTATAAAAAGGAGTTGAAAGACCCTTGAAAAGTATACAAGAAGTTGAAGAACATAAAATTTGGCAGGAATGGATAGAGACGAGAGACTCCCATGCGGGAAACATGCTTGTTAAAAAGTATATGCCGCTTGTTAACTATCACGTTCAGCGGATTAGTGTAGGGCTGCCGAAGAATATTCATAAAGAAGAGCTTCGTAGTTTAGGATTAATCGGCCTTTACGATGCTTTGGAAAAGTTTGATTACGGTAGAGACTTAAAGTTTGATACATATGCGTCTTTTCGAATTCGAGGGGCGATAATAGACGGGCTTCGTAAAGAAGATTGGTTATCAAGAAGCGCAAGGGAAAAGACGAAAAGAATTGAGCAAGCAACAGAAGCACTTGAACAAAGATACTTGCGCAGAGTTGCACCAAGTGAGGTTGCAAAAGAAGTAGGCATGACAGAAGCAGATGTTGTTCATACAATGAATGAAGGCTTCTTAGCTAACGTTTTGTCAATGGAAGAACAGCCAAAAGAGTATGAAGATGGAGAGCAAAAATACACGATTAAAGATGAAAAAACGCTCTCTCCTGAAGAGGAGCTAATTAACGACGAACGATATCAAGAGCTCGCTGAAGTTATCGAGCAGCTAAATGAAAAAGAGCAGCTTGTTGTTTCATTATTTTATAAAGAGGAGTTGACTTTCACAGAGATCGCGCAGCTGTTAGGGCTATCCACTTCACGCATTTCTCAAATTCATTCGAAAGCGCTGTTTAAAATGCGTACGAGTTTAAGCAAAATAATTTAACAAAGAGGTAAAGTGATGGGGTTTTTACTCACAGTTAGTTTTTTAATTCATGGTCTATCACTGTTTTGCATTATTCTTTTATATATGCAAGTGACCAAAGTGAAAAGGATTGAACGCTTGCACCAGCAAAATATAAATAAAATGGAAGCTGCAATGAGTTCATATCTCGCTGAATTTCAGGAACAAAACGAGCAGTTTTTACGGCAGCTTCGTGAGCGTTCAACTTCGCTTTCTTCCGAAATGGAAGAAAGCAGCGCCAAATCACCTTTGGTAGATGAAGAAGACGTGCCTGTTCAAAGGGTGGATCTAAAAAGTGAGCCTTCCCAGTCGCTGCATGAACTTCTCTCTATAGAAGAAAATCAGAAACATATAAGCACATCTTTTGATGAATTAACTACAGACCAAATTCAAGATTTGTCAGGTGAAGAGATAAAAGAATTTTCCGTTTATTTAAAGGGAAAAGGTTTAACAATTGAAGAAATTGCAAAACATTTACACAGAGGGAAAACTGAAATTGAATTATTATTGAAATTTCATCAATAAACTTAATGAAACGCTTGCTTGTGAAAAAGGAGTATGCTATATTAGTTTTTGGTGTTATTACACACGCTTGTTGATTCGGTTGATGGTGCTACTTTTTGTAGTTTCGGCTGAAGATGATATAAGCGGAGGAGACTTAAAACCATTAGGAGGAAAAACACATGTCAGTAATTTCAATGAAACAATTACTAGAAGCTGGTGTACATTTCGGTCACCAAACTCGCCGTTGGAACCCAAAAATGAAGAAATATATCTTCACTGAGCGTAACGGCATCTACATTATCGATCTTCAAAAAACAGTTAAGAAAGTAGAAGAAGCGTACAAATTCGTTAAAGAATTAGCTGCAGACGGCGGTACTGTTTTATTCGTAGGTACGAAAAAACAAGCTCAAGATTCTGTTAAAGAAGAAGCAGCTCGCGCTGGTATGTACTTTGTTAACCAACGTTGGTTAGGTGGTACATTAACTAACTTCTCAACTATCCAAAAACGTATCAAACGTTTAAAAGATATCGAAAAAATGCAAGAAGACGGTACTTTCGAAGTACTACCTAAGAAAGAAGTAGTTCAACTTAAAAAAGAGTTAGAGCGTCTTGAAAAATTCTTAGGCGGCATTAAAGATATGAAACAACTTCCAGATGCATTATTCATCATTGACCCTCGTAAAGAGCGTATTGCAGTAGCGGAAGCTAAAAAATTACACATTCCAATCGTTGGTATCGTAGACACTAACTGTGATCCAGACGAAATTGATTATGTAATCCCTGCAAACGATGATGCAATTCGTGCTGTTAAACTTTTAACTTCTAAAGTTGCTGATGCTATTCTAGAAGCTAAACAAGGTGAAGAAACAGCAGTTGAAACTGAAACAACTACTGCTTAATTCCGTGAAAGGTGATAAGAGGGAATAGCCTTTTATCACCTTTTTTTGAAAAGATTTAACCCATTTATATACATTAATTACATACCCAAACAAGGAGGCTACACATTATGGCAATTACTGCTCAAATGGTAAAAGAACTACGTGAAAAAACAGGCGCTGGTATGATGGATTGTAAAAAAGCGTTAACTGAAACTAACGGTGATATGGAGCAAGCAATCGATTTCTTACGTGAAAAAGGTATTGCAAAAGCTGCTAAAAAATCAGACCGTATTGCTGCTGAAGGTCTAACTTACATCGAAACTCAAGGTAACGAAGCTGTTATCTTAGAAGTTAACTCTGAAACTGATTTCGTTGCGAAAAACGAAGGTTTCCAAAAATTAACAAAAGAATTAGCTGCTCACATCTTAGCTAACAAACCAGCTGACGCTGCTGAAGCTGCTACTCAAAAAATGGAAAACGGTGCAACTGTTGAAGAACACATCAACTCTGCAATCGCTACAATCGGAGAAAAATTATCTCTACGTCGTTTCGCTGTAGCAACAAAAACTGATGCTGATGCATTCGGTGCTTACCTACATGCTGGCGGACGTATCGGTGTGTTAACAGTATTATCTGGTACAACTGAAGAAGCTGTTGCAAAAGACGTTGCTATGCACATCGCTGCAATCAACCCTAAATACATCTCTCGTGACCAAGTTTCTGCTGAAGAAACTGAGCGTGAGCGCGAAGTATTGACTCAACAAGCATTAAACGAAGGCAAACCAGAAAAAATCGTTGCAAAAATGGTTGAAGGTCGCCTTGGCAAATTCTTCGAAGATATTTGCTTACTAGATCAAACATTTGTTAAAAATCCTGATCAAAAAGTACGTCAGTTCGTTGAGAGCAAAGGCGCTACTGTTGAAAGCTTCGTTCGTTTTGAAGTAGGAGAAGGTATTGAGAAACGTCAAGACAACTTCGCTGAAGAAGTAATGAACCAAGTTAAAAAGTAAGGGTTTGACCGTATAGGGAACACTGTGTGTTCCCTTTTTTACAAAAGAGATCTCACCGTTAACGATGGAGGTAAGCATGAGTCAAGCAAAATATAATCGTATCGTATTAAAGTTAAGTGGAGAAGCATTAGCTGGTGAAGATGGTTTTGGTATTAACCCATCCATCATCAAATCTGTTGCTGAACAAGTAAAAGCCGTTTATGAATTAGGTGTGGAAATTGCTGTAGTCGTTGGTGGTGGAAACATTTGGCGTGGTAAAATTGGTAGTGAAATGGGTATGGATCGTGCAGCTGCTGATTATATGGGAATGCTAGCAACAGTAATGAACTCGCTGGCTCTTCAAGATAGCTTAGAGAACATTGGTGTGCAAACACGAGTTCAGACTTCTATCGAGATGAGACAAGTAGCAGAGCCTTATATTAGAAGAAAAGCTGTTCGACATCTTGAGAAAAAACGCGTTGTTATTTTCGCTGCGGGTACAGGAAACCCTTATTTCTCTACAGATACAACAGCAGCTTTGCGTGCAGCTGAAATCGAAGCTGACGTTATCTTAATGGCTAAAAACAACGTAGATGGCGTTTATAATGCAGATCCTAAGCTTGTACCTGATGCTGTAAAATATGAAACATTAACATATATTGATGTTTTAAAAGATGGACTAGCTGTTATGGATTCTACAGCTTCTTCATTATGTATGGACAACGATATTCCGCTAATTGTTTTCTCAATTACGGAAGAAGGCAATATTAAACGTGCCGTTACAGGCGAAAACATTGGAACAATTGTAAAGGGGAAATAAACATGCCAAAACAAGTGTTGCAAAACGCAAAAGAAAGAATGGAAAAAGCAATTCAATCATTTAGCCGCGAACTAGCATCAATTCGCGCTGGACGTGCAAGCGCGTCACTTCTTGACCGCGTAACGGTAGAATACTACGGTGCACCAACACCGATTAACCAATTGGCGCAAGTAAGCGTACCGGAAGCTCGTATGCTTGTTATTCAGCCTTATGACAAATCACAAATTGGTGAAGTTGAAAAAGCTATTTTAAAATCTGATTTAGGATTGACACCTACAAGCGATGGAACTATTATCCGTTTATCGATTCCTGCTTTAACGGAAGAGCGTCGTCGTGAGTTAGTGAAAATGGTTAAAAAATATGCTGAAGAAGCAAAAGTTGCGGTTCGTAACGTACGCCGTGATGCAAACGATGATTTCAAAAAGTTAGAGAAAAAAGGTGAAATTACTGAAGACGATCTACGCGGCTACAGTGATGACATTCAAAAACTAACAGATGACCATATCGTAAAAGTGGATAAAGTGGCAAAAGATAAAGAAGAAGAAATTATGGCAGTTTAAGTCATTTCAAGGTAAAATATATTGTAAAAGACCCTCTATTGTTTACAGGGGGTTTTTTTGTTAATAATGTGTAGTAAGAAAAAACTCACATAAGCTACACGTTTATGTGAGAGCGTACAACGGGGGACCTTTGCATGTTAAGAAAATTTCAAGCATGGAAGAAAAGTCAAGATTTAAATACACTGTCTTTGTCAGAACGAAAAGATCAAGTGAAACAGCACCCTGTTCCTGAACATATTGCAATTATTATGGATGGGAACGGTCGTTGGGCGCAAAAACGAGCTCTTCCTCGCATGATGGGCCATCATGAAGGAATGAAAGTAGTACGTCATGTGACCAGACTGGCCAATGAATTAGGTGTTAAAGTATTAACTTTATATGCATTTTCCACTGAAAATTGGAAGCGCCCCAAAACTGAAGTTGAGTTTTTGATGAAACTGCCAGAGGAATTTTTAACAACCTTTTTGCCTGAGCTAATTGAAAAAAATGTGCAAGTTCGTATTATGGGAGATAAAAGTGAGCTCCCTGCCCATACGATTCGAGCCGTGGATAAGGCAATTGAAAAAACAAAGCATAACACGGGGATGATTTTAAACTTCGCGCTTAATTACGGTAGCCGTCACGAAATTGTGGGCGCTATTCGGTCATTGGCAGAAGATGTAGAACAGGGAAAAGTGGCTTCCTCTTCTATTTCAGAAAATTTATTTTCTTCCTATTTAATGAGCAAAAGCCTTCCAGATCCGGATTTGCTTATTCGCACAAGTGGCGAGCTTCGCTTAAGTAACTTTATGCTTTGGCAGCTAGCGTACACAGAGTTTTGGTTTACAAAAGTATTATGGCCAGATTTTAAAGAAAATCATTTAATCGAAGCAGTCGAGGCGTTTCAAAAGCGCGGTCGCCGCTTTGGTGGTGTATAAGAAGGTGTGGAAAACAAGATGAAACAGCGCATTATCACCGCGATTGTAGCACTTGCGGTATTTGTGCCGATTGTTTTAATTGGAGGGTTACCTTTTACCCTTATCATGTATGTGATCGGAACAGTTGGTGTAATTGAGCTTTTAAAAATGAAACATTTGAAAGCAATGTCTTTTCCAAGTATCATTAGTTTATTACTAACTTGGGTGTTTTTACTACCAAACGGAAGAGATGTTGCATTTCAATTCTTAAGTGAACATAAGATAGAAGTAGCGCTTGCTGCTGTCCTTCTTTTATTAATGTACACGGTTGTAGTTAAAAATAAATTTACCTTCGATGACGTTGGGTTTATTTTATTAACAACAGTATATGTTGGCTTTGGCTTTCATTATTTTATCGAGGTTCGTCAAGAGTTCGGGTTAGCTTATTTGTTCTTTGCTTTCCTTATTATTTGGGCGACGGATTCCGGAGCTTATTTTATTGGACGAGCAATGGGGAAACGAAAGCTATGGCCGGAAATCAGTCCCAATAAAACAATTGAAGGTTTTGTTGGTGGCGTCGTATGCGCTATTATAGTAGCCATTGTATTTAAGCTGTTAGCAAATATTGATCAAACTATGATCGAGCTACTTGTAATTGGTATTATCGTATCGTTATTTGGACAGATGGGTGATCTTGTACAATCAGCGTTCAAACGTCACTATGGCGTAAAAGATTCAGGGAAAATTTTACCGGGTCATGGTGGGATTTTAGACCGTTTTGACAGTTTAATGTTCATCATGCCAATTTTAGCTTTTTTATTATCTCTATAAAAAAGATGTCTTTGTTTTAATAGGAGTGAATATACTTGAAGAAAATTTCCTTGTTAGGAGCTACAGGTTCAATCGGTACTCAAACCGTTGATATTGTTCGAGCGCATCCTGAGCATTTTGAGCTCTCAGCAATCTCTGTAGGTCGAAATATTAACGAAGCAAGAAAGATTATTCAGCAGTGTAAGCCAGCCCTTGTTTCTGTAATGAAGAAAGAAGATTGTCTGTCACTGCAAGCAGAATTCCCTTCTATTCGATTTGTTTATGGAGAAGAAGGACTTGTGGAAGTAGCAACTCATCCTTCTACAGAAGTATTGGTAAACGCTGTTCTTGGAAGTGTAGGGTTGACTCCTACGCTAGAAGCAATCAAAATGAGAAAAACAATTGCTATTGCAAATAAGGAGACACTTGTTACCGCTGGTCACCTTGTCATGGAAGCAGCCAAGGAATATGGCGCTGATATTTTACCGGTAGACAGTGAGCATTCAGCTATTTTTCAAAGTTTGCAAGGGCAAGATCAAAAAGCAATAGACCGTTTAATTTTAACGGCTTCTGGAGGGAGCTTTCGAGATAAGACGAGAGCAGAACTACAGGGAGTAACGGTTGAAGATGCGTTAAATCATCCAAACTGGTCAATGGGAGCTAAAATTACAATTGATTCGGCAACGATGATGAATAAGGGACTAGAAGTGATTGAAGCACATTGGCTTTTTGATCTTCCCTATGAGAAAATTGATGTATTGTTACATAAGGAAAGCATCATTCATTCTATGGTAGAGTATTCTGATACAAGCGTTATTGCTCAGCTTGGAACGCCCGATATGCGCGTGCCAATTCAATACGCGTTAACGTATCCAAGACGCATGTCTTTGCCTGACACCAAGCGTTTAAGTTTGGCGGATATTGGTCAGCTTCACTTCGCTAAAATGGATGAAGAGCGTTTTCGCTGTTTAGCTTTTGCATTTGAGGCTGGCAAAGCGGGTGGAACACTTCCGACTGTTTTAAATGCAGCTAATGAAGAAGCTGTTCAAGCCTTTCTAGATGGTCACATTACATTTTTACAAATTGAAGATGTGATTGAAAAAGCAATGAATGAACATACTGTAATACAGAAACCTTGTTTATCTACTATTAAAGAAGTAGATTTAGAAGCAAGAGAGTTTGTTAGATCCGCCATCTCTCGATAATGTGCGTGCGAGAGAAGCCACTCCCTTATTTTTGGTGGGTGGAGGTTTGACTCTATTACATGAAGGGGGTAATACCCATTGAACACAGTCATTGCGTTTGTCGTCATTTTTGGAGCTCTTGTATTCTTTCATGAGCTTGGTCATTTAGTTTTTGCAAAGCGTGCAGGCATCTTATGCCGTGAGTTTGCCATTGGGTTTGGTCCCAAAATCTTTTCATTTAAACGAGATGAAACAGTTTATACCATTCGCTTACTGCCTCTAGGTGGATTTGTTCGAATGGCTGGAGAAGACCCGGAAATGATTGAAGTTAAGCCTGGTCAAATGGTGGGCCTCATGTTTGATAAGGAAGGCAAAGTAAATAAAGTCATTATTAATAACAAGGAACAGCATCCAAATGCAAAAGTTATTGAGGTAGAGCAAGCAGACTTAGAGCATAATCTATTTATTTCAGGTTATGAAGAAGGTGAAGATGAACATCTGCAAAAATTCGAGGTAGCAGAAGAATCTTACTTTGTTATGGACGGAGAAGACATTCAAATTGCACCTTACAGCCGTCAGTTTGCTTCCAAAACTCTTGGTCAGCGTGCGCTAGCCATTTTCGCTGGTCCGCTAATGAACTTTATATTAGCCTTTGTTATTTTTATCGTTCTTGGGATTTCTCAAGGATATGTTGTTGACAAACCTGTGATGGGCAAATTAACATCAGATGGAGTAGCCGTTGATGCGGGACTTAAACAAGGAGATAAAGTTCAAGCAATTGATGGACAAAGTGTTTCAACGTGGGATGATGTCGTAAAAGTAATTCAAAAACATCCTGAACAGCAAATTACATTCACGGTTCAGCGCGGCGGCAAAACCCTAGATATTCCAATTACACCTGAAAGCCGCAAGGTTGGGGAACAGACAATTGGATTAATTGGCGTATATGCACCGGTTGAAAAGTCATTCATTGGTTCGATCACGCACGGAGCTACTGAAACATATACGTGGATGAAAGAAATCTTAACGGGCCTTGGGAAGCTTGTGACAGGACAGTTCAAACTGGATATGCTTTCTGGTCCTGTAGGTATTTACGCAGCAACCGATCAAGTAGCACAGTCAGGCATTTATTACCTAATGAAATGGGCAGCCGTTTTAAGTATTAACTTAGGGATTGTCAATTTGCTTCCACTTCCTGCTTTAGATGGAGGACGACTATTATTCTTCGCTGTAGAAGGAATTCGCGGTAAGCCAATTGATCGTCAAAAAGAAGGGATTGTTCATTTTATCGGTTTTGCTTTATTAATGCTGCTGATGCTCGTTGTAACGTGGAACGATATTCAAAAGTTCTTTTTATAAGACATACGCTCAGCGAGGGATATTCCCTCGCTGATTATATGAAAATTGCGGCATGGTCCGCCTTAAAAAATAAGATAGAGAAGTAAGCAAAGAGGTGCGAGGTTATGAGACAAAGTTCTACATTGATTCCTACATTAAGAGAAGTGCCAGCTGATGCGGATATAAAAAGCCATCAGCTTCTATTGCGCGCAGGTTATATGCGCCAAAATGCAAGCGGCGTGTACAGCTTTTTACCGCTTGGTAAGCGTGTATTGCAAAAAGTTGAACAAATTGTTCGTGAAGAGATGGACCGTGCAGGTTCTGTCGAATTATTGATGCCTGCTTTACAACAAGCTGAATTGTGGCAAGAGTCTGGCCGCTGGTATTCATATGGGCCTGAGTTAATGCGTATGAAAGATCGTCACGGCCGTGAATTTGCTTTGGGAGCAACACACGAAGAAGTTATCACAAGCTTGCTTCGTGACGAAGTGAAGTCATACAAACGTTTACCGCTAAATTTATATCAAATTCAAACGAAGTTCCGCGATGAAAAACGTCCACGCTTTGGCTTATTACGCGGTCGTGAATTTATTATGAAAGATGCATATTCGTTTCATGCTTCTCAAGAAAGTTTAGATGAAGTGTATGATAAAATGTTTGCTGCCTACAGCCGAATCTTTGAGCGCTGCGGATTAAATTTCCGTGCGGTTATCGCTGATTCAGGTGCAATGGGCGGAAAAGATACGCATGAATTTATGGTTCTTTCTGAAATCGGGGAAGATACAATTGCTTATTCAGATACATCTTCTTATGCAGCAAATGTTGAAATGGCACCGGTTGTAAATACGTATGAAAAATCAGATGAAGCTGAAAAAGAATTAACAAAAGTGGAAACACCAAATCAGCATAGCATTGAAGACGTAGCTGCTTTCTTAAATGTTGAAGCGACTTCTTGTATCAAGTCCCTTTTATTTAAAGTAGATGATCGTTTTGTGCTTGTACTTGTTCGCGGGGATCACGAAGTAAACGATATTAAAGTGAAAAACTATTTTGAAGCTTCCGTCGTTGAACTGGCAACTCCAGAAGAAACAAAAGAAGCATTAAAATGCGCAGTTGGTTCAGTAGGACCGATTGGTGTAAGTGATTCAGTAGAAGTGGTAGCTGATCATGCGGTAAAAGCAATCGTTAACGGTGTATGCGGAGCAAATGAAGAAGGTTATCACTATACAAATGTGAATGAACGTAACTTTAATGCAACTTACGAAGATTTCCGCTTCATCCAAGAAGGAGATCAGTCACCGGATGGACAAGGTGTTATTAAGTTCGCTAAAGGTATTGAAGTCGGACATGTCTTTAAGCTAGGAACTCGCTACAGTGAAGCGATGGGAGCAACGTATCTAGATGAGAACGGACGCAGCCAGCCAATGATTATGGGTTGCTATGGTATCGGTGTTTCTCGTACAGTAGCTGCGATTGCAGAACAATTCAATGATGAAAACGGTCTTCTATGGCCAGAGGCTGTTACGCCTTATCAAGTGCACGTTATTCCAGTTAACATGAAAAATGATGAACAGCGTGAACTAGGTGAGAAATTATATAATGAGTTATTAGATAATCGCTTTGAAGTGCTGTTAGATGACCGCCAAGAGCGTGCAGGAGTAAAATTTGCAGATTCAGATTTAATTGGTCTTCCTGTTCGAGTAACAGTTGGTAAACGTGCATCTGAAGGAATTGTAGAAGTAAAAGTACGGAAAACTGGGGAGTCACTAGAAGTGTCAGTTGACAATCTTGTTTCAACAGTGAAAGAACTGCTAGCGAAGTAATGAAGCAGCGGGGATTTGTATCCCTGCTGTTTTTATGTTTATAAACAGAACATATGACAGAATAGAAGTCATTTATGTTAAAATAGATTGCACTCATTTATAAAAGGAGGCAGAAAACTTGGAAGCACAAACGCTAGGAAAAAAAGAGCGTTTTAAGTTGCTGCTGCAGCAGTTAGAGCTGACGAGTGATCAAATTGTTCCTTATTTTGAAAACGCAGCGATTGAAAAGCTCGTCATTCAGAAAGAACAAAAAAAATGGCATTTTCATTTTTCTTTAGAAGGGTTATTACCTTTTGAGATCTATGAGTTATTCCATGCTCGCATGTCTTCAGCTTTTTCTCATATTGCGAGTGTTTCTTTTTCTGTTCAAACCGTTAATAAAGAATGTACGGAAGAGCATGTACAGTCATATTGGAAGCATTGTATTGGAGAAATGCAGGGAATATCCCCGCTTTTACAGTCGCTTTTACAAGATCAAATGCCGAGATTGAACGGTGCCAAATTGATTGTGAACGCACGACATGATGCAGAAGGAACGGCTTTACGTAAAAAGTACAGTCAGTTAATTGCTGATCAGTATGCGTCCTATGGCTTTCCGAACCTTCAGCTAATGACGGAAGTTGTACATTCAGAAGAAGCATTTCAGCAGTTTGTAGAGCAACGAAAACAAGAAGATACAGAAAAAGTATTACAAGCCATCACAGAAATGCAAAATAAAGAAAATGAAAAAAGTGATGGACCAGACCTATCAAAAGGTCCGCTTACAATTGGATATACGATTAAAGACGAGACGGTTCGCCTAGACTCCATTGTGGATGAAGAAAAGCGAATTGCCGTTGAAGGATACGTATTTGATGCAGAAACTAGAGAATTACGAAGCGGACGTACGCTTCTTATTTTTAAAGTGACAGATTATACAAACTCTATTATGGTTAAAATGTTTTCACGTGACAAAGAAGATATTCCTTTACTTCAAGCGATTAAAAAAGGAATGTGGGTAAAGGTTCGCGGAAGTGTACAAAATGATACATTTGTCCGTGATTTAGTTATGATTGGAAATGATGTCAACGAGATTACCGGCCCTGCTAGACAAGATACAGCGCCTGAAGATGAAAAGCGTGTGGAGCTTCACTTGCATACGCCAATGAGTCAAATGGATGCCGTTTCATCTGTTGGAGCTTTAGTCGGACAAGCTAAAAAATGGGGACATCCGGCTGTAGCGATAACTGATCATGCGGTTGCGCAGTCGTTTCCTGAAGCATATGGAGCCGGGAAAAAGAACGGCATTAAAATACTGTACGGAGTGGAAGTTAATTTAGTAGACGACGGCGTGCCGATTGCCTATAATCCGAAGCATGTGGATTTGACAGAAGCAACTTACGTAGTATTTGACGTCGAAACAACCGGTTTGTCAGCCGTATACGATACCATTATTGAACTTGCTGCCGTGAAGATGAAAGAAGGAGAAATCATTGATCGATTTGAACGGTTTGCAAATCCTCATCATCCTCTGTCTGCAACAACAATTGAGCTGACGGGTATTACAGATGATATGGTCCAAAATGCGCCTGAAATCTCAGAAGTACTTCGTGATTTTCACGAGTGGATGGGTGACAGTATTTTAGTCGCTCATAATGCAAGCTTTGATATGGGATTTTTAAATATGGGACTGCAAAAAATCGGTTTAGAAAAAGCAGCTAACGGCGTTATTGATACGCTTGAACTCGGAAGATTTTTGTATCCGCATATGAAAAACCATCGTTTGAATACTCTTGCTAAAAAGTTTGATATTGAACTTGTGCAGCATCACCGCGCGATTTATGATGCGGAAACAACCGGCTATTTGTTAAATAAAATGCTGAAAGATGCATTTGAACGGGAAATTACAATGCATGATCGCTTAAATGATTATATGGGAGAAGGGAATGCCTATCAGCGGGCCCGTCCTTATCATGCGACTCTTTTAGCACAAACCGACGTAGGATTAAAAAATCTATTTAAACTTGTTTCGATTTCTCATTTAAATTACTTTTATCGAGTTCCGCGAATTCCAAGATCTCAGCTCGACAAATATCGAGAAGGCATCTTGATTGGAACCGCATGTGACCGAGGCGAAGTATTCGAAGGCATGATGCAAAAAGGAATTGATGAAGTAGAAGGAGTAGCTGAATTTTATGATTACATCGAAGTACAGCCTCCTGACAACTACAAGCACTTAATTGAACTAGATTTAGTGCGAGATGAGAAAGCCTTAAAAGATATTATTAGCAATATTGTGAAGCTTGGTGAAAAGATTGGAAAGCCGGTTGTAGCAACAGGAAATGTTCACTATCTCAATCCGGAAGACAAAATTTACCGAAAAATTTTAATTGGTTCACAAGGCGGGGCTAATCCTTTAAACCGTCATCAGCTGCCGGATGTTCACTTTAGATCAACGGATGAGATGCTGAATTGTTTTTCATTTTTAGATGGGGACAAAGCGAAAGAAATTGTTGTTCATAATACGCAAAAAATAGCCGATATGATTGATGATATTAAACCAATTAAAGATGATTTATATACGCCGAAAATTGAAGGTGCGGACGAAGAAATGCGTGAAATGAGTTATGCGATGGCACGCAGCATCTACGGTGAAGAGCTGCCTGAAGTAGTAGAAGCTCGTCTAGAGAAAGAGTTGAAAAGTATTATCGGCCACGGGTTTGCCGTTATTTACTTGATCTCGCATAAACTCGTTAAAAAATCATTAAATGATGGTTACTTAGTTGGTTCACGTGGTTCCGTAGGGTCTTCATTTGTTGCGACGATGACAGAAATTACAGAAGTAAACCCACTGCCGCCGCATTATGTGTGTCCAAAATGTAAGAAATCCGAGTTTTTTAATGACGGTTCCGTAGGTTCTGGATTCGATCTGCCGGACAAAAGCTGCGACGATTGTGGCGTACCGTTTATTAAAGATGGACACGATATTCCGTTTGAAACGTTCTTAGGATTCAAGGGAGACAAGGTTCCCGATATCGATTTGAACTTCTCCGGAGAGTATCAGCCGCGAGCTCATAACTATACAAAAGTACTGTTTGGAGAAGATAATGTATACCGTGCGGGAACAATCGGTACAGTTGCCGAAAAAACAGCTTATGGCTATGTAAAAGGCTATGCTGGTGACCGTGATTTACATTTACGAAACGCAGAAGTGGATCGTTTAGTAGCAGGATGTACGGGCGTAAAACGTACAACGGGTCAGCATCCAGGAGGAATTATTGTTGTACCGGACTATATGGATATTTTCGATTTTTCACCCATCCAGTTTCCAGCTGACGACCGTAATTCCGAATGGAGAACAACTCATTTTGACTTCCATTCGATTCATGATAATTTATTAAAACTTGATATACTCGGACACGATGATCCGACCGTGATTCGCATGCTTCAAGATTTAAGTGGAATTGATCCAAAAACAATTCCGACGGATGATCCTCAAGTGATGAAAATTTTTAGTGGAACGGAATCACTTGGCGTAACAGAAGAACAAATTATGTGTAAAACAGGAACGCTTGGCATACCTGAATTTGGAACGCGCTTTGTGCGTCAAATGTTAGAAGATACGAAGCCAACGACGTTTTCAGAACTTGTTCAAATCTCGGGACTGTCGCACGGGACGGACGTATGGCTTGGTAATGCGCAGGAGCTAATTCGCAATGATATTTGCAACTTAAGTGAAGTAATCGGCTGTCGTGATGACATCATGGTTTATCTAATTTATCAAGGTCTTGAACCTTCACTTGCTTTTAAAATTATGGAGTCTGTGCGTAAAGGGAAAGGGCTAACACCTGAATTTGAAGAAGAAATGATCAAAAATGGTGTTCCGGACTGGTATATTGATTCTTGTAAAAAGATTAAGTACATGTTCCCTAAAGCCCATGCGGCTGCTTATGTATTGATGGCCGTGCGTATTGCTTATTTCAAAGTGCACCACGCGCTTCTTTATTACGCAGCATACTTTACGGTTCGTGCAGATGACTTTGATATTGATACGATGATTAAAGGATCAACTGCCATTCGAGCGAAGATGGAAGAAATCAATGCCAAAGGTTTAGATGCATCTCCTAAAGAGAAAAACTTATTAACGGTGCTTGAGCTTTCTTTGGAAATGTGCGAACGAGGCTATTCATTTAAAAAAGTAGATTTATATGAATCGAGCGCAGACGAATTTTTAATTGACGGCACATCTTTAATTCCACCGTTTAATGCCATTCCTGGTCTTGGCACAAATGCAGCGCTGAACATTGTAAAAGCTCGTGAAACGGGAGAGTTTTTATCGAAAGAAGACTTGCAGCAGCGAGGCAAAGTATCGAAGACGATTTTAGAGTATCTAGACAACCATGGATGCCTTGAATCATTACCTGATCAGAACCAGCTTTCTCTTTTCTAACATTTGCATAAAATAAGCGGTTATGATATAGTAATTGTGGAAATGCTAAGGATACGGACGAGAAAGAGTGGGGAAACCCGCTCTTTCTTATTGATATGAACTTACTGTCATAGTAAGTAGTATGGAGAACGAATCGGCTTCTAGCATGATTCGTTTTTTCTGTAGATTTTCAATCACCATGATTGATTTATTATGTGACGTTTAAAATCCTGCAACACAAATGACAACATTTCCACTCTAGTAGGTTAGACCTCTTATAGAGTGCAAAATAAAAATAGCAAATAAACCACTCTTTTTTGATATAAGAGACATAAAAAACGCGTAACCTAAACATACCATGCAATGTCTCGAAGGGAGGATTAGAATGAGTAAAAATGTAAAACAAACAGTGGAAGAAATGGTTTCCCCTATCTTAGAGGAAATGAATTTAGAGCTTGTTGAAATTGAATACGTAAAAGAAGGAAAAGATTGGTTTTTACGTGTGTTTATCGACTCTGATACCGGCGTGGATATCGAAGACTGCGGAGCAGTAAGTGAAAAATTGAGTGAGAAAATGGATGCAGTAGATCCAATCCCTCATAACTATTTTTTAGAAGTATCATCGCCTGGTGCGGAACGCCCATTAAAAAAAGATAAAGATTTTGAACGTGCAATTGGTAAGCATGTATACATAAAAACATATGAACCAATTGAAGGTGCAAAAGAATTTGAAGGCGAATTACAATCATTTGACGGAGAAACTGTCACATTATCTATTCGTATCAAAACACGCACAAAAACGGTGATTTTACCATATGACAAAGTCGCTTTTGCTCGATTAGCGATTGTATTTTAATGTGTAGGGGCCAATATTAAAGGGGGATTATCCAACGATGAGCAGTGAGTTATTTGATGCCTTAGTCATTCTTGAAAAAGAGAAAGGCATTAGCAAAGATGTAATTATTGAAGCAATTGAAGCAGCGCTAATTTCTGCTTACAAACGCAACTTTAACCAAGCGCAAAACGTACGCGTTGATTTAAATTTAGAAAGAGGTTCAATGCGCGTGTTTGCTCGCAAAGATGTGGTTGATGAAGTATATGATCCACGTCTAGAAATTTCGGTTGAAGAAGCACAAACAATCAACCCTAACTTCCAGCTAGACGATGTGGTTGAAATCGAAGTAACGCCAAAAGACTTTGGACGCATCGCGGCTCAAACAGCAAAACAAGTTGTTACACAGCGTGTTCGTGAGGCGGAGCGCGGCGTTATCTACTCAGAGTTCAGCGATCGTGAAGAAGATATTATGACAGGTATTGTTCAGCGTCAAGATTCTCGCTTCATTTACGTGAGCCTTGGCAAAATTGAAGCATTGCTTCCTCAAAGCGAGCAAATGCCAAATGAGCAGTATAAACCTCATGATCGTATTAAAGTGTATATTACGAAAGTAGAAAAAACAACAAAAGGACCACAAATCTATGTTTCACGTACGCATCCAGGTCTTTTAAAACGTCTTTTCGAAAAAGAAGTTCCGGAAATCTATGACGGTACAGTTGAATTAAAATCAGTAGCTCGCGAAGCTGGAGACCGTTCAAAAATCTCTGTTCATTCTGAGTATGCTGAAGTAGATCCGGTCGGCTCTTGTGTTGGGCCAAAAGGTCAGCGCGTACAGGCTGTTGTGAATGAACTAAAAGGTGAAAAAATTGACATCGTTCGCTGGTCAAATGACCCAGTTGAATTTGTTGCCAATGCCCTAAGTCCATCTAAGGTAGTAGATGTGATTGTAGATGAAAATGAAAAAGCAACAACTGTTATCGTTCCTGACTATCAGCTGTCACTTGCAATTGGTAAGCGTGGACAAAATGCACGTCTAGCCGCTAAGCTGACAGGCTGGAAAATTGATATTAAAAGTCAATCAGAAGCTGAGCAAGAAGGTATGGTTGTAAAAAGCAGCGATGATATGCTAGTAAGTCAACATGCATTTGATTCAGATGAAGATATGGAATAAGAGGTGAGCCAAGGTGAACAATCGTAAAAAAGTCCCGATGCGAAAATGTGTGGCCACTGGAGAAATGAAGCCTAAAAAAGAGCTAGTACGCGTTGTACGTTCAAAAGAAGGCGACGTTTCAGTTGATGTAACGGGTAAAAAGTCCGGGCGCGGAGCTTATGTAAGCAAGGATAAAGAAGCAATTTTATTGGCAAAAAAGAAAAATGTGCTTTCGACACATTTAGGCGCGTCAATAGATGAAGCGGTTTATGAAGAGTTGCTAGCGCTTGTAGAAAAGGAGAAACAGTCACGCTAATGAATGAACAGTGGATCTCTTTTTTAGGGCTTGCAAACCGTGCACGCAAATTGATTTCTGGAGAAGAACTTGTGGTTAGAGAAGTTCGGAAACAAAAAGCAAAGTTAGTACTTTTAGCAAGCGATGCGTCTGAAAACACAAAGAAAAAAGTAACGGATAAATGTTCTTACTACAACGTTTCGGTTAGAATGGTTCCCGATCGCTACACGCTAGGTCAAGCGATTGGTAAAGATGCTCGAGTTGTGGTAGCCGTTATGGACGAGGGATTTGCTAAAAAGCTAGCAACGATGCTCGGTTAATTTTATGGGGGTGAAAGTATTGAATAAAAATACAAAATCAACAGCTAACAAAGGAAACAATAAAGGTAACAAAAAGCCACAGGCACAAAAGTCACAGGCACCAAAAGGTAGACCAGCTCCAGCAGCTGCAAAAGAGTTACCGGAAAAAGTAACGTTTGTCGGAAGCTTAACGGTTTCTGAGTTAGCAAAAGAATTAGGCAAAGAGCCTTCTGAAATTATTAAAAAATTATTTATGCTTGGTGTAATGGCAACAATTAACCAAGAGTTAGATAAAGATTCTATCGAACTAATTGCCGGAGAATACGGTGTAGAAGTTGAAGAAGAAGTAGTAGTAGATGACACTGCTTTTGAATCATTAGAAATTATTGACGACGAAAAAGACCTTCAAGTGCGTCCTCCAGTTGTTACAATCATGGGTCACGTTGACCACGGTAAAACGACGCTTCTTGACTCTATCCGTAACACAAAAGTAACGGCTGCAGAAGCAGGCGGTATCACGCAGCATATCGGTGCTTATCAAGTTGTGGTTGATGAAAAGAAAATTACATTCCTTGATACACCAGGGCATGCTGCATTTACAACAATGCGTGCTCGCGGTGCGCAAGTAACGGATATTACAATCCTTGTTGTTGCAGCAGACGATGGTGTAATGCCTCAAACAATTGAAGCGATTAACCATGCAAAAGCGGCAGAAGTGCCAATTATTGTTGCGGTTAACAAAATGGATAAAGAAGCAGCAAATCCAGATCGCGTTATGCAAGAACTAATGGAGCACGGCCTTGTAGCTGAAGAGTGGGGCGGAGAAACAATCTTCTGTAAGCTTTCAGCCATTTCAGGTGAAGGGATCGATCAATTACTTGAAATGATTTTACTTGTAAGTGAAGTAGAAGAGTTAAAAGCAAATCCTAACCGTCGTGCAGCAGGTACAGTTGTAGAAGCACAGCTAGATAAAGGCCGTGGGTCTGTAGCAACGCTTCTTGTTCAAACTGGTACACTACGCGTAGGTGATCCAATCGTAGTCGGAAATACGTTTGGCCGCGTTCGCGCAATGGTAAATGATATCGGCCGCCGTGTGAAGGAAGTAGGACCATCTACTCCGGTTGAGATTACTGGCTTAAACGAAGTTCCATTAGCTGGAGATCGTTTCTTAGTATTTGAAGATGAGAAAACAGCTCGTCAAATCGGAGAAGCTCGTGCTCAAAAGCAGCTTGAACAACAGCGCGGTGAAAAATCTCGCGTAAGCTTAGATGATTTATTTGAAAAAATTAAACAAGGTGAAATGAAAGACTTAAACCTTATCGTAAAAGCAGACGTACAAGGTTCTGTAGAAGCATTGGCTGCTGCTCTTCAAAAGATTGATGTAGAGGGTGTAAATGTTCGTATTATCCATACGGGGGTAGGCGCAATTACAGAATCTGATATCATTCTTGCAACTGCTTCTAACGCAATCGTTATCGGCTTTAACGTGCGTCCAGATGCTGGAGCAAAACGTACAGCTGACGTAGAAAACGTAGATATTCGTCTTCACCGCATTATTTATAAAGTAATTGAAGAAATTGAATCTGCGATGAAAGGAATGCTTGACCCTGAGTTTGCTGAAAAAATCATCGGTCAAGTGGAAGTACGTCAAACATTCAAAGTATCAAAAGTTGGTACAATCGCAGGAAGTTACGTAACAGACGGTAAAATTACGCGTAACAGTGGAATTCGTTTAATTCGTGACGGAATTGTTATCTTTGAAGGTGAAGTAGATGTGCTAAAACGCTTTAAAGACGATGCAAAAGAAGTCGCTCAAGGATATGAGTGTGGTATTACAATTAAAAACTTCAATGATATTAAAGAAGGAGATATTATTGAAGCATATGTAATGGAGCAAATTGATCCTAAATGATTGGACTAGTGGAGTGTGAATGCTTAATTTACGATGCTGCTTCTCTTAAAGAAAAACGTGCCGTGCTTCAGCGCATCTTGATGCGCTTGAAGCAGCGGTTTAACGTATCGGTTTCAGAAACTGATTTTCAAGATGTGTGGCAACGAACAAAAATTAGCATTGTCGCAGTCTCATCTAGCCGTGTCACAACGGAACAAGAACTGCAAAAAGCGCTAAGCTTGATTGATTCTTTTCCAGAGATTGAACGTACCATTACAACTTTTGATTGGTTATAAAAGGGGTGACACAGATGAACATAAGAGCAACTAGAGTCGGAGAACAAATGAAAAAAGAGATGGGCGAGATTTTAAATCGTAAAATCAAGGATCCGCGCATCGGTTTTGTGACTGTAACAGATGTTCAAGTATCAGGCGATTTACAGCAAGCGAAAGTTTATATCTCTGTTTTAGGAGATGCTGAACAGCGTGAGAATACGTTAAAAGGCCTTGCGAAAGCAAAGGGATTTATCCGCTCAGAAATCGGTCAGCGCATTCGCTTACGTAAAACACCTGAAATTACGTTTGAGTTTGATGAATCAATTGATTATGGTAATCGAATTGAATCATTGCTTCATGAAATAAAAAAAGAAAGCGATGACCATCAAGAGAACGAATAAGATCAGTGAATGTAGAAACAAAAAAGGGTGTCTCAAAAGTGGTTTTTGCTTCTGAGACACCCTTTTTTAAATGAAAAGGAGATGAAGAATGAGTGGACGGTGTTTTAGTTTTACATAAACCAGCTGGCCTGACTTCGCACGACTGTGTGTTTAAAGTCCGAAAGCTGCTTCGCACTAAAAAAGTAGGGCATACAGGCACATTAGACCCAGACGTTACAGGAGTATTGCCTATTTGTATCGGTAGAGCTACCAAGATTGTAGAATATCTAACAGGAGCTACTAAAACCTATGAAGGGGAAGTTACACTCGGGTTTTCTACAACAACAGAAGATTCTTCCGGAGAGGTTGTAGAAGAAAAGAAAGTAGCGGATTCTTTTTCACGTGCTCAAATCGAAGAAGTGCTGTCTTCGATGACAGGAGAACTTCAGCAAGTCCCTCCAATGTATTCAGCGGTAAAGGTCAAAGGTAAAAAACTATATGAATATGCAAGGCAAGGAATCGAAGTAGAGCGCCCAGTTAGAACCATTCATATCTATAACTTTGAACTGCTGGATGATCGCGCTACATTTGAGGGAGAACAAATTTCCTTCAAATTCCGCGTAACGTGCAGCAAAGGTACATATGTGCGAACGCTTGCTGTGATGATTGGAGAAGCTCTTGGCTATCCATCTCATATGTCGTATTTGCAGCGAACGGGTTCCGGGCAGTTTTCACTCGAAGATTGTGTGACATTTGAAGATATTGAACGCGCGGTAGAAGAAGAAACGATCAATGAGAAACTACATTCGATCGAAGAAGCTCTTAATCATTTGCCGAAACTTCAAATTAGTGATACATTAGCAGAGAAAGTGAAAAATGGCGCGGTATTGCCGTGTACGGAAGATGAAGAGTTAAAAAAAGAACCCTTCTTTTTAATGATAAATTCTGCAGGCAAGTGCTTAGCAATTTATGCTCAGCACCCAACAAAAAAACATTTAATGAAGCCGGTTAAAGTGTTGGCAATCGACTAGACCGGTTAGGGAAAAGGTGAACTGTGTTTTGGAAACGATTGAAATTCGACATCCACACCACTTTCAACGAGAAGCTGTTCAACAATCAGTGTTAGCGCTTGGTTATTTTGATGGTGTGCATTTAGGGCATCAGCAAGTGATAAATTCAGCAAAACAGTTAGCCGATGAAAAAGGCATAGCTAGTGCTGTGATGACGTTTACTCCTCACCCTTCTGTGGTGCTCGGGCGCAATGTGCAGCACATTGATATGATCACACCGCTTCAAGAAAAAAAGAAACTCATTGAGGAAATGGGAATTGACTTTTTATATATCGTTCATTTTGATAAACAGTTTGCAGCACTATTGCCTCAAGAGTTTGTTGATCAGTATATTATTGGACTGAATGTACAGCATGTGGTAGCTGGATTTGACTATACGTATGGAAAGTTAGGTAAAGGAACAATGGAAATACTACCATTTCATTCTCGATCAAAATTCACGCAAACAACAATTGATAAGTTAACAAATGGCGAAGAAAAAATTAGTTCAACGCTTATTCGCGAAAGTTTAGCAAATGGAGATATGCATCGAGTAAAAGAGCTGCTTGGCCGCTATTATGAAGTGTCAGGTACAGTGACTCATGGAGAAAAGCGAGGCAGGCAAATAGGTTTTCCTACTGCTAACATCGCTTTAGACGATGAGTATTTACTTCCACGCATCGGCGTGTATGCTGTTGAGCTTCAGCTTCACGGTAAGTGGTATGCAGGAGTGTGCAACGTGGGCTACAAGCCGACTTTTCACGATAATTTAGAAAAGCCAACAATCGAAGTCCACTTATTATCATTTGACGAGCAAATCTACGATCAGCACGTAACGGTGAAATGGCACCGAATGATTCGCTCAGAAAAAAAGTTCAGCGGCATCGAAGAGCTTGTCGGTCAGATCTCAAAGGACAAGGAAGAAGCCCTTGCTTATTTTGAAGGAATTCAAAAAAACAAGAAATAAAAAAATATATATAAATAGCTGCTACGACTTGCTTTTTGTTCTAATAAGTAGTAACATAACACTTGTATGTAAAACAACCATTGCTTGGCATTACGATTCACCAACGTTTTGCTCGGTAACTGGGGTTTAATAATAAGGAGGTGAATAGGATGGCTATCACACAAGAGCGTAAAAATGAAATCATTAGTGAGTACAAAACTCATGCGAACGACACTGGTTCTCCAGAAGTTCAAATCGCTGTCCTAACAGAGCAAATTAACAATCTAAACGGTCACTTACGTACTCATAAAAAGGATCACCATTCACGTCGTGGTCTTTTAAAAATGGTAGGTCGACGTCGTAACTTACTTAACTACCTACGTAACAAAGACGTTACTCGTTATCGTGAGTTAATCAACAAACTTGGTTTACGTCGATAATAAGAAGAAAGCGGGAGCATTCCCGCTTTTTTAGTATGTACATTTAAGAAACATTAAAGATGCTACATAATGTGAAAAAAGCTATTGTTTTTGGATATTTCGTTTATAATAAAACTATCACATTTGATTACATACATATTTTATATGTAGAGAGGGGTACTCGTCGATATGGAACAAGAAAAACGAGTGTTCTCTGTAGATCTAGCTGGACGAAAGCTAGAAGTTGAAGTTGGCCAGTTGGCAAAACAAGCAAATGGCGCAGCATTAATCCGCTATGGAGACACAGTTGTATTAAGTACAGCAACGGCTTCAAAAGAGCCTAAAAATGTAGATTTCTTCCCGTTAACAGTAAACTATGAAGAGCGTTTATATGCAGTCGGTAAAATCCCAGGTGGATTCATTAAACGTGAAGGCAGACCAAGTGAAAAAGCAATCTTGGCTAGCCGTTTAATCGACCGTCCGATTCGTCCTTTATTCGCAGATGGTTTCCGAAACGAAGTTCAAGTTGTCAGCGTTGTAATGAGCGTAGACCAAAACTGTTCTTCAGAAATCGCAGCAATGTTTGGTTCTTCATTAGCATTATCAGTATCTGATATTCCATTTGAAGGTCCTATTGCAGGCGTAATCGTAGGCCGTGTAGACAATGAATTTGTTGTAAACCCAACGGTAGATGAGCTTGAAAAAAGCGATATTCATCTGACGGTTGCTGGTACAAAAGACGCGATCAACATGGTTGAAGCAGGCGCTGATGAAGTACCGGAAGAAGTGATGTTAGAAGCAATTATGTTTGGACACGAGCAAATTAAAAAATTAATTGCGTTCCAAGAAGAAATTGTAGCAGCAGTAGGCAAAGAAAAAGTTGAAGTTGAGCTTTATACTGTTGATGCTGACCTTGAGCGTCAAGTTCGTGAAATTGCAGAAGGTGACATGAACCGTGCTGTTCAAGTTCAAGAAAAGCATGCGCGCGAAAATGCGATTAAAGAAGTGAAAAGCGCTGTAGCTGCAAAATTTGAAGAGCAAGATGTAGAAGAAGAAGTACTAAATCAAGTGAATGAAATTTTGTCGAAGCTTGTTAAAAGTGAAGTGCGTCGCTTGATCACAGAAGAAAAAGTACGTCCTGATGGCCGTAGTATTGACGAAATTCGTCCACTTTCTTCTGAAACAAACTTGCTTCCACGTACACACGGATCTGGATTATTTACGCGTGGACAAACTCAAGCGCTTAGCATCTGTACATTAGGTGCACTTGGCGATGTGCAAATTTTAGATGGTTTAAGTGTAGAAGAATCTAAACGCTTCATGCATCACTATAACTTCCCTTCATTTAGTGTTGGTGAAACTAGACCGATGCGCGGACCGGGTCGTCGTGAAATTGGACATGGTGCGCTAGGTGAACGTGCACTTGAACCGGTTATTCCAAATGAAAAAGATTTCCCTTATACAATTCGTCTTGTATCTGAAGTATTAGAGTCAAACGGTTCTACTTCACAAGCAAGTATTTGTGCAAGCACGCTTGCAATGATGGATGCTGGGGTTCCAATTAAAGCACCTGTAGCAGGGATTGCAATGGGTCTGATCAAATCAGGTGAACACTACTCGATTCTAACGGACATTCAAGGAATGGAAGATCACCTAGGAGACATGGACTTTAAAGTAGCAGGTACCGAAAATGGCGTAACTGCGCTTCAAATGGATATTAAAATTGACGGGTTATCTCGTGAAATTTTAGACGAAGCCCTTCAACAAGCAAAAAAAGGCCGTATGCAAATCTTAAATCATATGATGTCAACGATTGCTACGCCTCGTCAAGAGCTTTCTCAATATGCGCCTAAGATCCTTACAATGGCGATTAACCCTGATAAAATTCGTGATGTTATTGGACCAAGCGGCAAGCAAATCAATAAAATCATCGAAGAAACAGGCGTTAAAATTGATATCGAACAAGATGGTACAATCTTCATTTCTTCTATTGATCAGCCGATGAATGAAAAAGCGAAGAAAATTATTGAAGATCTTGTACGCGAAGTTGAAGTCGGCCAAATGTACTTAGGAAAAGTAAAACGAATTGAAAAATTCGGTGCATTTGTAGAAATCTTCAGCGGAAAAGATGGGCTTGTTCATATTTCAGAGCTTGCAGAAGAGCGTATTGGAAAAGTAGAAGACGTTGTAGCGATTGGTGACGAGCTTTTAGTTAAAGTCATGGAAATTGATAAACAAGGTCGCGTTAACTTATCTCGTAAAGCAATTTTAAAAGAACAAAAAGAAAAAGAAGAAAAAGCAAAAGAAACAAAATAATCTTCTTTTACTACTATATAGATATTGTGAAATCGTCCATACATGAAGAAAATCCATGTGTAGGGCGATTTTATCGTTTGTAGATGTTTGTTCTACCTTGTCCTCTTTATACATATTTTAAATGGTAAAGGGGGAAGGATAAGTGAAGAGAACCATTGTGCAATTTACAGCATTTCTATTTTTACTGGCAATTACATATAAATCTATTTATAATCCTTTTGCTGAAGCATATATAGAAGCACTTAAATCCGATGTACAACTTGTATCAGCTCAGCATGATGCGTTATATCAAAAGATTGAAGAAAAAGCAAAAGATTATGAAAAGCCAGCAGCGAATGCACGAATCGATCCCGTTTGGAAACGGGTTCCTGGCTATAACGGCATAAAAGTTGATCTTGCTGCTTCTTATAAAAATATGAAACCTGCGGGTAAATTTGATGAAAAAAAATTAGTGTACAAACAGGTTAGACCAAAGGTTCACTTGAAGGATTTACCACAGGAACCTATCTACCGTGGACACGATGAAAAGCCTATGGTATCGTTTACAGTGAACGTAGCATGGGGGAACGAGTATTTGCCTAAAATGTTAGAAGTGCTGAAAAAGCACCATGCTAAAGCAACCTTCTTTTTAGAAGGAAAATGGGTTAAAAATAATCCAGATATGGCAAAAATGATTGTAGACGCAGGGCATGAAGTGGGAAACCACTCTTATTCTCATCCTGATATGGCCACTTTATCGGCTAGTCAAATCAATCAGCAGCTTAAAAAAACGAATGATATTATTACATCTACTACGGGACAAAAAGTAAAATGGTTTGCTCCGCCGAGCGGCAGTTTTCGCCCCGAAGTAGTAACGCTTGCTTCTCAGTTAAAAATGAGTACAATCATGTGGACAGTTGATACAATCGATTGGCAAAAGCCAAGTTCAGAAGTGTTAATTAATCGAGTAATGAAAAAGATTCATCCAGGGGCTATTGTACTGATGCACCCGACTGAATCAACGGCTGAATCGCTTGACCAATTGTTAACCGATATTGAACGCAAAGGCCTGAAAGTTAGCGATGTGTCAACAATGCTAGATGAAGAAAGAATGATGAAAATACCTTCTTCTACTAAGAAGTAAGTGAGATAAGCAAAAGGGAGGCACTAGCTTGATAAAACGATATACGTGCAAAAATGGTGTAAGAATTGTATTGGAAAATATCCCAACTGTTCGATCTGTGGCCATTGGGGTATGGATCGGAACGGGTTCTCGAAGTGAACACCCTGAAATTAATGGTGTATCACATTTTCTTGAACATATGTTTTTTAAAGGAACAAAAACAAGATCTGCTCGTGAAATTGCAGAAAGCTTCGACCGCATTGGGGGACAAGTAAATGCATTCACTTCTAAAGAATACACGTGCTACTATGCAAAAGTATTAGACGAACACGCAGATCAAGCGCTAGATGTGCTGGCGGATATGTTCTTTAATTCTTCATTTGATGAAGAGGAATTAGCTCGTGAAAAAAATGTTGTATATGAAGAAATTAAAATGTATGAAGATACACCTGACGATATTGTACACGATCTATTAGGAAAAGCCGTATATGGCAATCATCCATTAGGGTATCCAATTTTAGGAACGGAAGATACGTTAAAAACATTTAACGGTGATTCGCTTCGTCAATATATGGAGCAAATGTATATTCCTGAAAACATCGTTATTTCAGTAGCTGGAAACATTGATGAGAGTTTTATACAACAGGTGGAAAACTATTTTGGTACATATACGTCAAGTCATTCCGCTCATCAATATGTTCAGCCTGAGTTCCATACAAATCATATTGCGCGCAAAAAAGAGACAGAACAAGCTCATCTTTGCCTTGGCTTTAAAGGTTTGCCAATCGGCGGAGAAGATGTATATAGCTTAATTGTATTAAACAACGTGCTTGGCGGAAGCATGAGCAGTCGTTTGTTCCAAGAAGTCCGTGAACAGCGCGGCTTGGCTTACTCTGTTTTCTCTTATCATTCTTCTTATCGAGACAGTGGTCTTGTAACGATTTATGGGGGAACTGGAAGCCATCAGCTCGACGTATTATATGATACGGTTCAAGAAACGCTTTATGATTTGAAAGACAAAGGTATTACAGATAAAGAACTTGCTAACAGCAAAGAGCAGCTGAAAGGAAACTTAATGCTGAGTCTTGAAAGTACAAATAGCCGTATGAGCAGAAACGGAAAAAATGAGTTAATGCTGGGCTATCACCGTTCATTAGATGAGATTTTAGACCTTGTTAATGCCGTGACTAAAGATAGTGTAAATGGTCTTGCACGAGATATTTTCAAAGACGAATTTGCGCTTTCATTAATAAGCCCGAGTGGAGATTTACCTAAGGGTTTTAAAGGAAATTAAACCATAAAAGTAAGGTTGGCTAAAATAATTGAGCCAGCCTTATTTTTATGTCATTTTTTGTATGGTTGTTCAATAAATTAGATGAAAGGAGGGATTTCATGAGATTAAGTGAGCTGAGTGGAAAAGAAATTGTAGATGTTAAGCGAGCAGAGCGTTTGGGTATTTTAGGGCAAACAGATCTTGAAATTAATGAACATACGGGACAAATTAATGCGCTTATTATTCCATCTGTGAAGTGGTTTGGATTTCGAAAACAAGGAGATGAAGTGCGAGTGCCGTGGGGGAATATCGAAAAAATTGGTACGGATATGGTGATTGTAAATGTTCATCAGCTAGAAGACATAAATAATGAGTCAACAAAATAACAAACGAGATGCTTCCTGCATCTCGTTTCTTTTATTTTCAGGGATAAAGATTCACCGATTCCTGTGTGTTTACATAGTATGTTGAAGAAAAGCAATAGGCATTCTAGGGCGTAATGATAGCACTTTACATCTCGATGGTTTAAGCGAAGGATACATCTATTTAATGTTAAAGAAGGTGAAAATGAAACATGTTAACGGATTTGCACATAGCTGTAATTGGCGGTGATGCTAGGCAGCTTGAAGTCATTCGAAAATTAATTCAATTAGATGCAAAAACCTCTCTTATTGGTTTTGATCAGCTAGATCATGGTTTTACAGGTGCGACGAAATATCAGATAGAGGAGCTGGATTTTTCAGATGTTGACGCCATCATCCTTCCAGTGCCTGGAACAAATCACGAAGGGCAAGTAGATACTATTTTTTCAAATGAAAAAGTAGTATTGACTGAAGAAATACTTAAAAAAACGCCTGAGCACTGCATTATTTATTCTGGTATTAGCAATGGGTATTTAAACGAATTAGTCAAAACGACAAACCGTAAACTCGTTCAGCTATTTGAGCGTGATGATGTAGCAATTTATAACTCTATTCCTACTGTTGAAGGTACCATCATGCTTGTTATTCAACATACGGATTTTACCATTCACGGTTCAAATATTTCTGTCCTAGGTTTAGGAAGAGTAGGAATGAGCGTGGCGAGGTCCTTTGCTGCACTTGGTGCCAATGTAAAAGTAGGAGCTAGAAAATCTGAACATTTAGCACGTATTGCTGAAATGGGTTTGCAGCCTTTCTATCTTTCTGAACTCGATAAAGAAATTGCTGATAGTGATATATGTATTAACACCATTCCATACCCCATCTTAACGGCTAAGACATTATCTAATGTCCCGACCCACGCGCTCATTATTGATTTAGCTTCAAAGCCTGGAGGAACCGATTTCCGCTATGCAGAAAAACGAGGAATTAAAGCTATTTTAGCACCTGGTCTTCCAGGGATTGTGGCTCCAAAAACAGCAGGTCAGATTGTCGCTAATGTATTAGTGAATTTATTAAAAGACGCTGCGGATGCGAGAGAGGAGAAAAAATAATGTCATTAAAAGGTAAAAGAATAGGATTCGGCTTGACCGGATCTCACTGTACGTATGATGCGGTTATGCCAGAAATTGAAAAGCTTGTTAATTTGGGAGCAGAAGTGTTACCGGTTGTTTCTTACACTGTACAATCCACAAATACTCGTTTTGGAGATGGAGAAGACTGGGTGAAGAAAATTGAGGAATTAACAGGTCACGCCGTCATCAATACAATTGTAAAAGCAGAGCCTCTAGGACCAAAGATTCCGCTTGATTGTATGGTAGTTGCCCCAATCACTGGGAATACGATGAGTAAGTTTGCGAATGCAATGACTGAATCTCCGGTACTCATGGCAGCTAAAGCAACGCTTCGTAATAATAAGCCAGTGGTACTGGGAATTTCGACTAATGACGCACTAGGGCTAAATGGTGTAAACTTAATGAGGCTAATGGCGACTAAAAATATTTATTTTATTCCATTTGGTCAAGATGACCCGGTGCTTAAACCAAATTCAATGGTAGCGCGTATGACGATGTTATCAGACACGGTGTACGCAGCGCTTGAAGATAAACAGATTCAGCCTGTTATTGTCGAAAGGTTCCGCGACGGTCAAGAGTCATAGGACATATATGCCTCTTGCTGTTGTATGAATCTGTTCAATACTGCGGCTGTAAGAGAACTCTCAATCTCAAAGAAGAGAAGATTTTAAAAATCTTCTCTTCTTTGACGCAATGAAGCATAATAATATGTTAAAATAGTCAGTATATGCAGATAAATGTTGAGTAGTTGAAAATTGTTGGAGGCGGTATTAAAATGACAAGAGAATTACATGTAGCAGTAGTAGGAGCAACAGGTGCAGTAGGACAACAAATGATTAAAACCCTACAGGAGCGTAATTTTCCAGTTGGTAAATTAACGTTATTATCTTCAGCTCGTTCAGCTGGTAAAAAAGTGTTGTTTAACGGAGAAGAAGTTGTTGTGCAAGAAGCAACTCCTGATAGCTTTGAAGGCGTAGACATTGCTTTATTCAGTGCAGGCGGCAGCATTTCAAAAGCACTTGCACCAGAGGCAGTAAAACGCGGAGCAATCGTTGTAGACAACACAAGCGCTTATCGAATGGATGAAAATGTCCCGTTAGTTGTGCCGGAAGTGAACGAAGATGCATTACACGCACATAACGGAATCATTGCTAATCCAAACTGCTCTACAATTCAAATGGTAGCAGCATTACAGCCATTACGCGAAACATACGGCTTATCTAAAGTGCTAGTATCAACGTATCAAGCCGTTTCTGGAGCAGGTGCTGCTGCAATTAATGAATTAAAAGAACAAGCTAAAGCTATTTTAGAAGAAAAAGAGTTTACACCGGAAATTTTACCGGTTGGTGGAGATAAAAAACATTATCAAATTGCTTTTAATGCCATTCCGCAAATTGATAAATTTCAAGATAACGGTTTTACATTTGAAGAAATGAAAATGATTAATGAAACGAAAAAAATTATGAGCATGCCTGAATTGCCAGTAGCTGCTACTTGTGTTCGTCTACCGGTTGTAACAGGTCATTCAGAGTCAGTGTACATTGAAATTGAAAAAGACGGTGTAACGGTAGCTGATGTGAAAAATTTATTGGCTGATGCACCTGGTATCGTATTGCAAGATGATCCAGAAAATCAAGTATATCCAATGCCAGCAGACTGTGTAGGTAAACGAGATGTGTTTGTCGGCCGTATTCGTAAAGATTTAGATCGCGATAACGGTTTCCATATGTGGATCGTTTCTGATAACTTGTTAAAAGGTGCAGCTTGGAATTCTGTACAAATTGCAGAATCACTTATTAAGCTTAGCTTAGTAAAATAAGCGCAACCAGAGTGTCTCGGAACATGATGAGGTGTAAGTATGAAAATAATCGTCCAAAAATTTGGAGGAACTTCCGTTCGTAACGAAGAAGGAAGAGCAAGAGCAATCTATCATTTAAATAATGCATTAAGTGAGGGTTACAAAGTAGTCGTTGTTGTATCGGCAATGGGACGAAAAGGTGAACCGTATGCAACGGATACATTGCTTTCACTTGTTGATGGAAATAAAGCGTCTCTTAACAAACGTGAGCTTGATATGCTTATGGCATGCGGAGAATTAATTTCATCGGTTGTATTTACAAATTTATTAAACGAAAATGGGATTAAAGCTACAGCATTAAACGGTGCACAGGCAGGGTTTGTGACGAATGATGATTTTACCAATGCCAAGATACTAGAAATGAAATGCGACCGTTTGTTAAAAGAATTAGAAGAATATGATGTCGTTGTCGTAACAGGCTTTCAAGGGGCAACTGCTGAAGGTGATACAACAACGCTTGGACGCGGAGGTAGCGATACATCTGCTTCAGCGTTAGGTGCAGCCCTTATGGCTGATTACATTGACATTTTCACGGATGTAGAAGGTGTGATGACAGCGGATCCGCGTATTGTAGAAGATGCAAGACCGCTATCCGTTGTCACATATAACGAAATATGCAACATGGCTTATCAAGGTGCAAAAGTAGTTCACCCACGTGCCGTAGAGATCGCCATGCAAGCAAAAGTACCGATGCGCGTCCGTTCCACGTATGCTGATTCAGAAGGTACGCTCGTTACATCTCAAGGTGAAGCACAGCAGCGTGGAAGCGATGTGCAAGAACGCCTTGTAACAGGAATCGCCCACGTATCCAACGTGACTCAAATTAAAGTTTTTAGTAAAGAAGGCCATTATGATACGCAAGCAGAGGTATTCAAAGCAATGGCACAAGAAAAAATCAGCGTAGATTTTATCAATATTTCACCGAAGGGTGTTGTATATACGGTAACAGATGAAGCAACTGACAAAGCAATTGATGTGCTTCATGCGCTAGGGTATGAGCCGGCTGTTATTCGCAACTGTGCCAAAGTATCAACGGTTGGAGCAGGAATTGCAGGGGTGCCTGGTGTTACATCTAAAATTGTTACAGCTCTTTCTAGCGAAGGTATTCAGATTTTACAATCTGCTGACAGCCATACGACGATTTGGGTGCTTGTAAAAGAAGAGGATTTAAAGAAAGCCGTTAATGCTCTTCATGGTGCCTTTGACTTGTCAAAAGCACCGCAAAAAAGATAAACTACATGTTCCGTTAGCTATAAGCTAACGGTTCATTACATGAATAGGGATAATGCAATTTCAAGGAGTGAAAACATGATTGATTTTGGGAAAGTCGCAACAGCGATGGTAACGCCTTTTGATCATAAAGGAAATATTGATTTTGAAAAAACAACGCAGCTTATTAACTATTTAATCAGCAACGGTTCAGATGCGTTGGTTATTGCAGGAACAACGGGTGAATCTCCTACGCTTTCAACAGAAGAAAAGCTGGCGCTGTTCCGCCACTCAGTAAAGGTAGTAGATGGCCGTGTACCTGTTGTTGCAGGTACAGGAAGCAATAATACGTATGCATCAATTGAATTAACGAAAAAGGCAGAAGAAATCGGCGTAGATGCGATTATGATTGTAGCACCTTATTATAACAAGCCGAATCAGGAAGGCTTATATCAGCACTTTAAAACAATTGCTGAAAGTACAGAGCTGCCTGTCATGTTATACAATATTCCAGGGCGATCCGTGATCAATATGTCTGTGGATACAATTGTACGCCTAGCTGAACTGCCAAATGTTGTAGCGTTAAAAGATGCAAGCGGCGACCTTGACGCAATGACAGCTATT
Organism: Priestia sp. TGN 0903; assembly: GCF_050846855.1. NCBI lineage: Bacteria > Bacillati > Bacillota > Bacilli > Caryophanales > Bacillaceae > Priestia > Priestia sp. TGN 0903. The sequence goes on from NZ_JBOZGL010000002.1 coordinate 186,680, forward strand.
ATCGCACAAACAAGCGATGATTTTGCTTTATACAGCGGTGATGATGGCTTAACACTGCCGGTATTAGCAATTGGAGGAACTGGGATTATTTCTGTTGCCTCTCACGTTATTGGAAATGAAATGCAAGAGATGGTTAAGTTGTATGAGTCAGGAAATCCGAAAGAAGCAGCAAAAATTCATCAGCGTATTGTACCTGTGATGAAATCTCTTTTTGCGGCTCCAAGTCCAACGCCTGTTAAAACAGCTTTACAGCTAAAAGGGTTAGACGTAGGATCGGTACGATTACCTTTAGTTCCGTTAACGGAAGAAGAACGCCAAACGTTAGTCAGCACATTAAATACGCTATAAGCTATAAGTATGTTTTTTAAACGTCTCTTCATTGACCGTATATACGAGTTGATGAAGAGACGTTTTTTTCTTATAAGATAATAGAAGAGCACATGACGGAAATAGACGAATGAAATTTCTTGTATTCCAATTCTTACTTCAGTTATAATGTAAGCAAATGAAATTGTACGGGTGAAAGTAAGTAGGAGGAACTTATGGTACTAGAAAAGACAGAAAATATTAAAATTTCAGCCTTGGGTGGAGTCGGAGAACTTGGAAAAAACATGTATGTGGTGGAAATCAATGAAAACATATATGTGTTAGATGCAGGGTCAAAGTTTCCGGGAGGGGAAATGTTAGGAATTGATATTGTCATTCCTGACATTACATATTTAGTAGAAAATCAGCAGAACGTAAAAGGCATTTTTGTTACTCATGGACATGAAGAGCAAATTGGGGCTATTCCCTTTATACTTCAAAAATTGGACGTGCCGGTATATGGTACAGAATTAACGCTAGCACTTATCAAAGAAAAGTTAAAAGAGTATGGAATTAAAAAATATGAGGCTTTACATCCTATCACTTCGTCAACGGTTTTATCGTTTGAAGGAGTGGATATTTCATTTTTTAGAACGCAGCACAGTATACAAGATTCAGTCGGCATTTGTTTACAAACCAATCAAGGTGCGATTGTATATACAGGTGATTTTAAATTTGATCAAAACTCAGTCAGCATTCAAAGCGCTGATATTGGAAAAATGGCTGCCATTGGGGAAAAAGGCGTCCTGTGTTTGCTTTCAGACAGTACAAATGCGGATAAGCCAGGCTATACAGTTTCCGAGGCCGTCATCGGACAAAATATTACCGACGCTTTTTATGAAAGCAAAGGTCGAATCATTGTTGCTGCATACAGTTCCAATCTGCACCGTATTCAGCAAGTTATTCATGCCGCATATCAGCATGGCCGTAACCTGATCGTTATGGAAAAGAGTATGCTGAAAATCATTGATATTACAGCAAAACTTGGACATTTGCAGCTGCCTGAGGATTTAATTGTTCCTGTGCAAAAGCTAAAGGATCTTTCAGAACATGAAACGGTTATTTTAACAACAGGTCATCACGGAGAGCCGATTTCAGGTCTTACTCGAATGGCTAAACAGTCCCATAAATTTATTCAAATCAAACAAGATGACACGGTCCTGCTGGCTGCTACACCCGTGGCGGGGCACGAAACGACCTTTTCAAAAACAATTGACGTCATCTTTCGTTTAGGAGCAAGCGTAGTGTTTGCTCAGAAGAAAGTACAGGCTTCCGGACACGGCAGTCAAGAAGAATTAAAATTTATGATTAACTTAACAAAGCCGAAATATATCATGCCTGTGAATGGAGAGTATCGAAAACAAAAAGCTTATGCAAAGCTAGCCGGTCAATTAGAAATATCAGAAGATCATATTTGTTTGCTTGAAAAAGGTGAGCGAGTTGAGTTTAAAGATGCTCGCATGTACCCTAGCGGTTCTATTCAAGCGGGAAATACGCTCATTGATGGACTAGGCGTCGGCGATATTGGGAATATCGTTCTGAGGGATCGCAGGCTGCTGTCACAGGACGGAATCTTAACGGTAGTAGTTACGATTAATAAACGTCAAAAAACAGTAGTAGCGGGGCCAGAAATCATCTCCCGCGGATTCGTCTATGTAAGAGAATCAGAAAAGCTTTTAGAAGAGGCAACGAAGATTGTTCAGCAAATTTTAGAAAAGTGTATGGAAGACAAAGTGATCGAATGGTCTTCATTAAAATTAAAAATGAGAGAAAGTTTAAATCAATTTTTATATGAAAAAACCCGTCGTAAACCGATGATTTTACCGATTATCATGGAAATCTAATGTGAAGCCTTCCCGCTGGGAAGGCTTTTTATTTGCAGCTGATGCGGATGTAATAACTATGAGAAGCTCATACTACTACTATCAATAAGTGAAAGGAGCTAGAATATGTTTGAAAATAACGAAAGATTACATTCTGATGAAGCGCCTCAGCAGCCTAATAAAAATGAAGAAAGCAAGGGCGGAATATTAGATAAAATTCAACAATTGGGACAGACCAACGTGGCTCAGCTTCCTCAGGATTCTAATATTCACTGTTTAACGATTGTAGGACAAATCGAAGGGCACATGCAGCTGCCTCCTCAAAATAAAACGACAAAATATGAGCATGTCATCCCGCAAATTGTGGCGATTGAACAAAATCCAAAAATTGAAGGATTGCTTATTATTTTGAATACAGTAGGTGGAGATGTAGAAGCAGGTCTTGCCATTGCGGAAATGATTGCTTCGTTATCCAAGCCTTCTGTGTCCATTGTGCTAGGAGGCGGACATTCAATCGGTGTTCCAATTGCGGTTTCAACTGATTATTCGTATATTGCCGGTACAGCGACCATGACCATTCATCCCATTCGCTTAACGGGTCTTGTTATTGGTGTACCGCAAACATTCGAATACTTAGATAAAATGCAAGAGCGCGTGATTAACTTTGTGAGAGAACACTCTCATATTTCAGAAGAAAAGTTTAAAGAACTTATGTTTTCAAAAGGGAACTTAACGCGTGATATCGGGACAAATGTAGTTGGCGGAGATGCTGTTTCATACGGGTTAATTAACGAAGTAGGCGGAGTTGCTCAAGCAATCAAAAAATTGAATGAACTGATTGAGCAAGGACGTCAGAATGAGGAGCAGCTGCTGCAATGATTTTATATACAATGATGCCACAAGAACTGATTTTTCAGCAGTCTTATCATCAAGAACAATCTCAGCCAAAGCTTATTAATCATAATGGAATCCCGGTTATCGTTGAAGAAAATGAACAAAAACAACAGCAAATTGTGAGGGTTTTAAGCACGAATCCTCAAGATTATTTGAATGAAAATTATTATCCTGGTCAAATTTTGTCGTAAGGATTTCAGTATAATTATGGTGAATATGGTATAATGAATATGACGAAGAAGGCAGCCGCTGTATTGGCTGCTTTTTTATTCAACTGATAAAAGAAACAAAATCAACATAGGGTGTTGGACGTTGATTGGAGTGGAAAAATGGCAAAGAAAAAACGAAGAGGTCAAATAAAAAAGGATGAATGGAAACGCATATTGCGCTTTGAGCTTATTGGCTTATTTTTATTAGCGTTAACGTTAATTGCCATGGCAGGACTCGGTGCTGTAGGACAGGCTCTTGTACTCGTGGTCCGCTTATTTATTGGCGAATGGTATATGCTGTGTTTAATCGGAATGGTTATTCTATCTGTTTATATTATTTGGAAAAGAGAAATGCCTCCTTTAGTGACGCGGCAGCTTATCGGTACATACCTCATTATTTTATCTATTTTACTGTTTAGTCACGTGACGTTATTTGAAAATTTATCGAAAAACGGAACGTTTACAGATCCATCTGTCATTATGAATACGTGGGATTTGTATATGCTCGAAGCAACGGGACAATCGAATCACAGTGATTTAGGGGGAGGGATGATAGGAGCTATTATGTTTGCCATGTTCTACTATCTGTTTGATAGCTTAGGAACAGAACTTATCGCTGCCTTGCTTATTGTGATTGGGGTACTGCTCATTACCGGACGTTCGCTTCACGAAACGGTATTAAAACTTCTGTCACCTCTAGTTAATTTTTTAACAACGGAGTTAAAAGAAGGCTGGCAAGATATTCAGACGTGGAAACATAAGAAGAAAAAAGCCCCTAAAACAACAAAAAAGAGACGCCAAGAAAAAGCTGTTCAAGAACCTGAAGAAAGCGTGGAAATAGAAGTGGAAGCACCTTCGCCTCCAATTATTGAACACTTTGATTATGGAGAGGAAGAGTCTAGTCAATCTCCTGCTGCTCCTATAGCTCCGGTGCCTCCGGTTATGGAATCGAAGCCTGTAGCTGCTGCACCGCAACAGCCAAGGCCGCAAAAGGAACAGGAAGAAGAAAAAGCTCCTATGATTACCTTTACTGAAACGGAAAATAAAGAGTATGAGCTTCCTCCTATCAAGCTATTGACGATGCCAAAGAAAAGTAACCAGGCAAAAGAGCATAAAAACATTTATAAAAATGCCGAAAAGCTTGAAAAAACGTTTCAAAGTTTCGGCGTAAAAGCAAAAGTGGCAAAAGTTCACCTTGGACCAGCTGTTACAAAATATGAAGTATATCCTGATGTAGGAGTAAAAGTAAGTAAGATTGTCAATTTAAGTGATGATTTAGCACTTGCATTAGCTGCCAAAGATATTCGGATTGAAGCTCCAATTCCCGGGAAATCAGCGGTAGGAATTGAAGTGCCGAACGAAGAAGTAGCGATGGTTTCACTTAGAGAAGTACTTGAAGCGACTGAAAATAACCGACCTGATAAAAAGCTATTAGTTGGTTTAGGAAGAGATATTTCAGGCGAAGCTGTGCTAGCAGAGCTTAATAAAATGCCTCATATGCTTGTAGCAGGGGCAACAGGAAGCGGAAAAAGTGTGTGTATCAACGGTATTATTATTAGTATTTTAATGAGAACAAAGCCTCATGAAGTAAAATTAATGATGATTGACCCTAAAATGGTTGAGTTGAATATGTACAATGGTATTCCCCATTTATTGGCTCCTGTCGTAACAGATCCGAAAAAAGCTTCTCAAGCATTAAAGAAAGTTGTAAGTGAGATGGAGCGACGTTATGAGTTGTTCTCACACAGCGGAACAAGAAACATTGAAGGATATAACGATTTAGTAAAACGTATGAATGATGATGGAGACGCCGATGCAAAACAGCCGACTCTTCCTTATATTGTGGTGATTGTTGATGAGTTGGCTGACTTGATGATGGTTGCTTCATCTGACGTCGAAGATTCGATCACACGTCTTGCTCAAATGGCTCGTGCTGCCGGCATTCATTTGATTATTGCTACACAGCGACCATCAGTAGATGTTATTACTGGAGTTATTAAAGCAAACATTCCTTCCCGAATCGCTTTTAGTGTATCTTCACAAACTGACTCTCGTACGATCCTAGATATGGGAGGAGCTGAGAAGCTTCTAGGAAGAGGAGATATGCTGTTCATGCCTGTTGGAGCTTCAAAACCTGTGCGTGTGCAAGGTGCCTTTTTATCAGATGAAGAAGTAGAAGAGATTGTTGATTTTGTAATTGCACAGCAAAAAGCACAGTATCAAGAAGAAATGATTCCAACAGATGCCCCTGAACAAGTCGATGATTTTGCAGATGAGCTATATGACGAAGCGGTTCAGCTTGTGGCAGAAATGCAAACAGCTTCTGTTTCTATGCTGCAGCGACGCTTTCGAATTGGCTATAACCGGGCTGCACGCTTAATCGATGCGATGGAAGATCGTGGAGTGGTTGGGCCTTACGAAGGAAGTAAGCCGCGTTCGGTGCTGATTTCTCAGCAAAATGAAGATGTTGGATCTTAATAAGGTTATTAAAAAAGATGGAGCTGGGACAAAAGTATTTTAGCCTAAGTGAAAAACGAATCACTAATCAACATGTCTGATTAGCGGTTCGTTTTTTTTGTTAGGGTGAATATAGGTTTCATCCGTTTCGTTCCTTCTAGAAGTTGACTGAAAGACAAGGTGAAGACTCCTGCGGGAAAAGCGTAAGCGACGAGGAGGCCCATCGCCCGCCCGTGGAAACCGAAGTCTTGCACGGAAATCAACTGCGGTGTCGCAAGCGTTTCAGCTCATGTATCTTATTTGATTGTCTTTAGATTGGATTCATTTAGTTATGTCTCAACCTCATTTTTTTATGGAAGAAGAGACGGTAAGAATAGTATTATACAAAAATATGTCATGCTAAATAAATAAAATAAAAACGAATATTAAAAAATTTAATGACTAAAATGTTTGGGTTTTATCTAATATTAGAAGAAAAGTAGGTTGTTAGGTATGCTGACATTAAAAAATAACAAAAATTCATTTTTTTTAAAAAATATTAAAAATTTTAACAAAAAATTAATATAACCTATTTATTTATCTGTCGAAAAATGATATATTATTTTCGATTAAGTAGTCGAACATCAGAGGTCTGATGACTTTTTAATATGGAGGAAGAGTGATGTCTATACGTGCGGATAATCGGCACTTGTATTTACAAGTGATTGATAAAATTAAACAAAATATAGAAAAAGGAATTTTTAAAGAAAAGGAAAGACTCCCTTCAGAGTTTGATTTATCAAAGCAGCTAGGGGTTAGCCGCGCAACGCTACGTGAGGCACTTCGCATATTAGAAGAAGAGAATATTATTGTTCGCAGACACGGCGTGGGAACATTTGTCAACACGAAGCCTACTTTTTTGTCAGGGATTGAGCAATTAAATAGTATAACACATATGATTGAACAAGCTGGTATGAAGGCCGGAACAATCTTCTTATCTTCTCAAATACAAGAGTTGTCTGAAAATGATTTAACACGTTTTGCTTGCGGGGAAGACGAACAGATTTTATTTGTTGAACGGGTGAGAACGGCAAACGGAGAGCCTGTTGTATATTGCATGGACAAGGTTCCTCAAAAAATATTGCCTGAAAATTTCGAATATAAACAGGAATCTTTGCTAGAAATTCTTGAAAAACAAGCAGGAAAGCACATTTCATACGCCGTGGCAAATATTGAGCCTCTAGGCTATCATGAAAAAGTTTCTCCTATTTTACAATGCGAGCCAGAAACCGCTTTGCTTGTGCTGAAACAAATGCATTATGACCAGTATGATGAACCCATTTTATATTCCATCAATTATTTTAAAGCAGATCAATTTAGTTTCCAAGTACTGCGTAAACGCGTCTAGTTTTTTTATGGTTAAATGTCAGAAAATTTACAACTATTTAACATTGTCCTTTTAAGGAGGTGTCAAATGTAGGTCACAGGGACGAAATAGAAAATTGGCTTTATACTTTTAAAACTATTCAGGGGGTTAAAACATGTTAAAACGTAAAACGGGACTTGCATTATCACTAGTATTAGCGGCAGGAACACTTTTAAGCGCGTGTGGCTCAAACGACGCAGATAAGAGCAGCGGAGATAAAAAAGCAGCGGATTTTAAAGTGGGAATGGTAACAGATACGGGCGGGGTAGATGATAAATCGTTTAACCAATCTGCTTGGGAAGGTCTAACAAAGTTTGGGAAAGACAACGGACTTGATGAAGGGACTGGATACAAATATTTGCAGTCTACAAAAGCATCTGAATACGAGAGCAACCTTTCTAAATTTGCTGAGAGTGGCTATAACTTGACGTATGGAATTGGCTTTTTGTTAAAAGAAGACATTAAAAAAGCAGCGAAGCAGTATCCAGATGCTAACTTTGCATTAGTAGACGATACGCTAAAGTCAGAAAACTTAGATAACGTGGCAAGCATTCTATTTAAAGAAGAGCAGGGCTCTTTCTTAGTAGGTGTAGTGGCAGCGAAACAAACGAAAACGAACAAAATCGGCTTTATCGGAGGCGTTGAATCTCCATTAATCAAGAAGTTTGAAAACGGATTTAAAGCAGGTGTTAAATCTGTAAACCCAGACGCTGAAGTTATTTCTCAATACGCGGAAAGTTTTAACTCTCCAGAAAAAGGCTCAGCTATCGCTTCTACCATTTACAGCAAAGGCGCTGATATTATTTATCAAGCGGCTGGCGGTACTGGAAACGGCGTATTTACAGAAGCTAAAAACCGTTCAAAAGGCGGTAAAGACAAAAAGGTTTGGGTAATTGGAGTTGACCGCGATCAGCATGAAGAAGGTATGCCTGAAAACGTAACGTTAACTTCGATGGTAAAACGCGTTGACCTGGCTGTAGAAGATGTTGCAAAACAAGCAATGGACGACAAATTCCCAGGCGGTAAAGAGGTTGTGTTTGGCTTAAAAGAAGACGGAGTGGGAATTGCTCCATCACAAGATAATGTAAGCAAAGATGCGTTAAAAGCAGTTGATGAGTATAAGCAAAAAATTCTAGACGGTGACATTACAGTGCCTCAAACGGATAAAGAATTTAAAGAGTTTGAAAAAACGCTTAAAAAATAAGCTGATATCTGTTAAGCAATGATTATATGAGTATAAAAGGCTAGTGAAAACTAGCCTTTTTCATAGCCAAAAAACGGAAGACAGAATCCTGTAGCAGGCAGGAATAGGGAGTGAAAGTAGTGGAATATGTTATTGAAATGCTAGATATTCGCAAAGAGTTTCCCGGTATTGTCGCTAATGACAATATTACACTCCAAGTGAAAAAGGGAGAAATTCATGCTTTGTTAGGAGAAAATGGTGCAGGTAAGTCAACGCTGATGAACGTTTTATTTGGGCTTTATCAGCCTGAAAAAGGGCAGATTCGTGTAAACGGCCAAGAAGTCAAAATCACGGACCCTAACGTAGCGAATGACTTAGGAATTGGAATGGTTCATCAGCATTTTATGCTTGTTCAAAACTTTACAGTCACAGAAAATATTATTCTTGGGAACGAACCGACGCGAACGGGGAAAATCAATATTAAAAAAGCAGCTCAAGATATTCAAGAGCTTTCAAATCAATATGGATTATCGGTAGATCCATATGCGAAGATTCAAGATATCTCAGTTGGCATGCAGCAGCGAGTGGAAATTTTAAAGACGCTTTACAGAGGAGCCGACATTCTTATTTTTGATGAACCTACTGCCGCCTTAACACCTCAGGAAATTACGGAATTAATTCAAATTATGAAAAAATTAATTCAAGAAGGAAAGTCGATTATTTTAATTACGCATAAATTAAAAGAAATTATGTCAGTGTGTGACCGCTGTACAATTATTCGAAAAGGTGTCGGGGTTGGTACGGTAAATGTGCAAGAGACCAACCCTGATGAACTTGCTGCTTTAATGGTAGGAAGAGAAGTACATTTTAAAACTGAAAAGAAAACAGCGACTCCAAAAGAAGCTGTGTTAACAATAAAAGAATTAGTAGTAGAAGACAGCCGAGGAGTAGAGGCTGTAAGTTCACTTGATCTAAGCGTTCGAGCAGGCGAAATTGTAGGCATCGCGGGTGTGGATGGAAATGGCCAAACAGAGCTGATTGAGGCAATTACGGGTCTAAGAAAAATAAAGTCGGGCTCGGTCACGTTAAAAAATCAAGAGTTGTCTACGTTATCCACGCGTAAAATTACGGAGTCAGGAGTAGGACATATTCCGCAGGATCGCCATAAGCACGGGCTTGTATTAGATTATACAATTGGTGAAAATATCGGTCTTCAAACGTATTATCAAAAGCCGATGTCTAAATCAGGTATTTTGAATTATAAAGAGCTGTATAAAAAAGCAAAAGAGTTAATTGCAGAATATGATGTGCGAACCCCTAGTGAATATACGCAAGCGCGATCGCTATCGGGCGGAAATCAGCAAAAAGCCATTATTGCCCGTGAAGTAGACCGCAGTCCGGAACTATTAATTGCAGCTCAGCCAACGAGGGGGCTGGATGTAGGAGCCATTGAATTTATTCATAAAAAGCTGATTGAAGAACGAGATAAAGGACGGGCAGTGCTGCTCGTTTCGCTAGAACTAGATGAAGTAATGAATCTAAGCGATCGCATTGCGGTTATTTATGAAGGGAAAATAGTTGACATTGTAGATCCAAAAGAAACGAATGAACAAGAGTTAGGTCTATTAATGGCAGGCGGTACGCGTGAGAAAGCGGGTGGAACAGCATGAATAAACTTGTGAAAAATGAACGTGTAATGATGATTTTGATCCCTGTTGTATCGGCCATATTAGGACTCATTGCCGGAGCGGTTATTATGTTACTAGGCGGCTATGATCCAATGCTTGGCTATCAATCTCTTTTTGACGGGATGTTTGGAACGCCAAAAGCCATTGGAGAAACGATTCGTGCCATGACGCCTCTTGCTCTGGCCGGTATTGCGGTTGCGTTTGCTTATAAAACCGGTCTCTTTAACATTGGAGTAGAAGGACAGCTTTTGGTTGGCTGGTTGGCTTCAGTATGGGTTGGGTATGCGTTTGATTTACCAGCAGTCATTCATATTCCTTTAGCTGTATTAGCAGCAGCTGCAGCTGGAGCAGTTTGGGCGTTTATTCCAGGATTTTTAAAAGCAAAATTTCATGTTCATGAAGTAATTGTTTCCATCATGATGAACTATATTGCTCTTTACACCACGAGCAGTTTAATCCGTACGTATTTATACGCGGGTAATGAAAAATCGTATGATATTAAAGAATCGGCATCTTTAGCATCAAGCTTTTTAGCACAGTTAACCAATAACTCCCGCCTTCATTACGGCATTCTTATTACCATCGCTGCAGCCGTCGTAATGTGGTTTATTTTGAATAAAACAGCTAAGGGATTCGAGCTAAGAGCCGTTGGTTTTAATCAGCATGCTTCACAGTATGCAGGAATGAATGTAGGCCGAAACATTGTGTTATCCATGGCTATTTCAGGCGCTTTTGCCGGGCTTGCCGGAGCTATGGAAGGGCTTGGAACATTTCAATATATGGGCACATTCACTGCGTTTACGGGTACGGGATTTGACGGTATCGCCGTAGCCCTTTTAGGAGCTAACAGCGCAATTGGAATTTTATTAGCTTCATTCTTTTTCGGAGGACTGCAAACTGCGGCTCCTCAAATGAACTTTATGACAGGCGTACCGTCTGAATTAATTCAAATTGTCATTGCGCTTATTATCTTTTTTGTTGCATCTAGTTATTTAATTCGCTGGGTGCTTGGCCGTGCAGGCAAGGGGGGAGCAAAATGAACTTCTTAGAGGTGTTAGCCATTATTATTCCAGCGGCGCTTTATTCAGCTGCACCGCTTATCTTTACCGCGCTCGGAGGGATATTTAGTGAACGTTCCGGGGTCGTGAACATTGGATTAGAAGGGCTGATGATGTTTGGCGCGTTCACAGGTATTGTTTCAACCCTTTTACTTCAGGATTCATTAGGTGCTTGGGCCCCGTGGGTAGCAATAGTAATTGCGGCTGTTGTTTGCGCTGTGTTCTCACTGATTCATGCTGTTGCAAGCATTACATTAAAAGCAGATCAAACTGTAAGTGGTGTAGCCCTGAATTTTCTAGCTGCGGGTCTTTCAATCTTTTTAATCAAAAAGATTTTTGGGAAAGGACAAACAGATTTTATTCAATTCCGTATCGATAAAGTAAGTATTCCAGGTTTATCAGACATTCCAGTAATCGGTAAAATTCTGTTTTCGAACGTTCCTATTACGTCTTATATTGCGATTGCGCTAGCTTTTGCTGTATGGTACATCATTTATAAAACGCCGTTTGGTCTCCGTCTTCGTTCAGTTGGTGAACACCCAATGGCAGCAGACACGATGGGGATCAAAGTTGTGAGAATGCGTTACGTTGGCGTTATGATTTCCGGCATGTTCGCTGGAATCGGCGGAGCGGTGTATGCCACGTCTATCGCTACAAACTTTGCAGCGGGTACGATTGCTGGACAAGGGTTCCTTGCTATTGCGGCCATGATTTTCGGGAAGTGGCATCCTATTGGTGCTTTAGGTGCAGCCATGTTTTTCGGATTAGCACAGTCTTTGAGTATCACTGGAGCTCAGATTCCGGTTATTCAAGATATCCCATCCGTCCTTTTAACCATTGCACCGTACGTATTAACAATCTTAGCGCTTACTGGTTTTGTAGGACGTGCTGAGGCTCCTAAAGCGCTGGGCGTTCCTTATGAAAAAGGCCGCCGCTAATAAATCCTCTATACGAGGTCTAACAATGACTAAAGTTGGATAAATATAGAAGGTGGAGACAAAGAAATCATATTCTTTTCTCCGCCTTTTTTTCATTGAGAGAAAGAATATGAAAAGAAATGAGGAAGCGCGCGGCAAGTTACTTGAAAATGTTTCCTTGAATTCGATATAGTGGTTATAAGACTAAAATTAGCGTTAAAGATTCAAAATAGAAGTATTGTCTAGTTAATACATCAAAATTTAAAAGGAGGTTTATATATGAAATTATTGACTGAACAAAAACATGAACTAGAAGGATTGACTGTTCATACCATTCAAACAGCTAAGTACAAAACAAACACGTTCATTTTAAAACTAAATGCCCCTTTAGATAAGAAAACGGTGACAATGCGTGCCCTTTTACCTTATGTGCTTCAAAGCGCTACCGAGTCGCTGCCGTCTACGACAAAGCTTCGTACATATTTAGATGAGCTTTATGGTGCTACTTTACAAGTAGACTTAACAAAAAAAGGTGATAACCACGATATTACGATTCGCATTGATATAGCGAATGAAAAATATTTGAAAGATTCAACTCCGCTTTTGCAAAAAGCGTTAGCTCTTCTTGGCGATATTTTATTAAAGCCAGCAGTTGAAGGGGACTCTTTTTTAACGGATATTATGACAAAAGAAAAGCGTTCGCTTCGTCAGCGAATTCAAGCCGTATTTGATGATAAAATGCGCTATGCTAATTTAAGACTAGTTGAAGAAATGTGTAAGGAAGAACCTTACTCTTTACATGTAAACGGTCAAATTGACGACGTGGAAGAAATTACAGGTGAAAGTTTGTACGCCTATTATCAGCAGGTGTTAAAAGAAGATGCCATTCACCTTTATGCTATTGGAGATTTGCAAGTCGAAGAGGTTTTACAAACAGTAAAAGAAACATTTACTTTACCAAAGCGCGAGCAAAAAGACATTGAAGATTCTATCACGTCTAAAGAGATCTCAAACGTAAATGAAGTGGTGGAAAAACAAGAAGTCAAACAAGGGAAATTAAATATTGGCTATCGTACAAACGTTGTATACGGAGATAGACAGTATTTTGCTCTTCAAGTATTCAATGGGATATTCGGAGGGTTCTCACATTCCAAGCTATTTATTAACGTGCGTGAAAAAGCGAGCTTAGCTTACTATGCTGCTTCGAGAGTAGAGAGTCATAAAGGATTACTAATGGTCATGTCGGGTATTGATGCTAAAAATTACGACCAAGCTGTTACGATTATTAAAGAACAAATGCAGGAAATGAAACAAGGATCGTTTACAGACGGCGAAATCGCTCAAACGAAAGCCGTTATTCACAACCAGCTGCTTGAAACGGTGGATACTCCACGAGGACTAGTAGAGGTTATGTATCATAATGAATTAACGGGTAAAGATATTTCAATTGATGAATACTTAAAGCATATTGATGCGGTATCTAAGCAGGAAATTATTAAAGTGGCTGAGAAAATTGAAATGGATACAATTTATTTCTTAACAGGAACGGGCGGTGAAGAAAATGGAGAAAATTGAATTTTCGCAGCTTCAAGAACAGCTGTATCATGAAAAAATGGATAACGGGCTGCAGGTATACATTTTGCCAAAACCGGAGTTTAACAAAACGTTTGCCACTTTTACAACAAACTACGGATCGATTGACAATCAATTTGTACCGCTAAATGAAAATGAAATGACAAAAGTTCCGGATGGAATTGCCCACTTTTTAGAGCATAAATTATTTGAAAAAGAAGACGGAGATGTCTTTCAGCAGTTTAGTAAACAAGGTGCTTCGGCCAATGCATTTACTTCTTTTACCCGCACAGCTTACTTATTCAGCTGTACATCTAACTTTGAAGAAAATCTTGAAACATTAGTGGACTTTGTACAAGAGCCGTACTTCTCAGAAAAAACGGTAGAAAAAGAAAAGGGCATTATCGGTCAAGAAATTACAATGTATGACGACAATCCGGACTGGCGCTTGTATTTTGGTACCATTCAAAATATGTACAAAAACCATCCTGTTAAAATTGATATTGCTGGCACGATCGAATCAATTTCACATATTAATAAAGATTTACTGTACACATGCTATGAAACGTTTTATCATCCGAGCAACATGCTGTTGTTCATTGTAGGTCCTGTTGATGCGGAAAAAGTAATGAAGCAAGTTCGAGACAATCAGCAGAAAAAAGATTATAAAGAAATCTCTGACATACAGCGTCATTTTGACGAAGAGCCTGAAACGGTGGATCAAGAAAAACAAGTATTAAAAATGCCGGTGCAGTCTTCGAAATGTATGGTGGGTCTAAAAGCGAAAAATCCGCAGCGTTCAGGCGGAGAAATGCTTAAATACGAGTTAGCAATGAATATCATTTTAGATTATGCATTTGGAAAAAGCTCTTCGTACTATGAGGAGTTGTATGCAGACGGACTCATTGATGAAACGTTTGCGTATGATTATACGGAGGAAAGAGGATTTGGTTTTGCTCTTATCGGAGGAGATACGGATCAACCGGAACAGCTGTATGATCGAGTTAAACAAATTTTACTTGAAATGAAAACAAAATCACTAACAGAAGAGGAACTTGAACGTATTCGTAAAAAGAAAATCGGCGGATTTTTACGTTCATTAAACTCACCTGAGTTTATCGCTAATCAGTTTACACGCTATGCGTTTAATGATATGAATTTATTTGATATTGTTGAAACGCTAGAAAAACTGAAGGTAAACGAAATAAAAGATGTGCTAAACGAGATTATTGATGAAAAGAACTTTACGGTTTGTGAAGTAGTACCTAAATAAAGATGATTGTTGCCAAAAAAGCTGATGTTCATCAGCTTTTTTGCATGTAAAGGAGAGAAGGCTATGGAGAAATTTGCCCTTGTGACAGGTGCAAGCGGAGGAATTGGCACAGCGATTGCTAAGCAATTGGCTGAAGATGGATACTCGCTTATTTTGCACTATCATCAACGAAAAGACAAAATAGAGGCGCTTGCACATGAGCTAGCTGAAAAGGTGAAAACCGTGTTTACAGTACAAGCGGATTTATCATGTAAAGAGGGAGTGGAGAAGTTTTTAAAGGAGATTATTGTTCCGGTAGAAGTTATTATTCATAACAGCGGACGAAGCGTTAGCGGGTTAATGACAGATGCTTCGGCAAATGAAACCGAAGAAATGATCTATCTTCACATCACGGCTCCCTTTGTTATTACAAAAGCTTTGCTGCCTAAAATGATCAGTGCTAAAAGCGGACAAATTATCATGATTTCTTCCATTTGGGGACTTACAGGAGCTTCGTTTGAAGTTCTTTATTCAATGGTAAAAGGCGCCCAAAATACGTTTGTAAAAGCTTTGGCAAAAGAGGTTGCATTAAGTGGAATTCGCGTCAATGGAGTTGCGCCCGGAGCGATTGAAACGGATATGATGGCCAGCTATTCAAAAGAAGAGGTTAAAGAGCTGGCTGAAGAGATCCCTTTAGGAAGAATAGGATATCCAAAAGAAGTGGCAGATGCGGTTTCATATTTAATATCTTCACGTGCTTCGTATATAACTGGACAAATATTATCGGTTAATGGCGGTTGGTACATATAAAGTGTGCATAAAATTAAAAACAAGGTACAAACTATGATATGAATAAACCTTAAGGAGGGCTACTCATGTCAGTATTAGAAAACTGGGATAGCTGGAAAGATTTTTTAGGCGACCGTTTACATCATGCACAAAACGAAGGAATGCAAGAAGAAGTTATTCATGATCTTGCTTATCAAATTGGTGGATATTTAGCAAACCAAGTTGATGCAAAAAATGATCAAGAGCGAATTTTAGCAGACCTTTGGAGCGTTGCTTCTAAAGAAGAGCAGCATGCGATTGCGAGCAGCATGGTGAAATTAGTTCAAAATAACGGATCAGTAAAATAAGTTATCGTTTCTAAAAAGGAGCTAATTCACCGCGTGTGAAAGCTCCTTTTTTCTTAGAATTAAATAGTACAAATAAATAAGCGCTTACATACATAACAAATGTAGAACTACTTGCCTTTAGGGTTTATAATATAATGGAAATCATTTATAGTTAAACTAGGTGAAAAAAAGGGGGCACCTCTCGAAGGCCAGCCAAGAAATGGGAGGGGTTTGATGGAGAAAATTGAGTGGTATTTAGAATATCAAATACAAAAAAATCGTCCGGGTCTTTTAGGTGATATTTCATCGCTTCTTGGAATGTTGTCAATTAATATTGTCACAATTAATGGAGTGGATGATATTCGCCGTGGATTATTGCTGCGCTGTGATTCACATGAGCAAATAGACAGGCTTGAATCTATTTTGAAAACAATGGATAATATCATTGTGACAAAAATGAGACCGCCTAAATTGCGTGATAAGTTAGCAGTGCGTCACGGTCGCTATATTCAGCGTGACGCAGATGATAAAAAGACATTCCGTTTCGTAAGAGATGAATTAGGTTTGCTCGTAGATTTTATGGCGGAACTGTTTAAACAAGACGGTCATAAGCTTATCGGTATTCGAGGTATGCCGCGAGTAGGCAAAACCGAATCGATTGTAGCAGCTAGCGTATGTGCGAACAAAAGGTGGCTTTTTGTGTCTTCTACACTCTTAAAACAAACGATTCGCAGTCAGCTTATTGCTGACGAATACAACGCTGATAATATTTTTATCATTGACGGGATTGTATCGACAAAACGAGCGAATGAAAAGCACTGGCAGCTTGTTCGAGAAGTAATGAATGTACCCGCGACAAAAATCGTGGAGCATCCGGATGTATTTGTACAAAATACCGAGTATTCGTTAGATGATTTTGCCTACATTATTGAAATAAGAAATGACCCCAATGAGAAGATTACATATGAAATAATGGAAGGTCCTCAAATGTTTCAAGACGGTGGATTATCGATGTTTGATTTTTAGCATAATTGGTAGGTGTTAGCATTGACAGAGTTAGGACAAAGGTTAAGACAAGAACGAGAAAGCAAAGGATTGTCGTTAGAGGATTTACAAAAACTAACGAAAATTCAAAAACGCTATTTACTTGGCATTGAAGAAGGCAATTATGAGGTTATGCCAGGGAAATTTTACGTACGAGCGTTTATTAAGCAATACTGCGAAGCAATTGGGTTGGACACAGATGCTATTTTTGAAGAATACAAATCAGACATTCCTTCAACTCAAACAGAAGACATGCCGCAGCAGCTTTCGCGCGTTCGCAGCCGCAAAGAAATTCCTCAGCATACAAAAGGAGTTTCAAAAGCATATGACTACCTTCCAACTGTTCTAGTGGTGGCGGGAGTTGTAGTTGTTGGGATTATTATTTGGGTAATCGCTCAAAATATCGTCTCGGATAAAAACAAGGAGCAGGCTAACCAAGAAGCTCCAAACAGCGAAGTTCAGCAGTCTAACACGCAGGAAGAAACGAATGAAACTACTGCAAAAAATGACAATAGCAAGTCAGAAGATGAACAAAGTGCTGCTGATAAGAAAGAACAAGAAAAAGAAAAAGCTGAAAAAGAAAAAGCCGCAAAAGAAAAAGCTGAGAAAGAAAAAGCTGAAAAAGAAAAGAAAGACAGCGGTAAACAAGAATACAAGGAAGTTCAAAAAACAGGCAGAAGTGCTACGTATGCTCTTTCCGGTACAGATGCATTTAACCTAGAAGTAACATCCACTCAAGCAGATACTTGGTTAGATGTGAAAAATGGAAAAGGAAATGCTTTCTTTAGCTCCATTCTAAAAAAAGGTGAAACAAAAGAATTTGATTTGACGAAAGAAACGGAAGCTCGTGTCAACATCGGTTATTCACCTGGAGTAGAGTTAAAAGTAAATGGAAAAGCGGTTGACTTGCCGTTTGATTCATCCAAGCAAGTTCGACAAGTTGTAACGATTCAATATCAGCCGGCAGAAGCACAGTAAACAGCCTGTTTTAAAAAGTGGTCAGGGTGTAAATAAAGATAATATGTGAATTAAACACTCATTCACGCTATAATAAAACCAAAGCCGTGCAAACAACTTCGTTTGCACGCTTTCAGTTTGTAACAGTAATTGGAGGCAGAAGAAGTGAATTTACCAAACAAGATTACCATTTCGCGAATTTTTCTAATTCCCGTATTCCTCATTTTTATGATGGTGCCGCTACCATTTGGCACAGTGGAGGCAGCAGGAAAAGAGATTCCGATCGCTCATCTATTAGGGGCGGCATTATTTATTATTGCATCTACAACAGACTGGATCGACGGATACTATGCAAGAAAGTACGATTTAGTCACGAACTTGGGCAAGTTTTTAGATCCACTAGCAGACAAGCTGTTGGTTTCAGCTGCGCTTGTAGCTATTGTTGACTTAGATTTAATTGCAGGTGCAGGATGGGCTGCTATCATCATTATTAGCCGTGAATTTGCTATCACAGGTTTAAGACTTGTACTAGCAGGGGAAGGAGAAGTTGTAGCAGCCAATATGTTAGGTAAAATTAAAACATGGACTCAAATTTTAGCTATTTCAGCTATTCTGTTGTACAACTTGCCTTTTGAATGGATTTCCATTCCGTTTGCTAGCGTAATGCTTTGGATCTCAGTGATTTTTACGGTTATTTCAGGCTGGGACTACTTTGCTAAAAACAAACAGGCTTTTGTTAATTCAAAATAAGTAAGATGGAGATGATATGATGAACGCTGAAATTATTGGAGTCGGCTCTGAGCTGCTGCTTGGGCAAATTGCCAATACAAACGCTCAGTATTTATCGAAAAAATTAGCCGAACTTGGAATTAATGTTTACTATCATACAGTAGTAGGAGATAATGCACAGCGCTTGAAAGAAGTGATTGCTACAGCTCAAACACGTGCAGAGTTAATTATTTTCACAGGCGGGCTTGGTCCTACAAAAGATGATTTAACAAAAGAAACAATTGCGAGTGTGCTAGGAGTAGAGTTGACAACAAATGCGGAAGCACTTGAAAGCATTGAAGCCTATTTCAAACAGTCAAATCGTATCATGACACCTAACAATAAAAAACAGGCAATTGTACTTGAAGGTTCGACAGTGCTCCCTAATGATTACGGAATGGCTCCAGGTATGGGGCTTACAGTAGAGGGAAAACACTATATGCTATTCCCAGGGCCGCCAAAAGAGCTCTATCCAATGTATGAAGCATATGGTCAAGAATTTTTAGCTCAAAAGCTTGAATTAAAAGAAAGTATTGAATCACGCGTTCTTCGTTTTTTCGGAATAGGAGAATCACAGCTTGAGACGGAAATTGAAGATTTGCTTGATGCGCAAACAAACCCGACGATTGCACCGCTTGCAGGAGATGGAGAAGTGACGCTTCGCTTAACTGCTAAGCACGCTGATGCTGCTGAAGCACAGCGCATGTTAGACGAAGTGGAAAAAACCATTTCAGAGCGCGTAGGCGAGTATTTATATGGATACGAAGCAACTTCTTTACATAATGAATTGGTAAAAGAATTAACGGCACAAGGCTTGACGATTGCTTCAGCCGAAAGTTTAACCGGCGGGTTATTCAGCGAACGTTTAACAACTGTTTCAGGTGCTGGAGAAGTTGTTAAAGGCAGCCTGGTAGCCTATCATTATGAAATTAAGCAAAATATTCTCGGAGTGAGCGAACACACGCTGAATCAGTACGGAGCCGTTAGCGAGCAGTGCGCGGCTGAAATGGCTCAGCGTATTCAACAGTTATACAAAACGGATATTGGCATCGGTTTTACGGGTGTAGCTGGACCCTCTAAACAAGAAGGACACCCTGTAGGAACAGTGCATATAGGGGTCGCTTATAAGGATCAAACTCCTCAAGTTTACAGTTTGCAGCTATCTGGAAGCCGCCAAGGAATTCGTTCACGAACGGTTAATTACGGCTGTCATTACGTATTGAAGACGATAAAAAAATAAAGAAAAAAGGCTGCTTAGTTTTACCAAAGCAGCCTTTTTTTAATTTTATAAAAAACGAACATTTATTCGCTTTTTGCTTGTCAAACGACCCAAAAACTAGTATAGTAAGTTATAGAAAGTTGTTAATTCGACATTGCTACTACATCGTAGTAAGTTTGCAGTTTATAGATGATTTCAAAGAGATAGAGGAGGAAATTGAGTGAACGATCGTCAAGCAGCCCTTGATATGGCTTTAAAGCAAATTGAAAAGCAATTTGGTAAAGGTTCAATTATGAAATTAGGTGAACAAACGGAAAAAAGAATTTCTACAATTCCAAGTGGTTCATTAGCATTAGATATAGCTTTAGGCGTAGGTGGATATCCACGTGGACGTGTGGTGGAAGTATATGGCCCAGAAAGCTCAGGTAAAACAACAGTTGCTCTTCACGCGATTGCAGAAGTTCAACAGCAGGGCGGACAGGCTGCATTTATCGATGCGGAGCACGCGTTAGATCCTGTATATGCTCAAAAATTAGGTGTCAATATTGATGAGCTGTTATTATCTCAGCCTGATACAGGAGAACAAGCTTTAGAAATCGCTGAAGCTTTAGTTCGAAGCGGCGCAGTAGATATTATTGTTGTTGACTCAGTAGCAGCGTTAGTGCCAAAAGCGGAAATTGAAGGAGAAATGGGAGACTCTCACGTGGGTCTACAAGCTCGTTTAATGTCTCAAGCATTGCGTAAACTATCTGGAGCTATTAACAAGTCTAAAACAATCGCTATCTTTATTAACCAAATTCGTGAAAAAGTCGGCGTAATGTTTGGTAACCCTGAAACAACTCCTGGTGGACGTGCGCTTAAATTCTACTCTTCAGTGCGTCTAGAAGTGCGTCGTGCAGAGCAGTTAAAGCAAGGAAATGATATCGTAGGTAACAAAACAAGAATTAAAGTTGTGAAAAATAAAGTAGCTCCGCCTTTCCGTGCTGCCGAAGTAGATATTATGTACGGAGAAGGTATTTCAAAAGAGGGTGAAATTTTGGATATCGCTTCTGAACTAGATATTGTCCAAAAAAGTGGATCTTGGTATTCATATAATGACGAGCGTCTAGGTCAAGGCCGTGAAAATGCAAAGCAATTCTTAAAAGAAAATACTGATATTCGTCAGGAAATTGCGGGACAAGTGCGTGAACATCATGGTTTAGACCAAGATGGAGAGCCAGCTCCTGAGGATGACGATCAAGGCGATTTAAATATTTAATTTGCTACGAGATAAAAAAAGACTCCTCTATTTCAAAGAAGGGGTCTTTTTTTTGTAAAAATTGTTAATGCTAGAAAAGTAACATACGAAATTTCAATATATACTGTAGAGGCAGGCTTGACAATAAAAATGCACAGATTTACAATTAAGATGTATATTTTCCCTTTTTAAAACATTTTAGCGTTTAAAAGCCTTTGTGTGTATATTGAAAGGTGAATACGATGTACATGCCGACATGAAATTTAAAACTTACAAGTTTATAGCAAGGGGAGGTGAAATGATGGATACTAATACAATCATCTTCGCTTTGCTTGGCCTAATCGTCGGTGCAGTTGTTGGCTTTTTTGTTTGTAAATCGATTGCTGAAGCTAAAATTGCGGGAGCAAAGTCTAGTGCAGAACAAATTATTGATGAAGGAACCCGCGAGGCGGAAGCTTTGAAAAAAGAAGCTTTACTAGAAGCGAAGGATGAAATCCATCAGCTTCGTACAGAGGCAGAACAAGATATTCGTGATCGTCGAGCAGAACTTCAAAAACAAGAAAATCGATTAATGCAAAAAGAGGAAAATCTTGATCGTAAAGACGAATCACTTGATAAACGTGAAGCGTTACTTGAAAAGAAAGATGATTCTCTTACTGTTAAACAACAGCATATTGAAGAGATGGAAAGCAAAGTTGAAGAAGTAGTACGTGCACAGCAAACAGAGCTAGAGCGCATTTCAAGCTTAACAAGAGAAGATGCAAGAGCGATTATTTTAGATCGTGTTGAAAATGAACTTTCCCACGACATTGCAATAATGGTAAAAGAAACAGAAAACCGTGCAAAAGAAGACGCCGATAAAAAGGCGAAAGAAATTCTTTCACTTGCTATTCAGCGTTGCGCAGCAGATCATGTTGCTGAAACGACTGTCTCAGTTGTTAACTTGCCAAATGACGAAATGAAAGGCCGAATTATCGGTCGAGAAGGTCGAAACATCCGTACGCTTGAAACTTTGACAGGAATTGATCTTATTATTGATGATACGCCAGAAGCAGTTATTTTATCAGGATTTGACCCAATTCGTCGTGAGACAGCAAGAATTGCACTTGATAAACTCGTTCAAGATGGTCGTATCCATCCCGCACGTATTGAAGAAATGGTTGAAAAATCTCGCCGCGAAGTGGACGAATATATTCGTGAAGTCGGTGAACAAACGACGTTTGAAGTCGGTGTTCATGGGTTGCACCCAGACTTGATGAAAATTCTTGGTCGCTTAAAATTCAGAACAAGCTATGGTCAAAATGTGCTGAAACATTCAATGGAAGTAGCGCATTTATCAGGACTTATGGCTGCTGAATTAGGTGAAGATGAAACGTTAGCCAAACGAGCAGGATTGTTACATGATATTGGTAAAGCAATTGACCATGAGGTAGAAGGAAGCCACGTAGAAATCGGTGTTGAATTAGCTACAAAGTATAAAGAACATCCGGTTGTTATTAACGCGATTGCTTCTCACCATGGAGATACAGAACCAACATCAATCATTGCTGTACTAGTTGCAGCAGCGGATGCATTATCTGCTGCAAGACCAGGTGCTCGCAGTGAGACGTTAGAAAACTACATTCGTCGTCTTGAAAAGTTAGAAGAAATTTCAGAGTCTTATGAAGGCGTTGAAAAATCATTTGCAATTCAAGCAGGGCGTGAAGTTCGTATTATGGTGAAACCAGATACGATTGGTGATCTAGAAGCGCATCGACTTGCTCGAGATATCCGAAAACGAATTGAAGATGAGCTGGATTATCCTGGCCACATCAAAGTAACGGTTATTCGCGAAACAAGAGCAGTAGAGTATGCAAAATAAAAATGAAGTGGCGTTTCGCCACTTTATTTTTTTTCGTAGAGATGAAGATGCAGATTAAGAATGAAGTATAGGAGCTTTTACATGAGAATTTTATTTATTGGAGACGTAGTTGGTTCTCCAGGCCGTGAAATGGTTGAAGAATATTTACCGAGATTAAAAAGAAAATACTCTCCGGGACTTACAATTGTGAATGGAGAAAATGCAGCTTCAGGAAAAGGAATTACCGAAAAGATTTATCGTCAGTTCTTACAAGCAGGGGCTAACATTATTACTCTTGGTAACCATGCGTGGGACAAACGTGAAATTTTTGATTTTATTGACGATGCAAAAAATCTTGTTCGTCCAGCAAATTTTCCTGAAGGTACACCGGGCAAAGGAATTACGTATTTTACGTACAATCAGCTTGAGGTAGCCGTGATTAATTTACAAGGGCGTACGTTTATGGCTCCGCTCGATTGTCCATTTCAAAAAGCAGATGAATTAATTGAAGAAGCACGCCAGCGCACTCCGCTTATTTTTATTGATTTTCATGCTGAAACAACAAGTGAAAAGCAAGCGATTAGCTGGTATGTGGACGGTCGTGTCAGCGCTGTTGTCGGCACTCATACGCACGTTCAAACAGCTGACAATCGTATATTGCCAAAAGGAACAGCCTACATCTCTGACGTAGGAATGACGGGACCTTATGACGGCATTTTAGGGATGGAGCGCGAAGCTGTTATTAAGCGTTTTTTAACGTCTCTTCCTGTTCGATTTGAAGTGCCAAAAGAAGGAAGAACGCAGCTTAGTGGAATCGTTATTGATATTGATCAAAAGACGGGGAAAGCAACAAAAACAGAGCGAATTTTAATTAACGAAGATCATCCGTTTTTTGAATAAAGGGAAAAAGTCAATGTGTCGAAAGGCGATACATTGGCTTTTTTATTTTGTCAAAAACGTAAAAAGAAAAAAGAAAGGTGTAGAAATATAAGTTTTTGAATATTTAGGAAAAACAAGCAGGAATACGTTTGACATATCGTGAATATAGTAACATTGAAATCAATTAAGTCATTGGTCTAATGATCTCTCATCATACATTGTAAAGAATAAGGAGGAGCTAGATATGGAAATATTAAAAGTTTCAGCAAAGTCTAATCCAAATTCAGTTGCTGGTGCCTTAGCAGGCGTGCTGCGCGAACGCGGCGCAGCAGAAATTCAAGCCATTGGGGCCGGGGCACTTAATCAAGCAGTAAAAGCTGTAGCAATCGCAAGAGGGTTCGTTGCACCAAGTGGGGTTGATTTAATCTGCATCCCAGCTTTTACAGATATTCAAATTGATGGAGAAGAGCGAACAGCCATTAAATTAATTGTAGAGCCGCGATAATTATAAAAACCACGGACCTGTAAAGCATAGAAGCCAAACAGGTCCTTTTTGTATAGAGTTAAAGGGGTGTTGGTTGTGATATTTGATGCTCATTGTGATGTATTAATGAAGCTCTGGTTAAATAAACGTTTATCTTTTACATATGATTCAGCGCTGCATGTTACGTTAGAAGGCATAAAAAAAGCAAAAGGAAAAGTTCAGCTATTCGCTATTTATATTCCAGAAGCGGTTCCGGCAGCTCAGCGCTTTGATGTTGCGTTAGAAATGATTCAGCTGTTTCAGAGTCATATTTTATCGCTTCCCGGTGTAAAATGGGTTCGTTCAAAGCGCGATATAGATAGCTTGAAAAAAGGTGAACTTGGAGCCATGCTGACGCTTGAAGGGTGCGATGCCATTGATACAAGTTTAGTTCGCTTAAAGACACTTTTTTCACTGGGTGTACGTTCAGTAGGCTTGACATGGAATTACAGCAATGCTGTATGTGATGGTATTTTAGAACCTCGAGGGGCGGGGTTATCGTCTTTTGGAAGAGAAGTTGTTGAATTGAATAATGAACATAAAGTGTGGACGGATGTCTCTCATTTATCAGTAAGAGGTTTTTGGGATGTGATTGAGCTAGCACAATATGTAGTGGCTACTCATTCCAATTCACACGTATTGTGTTCTCATCCCCGGAATTTAAGAGACGATCAAATTCATGCTTTAATAAAGCGAAACGGCGTGATTGGTATTACGTTTGTCCCTGAATTTTTAACGAGTTCTGCCAAAGCGCACATAGCGGATGTGATCCGTCATCTTGATTACATATGTGAAAGAGGAGGCGAATACTCCGTTGGTTTTGGCTCAGACTTTGACGGCATTGACAAAACGGTTTATCGTCTCGGAAGATATGAACAGTATACGAATTTAATTGAAGAACTCCTTAAGTATTACACTGAGGAGCAGGTAAAACGTTTTCTGTTTCAAAACTTTGCCGATCGTGTATGCAACTAATAAAAAAAGAGCTTTTTCTTTTTGGGAAAGCTCTTTTTATAGAAGTTATTTATATAATAATACCTCATGTGAAGGCAGAAAAGATCATTAAAAAACTTCATCTTATTCATTAAATATAAATATAATTAAAACGATTGAGAATTCAATGGAAAGGGTTGCATTTTTCTGGCAATCGGAATAAAATTGAAAACGGATTATGGAGCTGTTCAAGCAGAAACGTATCCTGCACAGCGACAAGGTGCTGTGGGAGTTTTGCGGATGATTTTTGTTCGTGAAATGCAGAAGCAAATGAAATCGTTTGCTAATTTACTTTTTTCAGTTTTTATCAATAAAATAGATTTCTATATTAAGAGCAATTAAAGGAGTGGCGTTGATTTATGGTACAGCAACTTTCATGGAAAGTTGGCGGACAGCAGGGTGAGGGAATCGAAAGTACGGGAGAAATCTTTTCAACCGCTTTAAATCGATTAGGTTATTACTTATACGGCTATCGTCATTTTTCTTCTCGTATCAAAGGTGGACATACAAATAATAAGATCCGAGTGAGTACAACTCAGGTTCGATCTGTGTCAGATGATTTGGATATTTTAGTTGCGTTTGATCAGGAAACAATCGATGTAAACGTCCATGAGCTGCGCGTAGGAGGCGTTGTAATTGCAGATGCGAAATTCAACCCAAGTCTGCCCGAAACATGTACAACTGCTACGCTATACGCTGTTCCGTTTACAGAAATTGCAACGGAACTAGGAACGTCGCTAATGAAGAACATGGTTGCTGTAGGCGCTTCAAGTGCTGTGCTTCATATTGACACAGAAGTATTTGAAGAAGTAGTGCTTGAAATCTTCGGTAAAAAGGGCCAAAAAGTTGTACAAAAAAACATGGAAGCTATTAAAAAAGGTGCAGATTACATTCGTGAACAGCTAGGCGAACAATTAGAAACAATGAAACTAGATCCAGCGGATGGTAAAAAACGTATGTTTATGATTGGAAACGATGCGATTGCACTAGGTGCTTTAGCCGGTGGGGCTCGTTTTATGCCAGCATATCCAATTACCCCTGCTTCAGAAATCATGGAATACTTAATTAAAAAGCTTCCTCAATTCGGTGGAACTGTTATTCAAACAGAAGATGAAATCGCAGCATGTACGATGGCTATCGGAGCTAACTATGCAGGCGTACGTGCGCTGACAGCATCAGCTGGACCTGGTCTATCATTAATGATGGAGTCGATTGGATTAGCGGGCATCACTGAGCAGCCTGTTGTGATTATTGATACGCAGCGCGGCGGTCCAAGTACAGGGCTTCCAACTAAGCAAGAACAGTCTGACTTAATGGCTATGATTTACGGTACGCACGGTGAAATTCCGAAGATCGTCATGGCGCCAAGTACGGTTGAAGAAGCATTCTACGATACGATTGAAGCGTTTAACTTAGCAGAAGAATATCAGTGTCCAGTTATTATGCTAACGGATTTACAGCTTTCACTTGGGAAACAGTCGGTAGAACCGCTTGACTATAACCGCGTTGAAATCCGCCGCGGCAAGCTTCAGCAAGGAGAGCTAGAAGAGTTGGAAGAAAAACAATATTACAAGCGCTACCGCGTAACAGAAGACGGCGTATCACCACGCGTCATTCCAGGAATGAAGCATGGCATTCATCACGTAACGGGAGTAGAACATGATGAGACAGGAAAGCCATCTGAATCTCCGGTGAACCGCGATGATCAAATGAATAAGCGTCTTCGTAAAACAAAAGGAATTCGTTTTAATACGCCAATTCATGTTCACTCTCATGAAAAAGAGTCTGATATTTTATTTGTTGGATTTAATTCGACGCGTGGAGTTATTGAAGAGGCAATGGAACGTTTGGAACAGGACGGTATAAAAGTAAATCACGCTCACATTCGTTTAATTCATCCTTTCCCAGCTGACGAACTGCTTCCTTACGTGCAAGGAGCTAAAAAAGTAGTTGTCGTTGAAAACAATGCTACTGGACAGCTTGCTAATATTTTAAAAATGAATATCGCAAGTCATGATAAAATTCAAAGCGTATTGAAGTACGATGGAAATCCATTTCTTCCGCAAGAAGTATACGCAAAAAGTAAGGAGATGTTTGTGTTAAATGGCAACGTTTAAAGATTTTCGTAACAGTGTAAAACCTAACTGGTGTCCGGGGTGTGGAGATTTCTCCGTACAAGCAGCCATTCAACGCGCATCTGCTAACGTAGGTTTAGAACCTCATGAGCTTGCTGTTATTTCAGGTATTGGATGCTCTGGACGTATCTCTGGTTATATTAATTCATATGGTTTTCACGGTATTCACGGACGTGCGCTTCCAATCGCTCAAGGTGTAAAAATGGCTAATCGTGATTTAACCGTTATCGCATCTGGCGGTGATGGAGATGGGTTTGCTATCGGTATGGGACACACGGTACATGCGATTCGCCGAAACATCGATGTAACGTATATCGTAATGGATAACCAAATCTATGGTTTAACAAAAGGACAAACATCTCCTCGCAGTGAAGTAGGATTCAAGACAAAAAGTACGCCTGAAGGATCAATTGAGTCGTCTTTATCTGTCATGGAGCTGGCGTTAACTTCCGGGGCAACGTTTGTAGCGCAAAGCTTTTCAACGAATTTAAAAGAGTTAACAAGCTTAATTGAACAAGGCATTCAGCATAAAGGTTTTTCTTTAATTAACGTATTTAGCCCGTGCGTAACGTATAACAAAGTGAACACGTATGATTGGTTTAAAGAAAACCTAACTAGTCTTAGCACAATTGAAGGTTATGATGCAAACAATCGTATGCAAGCTATGCAGACGTTAATGGAGCATAATGGCTTAGTAACAGGGCTTATTTATCAAAATGCGCATCAGCCGTCGTATCAGCAGCTTGTTCACGGCTATAGTGAAGAGCCGCTGTCAAAAGCAGACTTAGGTATGACTGAGGAAAAATTTGATGAGCTAGTGGCTGAATTTATGTAAAAGAGGCTGCAATAAAAGCAGTTTAGTAGAGGGGAAATCCGAACGATAAATTGAGATTCTTAATGGAGAATCCAGCTCGTTCGGATTTTTTCATAGTGATAGGTATAGAAAATAGGTATATGATTGTGTTCGCTACTTGAAAGTTATATACTATGTTAATGTGATGAGTTTTATGCATAAGCATAAGGCTGTCACATTTTTTTGCGATTTACAGGTGCAACGTGACAATTGTCATGGCGAAAGGAGATTTTTTTATGAACGAAAAACAACGTTTAGAAAGCAACCAAGTTAATCCAGCGGACAAAAAATCCGAAAAGGATTACAGCAAATATTTTCAAACAGTATACATGCCACCTTCTTTAAAAGATGCGAAAAAACGAGGAAAAGAAGAAGTTTCCTATCACAACGATTTTGCAATCGATGAACAGTTTCATGGAATGGGACAGGGACGTAAGTTTTATATCCGTACGTACGGCTGTCAAATGAATGAGCACGATACAGAAGTAATGGCTGGTATTTTTCTAGGCCTTGGCTACGAGCCGACTGACTCTGTTGAAGATGCTCATGTTATTTTATTGAATACGTGTGCGATCCGTGAGAATGCGGAAAATAAAGTGTTTGGTGAATTAGGACACTTGAAGGCCTTAAAGCGCGAGCGTCCTGAGCTATTAATCGGCGTCTGCGGATGTATGTCTCAAGAAGAGTCAGTTGTAAATAAAATTTTACAAAAACATCAGCACGTGGATATGATTTTTGGTACACATAACATTCATCGTTTGCCTCACATTTTGAACGAAGCATACTTAGCAAAAGAAATGGTGATTGAAGTATGGTCTAAAGAAGGGGACGTTATTGAAAACCTTCCAAGAGCACGTAAAGGCAGCGTCAAAGCATGGGTTAACATCATGTACGGCTGTGACAAGTTCTGTACGTACTGTATCGTTCCGTATACGCGAGGAAAAGAACGAAGCCGCCGTCCAGAAGATATTATCCAAGAAGTACGTCATTTAGCTGCTCAAGGCTACAAAGAAATTACGCTTCTAGGCCAAAACGTTAATGCATACGGAAAAGATTTTGAAGACATGACGTACGGCTTAGGCGACTTAATGGACGAAATCCGTAAAATTGACGTTGCTCGTATCCGTTTTACAACAAGTCACCCTCGTGACTTTGATGACCGTTTAATTGAAGTTCTTGCTAAAGGTGGAAATCTTGTCGATCACATTCACTTGCCTGTTCAATCAGGAAGCAGTGATATCTTAAAAATTATGGCACGAAAATATTCTCGTGAACATTATTTAGAGCTTGTTCGTAAAATTAAAGAAGCCATTCCAACGGCATCATTAACAACTGATATTATTGTTGGTTTCCCAAATGAAACGGATGAGCAGTTTGAAGAAACAATGTCGCTATATCGTGAGGTTGAATTTGATAGTGCTTATACGTTTATTTATTCACCTCGTGAAGGTACGCCGGCTGCTAAGATGCAAGACAACGTACCAATGGAAGTGAAAAAAGAGCGTCTTCAGCGTTTAAATGCTCTTGTAAATGAAATTTCTGCAAAGAAATTGAAGGAATATGAAGGTAAAGTTGTCGAAGTATTAGTAGAAGGTGAAAGTAAAAATAATCCGGAAGTATTAGCAGGCTACACGGAAAAAAGTAAGCTTGTAAACTTCAAAGCACCTAAGTCAGTGATTGGGCAACTTGTAAAAGTAAAAGTTACAAAAGCCAAAACATGGACATTAAACGGGGAAATGGTAGAAGAAACAGCAGAGGTGAAGTAATATGGCGCAGTATAACAAGAGTGACGTAATTAAACGTGCTCAAGAGCTGGCAAAAATGATTGCTGAAACGGAAGAAGTAGATTTCTTCAAGCGTGCCGAAGCTCAGCTTAACGAAAATCAAAAAGTGCGTGAAACCATTGCAAGCATTAAAAGTTTGCAAAAACAAGCTGTTAATTTCCAACATTATGGTAAGACAGAAGCGTTAAAACAAGTGGAGGCAAAAATCGATCGTTTACAGGAAGAGCTGGATGAACTGCCGATTATTCAGCAGTTTCAAGAGTCTCAAATAAACGTGAATGATTTGCTTCAACTTGTCGCTAACACTATTTCAAACACAGTAACAGATGAAATTATTGTGTCAACAGATGGTGATTTACTGCGCGGTGAAACAGGTTCACAGGTGCGAAACAGCCCTGGATCTAGCTGCTCATAAAGAAAAAATGCCTTAGCAAATTGCTGAGGCATTTTTTTGTGCATCACGTGTGCATTATGTGGCATGAAAATTGGGCAGATTTTCTCTCTAATAATTGTCACGTTTTTCTATATCCTTGCATACAATGGAACATAGGTTTTTTATGCCTTAAACCTAGTTTCTTAAAAATAATGTGCAAACAAGTGAATGAGCCTGCATAGGATGAAATGAAGATAGTTTGAGGAGGGTATGCTCACATGTCACAACACTATAGAGAAATTATTACAAAAGCAGTCGTAGGTAAAGGTCGCAAGTTTACACAATCGTCTCATACGCTTGCACCGAAAAATCGACCAACAAGCATCTTAGGATGCTGGGTGATTAACCATGAGTACAAAGCAAAGAAAAGCGGCAGCAATGTAGAAGTTGACGGCAGATATGATATTAACATCTGGTATTCGTACAATAATAATACAAAAACCGAAGTTTGGACGGAAACCGTATCATACAAAGATAATATTAAGCTGCGCTATAAAGACGAAGATTCGATTGGAGACGATTACGAAGTAATTGTTCGCGTGCTGCAGCAGCCAAATTGCCTAGAGTGCACAATTTCACCAAATGGCAATAAAACGATTGTTCAAGTAGAGAGAGAATTGTTGGCGGAAGTGATTGGCGAAACCAAGGTTTGTGTTGCAGTAAATCCGAAAGGCTGCGATGATGAAGACGAGTTTGATTTAGACGTAGATGACGATGAATTTGAAGATTTAGATCCTGATTTTATATTAGGAGACGATGAGTAACTAGGAAGAAGTTCTTCCTAGTTTTTTTATTTTTACTATTTTAAGAAAATTCTTATAAAAATAAAAAAATATATTGCTTTTTGTCGAATGCGCAGTGTATAGTAAATCTAAAGAAAATAATGCATTAATTTTCAGAAAATTTAGTTATATCAGATAAGTATTTTTGGGGGTTTACTATGAGCTTATTTCGTAAAAAATCAATTCAAACGTTAATTAGTGAAACCAACTCTAAAGGTGTTAAATTAAAAAAGGATTTAGGCGCTTTCGATTTAACGATGTTAGGAATTGGAGCCATTATCGGAACCGGAATTTTTGTATTAACGGGCGTAGCCGCCGCTGAACATGCCGGTCCAGCTTTAGTTATATCTTTCATTATGTCAGGACTTGCGTGTGTGTTTGCAGCTCTTTGTTATGCGGAGTTTGCCTCAACAGTTCCCGTTTCAGGAAGTGCATACACTTACAGTTATGCAACATTTGGTGAATTAATTGCTTGGATTTTAGGGTGGGATCTTATCTTGGAATACGGTCTTGCTTCTTCTGCTGTAGCGAGCGGATGGTCGGGGTATTTCCAAGGATTGTTAGCAGGGTTTGGCATACATTTTCCAAAAGCTTTAACAAGTGCATACAATCCTGCAAACGGCACGTACATTGATATTCCAGCAATTATAATTGTTTTCTTAATTACCTTGCTTTTAACACAAGGAGTAAAAAAATCTTCACGTTTTAATGCTATCATGGTTATTATTAAACTGGCTGTTGTACTTCTGTTTATCGGGGTAGGAGTTAGCTATGTTAAGCCAGAAAACTGGACGCCGTTTATGCCGTTTGGTTTCTCGGGAGTAGCGACAGGAGCAGCAACTGTATTCTTCGCCTACATTGGATTTGATGCTGTAGCAACAGCGGCCGAGGAAGTACGTAAGCCTCAGCGAGATATGCCAATTGGAATCATCGCATCTCTTGCGATTTGTACAGTCCTTTATATCGTCGTATCGCTTATCTTAACAGGAATCGTCCCTTATACTGAATTAAATGTTAAAAACCCTGTAGCATTTGCTTTAAGCTACATTAATCAAGACTGGGTAGCAGGATTTATTTCATTAGGTGCAATTGTTGGTATTACAACGGTATTACTCGTTATGATGTATGGACAAACTCGTTTATTTTATGCGATCAGTCGAGATGGTCTATTGCCGAAGCCTTTTTCAAAAATCAGTGAGAAAAAACAAACGCCAGTAGTAAATACGTGGATTACATGTTTACTAGTATCTATCTTCTCTGGTTTAGTACCATTAGGAAGATTAGCAGAGTTAACAAATATCGGTACTCTTTTTGCTTTCATGACTGTATCAATTGGAATTTTATATTTACGTAAATCAAAACAAACTTCAGAATCGACTGGTTTCCGCGTACCGTTCGTGCCGGTGATTCCAATTTTAGCTTTTGTGTTCTGTTTATACTTAGCACTTCAGCTTCCAAAGTTAACATGGATTAGTTTCGTAATTTGGCTTGTACTAGGGCTAGTGGTTTACTTCTTATACGGACGTAAGCATAGTCATTTGAACAGCAGTAAATAATGAAAAGCTTCGGACAAGCTTCTTCCTTCGTCCGAAGCTTTTTTATTTGTTTGATGAAAAGAAATTGAAGATTGTTCTATTTGAATAAATTAAGTTTAAGAAAGACTTATGTTATAATACGTGTAGCAAAAACGCACAACTAGATGTGGTATGGAGGAATAGTATGGCAGCGTATACGCCAATGATACAGCAATATTTGAGAATTAAGGCAGAGTATCAAGATGCCTTTTTATTTTTTAGATTAGGTGATTTTTATGAAATGTTCTTTGAAGATGCTACGACAGCTTCTCAAGAACTTGAAATAACATTAACAAGTCGAGACGGAGGAGGACAAGAGCGAATTCCGATGTGCGGGGTTCCGTATCACTCTGCTCCTACGTATATCGAGCGTTTAATTGAAAAGGGATTTAAAGTAGCTATTTGTGAGCAGGTAGAAGACCCTAAGCATGCAAAAGGTGTTGTAAAGCGAGAAGTGGTGCAGGTGATTTCACCCGGAACACTGATGAATGAACGCGGACTGCATGAAAAGGAAAATAACTATATTTGTTCTGTTACTGCGTTCGAGGATCAAACGTTTGGTCTTGCTCTTTCTGATTTGTCTACAGGAGAAAACAGCGTAACGCTTGTTAGTTCATTTCACGATATCGTCTCAGAGATTTATGCAAAAGAAGCAAAAGAAGTCGTTGTAAGCTCTGAGTTTCCTGCTGACTTATTACAAACACTAAAAGAGCGCATGACGATTACCATTTCTTATGAGAATAGTACAGATCAAGTAGAAGGACTAGATTATTTAGTAGAGTCGCTTCAGCAGCAAAAGCTTATTACAACGTTTGCGCGTATTCTTCAGTATTTAACTCGCACGCAGAAGCGTTCGCTTGAGCACTTACAGCCCGTGCAGTTTTATCAAATCAATGAATATATGAAAATTGATTTGTTCTCTAAGCGAAACCTAGAGTTAACCGAAACGATTCGTTCAAAAGGAAAGAAAGGCTCGCTTCTATGGCTATTAGACCAGACCGTTACGGCAATGGGCGGCCGTTTATTAAAAAATTGGATTGACCGTCCGCTTTTAAAACAAGCGGATATTGATAATCGTTTGAATATGGTAGATGTCTTAATGAAACAGTTTTTTGAACGAGAAGAACTGCGTGAGTTGTTAAAAGACGTATATGATTTAGAACGCTTAGCTGGTCGAGTAGCTTTTGGGAATGTAAATGCTCGTGATTTAATTCAATTAAAAAAATCATTGCAAAATGTGCCTCATATTCAAGAGGTTGTGAATCGTTTGAATCATCCTTATGCCACAAAGCTTGTTGAAGACATTGATCCTTGTGAGCGATTAGCTAATCTTCTTGAAAGAGGATTAAAAGAGCACCCTCCTTTGTCAATTAAAGAAGGAGACATTATTAATGACGGCTATCATGAACAGCTTGATCAATACCGAGATGCAAGCCGAAACGGAAAAACGTGGATTGCGTCACTTGAACAGCAAGAGCGTGAGAAAACAGGGATTCGCTCACTGAAAATTGGTTATAATCGCGTGTTCGGCTATTATATAGAAGTAACGCGGGCAAATCTGCATCTTTTGCCTGAAGGAATGTATGAACGAAAACAGACGTTAACCAATGCAGAACGTTTTATTACGCCTGAGCTGAAAGAAAAAGAAGCGCTGATTTTAGAAGCGGAAGAGAAAATTGTAGAGCTGGAATATGAATTGTTTTTACAAATTCGTGAAGAAGTAAAAGCATATATTCCAAGGCTGCAAGAACTTGCTAAAAAAGTAAGTGAGCTTGACGTACTGCAGTGCTTTGCAAAAATCAGTGAAGAACGTCATTACACTAAGCCTATTTTTTCAAGTGAAGACATTTCGATTCAAAATGGACGCCATCCAGTAGTAGAAAAAGTAATGAATTCGCAGGAATATGTGCCAAACGACTGTCAAATGACAGATGATAGTTCAATTTTACTGATTACAGGACCAAATATGTCTGGTAAAAGTACGTACATGCGTCAGGTCGCTTTAACGGCGATATTAGCTCAAATTGGCTGTTTTGTGCCAGCTGACGAAGCGGTTCTGCCGATTTTTGATCAAGTGTTTACACGTATCGGAGCAGCTGATGACTTAATTTCAGGTCAAAGTACGTTTATGGTCGAGATGCTAGAAACGAAGAATGCAGTGACAAATGCCACTCAGTCGAGTCTGATCCTGTTAGATGAAATTGGACGGGGCACGTCTACGTATGACGGAATGGCTCTTGCTCAAGCAATTATTGAATACGTTCATGAACATATTGGCTGTAAGACACTATTTTCTACTCATTATCATGAATTAACCGTACTCGATGAGTCGCTTCCTGCGCTTAAAAATGTTCATGTAAGCGCGGTTGAAAAAAATGGGAAAGTCGTCTTTTTACACAAAATCAAAGATGGTGCCGCAGATAAAAGCTATGGTATTCACGTAGCGGAACTAGCAGAACTTCCAGATCCGCTTCTGGAGAGAGCTCGCGTCATCTTACACGATTTAGAACAATTTTCTGAGCGTGAACCTGTACGTCAGGCTCCAAAAAGAGAAGAGATAACACAACAAGTTCCACAAGAAGGTGCTTCTTTGGTTCAAGAAGAACGTGCAGATCGTAAAAAAGCAGATGAAGCCAATCAGCTTTCGTTCTTTGAAATAGAAGAGAAAAAAGAAAAGCCTGCGCTTTCAAAACGTGAAAAAGCAATTATCGATCGTTTAAAAGAGCTCGATATTTTAGAAATGACGCCTTTAGACGCAATGAATGCGATGTATGAACTGCAAAAATCATTAAAAAAGAAATAGATTGAGAGGAGTGAGTCTGTGGGTAAAATTGTGCAGCTTTCAGACGAACTTTCAAATAAAATTGCTGCCGGAGAGGTTGTTGAACGACCTGCTTCGGTGGTGAAAGAACTAGTCGAAAATGCTATTGATGCAAACAGTACAGTTATTGAAATTGAACTAGAAGAAGCTGGGCTTTCAAAAATTCGTATATTGGATAATGGAGACGGCATTGCTTCTGAAGACTGCTTGACCGCTTTTAAAAGACATGCGACAAGTAAAATCAAAACAGAACAAGATTTATTTCGAATTCGAACGTTAGGATTTCGCGGTGAAGCTTTGCCAAGTATTGCTTCGGTTTCAATGCTTGAACTCAAAACGAGTACGGGAGAAGAAGCCGGCACTCACCTTAAACTTAGAGGCGGAGAAATCGTTCATCACGAATTAACGTCAAGCCGAAAAGGTACCGAACTTGTTATTGAAAACCTATTTTTTAACACACCTGCACGTTTAAAATATATGAAGACGGTAAACACGGAGCTTGGTAACGTAACGGATGTCGTCAATCGCCTTGCGATGTCTCATCCTGAAGTTTCAATTCGGCTGATGCATCAAGGAAGACAGCTTCTGTATACGAACGGAAGCGGAGATGTGCGCCAAGTGCTTGCAGCTATTTATGGAATGGCAGTCGCCAAAAAAATGATTCCGATTAACGTTCAGTCTCTTGATTATGAAGTGAATGGTTACGTTGCCCTTCCTGAAATTACACGAGCTTCTCGCAACTATATGTCCACCATTATTAACGGTCGTTTTGTTAAAAACTACGGGTTGTTAAAAGCGGTACAGCAGGGCTATCATACCCTTTTACCTATCGGCCGTTTTCCAATCGTGTTTTTAACCATTACAATGGACCCTTTGTTAGTGGACGTGAATGTTCATCCAGCGAAACTAGAAGTGCGTTTAAGTAAAGAAGCGGAGCTGTTTGAGCTTATTGAACAAGGAGTAAAAGCTGCTTTTAAAAAGCAGCAGTTAATTCCGGATGCTGTAGTACCAACCAAGTCAAAATCAGCTGTGCAGCCAACTGAGCAGCAGACCTTTACATTTGATCATCAGTCTAAACCGTCTGGCTATCAGCCGTCTGATACGGTTCGCGAGCCTAGCTTTAAGGAGACTACCGCTCGTGTAGACGAGATCATGCCGCCTGTTAAAACAGAGGTCATACGTCAAGATGAAGAACTTGAGCCAACGTTTCGAGAAATAGAACACTATGAAGAATCGGTGGAAGAAAACGCACCTATTCCAGAACCAAACCGTTCAGCCAAAGAACAGCCAGAACCGCGTGTTCCTGCGATGTACCCAATTGGACAAATGCACGGAACGTATATTTTGGCACAAAATGAAAAAGGATTATTTATTATTGATCAGCACGCGGCGCAGGAGAGAATTAAGTACGAATATTTTAAGCGAAAGCTTGGAGAAGTAGATTCAGAAGTTCAAGAACTGCTTATGCCGCTTACGCTAGAGTTCTCGGGAAATGAAGCCTTGATTTTAGAAGAATACAAAGACATGCTTGCTGAAGTAGGAGTCTTTTTAGAACCGTTTGGACAAAACTCCTATATCGTTCGTTCACATCCGCAGTGGTTTCCAAAAGGAGAGGAACAGGAAACCATTGAAGAAATGATTCAGCAAATCTTTACGATGAAACGAGTCAATATCGAGAAGTTACGAGAAGAAGCGGCTATTATGATGAGCTGTAAAGGATCGATTAAAGCGAATCATCATTTGCGAAACGATGAGATTTTTGCTTTACTTGAAACGTTAAGAAAAACAACGGATCCATTTACGTGTCCGCACGGACGACCAATTATTATTCATCATTCGACGTATGAAATGGAAAAAATGTTTAAGCGAGTGATGTAAGCAATGCGGCTAGCTGCAGCTAGCCGTTTTGTTGAATAAATCATGACCATTTGGATAAAATGGAATGATGTGAATGCCTATAGATGAAAGTAGTGTTGTTATGACGGGAGAGAAACCAAAACTTATTGTCATTATTGGACCAACTGCGGTTGGTAAAACAAAATTAAGCATTGAACTTGCCAAACAGTTAGACGGAGAAATTATTTCAGGTGATTCGATGCAAATTTATAAAGGGATGGATATCGGAACAGCAAAGGTGTCAGAAGAAGAGATGCAGGGTGTTCCCCATTACCTGATCGATATTAAGGAGCCGGATGAATCGTTTTCTGTGGCAGAATTTCAAGAGATTGTAAGAAAACAAATCGATGATATTCATGCTAAAGGAAAAATGCCGATGATTGTTGGAGGGACGGGTCTTTATATTCAATCCGTTATTTATGATTATCAGTTCACAGAAACGCCTAGTGATGAAAAAGTTCGTGAACGAATGGAAGTATTTATTAAAGCTCATGGCATTGATCCCCTGTATGAGAAGCTCAAAGAAATTGACCCAGACAGTGCGGCTGCTATTCATAAAAATAACCATCGCCGTGTAATTCGAGCGCTTGAAGTTTATGAAGTAACCGGCAAAAAATTCAGTGACTATACAAAAGAACAGTCGCAAGAGTTATTATACGATGTAACCATTATTGGACTTACAATGGATCGAGACGTATTATATGAGAGAATTAATCACCGAGTCGATATGATGATGCAGGCTGGACTGCTTGAGGAAGTCAAATCATTGTACGAAAGTGGTCTGCATGATGTACAATCAATTCAAGCTATCGGCTACAAAGAGCTTTATGCTTATTTTGAGGGACGCTGTACGCTCGAAGAAGCCGTTGAACAGTTGAAACAAAATTCACGCAGATATGCAAAGCGTCAGTTAACATGGTTTCGAAATAAAATGCCTGTAAAATGGATAGAGATGGAAGTTGACAAATTTCCCGAAAAGTTTGCTGAAATTTTTACATATATTGCAGGAAAGCTGAAGAAAGAAGCGAATTAAGTAAACAGATAGAGAAACGAGGAGGCCGAATAATGAAACAATCAGTTAATATTCAAGATCAATTTTTAAATCAATTACGTAAAGAAAATATCTATGTGACGGTATTTCTTTTAAATGGTTTTCAATTAAGAGGACTAATTAAAGGATTTGATAATTTTACTGTGCTAATTGAATCTGAAGGAAAACAGCAGCTGATTTATAAACATGCGATTTCGACATTTGTACCAAATAAAAATATTACAGTAGAACTTGAATAGAGATTAAAGAGAAGCATCCGCATATTCGGATGCTTTTTTTATGTAAATAAAGGCTTAGAAAAGTTTCTTAACATTGTTTTTACTCATTGAACATAAACCTTATAATAGACGATTATTTCTTCGGTAATAAGAGATCATTGTCTTCGTATCGTTCATCGCATGCAGCTATGCGATACAGAGAAGTGGGATGAAACGAGAGGTGAACATGGTGGAACAGCCGATAACTCTTAAAAATAATGGGCAAATTAATATCATTTTAAATAATGAAACAAAAAAGGAAAAATCGTATACGACATCAATT
The DNA here is from genome assembly GCF_050846855.1 of Priestia sp. TGN 0903. Classification (NCBI taxonomy): domain Bacteria; kingdom Bacillati; phylum Bacillota; class Bacilli; order Caryophanales; family Bacillaceae; genus Priestia; species Priestia sp. TGN 0903. The sequence goes on from NZ_JBOZGL010000002.1 coordinate 225,948, forward strand.
CCGCGTCCTGCCAAAAAAGCTGTGATAAATCATGAGCCGCTTCGGGAAATTGAACGAGAAATGAGCGGACTGGTTGGAATGGAAGAATTGAAAAAAATGATAAAAGAAATATATGCGTGGCTATATATTAACAAAAAAAGAGAGGAACAGGGCTTAAAAGCGGGAAAGCAGGCGCTGCATATGATGTTTAAAGGAAATCCAGGAACAGGGAAAACGACGGTAGCCCGCCTGCTGGGTAAATTATTTTTGAATATGAACATCTTGTCTAAAGGACATTTAATTGAAGCAGAGCGTGCAGATTTAGTTGGAGAATACATTGGTCATACCGCTCAGAAAACGAGAGATCTTGTAAAAAAAGCGCTTGGAGGTATTTTATTTATCGATGAGGCTTATTCTCTTGCAAGAGGGGGAGAAAAAGATTTTGGAAAAGAAGCGATTGATACATTGGTCAAACATATGGAAGATTCAAATGATAAGTTTGTATTGATTTTAGCTGGTTATCCAAGAGAAATGGAAAATTTCTTAAGTCTTAATCCAGGGCTGCGCTCTAGATTTCCGTTTATTTTTGATTTTCCGGATTATGATGTTAATGAACTGATGGACATTGCGGGTCACATGATGAATGACAGGCAGTATCAGTTTAGTACAGAGGCCTATAAAAAGCTAAAAGATCATTTTATGGACGTGAAGTACAATCAGACGCCTAGGGATTTTAGTAACGGTCGATATGTGCGAAACATTATTGAACGTTCCATACGTACTCAATCCATGAGGCTTTTAGAAGAAGAAAGCTTTGAACGCAACGAGCTTTTAACTTTAACGTCAAGCGATATTCAGCTGTGAAAAAAAGCCTTTCGTCATGAAAGGCTTTTTTCTACATATTTGGTTGTCGAATCGTTTTAATCGGCAGGCGCCATTTGTAAATGTATGAACACATCCGAAGGCCTACAAGCAAGATAAATAACGTATAAAGTTCTACAGGCGTGTTAGTAATATGGAGCCCTACGCTAAATCCTGCGATAATCGCCCATACGGCATAAATTTCATCTTTAAGAACAGTAGGCTTTCGGCGTGCTAATAAATCTCGGATAATCCCCCCGCCGCTTCCTGTTAAGACCGCAGCTACAATAACCGCGCTAAGCGGATGATTCATATGAGTGGCATAAAGCGCTCCTTGAATCGCGAATGCTGCAAGGCCAATGGCGTCCGAAAAATTTCCCCATCGCTTCCAATGTTTTAAGATATTGTTTGGAAATAAAAAAGTGGCAGTGATAGATAATAAAGCAATTTGAAAAAAGAGTCCTTGTTCCCAAAGGGCAGACACCGGTACACCGATAAGCAGGTTTCGAATGGCTCCTCCGCCAAAAGCCGTTACGATTCCGAGTATGTAAACGCCTAAAATATCATATTCCTCTTCCATCGCAATGAAAGCTCCGCTGATTGCAAAAGCAATCGTTCCAATAATGCTAAGTACGTCCCAAGTCATGATGCTATCCCCTTTATTCTGTTTTCACCAAGTAGCGACTATTATTTTAAAATCAGGCAGCCTGATTCAAATTTCGATAAGTAAACCAATTCAAATTGTATACAGAATTTCGTGATATTTCAATGTTTTTTTAATCATCGTTTTATAGATTTTAAAAAGGGTGTTAAACTAGTAAAAGACAATGTATTCTGTCTCTTTTGCAAAGATGGAGAAATGGAGATTTTTTTGATATGATATGAATGATTTGTCAATTTAATAGTAAGGGAAGGAAAAATCTTTGACAGCAGAAATGAATACTGAACTTGAACGCGTAATTTTAGTCGGATGTCAGCTTCATGACGATGACGAACGTTTTGAATATTCAATGGATGAGCTAGCATCTTTAACTGAGACTGCAAAAGGCGAAGTGCTGGTAAGGTTAACGCAAAAGCGCGATCGTATTCATCCAGCTACTTATATTGGAAAAGGGAAAGTAGAAGAACTTGTGGCTCTTGAAGAAGAGTTAGAGCCTGATTTAATTGTATTTAATGATGAATTGTCACCGAGTCAAATCCGCAATTTGTCAGCAGGGTTATCTGCGCGTGTTATTGACCGCACGCAGCTGATTTTGGATATCTTCGCACAGCGTGCTCAAACGCGAGAAGGAAAAATGCAGGTGGAACTTGCTCAATTAAATTATCTGCTGCCTAGGTTAGTAGGACAAGGTACCGCTTTGTCGCGTCTTGGAGGCGGAATTGGAACAAGAGGTCCTGGTGAAACGAAACTTGAAAGTGACCGCAGACATATTCGCCGTAAAATTGATGAAATTAAGCGTCAGTTAAAGACAGTGGTAAGTCACCGCGAACGTTATCGAGAAAGACGTAAGCGTAATCATGTCTATCAAATTGCAATTGTGGGCTATACGAACGCTGGTAAATCAACGATCTTTAACCGCTTAACAGAAGCTGGTATTTTTGAAGAAAATCAGCTGTTTGCAACTCTTGATCCAACGACAAGACAGTATACGCTTCCGTCAGGATTAACGGCGCTGTTAACGGATACGGTTGGATTTATTCAAGATCTTCCAACAACGTTAGTAGCCGCGTTCCGTTCAACACTTGAAGAAGTAACCGAAGCTGACCTTGTTCTGCACGTGGTAGATTCATCTAATCCAGATTACAACAACCACGAAAAAACAGTGCATCGCTTACTAGAAGAGCTGAACGTAACGGACATTCCGATGCTGACAGTTTACAATAAAGAAGATATGCAGCATGAACTATTTGTCCCATCCGCTTCAACATCGTTATCAATGAGCGCTTTTAAAGCTACGGATTTAGTGAAGCTTGGGGAAAGAATTCAAGAAGAAATGAAAAAAGAAATGGCGTTTTTTCATGTGCTGCTGCCGGCTTATGAAGGAAAAATGCTCGCTGAACTAAAAACGGTCTCTATTCTTGAGTCGTTAAAGTTCAATGAAGAAACTGAGAAGTATCAGTGCAAAGGGTATATTGCAAAAGAGCATCCCCTTTACAAAAAGCTACAAACGCTTGAAGAAAGTTGAGGAACAAAGAAATGATGTTTGATCAGTTAAAAAACGGGGCACGCATTCGGGAACTTGCTGCAAAAGTAGAAAAGCAGATTAAGCCCGTACATGAGAAAATTGACGAGCGTATTGAAGCAAATCAATTTCGAGTGCTGCAAAGCTTTCAGCAAAACCGAGTGAGTGATTCACATTTTAATCCGACAACGGGGTATGGCTACGACGATCTAGGCCGCGATACGTTGGAGAAAGTATATGCGGACGTTTTTGGAACAGAAGCATGTCTAGTGCGTCCGCAAATTATTTCAGGCACGCATGCAATCGGCATTTCGCTGTTTGGTGTACTGCGTCCTGGAGATGAACTATTATATATAACCGGAAAGCCTTATGACACGCTTGAAGAAATCGTTGGCATACGAGGAAGCGGTGTAGGTTCTTTAAAAGAATATAACATTAGCTATAAATCAGTAGATTTAACTGAGGAAGGTCAAGTGGATTTTGAAGAAGTGAAAGCGTCTATTCATGAGCATACAAAGATGATAGGCATTCAGCGTTCAAAAGGGTACGGCATTCGTCCTTCTTTTACAGTCGCGCAAATAAAAGAAATGATTTCGTTTGTAAAGAGCATTAAGCCTGACGTTGTTGTATTTGTTGACAACTGCTACGGTGAATTTGTAGAAACAATCGAGCCAACGCATGTAGGAGCAGATTTGATGGCGGGGTCGCTTATTAAGAACCCTGGTGGAGGTCTCGCTAAAATCGGTGGCTATATTGCAGGACGAAAAGACCTAGTGGAAGCTTGTTCATACCGAATGACAACTCCTGGAATCGGTGCAGAAGCTGGAGCGACGCTGTATAGCTTGCAAGAAATGTATCAAGGGTTCTTCTTGGCGCCGCACGTAGTAGGTCAAGCTTTAAAAGGAGCGGTTTTCTCATCCGCTATGTTTGAAGAGCTTGGTATGCAAAGTGAACCGAAGTGGGACAGTGAACGAACAGATTTAATTCAATCCGTTCAGTTTGATGACCGCGATAAAATGGTGGCTTTTTGTCAGGCAATTCAATTCGCTTCGCCAATTAATTCACACGTAACGGCGTATCCTGCTTATATGCCAGGGTATGAAGATGATGTAATTATGGCAGCAGGAACGTTTATACAAGGAGCGAGCCTCGAGCTTACGGCAGATGGTCCTATCAGGCCGCCTTATGTCGCTTACGTGCAGGGCGGATTAACATATGCTCATGTAAAAGTAGCAATATGCATGGCGGTAGATCAATTACTGACAAAAGAACTTTTATAAGATAGAAAGATTATTTCTCCCCGTTAAGAAGGAAAAAATAAGCTATAAAAATAAACGAAGTGCTATTTATTTGTATAGAAAAAATGTTCAGAAAAATTTATGTTAGAATTACTAACATTCGGTTGACAGGTGAACTAACATAGCATACAATGTAAATAGTTAATCCAAAGGAGGAACTGAAATGAGTGACAACATTCGAAGAAATACGCCACTTTTCCCGATTGGAATTGTGATGCAGTTAACTGAGTTGTCTGCTCGCCAAATTCGCTACTATGAAGAACATGAATTAGTTGCACCGGTAAGAACAGAGGGAAATCGACGACTATTCTCATTTAACGATGTTGATAAGCTGCTTGAAATCCGCGATCTAATCGAACAAGGTGTAAACTTAGCAGGTGTAAAACAGCTGTTTCATCTTCAAAAGGAGCAAAAAGGGCATAAGCAAGAAGAAAAAGTTGTGGCAGAAACAGCAAAGCCAGAATTAACGGACGATGAGTTGCGAAAAATGCTTCGTGCAGAACTTATGCAAGCAGGCCGTTTTAATCGAGCAACTTTAAATCAAGGAGATATGTCCAGGTTCTTTCATTAATAAAGTTATCAATATTTATGCCGTTCGTATATGAGGGGTATAGATTATAAATATTATATAGAGATTTAGGGGAGGATCACACGATGGCAAAGTACACAAAAGAAGATATTTTCCGCAAAGTTCAAGAAGAGAATGTAAAGTATATTCGTCTTCAGTTCACTGACATTTTAGGAACAATTAAAAACGTTGAAATTCCAGTAAGTCAATTAGAAAAAGCGTTAGACAACAAAATGATGTTTGACGGTTCTTCTATTGAAGGGTTTGTACGTATTGAAGAATCAGATATGTACCTATTCCCGGATATTGATACATTTGTTATTTTCCCTTGGACATCTGAAAAAGGTAAAGTAGCACGTTTTATTTGTGACATCTACAATGCAGATAGAACTCCGTTTGATGGCGATCCACGTAATAACTTAAAACGTGTGTTAAAAGAGATGGAAGAGTTAGGATTTACTGATTTTAACCTTGGACCTGAGCCAGAGTTCTTCTTATTCAAATTAGACGAAAAAGGTGAACCTACATTAGAATTAAATGATAAAGGTGGCTACTTCGACTTAGCGCCAACTGACCTTGGTGAAAACTGCCGTCGTGACATCGTATTAGAGCTTGAAGAAATGGGCTTTGAAATTGAAGCATCTCACCATGAGGTAGCTCCTGGACAACACGAGATCGACTTCAAATATGCTGCTGCATTAAAAGCTTGTGATGATATCCAAACGTTCAAACTTGTTGTAAAAACAATTGCACGTAAACATGGCTTACATGCTACATTTATGCCAAAACCATTATTTGGTGTGAACGGTTCAGGTATGCACTGTAACGTTTCGTTATTCAAAGATGGCCAAAACGCATTTTATGATGAGAACGGTAATCTAGAGCTAAGTGATACTGCTCGTCAATTTATCGCAGGTATCATCAAGCACGCACACAGCTTTACAGCAGTAACAAATCCTACTGTAAACTCTTATAAGCGTCTAGTACCTGGATATGAGGCTCCTTGTTATGTTGCATGGTCTGCTCGCAACCGTAGCCCATTAATCCGTATCCCAGCTTCTCGCGGCGTAGGAACTCGTGTTGAGGTACGTAGCGTAGACCCAGCTGCTAACCCATATTTAGCAATGGCTGTTCTATTAAAAGCTGGTTTAGATGGAATCAAGAACAATCTTGAAGCTCCAAAACCTATTGATCGTAATATCTATGTAATGACAAAAGAAGAGCGTGTTGAAGAAGGTATCGTAGATTTACCTGCAACATTAGCTCAAGCTTTAGATAGCTTCCAATCAAATGAAGTTATGGTTTCTGCATTAGGTGAACACTTAGCAGAGCACTTCGTTGAAGCGAAAGAAATCGAGTGGGATATGTTCCGTACACAAGTTCATCCTTGGGAACGTGACCAATACATGAGCCAATATTAATTTTTAAAAGTCGGAGAGATCGTTTGTACGTTCTCTCCGACTTTTTTGTTTTTCACAATGAATAAATAACATTCTACATACGTAAATTGAATAATATAGCTTGTTTATAAAAAAGCTGCCTGTCGTATAATTTACAGGGAGCTTTTTTATTGTTTTGTTACATACAAGAAAGAATTTGTTTACATGAATCAAAAAGGATGAGCTTTTTGTCTCATTGAATCTATAAGTAAAAGTAGTGTATAACAGATAGTGAGATTGTTTATGTGTTCACTCTGCACTGTATTTCAGTATAACTTCAGAGAGTTTTCAGCCAATCATAGTATCGTTAGAAAATACTGTTGGAGAGGAATGTAATAAAAATGAAAGAAGGAAATTTCTTTAAAGGTTTAGTGATAGGGATATTGATAAGCATTCCAATTTGGATTATTCTCATTGTTGTAGGCGTTCTGCTTTTTAAATAGGTCCTAACGTTATAAATAATAGACCCTCCTGATCTATTTAATCAACCAGAATAGAATTTGGACCAAAAGTATGTTAGGGGGAGGGAACCGCACGATGAATTGTGCGGATTTTTTTATTGGTAGGATGAACGTAGATTTCATCTATTTAGTTGCTTCTAGCAGTTGATTGGAGGGACTCCTGCGAGAAAAGTGGAATAGGTGAGACTCCGCAGTAGCGCACGCGACGAGGAGGCTCACCACCCCCCCGCGGAAAGCGAAGCCTCGCACGGAATTCAACAGCGATGTAACAAGCCATCCATACTAGCGCATTTATCCCATTTGTTCGTTTTTAGGTTGAAGTGATTTCGTTATGTCTCAATCTCCTTTTTTAGTAATTTTTCACTAAGTAGGCTAGTATACGTAGCACTTTTTTCCCTCATGCATATGTTAACAATAAGGAGGGACAAGTAATATGAAAAAAATTTATCTTGATGCAGGACATGGTGGGGCAGATGCAGGAGCAGTTGGAGCGAATGGACTGTATGAAAAAAACTTAGTGTTAAAAATTCAACAATATTTAATAAGCTATTTAAATAGCACTTACAGTGACTTTACGATTAAAACCACCCGTACCACAGATACTTTTTTATCGTTATCTCAGCGCGCTTCTCAAGCTAATTCGTGGGGGGCAGATGCATTTATGTCTATTCACGTAAATGCCGGTGGAGGAACAGGATACGAAGATTATGTTTATAGAAGCGCTAGCAATGCTAGTAAAACGTTTCAATCGATTGTGCACGGGCAAGTACAGCCAACGCTGCTGTCGTATAATCATCCGAATCGTGGACGAAAATCGGCCAATTATGCGGTGCTTCGCTTAACAAATATGCCTGCAGTACTAACTGAAATAGCTTTTATTGATAGGAGCGCCGATGCAGCACTTCTTCAAAATGAAGCTTTTTTAAAAAGCATGGGTGAATCGTATGCAAAAGGAATTGCCGTATATTTAAATTTACCTCGTCGTGCAGTTCCAAATCCATCGCCATCTCCAACACCGACACCAAATCCATCACCTTCTGAACCAGGTGAAAAAACGTATACAATTAAGCAAGGAGATACGCTGTACAGTATTGCACAGAAGTACGGCATAACAGTACAGGAGCTTCAAGAAGCGAATACAGGGCTTTCTGATCCTTTAACACTACAGGTTGGAAAAACAATTGTTATTCCTTCAGGAACTTCACCAACACCTACTCCAACACCACCTTCTGAACAATATCCACTTCCCAATGGAATTTTAAAACAAGGCGATTCTGGAGAAGCAGTGAAACAGCTTCAAAGAGCATTAAACGCGGTTAGTTTTAAAGTAGGGTCAGTAGACGGAATATATGGAGTACAAACGAAAGATGCAGTCAGACGTTTTCAGCTTGTGTATCTTCCTTATGATGTAGATGGCATTTATGGTCCTCAAACGAAAAACAAGCTAGCAGCCGTTTTAAAAGCAAAAAGTTAAAGAAAGCAGGTCTTCTGTAAGCAGGCAGAAGGCCTTTTGTTTTCCCCTTAAAAGCGCCTTAAGTACTATTTTATCGTTTACGTAAAATAATGCTTTACAAACCATTTGTACGGGAGTATATTATCTAAGAACAAAGGATAGTTATGAAAGAAACATGTTATCGATCATACTCTTTAACCGAAAATTATATTGACCTGTTATCGCTTAATTCGTCAGAAGTGGGGGACCCAAATTTGTGCATTGTCACTTGGGGTGAATCCTTTTTTTTAAAAGGTAGGGCTACTCTCATAGCCCGAATCCGACAGCTAACCCCATAAGCGTTTTGGAGAGGAGGTTTAAGCTGTGTAAAAACGCTGAGAACCCTTAGTGTTTTTTTTGTGCGCTTTTTTAACATAAAAAGGTATTTTTTAGGGATAATATCACTTATTCATGAACTTGTAACGGAGCTTAGCAACGAACAGTGAATAGTAGCTAAGCAATCATCGGAGGGAAATTACGTGAACTATTCAGTTCTCAAGAGATTATTGATTGGAAAGCCGCTCAAAACAAAAGAGTTAGGCGATCAAAAGCTTAGTAAGCTTAAAGCGCTGGCTATTTTATCATCAGATGCCTTATCTTCAGTGGCTTATGGAACAGAACAGATTTTGATTGTCCTTGCAACAGTGGGCGTGCTTGCCTATTGGTATTCGATTCCAATTGCGATTGGGGTATTGGTGCTGCTGACGGCTTTAATTCTTTCATATCGTCAAATTATTTATGCGTATCCGCAAGGCGGAGGAGCTTATATTGTTTCGAAAACCAATTTAGGAGAAAATCCTGGACTTATCGCTGGGGGATCACTGTTAGTAGATTATATTTTAACAGTTGCCGTGAGTGTTTCAGCAGGAACCGATGCTTTAACTTCGGCTTTTCCAACGCTGCATCACTATAACGTAGTAATTGCGTGTTTGCTGGTGATTTTTATTACGGTTTTAAATTTACGAGGTGTAACAGAATCCGCTTCTGTCTTAGCTTATCCGGTTTATTTATTTGTTATTGCTCTTATTTTGTTAATAGCGGTGGGCTTCTTCAAAATAGTGACAGGTCAAGTTTCACCTGAGCTTCATACATCTCTCGGTACCGTGGTGCCAGGTATTAGTTTGTTTTTATTATTAAAAGCTTTTTCATCAGGCTGTTCGGCATTGACTGGTGTAGAAGCTATTTCAAATGCAGTGCCTAACTTTAAAGATCCAGGTGCAAAAAATGCTGTTCATACATTAATGCTGATGGGCGGTATTTTAGCCGTTTTATTTTCTGGCATCACGTTTTTAGCTTATTGGCTTGGCATTTCTCCAAAAGCAGATGAAACGGTTGTATCACAAATTGCATCGAGTGTATTTGGACGAAATGGATTTTATTATTTTATTCAAGGTACCACAGCTCTGATTTTAGTGCTAGCGGCGAATACAGGTTTTTCAGCTTTCCCTTTGCTTGCCGTAAACTTATCGTCTGATAAATACATGCCAAGAATGTTTCAAATTCGCGGCGATCGACTAGGCTATTCAAATGGAATTGTGACCCTTGGAATTGCTTCTATTGTCTTACTTGTCGCCTTTAAAGGAGCGACGGAACAATTAATTCCTCTTTATGCAGTTGGAGTGTTCATTCCATTTACGCTTTCTCAAACAGGCATGATTGTCAAATGGCTTAGAGAAAAGCCGGCCGGCTGGCAAGGAAAGCTAACCATTAACTTAATTGGTGCCCTCATTACCTTAACGGTGCTAATCATTTTGTTTACAACGAAGTTTTCACAAGTATGGTCCGTGCTCGTTTTCTTACCGGTTATCGTTTATATTTTTCATCGCATTCATACGCATTATGAAGCGGTAGGAGAGCAGCTTCGTATTAAGCAAGGAGAAAAGATTGGAAAGCTTGAAGGAAGTGTGGTCATTGTTCCTGTAGCAGGAATGACAAAGGTAGTGGAAAATTCATTGAACTATGCAAGAACGATTGGTGATACCGTTATTGCGGTGCACGTTGCTTTTGACCGAGAAAGCGAAAAGAGAATGGAAGAGAAGTGGGAAAAGTGGCAGCCTGATATTCGTATTGTTACGTTTCATTCTCAATACCGCAGTCTTGTGCGTCCGCTGTTTCGATTCATCGATATGGCTGAAGAAAAAGCCCGTGAAAATAATATGGCTATTACGGTTGTTATTCCGCAGTTCATCACGAAAAAAAGCTGGCAAAACATCCTTCATAATCAGTCCAGTCTGCTGTTAAAAGCACATTTGCTTTACCGTAAAAACGTAATCGTTACAACGGTACCTTATCGTTTTAAAAAATAATGAAACATGACTAAAAACCTCCAACTTATATGTTGGAGGTTTTTAATTTTTAAATTCACATACACTAACCATAATTGAATCTCATCAAAGGCACAAACGGAGGGATTGCATGAGTGAATTAATTAAGTTATTGCGAAAAGGAAATAAATCGGCCATGATGGCCGCTATAGTTAATACCATTATATCCATTATTAAAGGGATTGCTTTTGCTTTAACGGGAAATGTAGCGATGTTTGCTGAAACGATGCACAGCTTAGGGGACGCAGCAAATCAGTTCTTTGTTTTTATAGGTTCAGCATTAAGCAAAAAAGCTCCGACCAAACGATTTCCAAACGGATTTGGACGATTGGTTAATCTCGTTTTATTAGGGGCGGTTCTTGTAGTAGGAATTATGGCATTTGAAACGATTAAAGAAGGGTATCATCATATTCTTCATCCGACGAAGTCTTCAGGCTTTATTTTAAATATTGCAGTACTTGGCATCTCGGTATTACTTGAGATGTTTGTCCTCTTTAAGGCAATGAAAGAAATTTTGCACGATGTCGGAATGAATACTGCAGAGGTCAATGTTTTTACGCAAAGCTTTGTTCATCTAAAGAAAGCAAAGCCAGCAACTAAGCTTGTTTTTATGGAAGATCTGGTAGCTACTGGAGGAGGCGTATTGGCTTTAATCGCCGTTTTTATTTCGCGGTTTACGCCTTTTCATCAAGCTGAAGGAATTGCTTCTATGCTAATTGGTCTTATGATGTTTTTTGTAGTAGGACGAGTATTTTTAGATAACGCTGCCGGAGCGCTTGGTGAAGCAGATAAAGAAATGGAAATGAAAATTGGCGCCATTGTTATGCAAGATGTACAAGTGCGTGATATTCAAACGTTAATGGTGATGAAAGAAGGAGAAGAGCTTCACGTTGAATTAAAAGTAGAAATTGATCCTTCTTTAACAGTAGCAGAAGCGGATGATATTAAAGATCGTCTCGAAAATCGTATTTTACAGGAAAAAGGAATAACGGATGTCATTATTGAATTTGATGAAGATGATGGAATTCCTGACTGGGTGACAAGCGATTTACAGCTTCAAAAAGAATAAAAAACAAGGAAGAAAACAGTTGTTTTCTTCCTTGTTTTTTTAGCTATATACTTTTTCACGCACGTTTTGAGAATCTGTTGAAGCCGCAGAAAAGTTAATAGTTTCACGTACAACGTAAATAGGTCTATTTTTACTTTCATCGTAAATTCTTGCGATGTATTGTCCCACTAGACCTAAACCAAGTAGCTGAATACCGCTAAAGAAAGTGATAGCTACCATAATCGAAGTCCAGCCAGGCTGAATATTTTCACCTATCAGCCAAACAACAATCGAATAACTTAAAACGAGAAGTGATACAAAAACTGATAACAAGCCAATAACCATTACTAAACGTAAAGGTTTCGTTGAAAACCCAATAATTCCATCTGAAGCAAACTTGATCATCTTTTTTAAAGGATATTTTGTTTCACCAGCAAAACGCTCATCGCGCTCATATTCTACATATGTTTGCCTGAAGCCGACCCAAGACATCATTCCTCTTACGAAACGATTGCGTTCAGTCATTTTTTTGAATACGTCCGCAACTTTTCGGTCGATAATACGAAAATCTCCCGTGTCTTTTGGGATTTCAATATCGGACATATAATTTAAAAAGCGATAAAAATACTTAGCCGTTGTCAATTTAAAAAAGGTCTCTCCGCTTCGCTTCTTGCGCTTTGCGTATACAATTTCATAGCCTTGCTGCCATTTAGCAATTAATTCAGGAATCATTTCAGGCGGATCCTGTAAGTCAGCATCAATAATTACGATAGCATCACCTTGAGCATAGTCAATACCTGCTGTGACGGCAGTTTGGTGCCCGAAATTACGGGCAAAATCAATAATTTTTACGTTAGAATCCATAGCTGCTACGTCCTTTAAGATTTCAATTGTTCGGTCTGTACTGCCGTCATTGACGAAAATGAATTCATAGTTAATGTGATTTTCATGCATGACGGAAAGCAAGCGATTATAGCATTCATTAGCTACTTCTTCTTCAAAATACATAGGTACCACGATTGAAATTAGTTCTTTCATGCTTTACCTCCTATCGAGTGATTGTTTGTGTGCTTAAACGTCCATATTTTATTAAGAAAAAAATTAAAAAACATTCCTATACAAGTAGACAACAGTTGTCCAATTATCGGATTAGCAGGTGTATAGTGTACAAGAAGGAATAAGCAAGATGTATTAATTGCTAAAGTAATAAGGTTTACGATGAAAAATTGAGCTAACATCCATTTATGTACAGTTGCTTGAAACACCCACGATTTGTTCCAATAGTAGCTGTTTATGACGCCAATGAAATAGGATAGTACGTTAGCCAATATATAATTCATATCAAAATGAATCAGTGCTAAGTAACTGATAATAGTGAGCAGGGTATTCATTATACCTACAAATCCGAATTTCAGGAATTTTATCACGGTTGCATAATCCCTTCCATTTAATTTATCTCTTCACATTTTGCCTGGGTCTTATTTTTAGTAAACCGTACTAGTAAATAAGATAGAATCACTGAAATACCAAACCCTTCGAGCAGCATAAAGCTTGGGAAAATAAAGAATCGATAGCGAGTTTGAATTTCAATAAGCAAGTGAATAAGAACGTATCCTATGATTAGTAATAAAAACAGTGTATACGGATATTTATCCTGCTTCTTCAGGAATAAACATATAAGTCCAATAATGGAAAGAATAGTAGTTGAAACGTAAATGATTCTTTCATAACTTTGAGCAGCACTAATTAATTTCTCTTTATTAAAAGGTACATCTTCTTGAGGAGTTAATGAAATACTCCAAAATGTAGATGCATCCGTTCCTCCCCACATATTCAGGAATTTAATGTGAAAGAGATCTAAAAGTTGCTCTTTATCTGCTACTCGCTCTTTAATTACTTCTTTTTCTGCTTCAGCTCGTTTTTCTCCAATTGGCATACCCATAAAACGACTAGCATCCTCTGAAGAATAAGAACCGCTTGTTTCATAATTAAAGCCAATAACGAATTTCCATAAAGGATCTCTGTTACTTAAAGGATATTTAGAAATACCGCTCGCTACAAAAGAGTAGTTGATCAGCGCATTTGCAATAAAAAAAGTAGCCAGTACGCCTACGAGGTTTTTTCCTATTTTCTTTCGACGAGTTTTTAACTCAGCAGCATCCTTCGCTTTAATGTAAGGTTGAAGAATTTGCAAGATGAAATAAATGAAAACAGCAACGATAATAATGGGTCCCAGAGGGCGCATTAAATTTCCTAACGACAATAGAAGACCAATATAAAGCCAGCTAAACTTGTTATGAGCAAATCTTTTTATAATAAGGTAAAAAGCTGCATAAAATAAAAAAGTAGCTAAATGCTGATTGGTTAACACTGAGCTGTAGAGAATGTTCGGAATGTAGAACGCATATAGGAAAGCTGCCATTCTCCCAGCAAGTTCGTTAAATACTTTAGCGCCAATTAGATAAATAAAAATAACGGTTCCAGTAGAATAAAAAATATTTAACAATTTTAATGTAAAAATGCTATCTCCAAAACAGCGAATAACAATAGATTCATAGAATGAAAAGCCTAGCTGATATACCCATGTAGTGAAATAAACGCTTTGGTTAAATTCATAATTTCCTTTTGCGATATTACGTGCGGCATCTAACATGACAAGAAAGTCAGATTTTACAGGTGTTTGAACAGAAAGCATCCATGCTAATCGAACACCTAAGGTCAAAACAATCAGTGAAATAAAAAAAACAGTTTTGTTCATGTATCTACTTGCAATAGCTATTAGAAAAATGACAAGGAAAGTGATACATATTCCTTCAATAATAAATGAATTACTTAAAGCCAAGCCTTTTAAGTCCAATGAATTTGTCATCGCACTATAACTGCCCCATAGAGACCATGTAAGAATCATGACACATAAAAGAATCAGGCTTTTGGATAAAAATGAGTTAAGCATATTACCTCCTGCAAATTATTTCAAAGATAAGGTACAAAATTCCTACCCTATGATACCATATTTTATTATTTTGTATATATTTTTCTTATAGAGTATAATGTTAGATTGTTCTGAAATTACAACAGCGGCACAACGTGTAATAAAAGGTTCAGTGGAGTAGGCAGTGATTTAGTAATAGATAAAAGAGGTTGGGAAAAAAGGATTTTAGTCGAAGCGAAAAACGAACCATTAATCATCATGTTTGATTAGTGGTTCGTTTTTTATGGTGCACGTAGGTTTCATTTGTTTAGTTCTTTCCAGCAGTTGATTGGAGGGCAAGACGAAGACTCCTGCGGGAAAAGCGGAAGGGGTGAGACCCCGCAGGAGCGCAAGCGACGAGGAGGCTCACCGGCCGCCCGCGGAAAGCGAAGTCTTGCACGGAAATCAACTGCGATGTCACAAGCAATCCCTGCTAGCTTATTTATTTCATTTGTTTCCCTTTAGACTTGCTTGGTTTAGTTATGTCTCAATCTCTTCTTTTTTATAATGTATTTTCTGATGCGAACAGCTTTTATGTTTTAAATCGATCTTTTAATAAATTCCATAGGGAACTCACTCCGAGACTAATGCTGATCAGAATTCCTGATAAAGCTACTATTAAAGCGATATATTCAAAGATAGAAAACTGCTTCATACTATCCCAATTGATGTTTCCCTTTAGCTTGCTAATAACTAAATTCATTCCGTAAATACCGGAAAGAACGGTATAAATCGTTAAAATTAATAATAAGTAATTGTGACGCTTGGCCGCGATTTTCTCTTGATTTTGATACAAAGTACCAAGGGTTTCTTTGACTTCTTGATAAAGAGAATTGATGTGGAAGATTTTTTTAAAGAGCTCAGAAAACTCTTGACCTTCCGTGCGAGAGCTAATTTCTAAAAATAAATATTTACCTGAAAATACAGTAATAGAGCGAATTAGTCGCTCGATGCCCTCTGAATTTTTATGAAACGTGAGCTGAGAATACTCATAGGATAGTTTTAGCAACACGATTTTATAGAAAAAATGCAAAAATAAATTATAGTAATGTTGGCCAAATAGATGATTCATCAAAAGCTGATCCGTTTTAGAGTCTGTCGATTTAGAAATACACGAAAACACATGGTCTGTTATAACGTAATAGGTTTCAGGAGCCCATCTGGAATACACGTGTTTGGTATTATACGTTTTAATATACTCATGGTTGTGTGCAGAGATAAACGGTTTCCCGTCAGGCGTATAGCTATTTAGCTGCCCAGTACGAAATAAAGTTGTGGAGTTAATCTCTTGCTCTTGATTTACCGTTACATAACTTAATACAAACATCCGTTCATCGATAAAATAAGGAAGACTCCCGACGTGCTGTTCACGCGTCGCTTCTTTTTTGATGTGTTCGTTCAAAAATGGCGCGAGCTGTGAAAAAATATAATCCTGTACTTTGCTATAGCGATGATGTTCATAGGTAATGGTGGATCCATGCTCTTCAGCAAGCTTCGGTTCTAATACACGAAAATGATTCATGAATTCTAAAATGTCATCATAGGTGTAATGATTATGACTCATCTCAGTGCGAATGGTCATGACGCCAATTTCAAAAGGACATAAAAAAACATCCACAGACAGCACGTTGCTAGACACGGTGGTGGAGGAAGTTTGTAGCGTAACGGTATGGTCTATTTTTTTTGAAAATCGAAGCAAGCCTTCTTTTTCGCACGAATCAGGAAATAGAATACATTCAATGTAAGGAAGAAAATATTGATCCAAGCTATCATGAGATACGTAATACTGTTCTCCGTAGTATTCTTTTTCTACATGTTTGTTTTGAATGGAAAAAAACTCAAACATATTTGCTTCTAGTGCATGAACAAGCTGCTCTTTATTTTTTCGATCAAAGGAAAAAGGAAAAAGAAACATGTTCATTGCTTTGGTAGGCATAATAGTTTGAAATGGTTCTGTTTTCCTTGGTGTATTGGTCATAAACTACATCCTTCTTATAGTCGGTTGTATTTTTTTTGAGAGTCGAAAAAATGCAGACAGAAAGTAAAAGGTAAAACAGGCTTTATAAAAACCGCTCTACCTGCCTGTAATGATTCGACGTATCATTTATAATATGCCAATTTTTTTAGAAAACAAACGTAAAAAACCAACTAACATCATGATTAGTTGGTTTTACATACAGTGTGTGATTAGTGAATCGTGCGATATACACCAGTGACTTTTCCTAAAATCGTTACGTGGCGAAGAATAATAGGCGCCATCGTTGAATTTTCAGGCTGTAAACGAACGAAATTTTCTTCTTTAAAGAAACGTTTTACCGTTGCTTCGTTGTCCTCGGTCATAGCGACCACAATATCTCCGTTATTAGCAGTTTGCTGCTGACGTACGATTACCATATCGCCATCTAGAATACCTGCTTCAATCATACTTTCTCCCATAATTTCAAGCATAAATACATGATCATCTGGAGAAACGAATTTATCTGGAAGAGGGAAATATTCTTCCACATTTTCAACGGCTGTTATAGGAAGACCCGCTGTTACTTTACCGATAACAGGAACATTAATGACATTGCTTTTAGGGATGTTTACTTCGTCTAGTTGAAGAACTTCGATTGCTCTTGGTTTTGTTGGATCTCTGCGAATTAACCCTTTACTTTCTAAACGAGCTAAATGCCCGTGTACAGTGGAGCTAGAGGCTAATCCCACCGCTTCCCCAATCTCACGAACAGAAGGCGGATAACCTTTTAATTTTACTTCGTGCTTAATAAAATCTAGTATGTCTTGTTGACGTTTTGATAGCTTCATATTTTTCACCTCGATTTTAGCTATTCTTTAGGTGAATTATACCACGTGATGTGTCAATATACAAACATAAGTTCGAAGAATTCCATTGACAGAAACAAATGTTCTCAATAAAATAAGAACATATATTCTGATAGGGGGATCATAATATGCACCAATTCTTACATTCTATGAAACATTACGCTATTTTTTTTGCAGTTATCGCTGCACTTACATATGTATTGACGCTGGTTTTAGGAGCGGATAAAGTAGATTTAGACAAATATTCAACGGTTACTATTACAAAAGGAGATACGCTTTGGGACTTGTCCAACAAG
Organism: Priestia sp. TGN 0903; assembly: GCF_050846855.1. Classification (NCBI taxonomy): domain Bacteria; kingdom Bacillati; phylum Bacillota; class Bacilli; order Caryophanales; family Bacillaceae; genus Priestia; species Priestia sp. TGN 0903. Next base: position 243,691 of record NZ_JBOZGL010000002.1, read on the forward strand.
TATCATAATCACCATCATTTGACCACCAATGAATTTGTCAAATGGGTTGAAGACGTCAATGATCTAAACTCAGACACTGCCCAGTCTTTATCTCCTGGAGATAAATTATATATTCCTGTTTTAAAAAAAGAGTTACATAATCAAGTGGCAATTGAACAGTAGTGTGTAACGGCCGTTCCTGAATATTGTTAGAAGCCGAAAAGGTCGTGATAAAAGTGGACGCCATTATTTATTGCCGTGTAAGTACGGATAAAAAAACCCAAGAAACATCTTTACAGCGCCAGCAAGAAGAATTAAAAAAGCTTGCTGATCTTCACCATCTAAACGTAAAAAAAGTCGTAATGGAAAAAGCAAGCGGATATGACGTAGACAGAGAGGGTATATTGGATGTTCTTCATACAATGAAAGAAGAAAAAATATCTGTGCTGCTCATTCAAGACGAAACGCGATTAGGCAGAGGAAATGCCCGAATTGCGCTTCTTCATGCTTTTCATAAAGAAAATGCTACGATCTATACGATTAGTCATCAAGGTCAGCTTCAGCTTTCAGAATCTGATTCGATGGTGTTAGATATTATTAGCTTAGTGGAAGAGCATCAGCGGAAATTACATAACGCTAAAATTAAAAGAGGAATGAAAAGAGCCGTAGAAAACGGTTATCGTCCGCAGCAAAATTTAAAAAATCAAGGAGTTAACTCAGGAAGAGAAAAAAAAGAAGCGCCGATTGAAGAAATTGTCCGCCTTCGTCATAACGGCTTAACCTTTGCTGAAATTTCAGTTACGCTAAAAGGTTTTGGTTATAATATTTCAAAAGCAACGGTACATCGTCGCTATCAAGAGTATCAAGAGAGTGCTCAATCTCTTGATAAAACGAAAGAGATTTAGTAAGATGACTACATGTTGCCGGAACGGTTCGGTAATTTTAATTATTGATTATAAGGAGATAGGTTTTATATGCTATCAAAAGATAAACTTGCTCGTATTAATGCTCTTTCAAAAAAGGCAAAGGCTGAAGGTCTGACAGAATCTGAAGCGAAAGAACAGCAAGAGCTACGTCAGGAATATTTAAAAGTTTTCCGACAATCTATGACAAACCACCTTCATACGATTAAAGTTGTGGACGAGGAAGGTAAAGATGTTACGCCTAAGAAGTTAAAAGAGAGCAAAAAGAAGCGTCTTCACTAAGACGTTCTAGTAAAACTAGAGGGAGAGTTCCCTCTAGTTTTTTGTATATTTTTAATAAGGCACACAAAAACTGTAAAAGTGGAAATTTTTTTGGTTCAAGTATTGTACAAATAAGCAAATCATTAGTATGATAACATATGTACATAGTTTTGAAAGGAATGAAGAGTATGACACAACGTATTGAAGATCTTTCGATTGCAACAATTCGTACTTTATCAATCGATGCGATTGAGAAAGCAAATTCAGGTCACCCAGGTATGCCAATGGGAGCTGCTCCAATGGCATATACATTGTGGACAAAATTTATGAACATCAATCCAAAGAATCCAAACTGGTTCAACCGTGACCGCTTTGTATTATCAGCAGGACACGGATCGGCACTATTATACAGCTTGCTTCATTTAGCTGGATATGACTTATCAATTGAAGACCTTAAAAACTTCCGTCAATGGGGAAGCAAAACACCAGGTCATCCAGAGTTCGGTCATACAGCAGGTGTTGATGCAACAACTGGTCCACTAGGACAAGGTATTGCAATGGCTGTTGGTAAAGCAATGGCAGAACGTCATTTAGCTGAAACATACAACAAAGAAGGTTTAGAAATTGTAGACCACTTTACGTATGGTATTTGTGGTGACGGAGACTTAATGGAAGGTGTATCTGCTGAAGCAGCTTCATTAGCGGCACACTTAAAATTAGGACGCTTAGTTGTTTTATACGATTCAAATGATATTTCTTTAGACGGAGATTTAGATCGCTCGTTCTCTGAGAACGTAGAAGATCGTTTCAAGGCTTACGGATGGCAAGTAATTCGCGTTGAAGACGGCAATGACTTGACAGCGATTGCAAACGCAATTGAAGAAGCAAAAGGCGATTTAACACGCCCAACGCTAATTGAAGTAAAAACAACAATCGGATTTGGTTCTCCAAACCACGCGGGTACTTCTGGCGTGCACGGTTCTCCATTAGGTTCCGATGAAACAAAATTAACAAAAGAAGCTTATGCATGGACATTTGAAGAAGATTTCTATGTGCCAGAAGAAGTGTATGCTCACTTCAAAGCTACAATTGCTGAAGATGGCCAAAAGAAAGAAAACGAATGGAACGATGTATTTGCACAGTATAAAGAAAAATATCCTGAACTAGGTCGTCAATTTGAACTAGCAGTAGAAGGAAAGTTACCGGAAGGCTGGGAAGAAACGCTTCCAGCATACGAAACGGGTTCAAGCTTAGCTAGCCGTGCTTCTTCTGGAGAAGTATTAAACGCAGTAGCACAAGCTGTACCTCAATTCTTCGGCGGTTCAGCTGACTTAGCTGGGTCAAATAAAACAATGATTAAAGGTTCAGAAGACTTCACTGCAGCTGATTACAGCGGACGTAATATTTGGTTCGGTGTACGTGAATTTGCAATGGGAGCTGCATTAAACGGTATGGCTCTACACGGCGGTGTAAAAGTATTCGGAGGAACATTCTTTGTATTCTCTGATTATCTTCGCCCAGCAATTCGCTTAGCAGCTTTAATGAAGCTTCCTGTAACATATGTATTCACACATGACAGTATCGCAGTTGGAGAAGACGGCCCAACACATGAGCCAATTGAACAATTGCCATCACTTCGTGCAATGCCAGGTCTTTCAGTGGTTCGTCCTGCAGATGCAAATGAAACAGCTGCTGCATGGCGCTTAGCATTAGAATCAACTGACCGCCCAACGGCGCTTGTATTGACTCGTCAAAACTTGCCAACGCTTGAAGGTACAAAAGAAAATGCATACGAAGGCGTGTCTAAAGGCGCGTACGTTGTATCTAAAGCTGGTAAAGACCAAGCGGATGCATTAATACTTGCAACAGGCTCTGAAGTAAGCCTAGCAGTAGAAGCACAAAAAGCATTAGCTGCAGAAGGCATTGATGTATCTGTAGTAAGTATGCCTGCATGGGATCGTTTCGAAGAGCAATCTGCTGAGTACAAAGAAAGTGTTATCCCTAAATCAGTGAAAAAACGTTTAGGTATTGAAATGGCTTCTACACTTGGCTGGGAACGCTATGTTGGAGACGAGGGACAAGTTCTTGGTATTAATCACTTCGGTGCATCTGCTCCTGGTGAAACAATCATGAAAGAATTTGGTTTTACAGTTGAAAATGTAGTAGCAAAAGTGAAAAGCTTGCTTAATGCATAATTCTTTTTCACAAGAAAGAGCAGACTCCTATGGTCTGCTCTTTTTTTCGACAAAAAAACAAAGAAATTTTTTCATCGATAGACAAGCATTGCGTACACCATTCGGTATAATGGTACAAAAAAGAACGAGCCGAAAGGGAGGATGAATCGTGAGAACGTATGAAGTATATTTAATGGAGGAAGAAGTTGCATCATCCTATTTTCGAAGAGAAAAGCTCATTTATCAGCTGCTGATTGAATATAAAATGAAACGTCACTTGCAGGAAACGCATTTACAAAAACAAGTTCATTACATTACTCGCCAACTGCCCAATTCATTTATTCAACGAGAATTACTTCAGGCGTTTTCTCATTATCCTCATTTTTTTACTCATCAAGAGACGTTTGTGCTGGAATATCCTCATAAAAAAAGTCGAGCATCTATAAAATTAACGAATCGCTGTATAACAATTGAAGGAGATGGCAATGTTGATGCTGAGACAGCTTTTTTTGAAGTATTACGCAAGCTAGATCCTTGTTTTTTAGCAGTGAATTATGGAACGGATGAATACGGCTGGCTGAGGCCTGTGAAAACAAGAAAATTTGTGTAATTATTTAAGGAAATTGGAACGGAAATATTGTATAATAGCGTATGGTCTAGTACACTGTAAGTTAGACAACATGAAGGAGGAAGTAATACCATGGGAATGTATATTCTAGTTGGTGTTCTAGCATTAATTGTTGGGATAGCGCTAGGATTTTTCATTGCTCGTAAGTATATGATGAGCTATCTGAAGAAAAATCCACCAATTAATGAACAAATGTTAAAAATGATGATGATGCAAATGGGCATGAAACCATCGCAGAAAAAAATTAACCAAATGATGAAAGCAATGAACGGCCAAATTAAATAATGGTTAATTGGACAGACACTCTCTATTCAGAAGGGTGTCTTTTGTTTTATGATAGAGATAAGAAAATGGTTGTGGGGCTAGGGGGATACGATGAAAATTTTTCGAGAGTTATGGTGGTTTTTCAAACAGGAAAAAAAGTCTTACATAACGGGGATAGCGCTGCTCATTATTGTGGCAGCATTAGAACTTCTCCCGCCTAAAATTATTGGTTTAACGGTAGATGGCATTAAAGAAGGGACGCTGAATGGAAAGCGCTTAATGCAGATGGTTGGCATTTTGCTAGGAGCTGCTGTTGTGGCCTATTTCACAAGATACATATGGCGTATTATGATATTTGGTTCATCTGTTAAACTAGCCAAGCAGCTGAGAAATACCCTCTACACTCATTTTACCAGGATGAATCAGGCCTTTTATCAGCGGCGGCGAATTGGGGATATGATGGCCCATGCAACGAATGATATTCAAGCTATTCAACAAACTGCAGGTTCGGGCGTTTTGACGCTCGTGGATTCCATTGTCACAGGAGGGCTTGTTCTATGCACAATGGCCCTAACAATCAGCTGGAAATTAACGCTTATTTGCCTTATTCCTATGCCGCTTATGGCCGTTTTAACAAGTTACTATGGTACATTGCTTCATGCGCGGTTTCATCACGCACAAGCAGCATTTTCTACTTTAAATGATAAGGTTCAAGAAAGCATTAGCGGAATTAAAGTCATTAAGACGTTTGGGGAAGAAGCAGCTGATGTCGAAGAATTTCGTATGAAGTCTGCAGATGTTGTTCAAAAGAACATGAAGGTAGCACGAGTAGATGCATTGTTTGATCCGACCATTTCGATTATTGTAGCACTTTCTTTTTTACTTGCTCTTATTTTTGGCAGCAAGATGGTGATTAGTGAAGAGTTAACACTGGGACAGCTTGTTACCTTTACAACTTATTTGGGCCTTCTTATTTGGCCGATGCTCGCGTTTGGCTGGCTATTTAACATTGTGGAACGAGGAAGAGCATCATATGACAGGGTATTTTCTTTATTAAAAGAAGAAAATTCGATTGAAGAAGCAGCGCATCCTAGTGTTGAACTGCCAACAGGAAATATTGAAGCTGTTATTCATAGGTTTTCGTATGGTAAAGAAGACGAATACACGTTAAACGAAATTTACTTTACACTTTCTCGCGGTCAAACGTTAGGGATTGTCGGAAAGACGGGTGCTGGGAAAACCACGCTTTTAAAGCTGTTGCTTCGTGAATTTGATGTAAGCGACGGAGCTGTTTTATGGGGAGGAAAAGACATTAAAGATTATGCTTTTGATTCACTGTACAAAAGCATTGGATATGTTCCTCAAGATCACTTTTTGTTTTCAACAACAGTCGCTGCTAATATCGCGTTCGGAAAAGAAGACGCAAGCAATCAAGAAATTCAAGAAGCGGCTAAAGTTGCAAATGTACATAAAGACATCCTCGATTTTACAGATGGCTATCAAACAATAGTAGGTGAAAAAGGCGTTTCGTTATCTGGTGGACAAAAACAGCGTATCTCGATTGCAAGAGCTCTTCTATTAGATCCTGAGCTTTTAATTTTAGATGACTCGCTATCAGCGGTAGATGGAAAAACGGAAGCGGGTATTTTACAAGCGTTGAGGCAAAAACGTCAAAATCGAACAACGATTATTACAGCGCATCGGCTGAGCTCGGTTACTCATGCAGACCTGATTCTTGTCCTTGATAAAGGGAAAATTATTCAGCGAGGAACTCATGAGGAACTGCTTAGCGTGAGCGGCTGGTATCAGGATATGTACGATAGACAGCAGCTTGAACGTGCGGTAGAAGAAGGAGAGACGAAAAATGAAAATTGAGCATTCTTCGGTACATAAACGTCTGTTTCACTATACAATTCCGCATAAAAAATCATTTTTTTTAGCGTTCACTCTATTATTAATTGCTACGGCTGCTGATTTATTAGGGCCCATTTTGATTAAAATTTTCATTGACGATTATTTAACTCCTAAGTATTTGCCTCTTCAGCCTCTGGTGTGGCTTGCAAGCAGTTATTTGCTTTTACAGCTTTTAAAAATTGTCGTTCAATACTTTCAGCTTCTGCAGTTTCAGAATATTGCGCTTCAAATTATTCAGCAGATTCGAATTGACGTTTTTTCTCATGTTCATCGTCTGGCGCTTCGCTTTTTTGACAACACGCCAACGGGAAGCCTTGTTTCTCGAATTACAAATGACACGGAAGCTATGAAAGAAATGTTTGTAGAAGTCATCGCGGTTTTTATTCAAAATGGGGTATTTTTGATTGGTATTTTTATAGCGATGTTTATGCTAGATGTGAAGCTGGCTTTTTACTGTTTAGTTCTTCTCCCGTTTATTTGGAGACTTATGAAGCTTTATCAGCATTACAGCGCTATTTACTACGGACAGCTCCGAGAAAAGCTAAGTCAGTTAAATGCCAAGCTTCATGAGTCTTTGCAAGGCATGTCCATTATTCAATTATTTCGTCAAGAAAAGCGGCTTCGCTCGGAATTTGAAGAAATTAATGATGAGCACTACAAAGCGGGCATGCGCAATATTAAGTTAGATGGTTTGCTACTGAGGCCTGCTGTCGAAATTCTTTATATTTTAGCCGTTATTCTTGTGCTCAGTTATTTTGGCATTTCCGTAGCTGACAGTCCTGTTAAAATTGGTGTTCTTTACGCGTTTATCAACTATTTGGATCGTTTTTTTGAGCCCGTTAATGAAATGATGCAGCGTCTTTCTATGTATCAGCAAGCGATGGTATCAGCCTCCCGGGTATTTGATTTGATGGATGAGGAAGAAAAAAATCCAGTGATGACAGGAGAACAAAAGCAGGGGGTACAAAAAGGAACGGTAGAATTCAAAAACGTCACGTTTTCCTATGACGGTGTTCGAGATGTGCTTTCTGATATATCATTTACGGTAAACGAAGGAGAAACAGTGGCTTTAGTAGGCCATACTGGAAGCGGGAAAAGCTCCATCATTAATTTATTAATGCGTTTTTATGAGCAGCAAAAAGGAGACATTTTGATCGATAATAAACCACTGTCGTCCTTTTCAAATAAACAGCTTCGAGATCAGGTAGGGCTGGTGCTGCAAGATGCCTTTTTATTTGCCGATACCGTAAAGCGAAATATTACGCTGCATGAAGACCATTTTTCTGATGAGCAAGTAAAAGCAGCGGCGAAATTTGTGCAAGCTCACGCATTTATCGAAGCTCTTCCTAATAAGTATAATGAAGTGCTAGTGGAAAGAGGTTCAACTTTATCAAGCGGTCAGCGTCAGCTCTTAGCATTTGCAAGAACGGTGATTCGAAACCCTAAAATCCTTATTCTTGATGAAGCAACAGCCCATATCGATACAGAAACGGAAGAAGCGATTCAAGAAGTGTTAAGAGATATGGGAAAAGGCCGCACAACGATTGCGATTGCCCATCGTTTATCAACTATTCAACACGCCGATTGTATTTTAGTATTGCATAAAGGGAAAATCGTCGAAAAAGGAACGCATGCTGAACTGCTAGATAAAGGCGGTTTGTACTATAATATGTATCAGCTTCAGCACAGTGAAAAAGAGGAAAATTTCAATAAAGAAACAGGAGTAAAAGAGATTTATAAAGAATTGATAGAGTGAAGGTGAAAAAAAGAAACAACCTTCATGAAGAGGTTGTTTCTGTTGTTTGAGCAGGGAATTCATTGTAAACGTTTAATAAATGATCTAATTCTTGACTATGTTTAATAGCAGGTGGAGAGTTTAATCCACTTACTCGGACTATGCGGATGAGTTCTTCTCGTTTCTTTTCAATCGCTAATAGAATATCTTTTTTGGCCAATGCTATGTATCCCTTCTAACAAGTCGTTTACCTAATTATACAAGATAATGGTACTATTTGAAAGAAGTGAGATAAGACAATTTGGTTACAAAATGGTAACGAAAAAGAACAAAAAGAACAAAAAAGGGAAGTGGGAAATGTGGGAGATTTAAATTTATTTTTGGCATTTGGCGCAGGCTTTTTATCGTTTATTTCACCCTGCTGTTTGCCTTTGTATCCAGCTTTTTTATCGTACATAACGGGAGTATCAGTCAGCGAGCTAAAGGAAGGCGCTAGGTCACATCAGCGCAAAGCTTTTATTCACACAGCTTTTTTTCTGCTGGGATTTTCTGTTATCTTTATTATGATTGGTTTTGCGACATCCTTTATTGGTCAGTGGTTTTTTAACTATAAGGATTTAATTCGGCAGATTGGCGCTATTCTTATTATTTTCTTTGGTCTAGTTGTACTAGGGATTTTTAAGCCTCGAATTCTTATGCAGGAACATAAAGTTCAATTCGCCAATAAGCCGGCTGGACTCTTAGGTTCTTCTTTTATTGGTATGGCTTTTGCTGCCGGCTGGACTCCTTGCACGGGACCTATTTTAGTATCGGTTATGGCGCTTGCAGCGACAAACCCAGGATCCGGTCTTTTGTACATGATAACGTATTCACTTGGGTTTTCTATTCCGTTCTTTATCATGACATTCTTTATTGGAAAAATGAATTGGTTAAAAAAACATATGAATTCCATGATGAAAGTTGGCGGATACGCAATGATTGGCATGGGGTTTATTTTATATTTTGACTGGATGACAAAAATTATTATTTATACAACGAGCGTATTTGGAGGGTTTACGGGCTTTTAAAAAGGGAAAATGATACAAAAAAGAATCTGGAAGTTGGCAGGTTCTTTTTTGTTTTTTAAAGACCAAACGTTCATTTTAGCTCTTAGGAAATAAGCAAGAATATGACTCGAAAAAATATATAGAAAAATTTATTTTTACTATATCTTCTATAAATACGGAGTGATACAATGAAATCGTCATATTTTTAATTGTTAAAAAGAGGTGTATAAATTGAAAGATATTTTGTTAATCTTGCTTTTGCAACTGATCTATGTACCGATCTTGACGCTGCGCACAATTTTTTTAGTCAAAGGTATGAGTATGTATGCCTCAGTTTTTGGATTTGTTGAAGCGTTAATTTATGTATTTGGCTTATCCCTAGTATTTTCAGGAGATCAAAGCACGCTTGCTATGGTTGTATACGCAGTTGGATTTGGAGTGGGAATTATACTTGGAAGTTATATCGAATCTAGGCTTGCTATCGGATATACAACATTCTTAGTTAACCTTATGACCAAAAATGAAGAGTTAATTAACCGCCTTCGACAGGAAGGTTTTGGTGTTACTGTGTACCAAGGTGAAGGAAGAGACAGTGCACGCTATAGATTAGACATTTTAACAAAAAGAAGTAGAGAAGAAGAGCTATTAGCATTCATTGAAGAATATGAGCCTCGTGCTTTCATTATTTCATACGAGCCTCGTAAATTTAAAGGCGGGTTCTTACTAAAAGCAATGAAAAAGCAAAAACAAAAGCAAAAAGCAAAAGCAGATATTACCTCTACTAAATAAAAACAGAAGAGATCCTCTTCTGTTTTTTTGTTGCACTTTTACTTCTGATGTTTTTTGGATTATAATATAAGTACACACTAAACTATAGTAAAGGAAGGATTTCATTGGTTATTGCTTCAACACTTGTCGCAATTTTTATGGCTTCTTTCATATTAGTTGTTCGAATGAAAGCTGCTGATAAACCAACGAATGCAAAAAAAATTATACTTCCGCCTTTTTTTATGAGTACGGGAGCGTTAATGTTTATCTTTCCAATGTTTCGAGTAACGGGTGCAGAACTGCTTGAGGCGTTAATAGCAGGCATGATTTTCTCAATCCTGTTAATTAAAACGTCTAAATTTGAAATTCGTGACGATCATATTTACTTGAAGCGTTCAAAAGCTTTTGCATTCATTATTATTGGTTTGCTTATTATTCGAATTGCAATGAAAATATATTTAAGTTCTTCAATTGATGTTGGCCAGCTTGGCGGTATGTTCTGGATTTTAGCATTTGGTATGATTGTACCTTGGCGCATTGCGATGTACACATCGTACAAAAAGCTCGAACGAAAGCTGCACAATGATCGGCTTGGAAATACAACGATATTAAATTAAAAAAGGTGGCTACGCAGCCACCTTTTTTGATTTAAAATAAATGCTGATAGGGGACGGCATCTATTTTTTGCTTTTTTAATGTTTTTAATAAAAATTTATGATCACGTTTAGGCGTAGCTAAGATGTATCCACGTACGATTAAGTCTTCTGTTATAGAGGCGGCTTGTTCCTCAAGTGCGAGTTCCCCAATTTTCCCTGCAATTTTTTGTTTGGCCACATCGCGAAATAGTTCAGGTACTGGTTCAACAAGAACGTTTAATAGCTGCTTTTGATCCGCTGACCAAAGGTGAATGGTTTTGGAAAGATAGTGATCTTGCCAATCAAGTTCAGACATGCCGTCTTCTTTTGGTAAGCGCTTTAAAAATTTTCTGAACATAAAAAATCCGCCGATAGCAAACATGCTCATTAAAAAGACAACCCAAAATAAAATAACCCATAAAAACCAGCCCTCTAGCATATTTTTCACTCCTTTATAAAGAGATTAATCATAACATTACTATATTTATACATTTATTATAAAAGCCTTGTTCCTTTTATGGCAATATAAAATTCCTGCACTTTATGTGAAAAGAGAGTCATTTTTGACTTGTTGATAAGTTTATATTGACTTATCGATAAGTGAATTATCGTTAGAATTATCTAAAAATGCTTATTTTTCAGCCTTTTAAAAGTTGGCACGTTTTTTGCATATAAACTAATTGAAGAATTATTTAATATGAGAGGAAGATAAAAAATGAGTCAAACTTTTAGCAAAGTAGCAACAAATTTACCGGGAGAAAATGCAAAGCAATTATTAGATAGAAGACACCGTGCCATTCCGAAAGGTGTAAGTTATGGCATTCCGACATTTGCTGATACGGCTGAAGGGGCGATCGTTAAAGATGTCGATGGCAATACGTTTATTGATTTCGTAGGGGCAATTGGCACAATCAATGTAGGTCATAGTCATCCAAAAGTGAAAGAAGCGCTTCACAAGCAAGTAGACCGTTTTATTCACACAGGATTTAATGTCATGATGTATGAGTCATATGTAGAGCTTGCAGAAAGACTAGCAGCAATTGCTCCTGGTGAATTTGACAAGAAAGTATTACTTTTAAATAGCGGAGCAGAAGCTGTAGAAAATGCAGTGAAAATTGCTCGTAAATATACAAAGCGTCAAGGAATTATTTCATTTAACCGCGGTTTCCATGGCCGTACATTAATGACAATGACAATGACAAGTAAAGTAAAGCCATATAAATATGAATTTGGACCGTTTGCTCCTGAAGTATACAAAGCTCCATATCCTTATGAGTATCGCCGCCCACAAGGATTATCAGTTGAAGCATACGAAGAGTTTATGATCACTGAATTCAAAAACTTCTTAAATACAGAAGTAGCACCAGAAACGATTGCAGCTGTTGTAATGGAGCCAATTCAAGGCGAAGGTGGTTTCATTGTTCCAGGTAAACGTTTTGTGCAAGAAGTGTATCAATTATGTAAAGAGCACGGAATTTTATTTGTATCAGATGAAATTCAAGCTGGTTTTGCACGTACGGGCCGCTACTTCGGTATTGAACACTTTGACGTTGCACCAGATTTAATTACAGTATCTAAATCACTAGGAGCTGGTGTACCGATTAGTGGTGTCATCGGCCGCGCTGAAATCATGGATGAATCTAATCCTGGTGAGCTTGGCGGAACGTACTGCGGAAGCCCTCTTGGATGTGAAGCGGCTTTAGCTGTACTTGATATCATTGAAGAAGAAAAGCTAAATGAACGCGGTGAGTACCTTGGAAAAGTGGTAACATCACGATTTGAAAAATTAGCAGAAAAATATGACTGTATCGGTGATATCCGCGGATTAGGAGCTATGTCTGCTATCGAGCTTGTGAAAGACCGCGAAACAAAAGAAGCGGATAAAGAGCTTACACAGCGCATCGTAAAAGAAGCAAACAAACGTGGATTATTACTGCTTAGCGCGGGAGTATTCGGAAACGTTCTTCGTATCTTAATGCCGATTGTTATTACAGATGAGCAGCTAGAAGAAGGCTTAGCTATTTTTGAAGCAGCACTAGAAGCAAGCGTGCAGCAAACGGTTGAAGTATAAGAGAAATTGAGGCATGAGTGAAGAGAGAACTCTTCACTCATTCTTCATGAATCACAAAGAATGGATATGTTTGGACACTCTATTTATAGATTTTTCATTTTCTGATAAAATAAAATAATAATTATTTTTTGACGAAAAGGTGATTCAAATGACCATTCATAAAAAGCAGATTCAGCAAATTAACGACGAACTTTACGATATATTTGAGTCATCATTTGATGAAATCTTTGTAACTGATGCAAATGGGTATGTATTAGTTGTAAATTCAGAGTGTGAAAAAAATTATGCTTTGAAAGTGGAAGATTTTATTGGAAAGCACGTAAAAGAACTTCAGGAAATGGGCATCTTTTATCCTTCGGCCACGTTAAAGGTGATTGAATCTAATCAAGCAATTGAATTGGTTCAAAAAACAAACTCAGGCCGATATCTTCATGTGCGGACTAGGCCAGTATTTACTAATGATGGGCAATTGAAAAGTGTTATTAGCTATTCTCGAGATCTCACAGACTTAATGGAATTAAAACGAAAAGTAGAAGAGATGGAAGAACAGCTTGAAAACTATAAAAAAGAGTTAAACGAATCCGTAGATTTAGAAGGAATCGTAACAAAAAGCGAAGCGATGAAAAAAGTTTTTTCAACCATTCAACGAGTTGCTTCTGTAAATACAACCGTTCTCTTACTTGGAGAAACAGGGGTAGGAAAAAGCAGAGTAGCAAAACTGCTTCATCAGCTTAGTACAAGAAAACAGCAGCCGTATCATGAGCTTAATTGTGCAGCGCTTCCTGAACAGCTTATTGAGTCAGAGCTATTTGGCTATGAAGGCGGTACGTTCACTGGAGCATTTCGCGAAGGGAAAAAAGGGATCATTGAGCTTTCGAACGAAGGCACGCTTTTTCTAGATGAGATTGGTGAACTTTCTCTTTCAGCACAAAGTAAGTTGCTCCATGTACTGCAAGACCGTACAATTCGTCCCGTGGGCTCAACAAGAGCAGTATCAATAGACGTACGAATTATTGCTGCTACGAATCAAAATCTGGAGCAAATGGTCGAAGAAGGAAAGTTTAGACGTGATTTGTACTATCGACTTAACGTGGTGCCAATTACGATCCCACCTTTACGAGAGCGAAAAGAAGATATTCTGCCTCTTGTCTATCAGTTTCTTCATCATTTTAATACGGTATACGAACGTAATGTACGCTTATCACCAAAGGCATTAGATGCATTTTTAGGGCAGGAATGGAAAGGAAACGTTCGTGAAGTGGAAAATATCATTGAGCGTCTGGTTGTTACAGGAGAAGAAATGATTACGCTTAAAGACTTGCCATTTGCAAAAGAGTTTGCTATCGATCCACCTGTGCATACGCTTCCTGAAATGATTGAACATGTGGAAAAAGAAATGGTCATCAAGGCGTTTGAACAGCATAGGTCATCTTACAAAGTAGCCGAACAGCTTGGTATTAGTCAATCACAAGCGAGCCGTAAAATTCGAAAATATGTGTCGGACAGTACCGAACAGTGAGTAGATAAATTTAAGCAGGGAGTGAAGAAATATGAAGCAAGCAAACTTATATATTAACGGAGAATTTGTTTCAGCAAATGATACATACGAAGTGGTAAATCCAGCAACAAATGAAGTAGTAGCTACCGTTGCAAAAGGCGGAGAAAAAGAAGCAAAGCTAGCAGCAGATGCTGCCTATGAAGCGTTTCAAACATGGTCTAAAAAAACAGCAGAAGAGCGCGGTAAATTATTATTTAAATGGCATCAGCTGATCGAAGAACACACCGATGAACTTGCTGAAATCATGACAGTCGAGCAAGGTAAGCCTCTTAAAGAAGCAAAAGGTGAAATTGGCTATGCCAACGGATTCGTTTCATGGTACGCAGAAGAAGGAAAACGCATTTACGGAGAAACAATTCCAGCTTCTTCTCCTAATAAACGATTATTTGCTCATAAGCAGCCTGTGGGAGTTATGGCAGCTATTACACCTTGGAACTTCCCAGCAGCTATGATTACGCGTAAAGTAGCGCCAGCTTTAGCAGCTGGATGTACAGCGGTTATTAAACCGGCAGAACAAACGCCACTAACGGCTCTTCGTCTAGCAGAGCTGGCGCAGGAAGCAGGTATTCCAAAAGGGGTAATGAATGTAGTTACAGGAGATGCAAAAGCAATTGGAGAAGCGTGGCTGCAAGATGGACGCGTACGCAAACTATCGTTTACGGGCTCTACAGAAGTAGGTAAACTATTAATGCGCGGAGCAGCTGATACGGTTAAAAAAGTGTCTTTAGAATTAGGAGGACACGCTCCGTTTATCGTAACAGCAAATGCTGATTTAGATAAAGCAGTAACAAATGCAATTGCTTCTAAATTCCGTAACGCTGGTCAAACATGCGTATGTACAAACCGCATCTACGTGCACGAGTCTATTGCTAAACCGTTCGCAGAGCAGTTTGCAGCAGCTGTTAGTCAGCTGAAAGTCGGAAACGGCTTAGAAGAAGGTACGGATATCGGACCTTTAATCGATGAAAAAGCGTTAGAAAAAGTAAAGCGCCACTTAGATGATGTTGTAGCAAAGGGTGGAAACGTCTTGACTGGAGGGGCTGTACGCGAAGAGGGAAGCGGACTTTTTGTTGAGCCTACGGTTGTAGATGGTGCAACGGATGACATGCTTTGTATGTACGAAGAAACATTCGGACCAATTGCTCCAATTGCAACGTATCAAACAGAAGAAGAAGTTATTCGCCGTGCAAATAACTCGCCTTACGGATTAGCAGCTTATGTGTTCACTGAAAATATTTCAGAAGCTATTCGTATTGCTGAAGCTTTAGAATATGGTATTGTAGGGCTAAATGATGGACTACCTTCTACACCACAAGCGCCGTTTGGCGGCTTTAAAGAAAGTGGACTTGGACGTGAAGGCGGACATTACGGAATTGAAGAATATTTAGAAGTAAAATATATTTCTTTAGGCTTTTAATAAAAAGTGATTTCGCTTTCCTGCGAAATCACTTTTTTAGTAATAGTACACGTGGGGAATTTGTGCATGGATTGATTGGAAATTCATGAATAAAAAACAAAACTCCTCAAGAGTACAGCATGCAAGGTCTTCGCAATCGTGAGAATTAAAAAAATCTTCTAGTATAGTTGGTTCGGCGTCTTTAAATAACCAGTGGTGTTCAACATCTTCAAATTTGCCTCGATAAACCTCGCTCAGTCCATAAAAGTCAAATATATCTTCCAACTGCTTTTGGTGCATAGCCATCCCTCCTCTTCTTAGTATAAGAAAAAGAAAGAGATATTAAACAAGCCGTCATACTACTTTGTTTTTTTTGAAAAAATCTCGTATAGTTAATAGTAATGACAAGCAAAGGAGTTTCGGCATGTTTACATATATCACGTTATTTGGTTTTCTTGGATTCGCTGTGTATTCGAGTACGTGGATTTATTCCATTGTCAAAAAAGATGGAAGAGCAAAGAAAAATGGAAAGGGTACTCTTATTAGTTTTCTTGTGATGCTTATCGGGTTAGTCGGTATGCAGTTTACATAACTATAGATTATTTTGACATTTTTACCACCTTCACTTATAGTTAACGTTGGGCGAACATATGTATGATTTTGGTTACGGTGCTTGCCTTAAGTTGAAAAAGAAAGAAGGTGGCATATTTGAGATATCACACACATATTGCAACATCGATTGCTGCCGGTGCCGGTGTGGCTATAACAGGAGAAGCTTCGTTTACATTTCCTTATGTTGTAGGCATTGCGATTGGAGCGCTGCTTCCTGATATAGATGAACCAAATTCATATATTGGTAGAAGATCTCTTGGTCTCGCAAAAGTCATTAAATCTATTTTTGGACACCGAGGTATCACGCATTCTATTCTTGCAAGTGGACTTATTTTTTATTTACATACGATGTATAACAACGATTTTACATTAGGGATAGCCTATGGGTACGCTTTTCATATTCTTGGAGATTTCTTTTCTAAACGAGGGGTACCTTTTTTCTCTCCTCTTAGCAAGAAGAAGTTTAAGCCTCCTTTAACATATGAAACAGGTGGTGGAGCAGAGACTCTCATCTTTTACCTGGCAGTGATAGGAAGTTTCTATATGCTTTATAAGTATCAGCTGTACACCCAGCTGTTTTAAAGAAAGAAGCCATCTGAGTAAATTAGATGGCTTCTTTTACACTTCTACCACATAAAGTTCAGGCGTTTTCATAGGCAGGGTAATGGTAATGCTTGTGCCGTCATTTTCTTCACTTGATACGTGGAAAAAGCCATTATGCTCGTTAATAATTTTGTTGCAAATGGTTAGTCCCAGGCCTATTCCTCGTTCTTTTGTTGTATAAAAAGGCTCTCCTATATGAGGGATACGCTTTGAGTCAATTCCACATCCGCTATCTTTTATCACAATGCATAGCGTTTCTCTAGCTGATTTTTCAATCGATACAGCCAGCTTGCCGCCGCTTTCCATAGAATCAATGGCATTTTGTATAATATGAATAAATACTTGGGTTAGCTGTGTTTTTTGCCCACTAATGAGCAGGGGATATTCTTTTGGATAATGGCGAATGATGTGGATGTCTTTGACTTCGGTAACCGGTTCAAATTGCTTTAATACCTCATCTAGCAAGTCTGTCATAATAAGGCTTTCTGTATATGCGTACTCTCGTTTAGCTAAACTCATAAATTCTGCGATAATATGTTCAATTTGTGAGAGCTCGTGCTGAATGAGATCTCGATAAATCATTGTTTTTTTCGGCTGCTGTGTCTCACTGAACAGTTGTATAAACCCTTTAATGGTTGTCAAAGGATTTCTAACCTCGTGTGCGATACTTGCAGCAAGGTGACCAATGACAGAGAGTTTTTCTGAATTCTGGATCTTTTTCTCTGCTTGTCTTTTCTCTGTTACGTCTCGTGAGATAAATACAAACCCTTCGATTTCTCCAGTAGCTGTGATAATTGGAGCGCCTTTACATTCTAATAAAACGATGGTGCCATTCACGTGAAACTTCCGGTATTCAAATGTGGAGGCATCTTTTGTTTTGCTCATGTTAGCTAAAATAGTCGAGATTAGGTGCTTGTCTTCAGGATACGCATTGATAAGCACATGTTGTCCAATAAGTTCATCAGGATAAACCCCTAATGTTTTAGCGTAAGAAGGAGAAGCGTATTCATAAATGCCATCTTCAGTAATAGCACATACTAAATCATGCGTATGAGATAAAATAGCTTGATGCTTTGGTTCATTGTCATCCGCAATGATTCGATCTTTTAATGGATAAAAAAGCTGATCTTCTTGGTTAGTGAAGGTGTGCCGAACTTGAGTGCCGCACATTCTGCAAAAATTATAATCTTCCTTATAGTTACAAGAAGGACAAACGGGCATCGAATCACTCCAATCAGATCTATGCAGTGAGAGAGTTCTCAAGCACATATAATCATTATTATATATTCAAATTATAGGAAAAAATATGAAAAATCAAATGTGCTATAGAGAGGGGAATTGGGCTTGAAAACCCTATAAAGGGATTTCAAATACATGTTTTTAGTTGCAAATAGATGTAAAATGGGAATTTTTACACATTTAAAAAATTAAGACATCAAATAAGAGGTGAATAATACCTCTTATTTGATGTCTTGATAATGCTCTAGCGCACGCTCTCTAGCTGCTTTATGATCGACAATTGGAGTGGGATATGTTTTATCAAGCGTAACGTTTGCTTTTTCTAATACGTCTGCTGGAGCCTCCCAAGGTTTATGAATGTAGGGGGAAGGCAGATCTCTAAGCTCTGGAAGCCACTTTTTAATATATTCTCCTTCTTTATCAAATTTTTCTGATTGAGCAGTTGGATTAAAGATACGAAAATATGGCGCGGCGTCTGCTCCCGAGCCTGCAACCCACTGCCAGCCCATTGTGTTGTTAGCTAAATCTGCGTCTACTAAGGTATCAAAAAACCAATTCGCTCCGTGTTTCCAATGAATTAAAAGGTGCTTTACTAAAAAGGAAGCAGCTACCATTCGAACTCGATTGTGCATAAACCCTGTTTCCCACAGCTCCCGCATTCCGGCATCGACAAGGGGATAGCCGGTTTTTCCATTTTTCCAAGCTTGAAGCTCTTCATTGCCGTCCGCCCACTGAAATTGCTTGAATTTTTCATTCAGCGGTTCACTTGTAGTGTGTGGGAAATGATAAAGCAGCTGATAAGCAAAATCTCTCCATACAAGTTGACGAATAAACATTTCAGCTTGATGGTCAAAGGCATCAGAGCTTACTTTTTCTGCTTTAGTTCTCAAATAATGATAAAGGACTCGAACTGAGAGCTGTCCTGTAGAAAAATAAGGAGATAGAAATGAATTTAATGCTTCAGCGGGAAAATCTCGTCCTTTTTCATAGTGAAGCAACTTCTTCTTTAAAAACGTTTTAAAGGCATTAACAGCGCCTTTTTCCGTAGGTTCCCACGTCGACTTAATCGTTTCGTCCCAGGGGATGCTTGGAAGTAAATCGAGATCTGAGACCGAAAGAGATTCAATTGGTTTAGAGAAGGCCTGTGTGGAAGTAACTTTTTTTACAGTAGAAGATACGGCATGTTTTTGAGAAGCTTTATAGTAAGCTGTAAATACTTTATAAGGATCTCCATTTTCTTTTTTGATTTTCCAAGGTTCATGAAGGAGAAATCCCTCAAATGTGCGAATATTTATTTGTTGCTCTGAAAAAAAAGCTTGAAGCTCTTTATCTCTTTTTAGCGCATGTGGTTCATAGCGTCTGTTCCAATAAATATCTTGCGCATTCGTTTCATGGATTAACTTTTGCAACACATCTTTAGGGTTTCCCTTTTTTATAATCAGCGTTCCTTCTATTTTTTCGATCGAAGTTTTGAAGTCATTTAGCGCATGGTGAAGCCACCATTTACTTGCACTTCCCATTGAGCTTTCTTCATCGTCATCATGAATATAAACAGGTACAACCATTCCTTCTTTCGCTGCGTGAAATAGAGCTGGGTTATCTACTAACCGAAAATCTTTTCGAATCCATACGATAATGGTTTTCTTCATCATGTGCCACCTTTCTATTTGCAATTTGCCTCGATTATAGCTTTTTTCTTATACGTTCTACAATTTTGAATGTGTAGAAAGCCTATTTTCGTATGGACGAATTTCAGATTGATTGTAAAAAGAATAACGTAAACAGAGTAAGAGAATGGGAAGGAGCCCTTAAAAATGAGAAATTCGTATGGAATGAAACAAACCGGACAACCGATATCCAATCCATATATGCAAGCAGCACCTAAACCTGCTAAAATGCCGCCAATGCCTTCTGCAAAGGAAATGCAGGCAATGCCGATACAAGAAGGCACAAGTCAAATGCCGATGCACGGAGAAATGCCGCCGATGAAAGACGGAATGCCGCCGATGCATGGCGGAATGAGTCAAATGCCAACTATGCAAAAAGACATGAATCAAATGCCAATGTACGGAGAACTATCGCCAATGCATGGAGGGATGGATCAAATGCCGATGAAAGACGGAATGCCGCCAATGCATGGAGGGATGGGTCAAATGCCGATGCAGGGTGGAATGCCGCCAATGCACGGAGGGATGGGTCAAATGCCGATGCAGGGTGGAATGCCGCCAATGCACGAAGGAATGTGCCAAATGCCGATGCAAGGTGGAATGCCGCCAATGCACGGAGGAATGGGCCAAATGCCGATGCAAGGTGGAATGCCGCCAATGCACGGAGGAATGGGTCAAATGCCGATGCAAGGTGGAATGCCGCCAATGCACGGAGGAATGGGTCAAATGCCGATGCAAGGTGGAATGCCACCAATGCACGGAGGAATGGGTCAAATGCCAATGCATGATTGCGGATGCCGCGATTTCTCAGCACCCGTTGGTCATCAGCAGCCTCATTCTTTAAATGAGTGGATGTTCATGCAACAAACAAATCCACGCTCTTTTTAATAAATCCTTTACCCTAGATAAAAGGGATGTATTTTTGGATCTTTAGTATAAATATAGAATTTTATTAATTGAAACGTCATGAGAAAAAGAATAGTTCTTACTCTTTTTCCATGACATTCAATTTTTTGCAAATATTAATCACATCTTTTGGGTGTTTTCTTACATAAGAGAGTTTGGTAGAGTTTTTTAAGTATAAATACAGGGAAAAGAAGGCAAAAGCTCTATATTAAAGGGGAAAGGGTGTTTTTAGAATGATATTAGAAGTCACAGCTGCAACCTTACATGATGCTAAAGTTGCCCAGGAACATGGTGCCGATCGTATAAGTCTTGTAACTGGAATCGGTGAAGGCGGCTTAACCCCAAGCTACGGTTTGATGAAAAAAGTGAAAGAAACGATACATATCCCAATATTTGTGATGATCCGTCCACATAATCAATCTTTTCAATATGATGAAGATGATTTGCAAACAATGATTGAAGATATTCACTATGCAAGAGAAATTGGCATTGATGGAATTGAAATTGGCTGTTTAACAGAAGACAAAATTATCGATGAGCAAGCTTTAAAGCGACTGCTGGATGCGGCAGGAGAAATGAACGTAACGTTTCATTTAGCGTTTGATGAAATCAGTGATCAAGAAAAGGCGCTTGAAACGCTTTTAAGCTATAAGCAAATTCAGCGTGTTATGACTTCGGGAGCGGATAAAAGTGCGCTAAACGGTATTCCTCATATTAAAAAGCTGTTAAGAAGAATGAAAGATAAAGATATTATTTTAATCGGGACAAAAGGGCTGAAGCCTGAAAATCTTCAAGCGTTCTTATCCGTTACTCCCGTGAAAGAAATTCGTATTGGTTCAGGGGTTCGAGTAAATTGTCAGTATACGAAACCGCTTGACCCAAGGAGTGTAAAAGCTGCAAAAGAGACGATGAATAAACAAAAGTAACAGAAGTGCTACAAGAAATTGTAGCACTTTTTTATTTGGAAATAGAAAGGGACTTATTACATAGTTTTCCCTAATTGGAAAACAACATAAAACTCTTTTAACCCTTGATACATAAGAGAAATACTGCGTTTTTCCGACTGTAGAGTGAAATAGGAATAATTTCATATTTTCAGAATAATTATTGACAGTGATAATCATTATCATTTATTGTTGTAATTGTTAATGAAAATCATTATCAATCGAACAAACAGGAGGATATGATATGTCAACGTCAACGAAACAACTTACATCAAACGAAATGCTGCTTGCTATGCAAAATGAACGAGAATCCAATGCAAGATCTTATCCTAGACGCCTTCCTATTGCGATTAAACAGGCAAAAGGCGCCGTGATCACGGATATGGATGGAAAAGAGTATATTGATTGTTTAGCCGGAGCCGGCACACTTGCTCTTGGTCATAACCATCACGTAGTTCATGAAGCAATTCAAGACGTTTTAGCAAAATCTATTCCTTTACATACATTAGATTTAACAACGCCTGTAAAAGAAGCTTTTATCGATGAAGTGTTCGCTAGTTTGCCGGAAAATTTCGCAAACAAAGCGAAAATTCAGTTTTGCGGTCCCACTGGAGGAGACGCAATTGAAGCGGCTTTGAAACTTGTGAAAACAGCAACAGGCAACCGAACGATTTTATCTTTTCAAGGGGGATATCACGGCTCCACACACGGAACATTAAGCATCAGCGGTACAACGAGTCCAAAAAAGCACATTCATGCGCTAGTGCCAGATACACATTTTTTACCCTACCCATATGAATATCGCTGCCCTTTTGGCGTAGGTGCTGAAGGACACACGTATATTAGTACATATATTGAAAATATGCTGGATGATCCTGAAAGCGGAATTGTGACTCCAGCGGGTGTTGTAGTAGAAATTGTACAAGGAGAAGGAGGTTCTGTTCCAGCACCGATTCCGTGGTTAAAAGAGCTTCGCCGAATTACAAAAGAACGAGATATTCCGCTTATTGTGGATGAAGTTCAAACTGGAATTGGACGAACAGGAAAACTGTATGCATTTGAGCACGCTGATATCGAACCGGATGTATTAGTACTGTCTAAAGCAATTGGAGGAAGCCTTCCATTATCCGTTGTTCTGTATGATAAAAGGCTTGATCAATGGGAAGCAGGTGCACATATCGGCACCTTTAGAGGAAATCAGCTTGCAATGGCTACAGGACGGGCTACTCTGCAATTTATAAAACAAGAAAACTTACCTGCGCATGCTCACGAGTTGGGAGCCTACATTCAAAGCCAGCTAAGACATATTCAAAAGCAAGTATTGTCGATTGGGGATGTACGCGGAAGAGGTTTGATGCTGGGTGTTGAAATCATCGACGCGACAAAGCCGGCTAATAAAATCGGCAGTCATCCTGCAAACGGTGAGTTAGCTAAGCTGATTCAAAAAGAATGTTTTGACAGAGGCGTCATTTTAGAAGTCGGTGGAAGGCATGGTGCTGTTATTCGTTTGCTTCCTCCATTAATTTTAACAAAACAACAAACGGATGAAATATTAACGAAATTTGAAGAAGCGGTAAAAGCAGCAGAAGAGAAGTGGGTGAATAAATAGAATGGCACCGTTTGAAAAGTGGTTTTTATCATCAACAAAGGAAAGCCTCGAGAATTATGAAGCGATGATAGGCGGAATGACTGAGATGATCAAACGTCACTACTATGAATTAAAGTCCGCTTATACTCACATCGACGTTGAAGAGCTGTCAAACTTAGTCAATCGTTCTGTCTATTTTAGCAAGCACGAACAGCCGCTAGAAGATTTATTTGATAACGTACAAGCAGTAGTGATGAATCATTCGCTTCATATTTCGCATCCCGGAGCAATGGCGCACTTGCATTGCCCTCCGATTATACCGGCTCTTGCTGCGGAAGTGATGATTTCTGCTTTGAATCAATCTATGGACTCGTGGGATCAAAGTCCGGCAGCTACGTATATAGAAGATAAAGTGATTGATGAGTTAACACAACAAATTGGTTATCCAAGCTCATCTTCAGGCATTTTTACAAGCGGAGGGACGCAGTCAAATTATATGGGACTCCTGCTTGCTCGTAATGAATATTGCCATTCTGCCTTTTCAATGGATGTTAGTAAAGAAGGCTTACCGTTCCAAGCTAAAAAACTGCGGATTTTCTGCTCGGAAAAAGCGCACTTTACGGTGCAACAATCTGCAGCTCAGCTTGGGCTGGGCATGCGTGCAGTGGTGAGTGTAAAGTGCAATGAGCAGCATGAAATGGATATAAAAAGCTTAGAAGAAGCAATACAGGAAGTGAAAGCTCAGGGCAACCTCCCCTTTGCTGTTGTAGCAACGGCAGGTACAACGGATTTTGGAAGCGTAGATCCTCTTTTTGAAATGAGTGAGCTAGCTAAAAAAGAAGGGCTTTGGCTTCATGCTGACGCCGCTTATGGAGGAGCGCTGCTATTTTCGCATAAATATCGTGAACGCTTAAAAGCTCTTGAACGAGCAGATTCTATTACGATGGATTTTCATAAATGGTTTTATCAGCCTGTAAGCTGCGGAGCATTTTTGCTGAAAAATTCAGCTATGTTTAAACACATTCAGCTTCATGCAGATTATTTAAATCCTGAAGAAGATGAGCATGTGCACTTAGTAGACCGCAGCATTCAAACGACAAAGCGGTTTGACGCCTTGAAGCTATGGCTTACTTTCAGTGCAGTAGGTGCAAATGAATACGGAGAAATGGTTGACCACACGATTGAAACTGCTAAGCAAACAGCTGACTACTTACAAAAACAAAGGAATGTAGAAGTGTTAAATGACCCTTATATGAACGCGGTTGTCTTTCGCTATGTACCAGATATTTTATATAGTGATTGTCAAAAGCAGCAGCATTATGAAAATAGGTTGAATCAGCGTATTCAGCAGCACTTATACGAAAAAGGCACGTTTATCATGGCAAAAACAAAGCATAAAGAACGAGTCTATTTAAAACTAACGATGTTAAATCCTATGATTACATTTGATTCTGTTGTCACTCATTTAGAGGAAGTTGTTGCTTTAGGTAAACAGTTGGAGAAAAAGGAGGAGCGATTACGTGAACGCTCAGTTATCGGCTAATTTTATTACGATGCAAAACATTATTAATTGCTATATTCGAGAGACAGGTAAGGGAGTATGGCAGTCCGTTTCAGAAATAAAAAGTGAGGAAACGCTCGTTCTTAGACTAGAAAAACAGCCGGTAACTCTTTACTTTCCAGTAAAGTACCGCTCAGCCACCGGACGTCACTTGTTCTTTTCAAACTTTTCTTATCGTATTCAGCAAGAGGAGATTAAGGAGTTAGATATCGTCACTCTTTTGGCCTTTCTTTTAAAAGAAGTAACGGATCATTTAGTACAAGTAAATGAGCTAATTATACGTGTTCTATTAAGCTATGAAAATATGAAATTATTCATTGAAAAAAGGCAGAAAGAGTTAGAAACGTGCTATAAATGGGACAAAACGTTCTTAGAATCTGAACAGTCCCTGCTTATTGGGCACCAGCTGCATCCAACACCTAAAAGCCGCCAAGGGATATTACCTGAAGAAGAAGAGGTATTTGGACCTGAAGTGAACGGGGAATTTCAGCTTCATTATTTTAAAGCGCATGCATCTCTCGTTGCAGAACAGTCCGCTGGAAATCAAACCGCTTCACAGCTTATTAAAGAGCAGCTGAAAAAAGATAAGACGGTTTCTGAAGAATTCATACAGTCTTATTGCCAAGCGGACGATTATTCACTTATACCTATGCATCCGCTGCAAGCTCGTTATCTTTTAGGAAAAGAAGAAGTGTGCCAATGGATTCAAAAAGGCAGGCTTGCTTATCTAGGGCCACACGGTCAGCCGTTTTATCCGACTTCGTCTGTTCGAACCGTATACAGTAACAATGCAGATGTGATGTACAAATTTTCCATTCCGGTAAAAATCACTAATTCACTGAGAGTGAACAAACGCAAAGAATTAAGCAGAGGGGTAGAAGTTAGCCGTTTATTGCAAAAGAGATTACAGGCGGAGCTTCACGAAAATCATCCGGCTTTTCAAGTAATTGAAGACCCTGCTTACATCACGCTTGGAGAAAAGGAGCTTGGATTTGAAGTTATGATTCGAAGCAATCCTTTTCAAGGTAAGCAAGGGGATCGTACAACACTTCTAGCCAGTTTGTGTCAAGATCATGTGTTTGGAGAAGCTTCTCAAATTGAAAATATTATTCATCACATTGCTGCAAGTGAAAATAGCACGACTGAAGATGTAAGCAAGCGCTGGTTTAAACGCTATTTAGACGTATCTTTTCATCCTATGATGTGGCTTTACACTCAAAAAGGAATTGCGCTGGAAGCTCATCAGCAAAACTCCGTTATTAAACTTGATGAAAACGGATATCCATCGGTGTTTTACTACCGCGATAACCAAGGCTATTACTTTATGAAATCAAAGGAACAAGAGCTTCGCAAGCTGCTTCCTTCCTTAAACGGAGAAAGCGATACGGTCTGTGATGACGCTGTAGCAGAAGAAAGATTTCGTTATTACGTATTTTTTAATCATATTTTAGGATTAGTTAACGCTTTTGGTGCAGCTGGCCTCGCTCAAGAATCAGATCTGCTATTGATTTTGCGACAAGAGATCGAGATGTACAAAGAAAATGATCATACAGGGCTTGTTTCATCAATGTTAGAAGAGAAAGTGCTTCCTTGCAAAGCCAACTTCTTAACGCGCGTTCATGATATGGATGAGCTGGTAGGATCTCTTGAAACACAGTCTGTTTATGTAAATGTCGAGAATCCATTGTTCGAATCTGCAGGTGTACGTGTATGAAATCAGCCTTGCAAACGCAGTATCCATTTATGATTCAGCAAAAGGAGCAGAGCATTACCTTTCGCTCTGTTTCTTTTGCAAAAGATTTCGAACGGCTGTACAAGTGGATGCATGAACCGCATGTTATTCCGTATTGGAATTTAAATATTTCAAAACAGGCGTACGAGCAGCATTTAAAAACATTTCTAGCTGATTCTCATCAAAAGCTGCTAATCGGAGAAATTGATGGTGTACCTATGAGCTATTGGGAATCTTATATGGTTGAAGGTGACATAATCAGTAACTATTATCCTTATGAAAAAGGAGATCAAGGAATTCATTTATTGATTGGAGACCCTGCTTTTTTAGGAAAAGGCTATATTTATCCGCTCCTTCTTAGTTTGCTAAAGCATAAGTTTAACGTAGCAGACACTGCTAAAGTAATAGCGGAGCCAGATAGACGAAATGAAAAAATGATTGCAGTATTTAAAAAATGCGGGTTTCAATTCATGAAAGAAGTGTCGCTGCCTGATAAAACGGGTGTACTGATGAAATGTGAAAGAGAAGTATTTGAAAGAAGGTGGAGCGAATGGAACAACGGGACATTTTAGACGTAATTGGAGTAGGAGTTGGTCCATTTAATTTAGGATTAGCCGCTTTAATTGATAAAAAAGATTGTACATATAAATGTTTTGAACAAAAGGATGAGTTTAATTGGCATCCAGGAATGCTTTTAGAAGGGACAACACTTCAAGTGCCGTTTATGGCAGATGTGGTCACGATGGTGGATCCGAAGAGTCCATACACGTTCTTAAATTATTTGCATGAGCATGAGCGCTTGTATCAGTTTTATTTCTTTGAAAAGTTTCATATTCCGAGAAATGAATACAATCACTATTGCCGCTGGGTAGCGAGCCAGCTGAGTGGGCTTGAATTTAACAGCACAGTAAAAGAAGTAAAAATGCATGAAGACGCTAAGCCTTACTACGAAGTAACAGTTGAAAAAGAAGGAAAGCTTTATACCTATTACAGCTATCATCTTGTTACTGGAGTAGGTACGCAGCCCGTAGTGCCAAGAGACTTTCAAACAGTGGCAAGCGATACGTTTTATCACTCCGCTCATTACAAAATGAAGCGTCAGCAAACGCTGCAGGCTAAAAGCATAACCGTAATTGGCTCTGGTCAAAGTGCAGCTGAAATTGTCTATGATTTACTTCAACAGCAGCCTGAGTTTGAGTATAAGCTGAATTGGTATACGCGCTCAAAAGGTTTTTATCCAATGGAATATTCAAAGCTTGGCCTTGAACATTTTTCACCGGATTATACCCGCTATTTTTACAGATTGCCCGAAGAGAAAAAAGAGAGCGTTTTACGAAATCAAGCTCTCCTCTATAAAGGAATAAGCTTTGAAACAATCGGGAATATTTATGATTTGATTTACGAACGAACAATTGGAGGAAAAGAAGTGCCTCTAACGATGCGCGCGCTTACGGAACTTGCAGGCGTTGAAAAGATAAACGATACACATCTTCTGACTCTTCACCAATACGAGCAGGACTCATTTGAAAAAGAAGAAAGTGAAATTGTCATTATGGCTACTGGCTATCATGCAAAAGAGCCTGCTTTTATGGAAGGTTTAAAAGAACATGTACTATTCGATGAAAAAGGCCAGCTGAAAATTAACGAACGCTATCAAGTTGAGATGAAGAAGAAAGGAGCCCCGCTATTTGTGCAAAACGGAGAGCTTCATACACACGGAGTTGGAGCACCGGACTTAGGTTTAGGCGCTTATCGCAATGCTGTTTTGATTAACCAAATTGCAGGCAAAAGCGTGTACAAAATATATAAAAATACTGTTTTCCAAAAGTTCGGATTTTAAGAAATGATTTCTCCGCGCTTTGTTTTTATCTGCTTGTTTATGACCATGACGTCAGAAGTATTATTATCACCATTTTATCCACAGTATTTTACACATGCATTTCATGTAGATGGAGTGGCGATGACGTCTTTTTTCATTATTTGCTGCCGGATTGTGGTCATTGTTATGACACCTTTATGGGGAATGCTGTTTAAGAAATGGAACGTAAAATATGTAGTTGTAACGTCACTTTTAATGACGGCCTTAATTAAAGTCATTTTGAGCGAAGTTTCTACTTTTTATGGATTTTTAGCTACTTCCTTAGTGCTGCTCCTATTTCAAAGCAGTTTATATCTTTTGTACCCCTATTTAGTAGGCGGCATGAAAAAAGGACAGAAAAAGGCAAGTGCTGCAACAACGTATGTATTTATTGTTCATACGGCGATTATTGTCGCTAGCTTGTTTGGAAGTACGGTTATTGCATGGGAAATGCCGCTTAACGTATATCAATACTTTGCTTTAATTGATATGGTACTGGCCGTATGGCTCTTAACAAGAAAAGCATTACCTTTAAAAGCAGAAAAAACACCGGCATCCATTCAAAGCATAAACGAGCCCATTTTTTTTTATTTGCTGGCGATTTTCTTTTTTTACCTTGGGCACAATGTCATTCGCCCTTATTTTACATTGTTTACACATGAAACATATGGCATGAGCAGTCAAGGCAGCGCTTTGCTGTATGCGATGCCGAGTATTATGGCGATTGTCTTAAAGCTTACGGTACCTACCAAACTATTGAACGGCAACGTTATACCGCTTTTTTATGGCATAACGGGTGCTAGTGTTTTGGTGCTGTGTTTGCAGGCATATGCTGATCATCTCAGCGTGTTTATTATCAGCCGAATTTTATATGGAGCCGGGTTTTATCTCAGCATGGTTATACTGGATATCTATTTATTTCGAAAAAGTAAAGAAGCGGCTGCTTACTATTACAGCTGGCTTATTGCTGTTCAAAATATCGCTCTGCTGATTGCACCGATTGTAGCATTAGAAATCAGCAAAGTGGATTTGGCATTTCCTTTAGTAGCGGGAGCAGCTGCTTTGCTAGCTGCTAGCGCTGTAATGCCGCTGCGTAATAAAACAATCCCTATTCTAAGACAAGTAAAGGAGAATGAAGGATGAAAATCAAAGAAACGAATCTTTCCGTATTTAATAAGCAATCATGGGAAAAAGCAAATCGACAGCTTTTAGCTAAAATGCTGCAGGAATTTATGTATGAAAATATTATTGAGCCAAAACAGCTGCAAAAGCAGGGTGCGCTTGCCACGTATCGATGGGAAGATCACCGGGGCGTTACGTATACATATCAAGCGAAACAACGATTGTTTGACAGTTTTTCTGTACTACCAGAAAGTATTAAGTTGACATCTAAAACGTCAACCCCTACATTTTCGGAGGCCTTGCAGCTGTTAATTAGCCTATCTGAAGACAAAGGAATGTCTAGCTCAACCGCAGGTCACTTAGCAAAAGAATATTTTCATACATTAATAGCAGATTTGCATTTACAAAATCGAAAATCAGCTGATGAATTAGCAGATATGGATTACGCAGAGCTAGAAGGTGAAATGACGGGACATCCTTGGATTACGTATAATAAAGGGCGCATTGGGTTTGGTTATGATGACTATCTTCGGTTTGCGCCTGAGCAAAAACAAGAAATTCAGCTTTCATGGATTGCTGTAGAGAAGCAAATTGCTTCATTTCATTCGTTGGATACCCTCGGCTTTGATGATGTTATGAAGCAGGAGCTAAGCGGTGAGAGGCTAGCTGAATTTGAAAAAGAATTAACAAGCCAAGGCCTTTCGAAAGCGGACTATTATTATATTCCCGTTCATGAATGGCAGTGGATGAACGTAATTGTTCCTTTATTCGCTGAATACATTGCAAATGATTTAATTGTTCCGTTAGGAGAAGGTGAAGATCAATACTTTCCTCAGCAGTCGATTCGGACATTTGTGAATACAACAAATCGAGATAAATATCATGTAAAGCTTCCCATGAGTATATTAAATACCCTTGTATACAGAGGGCTTCCAAGTGAGCGGACGGTCATTGCACCTCAAGTCACTCAGCACATTAAAGGCATACGAGATCGCGATGCGTTTTTAAAAGATACGTGCAAAGTAGGACTTTTAGGTGAAGTGGCTACGTTAAACGTAACTCAGCCGACGTTCGCTTCTATTAAAAATGCGCCTTATCAGTATCTAGAGATGCTTGGAGTCGTTTGGCGTGAAAGCATTTATCAAGAGCTAGAAGAAGGAGAGCATGCGATTACGCTAGCTGCGCTTTTACATGTTGACAGTAAAGGGAAAGCTTTAGTTTCGTCATATATTGAAAAGTCAGGCTTAACTCCTAACGAGTGGATTGATGCGCTAACCAGCGCTGTGTTGCCGCCGCTACTTCATTACTTGTATCAATACGGCACTGTATTTTCCCCGCACGGTCAAAATACGGTACTGGTTCTTAAAAACAACAAGCCCGTTCGAATTATTATGAAGGATTTTGTAGACGACGTGAATATTAGCGATCAGCCGTTTGAAGAACTGCAGCAGCTATCTTTTGAATTAAAAGAAGTGCTGCGCAGCGAAGAGCCGGAAGGATTGACGCAGTTTATTTTAACAGGGTTATTTGTTTGTCACTTCCGCTATTTAGCAAGCATCTTAGAAGAGCATGAAGGTGTAGAAGAAGAGGACTTTTGGAAAAGTGTACGAGCAGAAATCTTGCATTATCAAGCATCATTTCCACATTTGAAAAAACGATTTGAACTGTTTGATTTATTACGTCCAACCATTACGAAATTAACGTTAAATCGAAATCGAATGTTTGATTACGGATACGAAGATGACGGAGATCGTCCTCACGCAAGCGAATATGGTACGGTGAGGAATGCCTTGCATGAAGTTAGTGAAAAAGCCGTGCAATAATAAGGAAAAGCCGCTGGTGTTGTGCCAGCGGCTTTTTATGGTTAATTCAAAAGCAGGAAGCGAAGGGGATGAGCTGCAGCACTTTAGGAAACACTCATTTTATGTATGTGTAGAACGTAAAGATCAGTGAATGAACGATTTGATGGAGTAGATGGTAGAACAACAAATACGCAAGCCGAAGCAAACGTTTCGGCTTTCTTTTGTCAAAGCCTTATTTCAATGTCGCATCGCTACAAGGATAATGGTACAATTGTCTGTATATTTAAAAAAAGAGAGGGAATTACATGAAATCGCATATTCAAAAACATTTAACTTCATATAAAGAGAAATATAAAAACCGAGGTCGGCTGCTAATTAGCTGTCCGGACAAACCGGGTATTGTAGCCGCTGTGTCTACGTTTTTACATGAGCACGGTGCAAATATTGTAGAATCAAGTCAACATTCAACAAACCATGAAGGCGGCATGTTTTTTATCCGTTTCGAATTTGAATGTGAGGATTTATTAGCTAAAGAAGTAAAGCTAGAAGAAAGCTTCAAAAAGATTGCCGATACATTTTCGATGAACTGGCAGTTTACATATGCTCATAATTTGAAAAAAACAGCTATTTTTGTGTCAAAAGAGCCTCACTGTCTGCTAGAGCTGCTGTGGGCGTGGGAAAGCGGAGACTTGATGACAGACATCGCTGTCGTTGTAAGCAATCACGAAGATGCGCGCGAAGTAGTTGAATCGTTTGGCATTCCATTTAAGCATATACCAGCGACAAAAGACATTCGTCAAGAAGCAGAAGCAAAACAGCTTCAAGTATTAAAAGATTATGATATTGATGTAATTATTTTAGCGCGTTATATGCAAATTTTAACGCCGACCTTTGTGGCTGAAAATCCGTATCGCATTATTAATATTCACCATTCATTCTTACCGGCATTCATTGGAGCACGTCCATATGAACGTGCATATCAACGAGGCGTAAAATTAATTGGTGCTACGTCTCACTATGTAACGGACGACTTGGATGAAGGACCAATTATTGAACAAGATATTGAACGCGTGAATCACCGTGATGATGCGGATGACTTAAAGAAAAAAGGCCGCTTAATTGAACGTACGGTGCTTGCACGCGCTGTGAAATGGCACTTAGAAGACCGCATTTTAGTGCATGAAAACCGCACAATTGTATTTAATTAACAAAGACTAAGCTGTTAAAAAGTAGTTTAGCCGAAGGAAGATCCGAACGATGAATCGAGATTCTTGAGAGAGAATGAAATTCGTTCGGATTTTTTTATGGTCATGGTAAACGTAGGTTTCATTAGGTCTCATTCTCGTTTTTTTTCGGGGAAATCGCGTACCTACATGATAAAGAACTTTTCTATATGAGCTGAGATTTAGTTGTTTACTTAGCCCGTGAACACTTATACAATAGAAAAGGACTTTTTAATAAAGGAAGTGTCGGAAGTGAAACAATATCTTGAACTTTGCGAGCATGTGTTAGCAAATGGAACAAAAAAAGAAGATCGGACAGGAACAGGTACAATTAGCACATTTGGCTATC
This sequence comes from Priestia sp. TGN 0903, assembly GCF_050846855.1. Taxonomy (NCBI): domain Bacteria; kingdom Bacillati; phylum Bacillota; class Bacilli; order Caryophanales; family Bacillaceae; genus Priestia; species Priestia sp. TGN 0903. The sequence goes on from NZ_JBOZGL010000002.1 coordinate 276,249, forward strand.
AAATGCGTTTTAATTTACAAGAAGGTTTCCCGGTATTAACGACAAAAAAACTTCATTTGAAATCAATTATTCATGAACTGCTTTGGTTTTTACAAGGAGATACAAACGTTAAGTATTTACAAGATAACGGCGTGCGCATTTGGAATGAATGGGCGGATGAAAACGGCGAGCTTGGCCCTGTATATGGTCATCAGTGGCGTTCATGGCCAACGCCGGACGGCGAAAAAATTGATCAAATTACAAATGTTATTAATCAAATCAAAAACAATCCTGATTCGCGCCGCTTAATGGTAAGCGCCTGGAATGTATCTGATGTAGACAATATGGCTTTGCCGCCTTGTCACTGCTTATTTCAGTTTTATGTAGCGGACGGCAAATTGTCTTGTCAATTGTATCAGCGCTCAGCTGATATTTTCCTAGGCGTACCGTTTAATATAGCTTCATATGCGCTGCTTACAATGATGGTGGCACAAGTGTGTGATTTAGAGCCAGGTGATTTTGTTCATACGTTTGGTGATGCGCATATCTACAGCAATCACATCGAACAAGTAAACCTGCAGTTGACGCGCGAGCCTCATGCATTACCAAAAATGAAAATCAATCCAGACGTAAAATCAATTTTTGACTTTAAATTTGAAGACTTTGAATTAGTAGATTATAATGCGCATCCTCACATTAAAGGAGCTGTGAGCGTATGATTTCCCTCATTGTCGCAATGGATCAAAATAGGCTGATCGGTAAAGAGAATGATTTGCCATGGCGTCTTCCGGAAGATTTAAAGTATTTCAAGCGCATCACAACGAGTCATACGATTGTAATGGGAAGAAAAACATTTGAATCAATTGGACGACCGCTCCCTAATCGCGAAAATGTGGTTCTTACGCGTCAAAAAGATTATCAGCAAGAAGGAGCAACCGTTATTCATTCAGTTGAGGAACTAGAAGCATTAGATGCTGAAAAAGAAGACGAGCTCTTTGTGATTGGTGGAGCTACTCTGTATGAGCAAACATTAGACGTTGCAAACCGACTTTATATTACGCATATTGAAGAATCTTTTGACGGCGATACACATTTTCCTGCGATTGATTTGAGCGAATGGAAAGTTATTTCGAAGCAGCAAGGAATTAAAGATGAAAAAAATCCCTACACGTATTATTTTACCGTATACGAGCGAAGCTGATTTCCCTTATTAAAAAAATGCGAGTCTGGGACAAAAGTATGGTAGTTGAAGAAAGATCCGAACGATTCATCGTTCGGATCTTTCTTTGTGATGGTGAACGTAGGTTTCATGTCTGTAGGTGCTTTTAGCAGTTGATTGGAGGGCAAGGCGAAGACTCAGGCGGGAGCGGAAGCAATGAGGAGGCTCACCGCCCGCGGAAAGCGAAGTCTTGCACGGAAATCAACTGCGGTGTAAAAACCGATTCATATTAGACGTCTTTAGGTGGGGTCTATTTCGTTATGTCTCAATCTCTTTTTATATTGATTTTAATTGCTTCATCATTTCGTGAAAAGCGGCTGTGCTAACAAACTGTTCAGCGCTCCAGTTTGCTTCAATCCATTGAATCAGCTCGCTTGGTGTATTAAAAACTTCTCCGCTTGTATCTGCTTTGCGAAGCATATATCTACCGTTTTCTTCATCTGCAACTACTTCGCACGGAATGGCACTTTCATAACTTTGAAGTGAAAACTCCATTTATTCCACAACCTTTCTTAATTTATACCTGTTATAGCATCAGCTGCATGTAGAAAGTATGGGCAATTTTGTAAGTCTATTTAGCGTTTGCTAAACATATGTAAAGTATGTGGACAGTAAAATAGTTAGAAAAGTTTTTTTAGTCATTATTAATGAAAAATAATGATTTTTCTAAATTTTATGTGATATAATGTACAAATTAATAATGGTAGAAGAGGAAGGAAGTTGGTTATGAAACAACAAGTAGATAATCGAACAAAACACGTACATTTAGAGGACATCATGATTGCAAATCAATTGATTAAAGATGTTGTTGTGCATACACCACTACAGCGTAATGACGTTTTGTCTGAACGATATGAATGTAATATTTATTTAAAACGTGAGGATTTACAGGTGGTGCGCTCATTTAAAATCCGCGGTGCGTACAATCGAATCAAAAAGTTATCCCCAGAAGAATTAGAAAATGGAATTGCCTGTGCAAGTGCAGGAAACCACGCACAAGGTGTAGCATATGCGTGCCGTCATTTAAATATCGATGGTAAAATCTTTATGCCGAGCACAACGCCACGCCAAAAAATTAATCAAGTGAAATTTCTAGGCAAAGATAACGTAAAGGTCGTACTAATCGGAGATACGTTTGATGATTCTTATGAACAAGCTATTGCATGCAGTGAAGAGGAGCATCGAACATTTATTCATCCATTTAATGATGTAGACGTTATTGCAGGACAGGGTACAGTAGCCGTTGAAATGTTCAATGACTGTGAAGATGAAATTGACTACGTATTTGCGGGTATCGGCGGGGGCGGATTAATTTCCGGTGTCGGCACATACGTAAAAAGCATCTCGCCTCAAACAGCTGTGATTGGGGTAGAACCAGCAGGCGCGCCTGGTATGCAGACATCTTTAGCAAATGGAAATGTAGTGACGCTACCGGCAATCGATCCATTTGTAGACGGAGCGGCTGTTAAAACAGTTGGAACGCTTCCGTATGACATCAGTAAAGAGCTTGTGGACGATATTGTAGTTGTTCCTGAAGGCAAGGTTTGCACAACCATTTTATCTCTATACAATGAAAATGCGATTGTAGCAGAACCAGCAGGAGCTCTTTCGATTGCTGCTCTTGACTCATACCGTGAGCAAATTAAAGGAAAAACGGTTGTTTGCGTCATCAGCGGAGGCAACAATGACATTGGACGTATGCAAGAAATCAAAGAACGTTCGATGATTTATGAAGGATTACAGCATTATTTTATCGTTAACTTCCCTCAGCGCGCAGGAGCTCTTCGTGAATTTTTAGACGAAGTGCTTGGACCGACAGACGATATTTCGCGCTTTGAGTATACGAAAAAGAATAACAAAGACAGCGGGCCTGCACTTGTGGGAATCGAGCTTAAGCATAAAGAAGATTATTATCCACTAATTAATCGTATGGATAAAAAAGGATTTCCTTACACAGAAATTAATAAAGAAAGCAACTTGTTTCACTTATTTATTTAAATAGAAGGTCGTTTTAAAAAGGAATGCTTCATCAACTGTCGAATAAGTTGATGAAGCATTTTTATTTTAAAAAATATTTGTGTTTTCTTTTTATTTTATCAAGACAGAAAGTACCTCAAGCATTATAATAAAATAAACGGGTAAAAAGAGGGTTGATCGCCTTGCTATTAAAAAGCCTTGAATTTAAACATGTCAGTGGTCAAAAAGTAAAAATTACTGAAATTCCAGTTTTAGAGGAAAATAGCACGTTTCGGTTCATGTTATCTGCAAAACTTGATTTATTTATTAGACAAATCACGAACGAATCAGTTCCGAAGCAAACCTACTCGTTTCAAGAATATTTAAAACGCGTGCTGAAATGGAAAGATTACGAACAGCTCTTTAAGTCTCATGTATTAAAGCATAATGCATAAACGTAAAAGTTGACTTTTCTGAATATTTCAGCAGAGTCAACTTTTTTTGTTGATTTAAAAGGTTGAACATGCATTTTACGAATTAGCAAAACTTGCATTCTATTATAACTATATTGTTGTAAGCGTTCATGTTATACTAGTCTGCAATGCATCTTATAGGGGTGAACACATGTCGAAAATTAAAGTGGTAACGGATTCAACAATTGATTTAACGTTGGAAGAAGCTGAAAAATACGGTATTGAGATGATACCTTTATGTATTAATATTGATAATGAAACATATTTGGATCGCGTGGAATTAACGCCGACAGATTTTATTGAAAAAATGAAAAATTCAAAAGAATTACCAAAAAGCTCTCAGCCGGCTATTGGTTCTTTTGTTGAAGTATATGAACGATTAGTGAGTGAAGGGTATGACGTCATTTCCATTCATATGACTGGAGGAATGAGCGGAACCGTTCGAGCAGCTGAAAGCGCGGCTCAAATGGTAGAAGGAAATATCACCGTTGTCGATTCTATGTACATTACAAAAGCTCTTTCGTTTCAAGTCTTTGAAGCGGTGAAAATGATTGAAGAGGGGCATACGGTAGAAGAAATTGTCGCGCGCTTGGAAGAGGTGCGTCAAAATACGAATCTTTTTGTCGTAGTCGATACGCTTGAAAATTTGGTTAAAGGTGGACGTATTGGACGTGGAAAAGGGCTAATCGGTTCTCTTTTAAATATTAAGCCAATTGCTTCCCTAGCTGACGGAGTATATACTCCTGTTGCTAAAGTGCGCAGTCATTCTCAAATTGTTAAGTTTTTAACGAAGCAGTTCGAAGAGCATACAGAAGGAAAAAGTATTAAAGGAGTAGGGCTTGTACATGCAGATGGACTTGGGCTCGCTTCTAAGCTAAAAGAATCAATCGTGAAGGCAAGAGGCTATACGCAATTTTCGATTGAAGATACGACGCCTATTATCTCGACGCATACGGGTATTGGTGCAATTGGTTTTATGTATTTTGCTGAATAAAGTGAGTTGCTTTTTGCAAGTCACTTTTTTGGCTTTCTCTTTTTTGGAAAAAGGAGAAAGAGAAGTGGACGAACGTGTGATATAATAGAATCAACTTTCTACCAGCGAATGCTGTGCTGGTTACTATTCTTTTGAATCCGGAGTATACCGATGAAAAAATATATTCGAAATTTGAGTGTGTTTAACAAAACGGTTTTATTTTCTACTTTAATTGTAGTTGCCCTTGGAGTCATTTCTTTAGCCATTAGCTATCAAGTTCAAAAAAAAATGGCGAAAGAGACGTTAACGCAGCATGTGTTAATTATGGCCGATTTATGGAGGGAGTCTTTATCTAAACAAGACGTAATAGCAGCAGTGGATTCAAGGAACGGGCCGATTCCTGAAAAAGACGAGCTAGAAAAGCAGTTCAGAAAGATTTATGAATTGCATCCGTCGTACTTGCAGGGATATATTATGACGACCGAAAAATTCAAATCGCATGGAAATAAGATTATCGTAACAGCGAATAAGAAAATTAAGCAATCGCTAGAGCCGTCCATGATTTATTATGGGGGAGAAGAATTTTACAAATCATTTAAGGAAGCAGAACGAAAAAAGAAAAATATCGTAACATCTACATACAAAGACGAATTCGGGACGTGGATAACCGTTTTATCGCCTATTACAAACAGCTCTGGAAAAGTTGTGGCTATTCTTGGTGTAGATGTAGATGCAAGCGCTATCTATATCTATCAAAAACGTTTAATTGTGTCTTTGGTCGTTGCGTTTACGCTTCTGTTTACCTTCATTATTGTGATTCAAGACTGGGGACTAAGGCGATTAATGTCGCCCCTTGGGGAATTAATAGAAGGAATTCAAGCGGTGAGTCAAGGGAAATTTGATGTGAAGCTGACACACGAAGATGATTCTGAGTTAGGGAATGTACACACAAGATTTAATGAAATGACCGAGCGGCTGCAGCAGCTTTTTCATCAAGTGTCAGTAACAAAAGAACACCTGAATGTAGAAACAGATCTCAGTCATACAAAAGACGGAATTACCAAAGCGATTGATGAATTGGAAGTTATTATGGAAAAAACGAGGATGCAAAAGGAATTGCAGCGAGCGGAGAAAATGAATGCAATTGGCCAATTAGCTGCTTCTGTAGCGCATGAAATTCGAAATCCTATGACGGTGGTAAAAGGGTTTTTGCAGCTGTTTCAAGATAACACAAAGCTTTCAAACACTGAATTAAGTTACATTCATCTTATGATTAATGAAATGGACAGAGCAGAAGCGATTATTCATGACTATTTATCGTTAGCCAAGCCGGATGTTCACCAGCATCGTTTTATTAACTGCTTGGAGTGTATTACAAGCTTAGTAGATTTATTATCTTCTTATGCTTTATTAACAAACAATATACTCATAGAATTAGACGCAAAAGAAGAGATGTATGTTCGCGGCAGCCGAAACGAATTGAATCAAGTTCTGCTTAATATTATGAAAAATGGAATTGAAGCCATGAGAGCTGGGGGAACGCTTCGAGTGGGGCTTTACAAGCGAGAAGGGCATGTACATATTCAAATTGAAGATACTGGTATAGGCATGACCAGTGAACAAGTGAACCGGCTAGGAACAGCGTTTTATTCTTTAAAAGAAAAAGGAACAGGGATTGGTCTGATGGTTTCTTATCAACTGGTGGAACAAATGAATGGAAGAATTGAAGTGGAAAGCATACCAGGAAAAGGTTCAACGTTTATCTTGATTTTCCCTAGCTATGACTAAACTTTAACCGTGCAGGAGGAACATATGAAAAGCTGGTCTTATAAATTGTTTTTTTTACTGCTTATTAGTTGCATGATGTTAACAGCCTGTGGTTCCAAAATAGAAAATCCGCTTAATTGGAAGATGGACTCTTTTTCTTATGTTAACCAAGATCAAAAGAAAGTAGGGCTAAGTCAGCTGAAAGGGAACGTTTGGGTAGCTAACTTTATCTTCACAAGCTGCGAAACCGTATGTCCCCCAATGACGGCTCATATGGCTAAATTACAAAAAATGGCTAAGGATGAAGGCCTGGACGTTCGCTTTGTTTCATTTAGCGTAGACCCTGAAGTGGACACTCCTCAGAAAATGAAGGACTATGCGACTAAATTTGGCGCTGATTTTTCGAATTGGGATTTCTTAACGGGCTATAAACAAGCGGAAATTGAAAAGTTTGCGCTGGATCAATTTAAGATGATTGTGAAAAAGCCGCAAGAAGATCCGCAGGTTATTCACGGTACGTATTTTTTTCTAATTGACAAAGATGGAGTGGTTCAAAAATCTTATCAGGGAGTGACTGATCCTCCTTATGATGATATGATAAAAGATATTAAAACCCTTCAGTAAGAGCTATAAAATCGTCAAATCTATCCGCCAAACACAGCTATCTTTACAGCGATGTGTGAGCGGATATTTTTATGAAAGAAACATGCTTATCCTTTTTTTTACATATACTATATATAAGAAACGTAGTAAAATATCAACTTGACATAGTATGATAAGATATAAAGATATAGTTATTCAGAGCGGTAAGCAGTATTGCTTGTGACAGCGAGAATACAGCATAGTTAGTAGGTGTTATGATGAGAAAATGGAAAAGTATAGTGATAAGCAGTATGAGTGCGGTGGTGTTAGCGAGCTGTTCGACGACGACTTTTTTGCCAACGGACAATAAAGAAGAAGCCGTTCAGAAAGAAGTGGATTTAACACCTAAAAAGCATATTCCGAAAGGCTTTTTCCCTGTAGATTTAGATATTGTAGCCATTGGCGACTCATTAACTGAAGGAGTAGGAGATGAGTCTAAAAAAGGCGGTTATGTACCATACTTAACTAAATACCTTTCTAAACAAAATGAAGTGCAAAATGTACGAACAGAGAATCTAGGCAAAAGAGGAAACCGGACGGATCAGCTATTAGCAAGGTTAAATCAGCCGGGAGTAGCAGCTGAAGTATCAAGAGCAGACATCGTTTTCTTGACAATTGGCGGCAATGACGTGATGAAAGTGGTAAGGGATTACTTTTACAATATCTCAATTAAGACGTTTGAATCACAGCAGTCAAAATATGAAAAACGTCTAAATGACGTGTTTTCACGCATACGTAAGCTTAATCCTAATGCCCATATTTATTTAATCGGTTTTTATAATCCATTCTTTAAATCGTTAAGTGATGTGAAAGAAATTAATGTCGTTATTAATGAATGGAATGCGGCAAGCGAGAAAATTGCTTCTCAATATGATAATGTAAGTTATGTAAAAATTGATGATATTTTTTATGATTCTGACGTAAATTTATTAGGGAAAGACGAGTTTCACCCTAATAAAAAAGGGTACAAACTAATGGCTGAGCGCATTAGTAAATCAATGGAGGAAGAAGATCCTCTCGTTGGAGACGAGAAAAAGGAAACAGCAGAAGAAGTTACATCTGATGAAAAAGAGAAAAACACGAAAGAGAGTGGGAACGAGTAAGGAGATTGTTATATGAAGAAGTGGAAAACCCTATTTATCGCGTTATTAGGGATTAATGTTCTAGGGGCTATCCTTATTATTGCGTTTATTTTTCAACCGGTTGACAAGGTCAATCCAACTCCCTCTGAAAAAGTAGAAGGAGACGCAGAACTAACTATTTTGGCTAAAAAAGCGGACTTAAATGTACTGATTGATAAATATTTAAAAAAAGAATTTAAGAATCAGCCGCTTAACTACAAAATTACTCTTACCGATGTAGTAAGAGTAGACGGAACGATTCAAGTATTCGGCGATGATATTAATATTCGAATGACATTTGATCCGATCGTACAAAAAAATGGAGATATTGTGCTTGAACAGCAGTCACTTTCTGTTGGAAAGCTGCAGCTGCCTGTCCGCACAGTGCTTCGATACGTAAATAATAATTTTGCGCTACCAGAATGGGTAACAATCGATCCAAAGAATGAATCAGTATACGTAGCGTTACAGCAGATGAAGTTAGAGAGTGATTTTGCTGTAAAAGTACAAAAGTTTGATTTAAAAAATGATGATATTCGCGTACGTTTAATTTCGCGCAGTGAATAAAAAAACCTTCCAATTTGGAAGGTTTTTTTTGTTAACGGTCTTGGGAAATCAGCGCTTCTAATGCAGGACGGTTTTTAGCAAATCCGACGGCATATACCGTATATGTTCGATTCGGGCGAAGGTTCAGTGCTGGGATTTCGAGTACTACATTTTTGGTTCCTGCTATGCGCACACTAAGTTGAACATGCATGGGGGATAAAGGCAAATATTTTGTGACTTCTTTAAACTGCACGCCAGAAAAAATGACGTCTCCACCTCTAGCCGCAATATCCACAGCAGGAGCATCAGGAGAAAGGTGCACAAACCGAAGCTTCGTTTCTCCACTTGGTACATCCGTATTGTCATAGATAAATAATAAATCAAGCTTGTTTAGCTCATCTACCGCCGCTACCGTGTAATTTTGGTTTCCTTCAAATGTAAATGATTCCGTTAAAACAGGTCTTCCCGTTTCTCCAGCGGGATAAATAGAAATTGTGTATCTTCCAGGTTCTTGTAATTCAATATAATCTGTTTCTTGTTTATAAGTTAAGTTGCGAATCACTCGTTTGTTGTTAATATAAATATCTACAGATGGAGAATCTGGAGAAGCGTGAAGTATACGAATTTGCGGCGGATTTACGCGTAAATTCGTATTTTCAGAAGAAGTTAAGATGGCCTGCTGGATATAGTACAAATGCTTTTGATAATAATGAATATGCTTAGATGGATCACTATACTTATAGTAGTTAGCTAGAAAATCGTATTTCATTGCTTTTTTAATATATTGATCAAAGGAATAATTAGCCATATGTTCAGCTCCCTTATTGTCGGAGTATAAAAACATTTCCATACGTAACCAAACATATGCTAAAACTCATAATTTATGCCGATCACTGATCACTCCCGAGACCTCCAAGAAGAAACAATGAGCCAAACGCCCTCTATGTGCATATACTGAATCAAATTATTGACTGAAGGCTTATTGTACGACTGAATTTAGTATAGAAAAAAGGAGTGAGAGCATGCGTGATTTTTATGCTCGGATGCTACGGTTAATCATGTTAAGTTTTTTACTGCTGCTACTTTTAATTCAATTTACAGAGCGCTCTACTTCATTTAATCACATTACCCCCGCGCTAAATAAAGTAACCGAGCGAATTGAGCTGATTACCTATGATCAATAAATGTATGTTTTCTGCGTTTCGATATGTACTTGTTCTTTATGCAATTTGCTTTACATTTTTATTTGTTAGCACAGTTCCAAGCCTATTTGGTTTCACTGTGACCGTTCAAGAAACGGATTATCACCACCTGCATCGCGGAGATATAGTTGTCTTTAGAGACGAATCATCTTCTTCAAAGAATGAACTTGTACTGGCCCATAATCAAGACCCTGATGTACTGGTTACAGCTCAAAGAAATTCTTTGCCTGCTTCTTTTAAAGTGATTGGAAGCTACGCATACCATCTCCCGTATATAGGGGTCATTATTGAGTTTATGAAAGATTTTACTACGCTACTGGTGATGGGCAGTATTTTACTTTTGTTGTTTTCGTATACGCTGCAGCCCAAAAGGCGAATATGGCGTAAGAGAAAGTAAAAAATGGGCGAATGCACATACAGGACAATCAACTAACGCATATAAAGTACAGTGTACGAAATGAAAAAAACAAGAGGAGAGATTGCTATGTATAACTACGATTGTTACGACCCATGCCATCACGGAGGCTATCACCACCTATATGATACTTGCCACTATCCAATTGGCGGTTATCATCATTGCGGAACGGGCCAGTCATTTGCATTAATTGTTGTGCTATTTATTTTATTAATCATCATTGGCTGCACTTGTTTTTGCTGATTAGGTCTCATTTGCTCGCATGTGCGAGCTTTTTATAAAAGATGGAAAAGGACAAACTTACATATAAATTGTTTAAATAATAAAAAAATTTTGCCAAATCAACATTTACCATATTATACTATAGCTAGTAACTCAATAAGCGAAGGTGAATATATGGAAAAGGAAAAAGTATTTCAACAGCTATTTTCAATGTCATTTACACCAATGCTCGTAATGAATATGGATGGCGATATTCAAATTTTAAATGAAGCTTGCTGCCACCTTTTTAAAACGACGGAGGAACGGCTTCTTTCCTGTAATGTATTTGAAGAGCCAAATCGCTTTTTTATTGAAAAGCATGAAGTGGAACCGTTAAGAAAGCAAGAGGAAGAAGTTGTTTTACTTAAGAAAAAAGTAGATCAGCAGTTTCCGATGCATATCCATATTCAGCGCACGGAAGAAGATATTCCGCTCTTAGTTGTTCAGTGGAAAGAGTTTTCCTCAAGTATTGAAAAGCAAGAGGAAGTCATTCGGAAAATGAAGCAATATAAGCAGTTTGTCCAGCAAAGTCAAGATGCATTTATTGTAACGAGAGAAGGCAGAATCCAATATTTGAATCCCGCTGGTGTTAAACTTCTTGGCGGCGAGAAAAAAGAAGAGTATATCGGGCGTCCTTGGCTTCACTTTATTCATCCCGAACATTTAGAAATTGTAAAAGAACGAATGGTTCAGCTGATGAATGGAATGTCCGTGAGGCCACGTGTTGATGTGAAACTATTGACTAAAAAAGGGGTCGTCATTATTGAATCTTCGGCAACCAAAATTAAGTTTGAAGGACAGGATGCCATTCAGTATATTATTCGCGACGTAACGGATCGAAAAAAATATGATGAAATGGCAAGCAAATCTGAAAAGCTTACAATGGTGAGCAAGCTAGCGGCAGGAGTAGCACATGAAATCCGTAATCCAATGACGGCGATTAAAGGGTTTATTCAGCTGCTAAAAGCATCGAAACAGTATAATGAAGAATACAATGATATTATGCTTGAAGAATTGAATCGCGTCGAATCCATTATTCAAGAATTTTTAACGCTGGCCAAGCCTAAAATTGAAAATTCATACCATCCGAAAAGTCTCAATCAAATCATACGTCACGTGACATTACTATTAGATACACACGCCAATTATAAAAATTGTCGTATTATTAATGAGATTAGTGATGAGATTACAATCTTTTGTGAAGAAAATGCGCTTAAACAAGTTTTTATTAATTTAATTCAAAATGCGCTTGAGTCAATGAGCAAAGGTACAGTTAAAGTTACCGTTGAGAAAAGAAATGAATACGGCATGGTCATTATCGAGGATGAAGGATGTGGAATTGATGAGCAATCTTTAGCTCGGCTAGGTGAACCATTTTATTCCACCAAACAAACAGGAACTGGGCTAGGATTAATGATTAGCTACCGAATAATCGAACAGCATCAAGGGCATATTTCATTTGCGAGTAAAGTAGGAGTAGGAACAAAAGTAGAAATTGCTCTTCCGTATATTAAAGAACCAGTGAACATTTCGTAGCGCTTGCTATTCGTTCGCTGGTTTTTATTTGGTTGAAATAAAAACGAATGTTTTTTTATTTTTTTATTTTAATGTTCGTGTATATTGTTGACTAAAGGGTTTGTTTTTGATATATTATCAAATGGCTAGAAAATAACCGAATGATAATAAAAAAAGAAAATTCGGTCAATAACTTTTATCTTTTACCCAAAGAAAAAAGATGATGGGAGAATGTACAATGAACTCAAAATATGATGTTATTGTGGTAGGGGCAGGACCCGCTGGAATTTTTACTTGCTATGAGCTAACGTTAAAATTACCGGAAGCAACTATTTTATTAATCGATAAAGGACACGATATCTATCGACGTAATTGTCCGATTCTTCAGAAAAAAATTGAAAAATGTCCCCCTGCAGTTGGCAGAAAAGAGTTTGCTGGCTGTTTGCCTGCTTGTTCTATCACAAATGGTTTCGGTGGAGCCGGCGCATATTCAGATGGGAAGTTTAATATCACCAGTGAATTTGGAGGCTGGATGACGGATTATCTGTCTGAATCACAGGTGGTAGATTTAATTAAATACGTGGATGAAATTAATTTAAAACACGGAGCAACCGATACGATTACGGATCCGTTAACTGATAAAGTTCGTGAAATTGAAAAACGCGGATACGCAGCAGGATTAAAGCTATTGCGTGCCCAAGTGCGTCATTTAGGAACAGAGCAAAATTTAGAAATTTTAAAAAGCATTTATGAATACTTAAAAGAAAAAATTGATATGCAGTATAAAACGGAAGTAGCCGATTTAATAACAGAAAAAGAAGATGGTCAGCATATCGTGCGCGGTATTGAATTGAAGAATGGTGACAGAATTACGGCTGATAAAGTCGTGGTTTCACCAGGTCGAGACGGCTCGAAGTGGATGAGCGACTTACTAAAAAAACGCCGTTTGAAAATGATTAACAATCAAGTAGACATCGGTGTTCGAGTAGAAACATCTAACGTTGTTATGGAAGAAATCAACAAGCACTTGTACGAAGGGAAATTTATTTACAATACGTCTGTAGGTACAAGAGTCAGAACGTTCTGCAGCAATCCTTCAGGGCATGTGGTAGTAGAGAATCATTCAGGGATTATGTTAGCAAATGGACACGCATACAAAGATCCGAAGCTTGGAAGTCAAAATACGAACTTTGCGCTGCTTGTTTCTCATAAATTTTCGGATCCATTTGATCAGCCGAACGAATATGCGCACGAAGTATCAAGATTAGCTAATATGCTGTCAAACGGAGGCTTAGTTGTTCAAAAGTATGGAGATATTTTAAAGGGGCGCCGTTCAACAGCGAATCGAATTAAAGAAGGCTTTTTAGAACCAACGTTAAAAGAAGCTGTCCCTGGTGATTTGGGTTTAGTGCTTCCATACAATACAATGAAAAGCTTAATTGAAATGACAGAAGCACTGGATCATGTAACGCCTGGGTTAGCATCTGAACATACGCTGTTTTACGGTGTGGAAGCGAAATTTTACTCCGCCCGTCCGAAGTTAAACGATAAGTTTGAAACTGAAATTTCCGGTTTATACGTGGGAGGAGACGGAGCTGGTATTACGCGAGGACTCGCGCAGGCAAGTGCGTGTGGTGTGTGGGTAGCGCGTGACATTGTTGAAAAATTAAAGAATCGTAAAGCAAGTTCTGAACCTGTTACTGTATAAAAAAAGAGGCCGTCACGGCCTCTTTTTTTTATGGGTTAAATAACGAGAGGGAATAAGTAAAAAGTAAAGAACTTGTACCGCTCCAACTCCGATAGTTTTATACGATAATTACCCGCTCCTTTTTTAAAAGATAGTAGGAAATCTATACTTCTATCTTGAGCAGAATTAAGTAGAATAAGGGGAATTGATAATGTCGATTTCTTCGCATCAATAAAGTCAGTGAAATTTTAGGGAGTGTATATCAAGCAGTACAAGGATAAAATCAACAGTTGGAAAGAGTTATTTTTTTGATAAGTAAAATATTTATGGAAGCAGTAAAGTACATGGATATTAGAATAATTATACATATTTATGAATGATATTAATGAGAAGAAAGTTCACTTTATAAACTATTTTTTGAATTAATTTTTTATTCATTAGATTGTAAGTCTTGTTAAATAGGTGTTTTTGGTTTATTGAAATATGGTGTAAATATTTTAAAATATAACAATTCTCAACTTTTTACGATAAAATCATGCATTATTTTTGAATAAAAACTTGACAGGAATACATAAAATGAATTTTAATTAAAGTAACAATTATTATCATGCAAAAATATTAAAGAAAATTATTTGCTTAATCTCTTTTGTTTTATAAGAGAACGGAGGACCCATATTTGTGCGTAATGTACTTGGGGTGAATCTTGAATGAATCAAGTAGGGTAACTCACGTACCCGAATCCGACAGCTAACTCCGTAAGCATTCAGTGAGGGAATAACAGGTCTATGAAACCATGATATTCTCATGGTTTTTTGTATAGCTAAAAATATTCCTAAACTATTAATCTGAAAATTTTTAATATATTGTATATTTTGAGTGTTATCACCCTCAATGCATGGTAAAATAAGTATAGTAGTTAGAATCATTCTAATATAATTTATTTATGGGAGGTAAATCTATGAAGCTATCGACAAAGATCATTATCGCGCTAATTGCTGGTGCTGTTGTAGGAGTGTTGATTAATGCTTTTGCTCCAAGTGCTTTTGCTCCGCTGGACAAGTACTTGTTTACGCCGCTTGGGCAAATTTTCTTAAGCTTAATTAAAATGCTTGTTGTACCAATTGTGTTTTTCTCTATCACGTTAGGCGTAGCAGGTTTAGGAGATCCTAAAAAACTGGGAAGAATCGGGGCAAAAACAGTTTCGTACTTCCTAGTGACAACAACCGTTGCTATTGTAATTGGTTTATTATTAGCGTTTGTTATTAAACCAGGAACATTTGGATCTTTTGATACAAAAAACGCTTCTTTTGAAGCTGAAAAAGCACCGCCGGTTGGAGAGACATTCTTAAATATGATTCCAGTCAATCCAATCCAAGCGATGGCTGAAGGGAATATGCTTCAACTTATCGTTTTCTCTATCTTTATCGGTTTTGGTATTACGATGCTTGGAAGTAAAACCAAAGGGCTTTATAATTTACTCGAGCAAGGCAATGAATTGATGATGTACCTTGTAAATCTAGTGATGAAGTTTGCTCCTTACGGAACATTTGGGCTTCTTGCAACAGCGGTTGGAAGTCAAGGCTGGCAGGCAATTAAAGCGATGGGGCTTTACATGATTGTAGTCGTGCTCGCACTGTTCATCCATTCGATTGTAACATATGGGGGGTCAGTCGCTCTTATGGCCAGACGTAACCCTATTGAATTTTTTAAAGGTTTTGCTCCTGCGATGACAGTTGGATTCAGTACATCAAGCAGTAGTGCAACGCTTCCGATTTCAATGAATGTGGCTCAAAAAAATCTTCGTGTCCCGGAGTCCATCAGCAGTTTTGTTCAGCCGTTAGGTGCTACCATTAACATGGATGGAACAGCAATTATGCAAGGTGTCGCGACTATTTTTATTGCGCAAGTATACGGCGTTGACCTGTCGCTGGGTGCTCTTGTGACGGTTGTATTAACAGCGGTGCTTGCTAGTATTGGTACAGCAGGCGTGCCGGGAGTTGGTCTCATTATGCTAGCGATGGTATTGAGTTCGGTTGGCCTGCCTGTAGCAGGTATCGGATTGATTATCGGGATTGATCGCTTGCTTGATATGCTTCGTACATCTGTAAATATTACGGGAGACGCTGCGTGTGCCGTTATTGTGGCTGAGTCAGAAGCAAAGCGTATCGATAAATCTGTAACGCAATCGGCTTAATAAATGTAAAAGCTCTAGCTATATGCTAGGGCTTTTTTTATTGGCAAGAAACTCTTCTTTTCAGCATACAGTTTAATAAGAGTATGTGTTTGAAAGGAGAGTGCGGAAATGAATAAGACCCATGTGATAAAGCCGCTGCTCGACGACGACTACCCAGTTATTTCATATGGAAAAGGAATTTATTTGTACGACCAAGATGGAAAAAAGTACATAGATGCTTCGTCAGGGGCAGTTACAGCAAGTATCGGACACGGCGTAAAAGAAATTATTGATGCGATGACGGATCAGGCACAGAAAGTTGCGTTTGTATATCGGTCGCAGTTTACAAGCGATCCGACGGAAGCCTTAGCTAAGAAACTATGTGAATTAAGCAGCAATCATTTCCAGTGGAGCTTTTTTGTTAACAGCGGGACAGAAGCGACTGAAACGGCTATGAAAACAGCCATTCAGCATTTTCAAGAGCAAGGAAAGCCAACCAAAACAAAGGTTTTGTCACGCTGGATGAGCTATCACGGTATTACAATAGGAGCGCTGTCTATGTCAGGGCACGTTGGAAGACGAAAACGTTTCTCGTCTTTGCTTGAAGATTATCCTTCGGTTTCACCTCCTTATTGCTATCGATGTCCGTTTCATCAAACCTATCCATCCTGTAATCTTGCTTGTGCACACGAATTGGAAACAGTTATCAAACGAACCGGCCCTGAACATATTGCTGCTTTTATTACAGAGCCCATTGTAGGAGCTGCCGGAGCAGCTCTTACACCTCCACCCGGTTATTATGAAGTGATAAGAGAAATTTGTGATAAATATGATGTGTTATGGATAGCCGATGAAGTCATGACTGGAGTTGGGCGTACAGGCGTGATGTTTGCATATGAGCACTGGGGAGCTAAACCAGACATCATGACGCTTGGAAAAGGAGTGGGAGCAGGATATACACCGATAGCCGTTACGTTAGCTAGCAGCAAAACGATTGAACCTATCATGAACGGATCCAAATTAATTATGAGCGGCCATACGCTAAGCGCTAATCCGCTGTCAGCGGCTGTAGGGCTAGCTGTCTTAGCCTATATTGAAAAGAACGATCTTGTTCAACAAGTAGCGCTGAAAGGAGCCTATTTAGTAAAAAAATTGAAGGAGCTTCAACTTCTTTACCCTATCATTGGTGATATTCGTGGCAAAGGCTTACTAGTTGGTCTTGAGCTTGTACAAAATCCAAAAACGAAGGAGCCTTTTTCATCCTCCGAAAATATGACGGCGCGCGTAATAAGTAAAGCCCATAAAAATGGTCTTCTCCTTTATCCTTCACAAGCAGGAACAGATGGAGTAGAAGGAGACGGTATTATTATTGCGCCGCCATTTACGATTACTCATCGCCAACTTGATGAAGCGGTCGTGTTGCTTTCGAAAACATTGTATGAAGTACAAAATGAAAAACAGGGAAATGAGGTGAAATAAGTGACAAAGGTCGAAAACTCATTTCAAAAGATTACAACTGTGGAACAAGCAATTGAATACGTGGATCATGCTGCTACGCTGATGATAGGAGGGTTTGGAGGCGTAGGCAGTCCGCCTTCTCTCATTGACGGCCTTATTGAAAGCGAAAAATCAAATTTCACACTGATATGTAATGATTCAGGCTTTCCTCATATTGGTGCGGGAAAATTAGTAAGTCAAGGAAGAATTCAAAAACTGATCGCTTCTCACATTGGATCGAATCCCGTGGCTGGAACGCTGATGACAGAAGAAAAGCTGAAAGTTGAGTTTTCTCCTCAAGGAACGCTTGCTGAACGGATTCGAGCGGGGGGAGTTGGACTTGGAGGAGTACTGATTGATGTAGGAATAGAAAATGACATTATTCAATTTGGAAAAGAAAAAGTGGAAGTAGACGGCAAGACATTTTTAGTTGAAAAACCGCTCACAGCCGACGTGGCTTTTGTATATGCAAAAAAAGCAGATCCATTCGGCAACTTGCTCTATGATAAAAGCGCTCGAAACACTAATCCATTAATGGCTATGGCAGGTCGTATAACTATTGCTGAAGTGGAGGAAATCGTTCCTCTTGGCGACATTGACCCAGAGAATGTGATGACGTCAGGCGTATTTGTGGATTATATTGTGCCTTCAAAAGGAGTGAATTGGAAATGGGTTTGGGAATAGATATTCGTCATCGTATTGCAAGACGTGCTGCGGCTGAAATCAAAAACGGCATGATTGTTAACTTAGGGATTGGCATTCCTTCTCTTATTCCTAATTATGTACCAAGCGCTGTTCATGTGATGTTTCATGCTGAAAACGGAATTTTAGGGTTAGGATCTTCGCCTCCTTTAGGTGAAGAAGATGAGAATGTCTGCAATGCAGCAGGCTATCCAACAACTACTGTTCAAGGGGCTTCATACTGTGATAGTGCTACAGCCTTCGCGATGATTCGAAAAGGATACGTCGATATGACCATTCTTGGTGCGTTAGAAGTGAGTGAAAAAGGGGATTTAGCTAATTGGATTGTGCCAGGTAAGCGAGTTCCTGGGATGGGAGGAGCGATGGAATTAGCTCAAAAAGCGAAAAAAGTCATTGTGCTAATGAATCATACGAGCAAGACAGGAGAACCAAAACTGGTCAAGACATGCTCTTTACCTCTTACTGCTTCGGGCTGCGTGGGATTAGTTATTACGGATCGGGCGGTTTTTAAAGTAGAAAAAGATGCGCTTCTTCTAACCGAGTTAATGTCTCCTTATACCGTAGAGGATATTTTGAGTTCAACAGAAGCGACAGTTCGCCTGAGTGATCAATTGATTACGATACGATAAGGAGGACCATTACATGAACATACAGCAATCTATTCATAACTGGATGACAGAGCATCGTCAAAGTGCAGTGCGTTTACTCAAGCGTTTCGTAGAAGAAGCAAGCGTACAGGGTTCTGAAAAGCATGCGCAGGCAATTGTCATTGAACGCCTTCGACAGCTGCAGTTAGATATTGATATATGGGAACCAGACGAAAAAACACTTCGTACCCATGAAGCTTTTGCCTCCAACCGTTCTAGTTTCCGAGATAGCCCGAATGTGGTAGGCGTGTTAAAAGGAAAAGGTGGGGGAAAATCCATCATTTTAAACGGACATATTGATGTTGTGCCTCCCGGCGATCTTTCACAGTGGAAGGAAGACCCTTATACGGCCGTTGTAAAAGATGGAAACTTATATGGGCGCGGTGCAACGGATATGAAAGGAGGAAATGTGTCGTTACTTTTAGCGATTCAAGCATTAAAAGAGCTAGGTATTTCATTAAAAGGAGATGTTATTTTTCAAAGCGTAGTAGAAGAGGAAAGCGGAGGGGCAGGAACACTTTCCTGCGTGCTTAGAGGGTATAAAGCAGATGGTGCCATTATTCCAGAACCAACCAACATGAAGATCTTTCCTAAACAACAAGGCTCGATGTGGTTTCGCGTGACCGTACATGGAGTAGCAGCACATGGAGGGACTCGGTATGAAGGCGTGAGTGCCATTGAAAAAGCAGCTGTTGTGCTTAAACATATTGAGGGTCTTGAAAAAGAGAGAAACAGCCGAATTACAGACCCGCTCTATAATAAAATTCCCATTCCCGTGCCCATTAATATCGGAAATATACAAGGAGGAACGTGGCCTTCTTCAGTTGCTGATCAAGTAGTATTAGAAGGCAGGATAGGAGTTGCTCCGCATGAAAAAATGAAAAATGTCAGAGCGGAAATGAAATCGTGGCTTGAACTTTTGCCTCAGTGTGATGAGTGGTTTGCTGAGCATCCTGTCGACTTGGAATGGTTTGGGGCCCACTGGCTTCCTGGTGAAATTGAATTAGAGCATCCGCTTATGACCTCTCTTTCGTCCTCTTTTTATCATGTGAAACAGAAACAGCCGATCATTGAAGCATCTCCTTGGGGAACGGACGGAGGGATATTGTCACAAGTTGGAGATATTCCAACAGTTGTGTTTGGACCAGGAGTAACAGAAGTAGCCCACTTTCCAAATGAGTATATTTGTATTCAAACGATGCTTGATGCAGCAGAAATTATTGCGCTCACCGTAGCAGACTGGTGCAGTATTGCGGACTAAGCTAAAAAGGGAGAGGATACAAACAAATGGCGAAACAAGAAACTATTTGTCAACCAACCTTTGCTATGACTCTTTTTTTAGATGAATGTAACAAGCGTCTGAGAATGGATGATTACCGGGGAAATGTGAACGATATTTACAGCTATATATATAAAGAAATGGATAAGGCAACGTACGAAAAGTGGATTATAAAAGCACGTGCCGAACATCTGTTGGACTGGATGAGCTTGGGATTTTCTTTAGAAGCAACTGTTCCCTACTATTTTAACGGAAGCGACGCGTATCTTTTATGCTACTATACGTCTCAATCCCGCCGAGACAGCGGGGAGACGTTAAAAGAAACAGAGCTGCTTCAAGATGTTTTGAATTTGCCGACATCTGATTATTCTCCTTTATCGAATCAACTGATCATGCGCCGAGCCATTTCATCTGACGCCAAACAACTTTCTCAGCTCTACCGTCAAATCTTCACAGTGTATCCGACTCCCCTCTATGAAGAAGAGTATCTCTTTAGTTTGCTTCAAGAAGATAATTTGTTTTATATCATCGTTGACAAGAACGATATCGTTAGCGCTGCTTCTGCTGAAATTGACTATGTCTATCACAATGCTGAACTAACGGATTGTGCGACTCTCCCTGCTTACCGAAAGTATGGATTCATGAAGCATTTATTAAGCGCACTAGAGGCGGAGCTAAAACAGAGGCATATTTTTTGTGCATACACAATAGCGAGAGCGCTTTCATTTGGGATGAATGCCGCTTTTCATCAGCTTGGGTATACCTATACGGGACGGTTAACGAATAATTGTTACATTTATAAATCGTTAGAAGATATGAACGTATGGGTGAAGGATCTATCAAAAAGTAAAGGATGAGAAATAATTAACCAATTTATGGGCTGTAACATATAACAATAGTAAATCTTCATAAAGGAGCGATTGTATGTTATATGATTTATATAAGCCGTCCCGACATTGGAAAGATATCGAATTATGGAAAGATGTGCCCGAGGAAAAGTGGAACGATTGGATTTGGCAATTAACAAACACAATTCGAACGCTAGATGATTTAAAAAAAGTCATTAATTTAACTCCTGAAGAAGAAGAAGGAGTGCGCATTTCAACCAAAACCATTCCGCTTAATATTACGCCTTACTATGCATCTTTAATGAATCCAGATGATCCTCGCTGCCCCGTCCGTATGCAGTCTGTTCCGGTTGGCCAAGAACTTCATAAAACAAAATACGATCTAGAAGATCCGCTAGATGAAGACGAAGATTCTCCAGTGCCAGGATTGACTCATCGCTATCCGGATCGCGTTTTGTTCTTAGTTACCAATCAATGCTCCATGTACTGCAGATACTGCACTCGAAGAAGGTTTTCAGGACAAATTGGAATGGGCGTTCCAAAAAAACAGTTAGATGCTGCGATTGCTTATATCGCCAAAACACCTGAAGTGCGAGATGTACTCATTTCAGGCGGTGATGGCTTGCTGATTAATGACAACATTTTAGAATATATTTTGAAAAATTTAAGAGCTATTCCCCACGTGGAAATTATTCGAATTGGCACCAGAGCACCCGTTGTGTTTCCCCAGCGAATAACGGAAAATTTATGTGCCATTTTAAGAAAATATCATCCAGTGTGGTTAAATACTCACTTTAATACATCCATTGAAATTACGGAAGAGACAAAAAAAGCATGTGAAATGCTTGTCGATGCAGGCGTTCCAGTTGGCAATCAAGCGGTTATTTTAGCTGGGATTAATGACAGCGTAGCTATCATGAAAAAGCTTATGCACGATTTAGTAAAAATACGCGTTCGTCCTTACTATATTTATCAATGTGATTTATCAGAAGGAATTGGGCATTTCCGCGCACCTGTTTCCAAAGGGCTTGAAATTATGGAAGGGCTGCGAGGTCATACGTCTGGCTATGCTGTTCCAACGTTTGTTATTGATGCGCCAGGAGGTGGAGGAAAGATTGCCGTTCAACCAAACTATATTATTAGTCAAAGCGCAAGTAAAGTTGTTCTGCGAAACTTTGAAGGCGTGATTACGACGTATCCGGAGCCAGAAAGCTATGTGCCTGGGCGTGCAGATGATTATTTTCGAGCTGTTTATCCAGAATCGGATGCTAAAGATTCTTCCATCGGCATCTCGGGTCTTATGAATGATGCTCAATTCAACCTTGTACCGGAAGGGTTAGGGAGAGTAAAAAGACGTAAAACATATGAAAGTGACAGTGCTCACGAAAGCCTAAAAGACAAACGTGAAAAAAGAGATGAATTAAAAGATAAAAAGTTTAAAGCTCAATTGAAAAAAGACGGTAAAAGCGACGATGCTCCATCATCTTAAGGAGGTCCTGTAATATGACTGTTCAATGCGCATGGTGCGAAGAAGAAAAAGCGGTAGAAACAACCAATACCGCATACTGGGAATTGCCAGATGGAACGAGAAGTATCGAAATTACTCATATGCCATGTATCAGCTGTTCAGGTTGCGGGATGTCATATCAAGAAGAAGAGATCATAGAAGAAGTGGAAACACAGCTGCTTCTTGTCGATACAAAAAAACTTGATGAATCCATTCGGTATGATGAGCTATTAAAAGTGCCAAGATTATTAAAGCGCAACTACTTTAAATTCTAAAAATCCGCCCCTTATTTTGTAAGGGGCGGATTTTCTTATTGATAAGCCTTTGTTCCAGCAGTACGTAGGCTGTATGCGTGCTTTAAAGCTACTGTAACAGGACGAACAGTTGGAAGTTCGACTTCGTCTATTTTCGAAACGGGCAAAAGACCAACGGACGTGCTCGTAATAAAAACTTCATCAGCGTCTTTTAAAAAGGAAGGAGTCATATTTTGTTCTCGGATTTGAATGGCTTGTTCCTGCGCACATTCCAGTACGTTAGCGCGCGTAATACCGGATAGAATTTTTCTTGTGGCAGGAGTCGTGAACAAGACGTTGTCTTTTATCGCAAATACATTGCTGCTCGACCCTTCGGTTATGTATCCGTCTTTTACTAAAATAGCTTCTTTGCACCCTTTAGAAGCCGCAGCTTGTTTGGCCAGAAGGTTAGGAAGTAGGTTCAATGATTTGATATAGCAATTAGCCCATCGTTCGTCTTCCAATAGAAGAGTGGAAATGCCTTTTTCATAGGCTTCTTCAGGTGTTTGGCGAGGATGGCGTATTGTGAGTGCTAATTGTGCAGGTACATCAGGAAATAAATGATTTCGAGGAGCAATCCCGCGCGTAACTTGAATATAAATATCAGCGTCTTTTAACGTTGATTTTTCCATTCCTTGACGAATGATGTCCTTTAGTTCCTGTCTTGAAACCGGCAGTTCAATAAAGATTGCCTTTGCACTTCTTTCTAAGCGGTCTAAGTGACGTTCAATCGAAAACGGAACTCCTTTGTATACACGAATAAATTCATAAACACCGTCTCCAAACTGGTGACCGCGTTCATCAATTGGAATAACAGCCTCGTTAATATCTCTAAACTCTCCAGCATAATATGCTAATTCCATCTTGAAAAACTCCCTTCCTTTAGATATTAAAACGTTAACATAAAATTCAGCAAAATGAAATTATTTACTTGGTTTCTCTAAAGAAAATGAAAAAAGTCATACTCCTAAAGGAGTATGACTTTTATGAAAACGTACGTTTGAATGCTAATGAAAATTTCTGAATGGCTTTTTTAGGTGTAACAAACTGAACGATGAGCTTGGTACCGGTGATGAACCAATCGACAATACGGCTGCCAAGAAGCATCGTTACTAAAATGGACAGTGCGATTAAGACGATAATACCCCATGATGTTGGCTCTAGACTTTTTGAGAAGTCAGTTGTAAAGAACCATTTTAAAATGAAGCCGTGCAATAAATACACGTATAGTGATCGCTGTCCAATGCTTGTTAAAGCAAAACCGCGCGTTGGAATTAAAGCCATAAAGGCAAAAGATACAAGAAAAGCAATTCCATAGTGAGAAACGCGCATTAAAAATTCGGCCACATTGTCGTACGTGTTCGTTCCATACAGCATATCTGTGTAAGCCGTGTCGTCTAAGAAAGAATAGCTTCCAATTAATGTAACTAGTAATACGATGGATGCAATGATTCGATTTCGCGCTGTCAAAAGATTTGTAAAAGGCTCTTGTCGCTGTGACAAATAGTAGCCTAAAAGGAAAAACGGGAAGAAGACAAACATTCTGCTAATGCTTAGAATTTTATCAAATCCGTCAATATCAATGAAGCCCATTGCAAGTCCAAGCGAAATAGAGACAGTTAAGCTAATCCACATTGGGAATTTTGCAAAGAAAGGAAGCATTAATTTCCAAAAAATTAAGCTCAGTAGAAACCACATTGCCCATCTAGGAACCAAATATTGAAGCGTGTACGTTTCATCTGTATAAAGCACACTATAATAAAGAGTATAGATCGTTTGGAAAGCTAAGTAAGGAAGAGCCACCTTTGTAAATATTTTTTTGTAATATCCTTTTTTATGGAAATTTTTCGAGAAATAACCTGCTAGTAAAATAAAGACAGGCATATGGAAAATAAAGATAAAGTGATAAATGGACAGCATTCCGCTGCTATCTGTTCGGTACGGAGAAATCATGTGCCCAAATACAACTAAAAAAATTAATACGAATTTAGCATTATCAAAGTAAGCATTTCGAGTATTCATAGTATTATTTTTCCTCAACATATGCTGATGTAAACCTCCCACCAACAAGATTTATTTAAATGGCGATTATTGTTAGAATAACCTTTCACTACGGAATTAAAACATGAATTCTTCTTTTTTGCAATTACATAAAGGCTTGAGAAACCTGTCGAATCAACGCTTTTGTTATAAAAACGATGTGTTTTTGTTACAAATGTCTTTTTGAAAAAAGAAAAATATTGATATAACAATATTTATTCGTTACGCTAATAGTGAAATTTGTTTTGCAACTGTAACATGAATTTAATATTTTTTGTCCAGTAAAACACTCATATTGCAGTGTTCGACATCTACATATCACAGAAGAAAGTTGTAGATTTCTTGAAAAAATGATAGAAAAGATACACATACCGCTGGAGGGGGAGTACGATGAAATCCTTTTATCACTATATAATGAAATTCCGATCAAATAAAAAACATGATCGAATGGGAGAGTTTGCGCGAAGTGCTTATGATGATCACAGCTTCCCGAAATCTTCAACAGACTATGACGAACTGAGTTCTTATTTAGAGCTCAACGGACATTATTTATCAAGTATGACCGTATTTGATGAAGCATGGGAGCTTTATCAAAATAATGCGTGAGAAAATAAAAAGATCCGAACGATGAATCGTTCGGATCTTTTTATTTTCCTTAGCCTGTACAATAAGCAGAAAAAAATGATAGAGGGCAATAGATAATAAAGGCTTGGTTCTAAAGATGTTATACTTCCCCTTTTTTAGTTACTGCATATAATATTGTAACTTTTCAGTAGGTGTATGTTTACTAAGGAGGTGCGACGATGGCAGGGAAGAAAAAACCTAAATACGGAATTGGTGAAACAGTCGTTGTAACAATATACGGGACCGTTGGCACTATTACCGATATAAAAGTGATGGATGGGATTTTTGTATACGAAATCAACCATAGTGAAGGTCTTTTTTTAGAAGATACAATTGAGCTTCTAGAAGAATATGAAGGTCAAATATTAGTACAGGAAAGAGTAGAGCTTGAATATAAATTTTTCTTCGGCGATATCGTCCAGGTTTTTAATTATGGAAAAGAGTTATTTAAAATCATTGGTATTCGAACAGAAATATGGCGTTATAAAGAGGATTCATGGGAAGATATTGTCTATGAATTGTCACGTGTAACAGATGGAGAATGGCTTGAGGCTAGTGAAGAAGAACTCATTCTCGTAACTCCTCATGAGGAAACAGAAAATTACGCTCAAAGTGTTGATATGTTGTATTTAGGTAAAGAAATTAAAAAGACGGAGTTGCTACCAAAGATGAAAAAACAAAACGGTTCTGAAAAAGAAGAAGTGAGGTTAACTAAAGAAAAGCATGAGATTATAAACGGTCTTTTAGATGTGTACAATGATTATAAATTTTTGTATGAGCTTTTTGAAGATGAAGAATACGCTGAAGTCATGAACTTAGTGCTGAAACATTTAAAAAAGATAGCAAAATCCGAACAAGGAAAATAGCAGGTAGATGCCTAATAAATAAAAGATAGCCGAGATAGATCATCACATCTCTCTTAGCTATCTTTTATTGTGTATACGGCGATGGTAATGAAAAAAGAATGGGTATAATTACCTTTCTATTTAAACTGCTGAAATTTTAGACATACTATTGCCAAATTGTTCATAAATGTGTATAAGGTAAAACTTCAAGCAGAAGATGGAGTGAACCTATTTTTAAGAAAAATAAGGTACGCTAATCCGTTCAAACGGGATAAGGAGTGATATTGTGAAAGAAATCGAAGTGGTCATTGATACGGAAGAAATTGCGGAGTTCTTTTACAATGAACTAGTCAAGCGAGGCTATGTTCCCGCTGAAGAAGAGCTAGGCGAATTAGCGGATATAACTTTTGATTATCTCATTGATAAATGTATTATTGATGAGCAAGATGAAGAATAAAAAGATAGATACATCTGTAACGACGGGGAAACTCGTCGTTTTGTTTATGAGACAGCGGTTATGAAAAAGGATTAGCAGCTTTTATAGCGGATTGCACTTTTATATGATGCTGAAGGGGAATTTTTTTAACTGAAGAAGCGGGAATAGAGTCAAGAAGAGAAAATATGCTTTCGTCTTCAAACCAATCTTCTTTTCTTAAAAAAAGATGTACGCGGTCTCCCCAGCTCATAGTTAAAGTCGGGCTATAGAGCTTTTTGGAATGAGTTCTGTCATTTGTAAATATATCTGAATTATAATCGCTTCGAGACCCTGTATGAGGGTGTTTAAGGCTAAAGGTATAAATAGCATCATGCAAGTTTGAATAAAAAAGAAGAACGTATAGGGTTTTTCCCACTTCAATCCGTCTTATCACAGACTCAAAATGGTAGACTTTCGTTCCACATAAATCAATTTTATTACCTGAATAATAGGGAAAGACGATTTGAGTCATACCGAGAAAATTTTGAGTGTGAAACTGCCAAGAGTTAAGAACATCACGCTGAAACTCTTTTTTAAAGAGAACATTTTTTTCGATATGATACTGTTCGTTCACAATCAGGGCTATTGATAAGAGCGTTTTGTTTCTGTGCTGCCAAAAGTCATTCCAAACAGCTTTCATAAAAGAAGATATGTGAAAGGCGGGGAGTAAATGAAACAGATTGCTGTTTTGCTCTTTGCTTTTTTCATAGAGTAACAGCTGAGCGTAAGCATCATGAAATATCGCTGAGTTGGAATGTTCTAAAAACAAGAAGTATGCGTGCTGTTTCTCTGATGAAAGCAGGGATTTTATTAAGGTAGTGGAGAGATCTGTCATATAATAGCCGCCGTTTCGTGAAACTAAGTGTGCTAAAAGAGCCCAGTGAATTTCAGGGTGTTTTTGATAATAGTCCAAATAAGCTTGTGTACGTGTAACATTGTTTTGATTAGCTTTTTTTACTTTTCTTCGAATTTCTTTAATCCATTTTACATCTTCTCCAATAAAAGAGAGCGGGAGAATAGCAGGAGGTTTGTGCTGCATCATCTGCTGCAGACGAAGAACATCCTCCAATCTAATGAGGGGATTTGTGTCAGTAGAAGTCATGTTAAGCCTCCTTTGAAACGTTTAACTATTTTAAAAAAGGGTAAGGGACTTTTTGAAACCTTTATAACATTTCGTACGTATAAAGGGTAACAAATGTTAAGAAAAGAGGTTTTCTTTATGTTCAGAAAAATATTTGAATCATTAACTGGATCTAAACATCGCCGCTACAGCAGCAGTGATCGACACTACCGAGGTCCACGCCACTACAGCAGCAGTGATCATCATCACAGACGTCCGCGTCACCATAGCAGCAGTAGCGATTATAAACGAAGCAAATATTATGACAGCCACAGTCATTCAAAATATGGTCATCACCATTACAAGCGTAAACGCAAAAGCGGAAGCTTCTTCTCAAGCTTTTTCTCAAGTTGATTTGGAATGAAAAATCGAATGTTCAAACACTTTCATCGCTGGCTAGTTGACCGTCCTTTTAAAAAAGGAACAGTCATTTGTGAGCGCTATGAAATCATAAATGTACTGGGAATGGGGAGCTATGGTATAACATATGTTGCTAGTGACATTGTGCAACAAAAAGAGGTAGTAATAAAGCAGCTCCGCAAAACGAAGCAGCGCACGCCTCAGGGGCTGAAGTCTTTTCATTATGAAGCAAAACTGCTGTCTCAACTAGATCATCCTCAAATTCCTTCGCTGTATGAAGCTGTTGAAATAGATGAAGGGTGTTTTCTAGTGATGGAGTTGATTCAAGGAAAAACGTTTGAAGATTTAATTTTTGAAGAGAAGCGCGTATATACAGAAGAAAAAGCGCTTGACATTTTACTTGATATTCTAAAAGTAGTTTCCGTTATTCATGAGCAAGGAATCGTTCACCGTGATCTTCGTATTCCAAACATTATTGATGTTAACGGGACCATCTATGTTATTGACTTTGGTCTTGCAAGATTTTTGGGAGCTCATGAAGAAACAAGCAGCCTTATAGAAGAACAGCAGTTTATGAGACAAACATCGGTTGCAAGCGATATCTATGCGCTTGGTCATTTTCTTTTATTTTTATTGTATTCTGGTTATGAGCCGACGGATAAACAAGAAAAAAGCTGGGAACAAGAGCTAAGCTTGTCGGCGCCCATTAAAACCATCATTCAAAAAATGCTGAGAGCAGATGAAGCGTATGAAAGTATTAAAAGTTTACAAAAAGACATTTATGACTATATAAATAGTAAGAACTCGGGGAGGGAAAAGCATGGCGCTATTTAATAAAGCGTTAGCCCGCATTGGAATTGGTGCAGCGCGAGTGGATGCTAAGCTTGTCAATGATGAATTTCGTGCTGGTGAAACGATTGAAGGGATTGTTGAAGTGTACGGCGGAAATGTTGAGCAGAAAATTGACAGCATCTATCTGCGTCTATTCACAACCTATGTAAAAGAAAGAGACGATAAAAAATACAAGCAGGACATTGAACTTAATACGTTTAAGATTAACGACCCGTTTACGATCCAACCATCTGAAACCAAGTCTATTCCTTTTACCTTTCAGCTGCCTGATGATACGCCTGTTACATTAGGGAGAACCCGAGTGTGGGTGGCGACGAGCCTCGATATTAAAGATGCGGTTGATCCGTCGGATATTGATCATGTAAAAGTGCTCCCTAACCTTATGGTAACAAGCACAATTGAAGCGATGGAACAGCTTGGCTTTCGCTTGCGCCAAGTCGAGTGCGAAGAAGCTCCTCGCAGGATGAGAAAAAGACTTCCTTTTGTTCAAGAATTTGAATTTGTTCCAAGCGGTGGAGTGTACGCTGGGAAAGTAGATGAAATTGAAATCATCGTGCAGCCGAGCGGCTTACATGACTACGATTTATTTATAGAAGTAGATCGACGAGCCAGAGGGTTTGGGGGGTTTTTATCTGAAATGCTGGATGCAGATGAGTCGCTCGTTCATGTTCATGTTTCTGAAAAAGAAATTCCTCAGTTAAAAAATAGATTAACCAATATTATTTCACGCTATAGCTAACGTGCATAGCTCTCCTTTATTTTTCGTATATTAAAGACAGTAAAAAGAAAGGAGAGAGGTATATGCCGCAATCAAAACAAACGAAAAAAATAAATGCAAAAGAGGAATTTTCGGCTGAATTTGTCGTTCATCAAGCTCCCAAGCCGGAAGACTATATTCAGCCAAAACGTGTGAATAAGTAAAGCATGTAGCACGCTACATGCTTTTTCTTTTAATAGGTTGGAGGAAATAAAAAATGGTAAATCGCACTACAAAATATTCTCTATTTATTGTATCGCTTTTAGCTTTCTTTTTACTCATTTTATTTACGTTTAATACACCTTGGGTGAAACAGCTTGACTTTAATGTACTTCATACCATTGAAGGATGGAGGACGGATACGTTAACACCCATCATCATATTTATAACAACTGTAGGATCTTGGTATGTCACTGCGCCAATATGGTTTGCCATTATAGTATTTCTTCTTTATAAACGAAAAGGATTGCTCGCTTTATATATCACGCTTGTTTTTTGGGGAGTTCGCGCTTTAAATTGGGGATTGAAGGAGATTTTTGCAAGACCAAGACCTGATTGGAGTCAAGTCGTTCCCGCCTCTCACTATAGTTTTCCGAGCGGACATGCCATGAACTCAATGGCGTTTTACAGCGGAGTGCTTTTGTTAATATGGATGTATACAAGAAGCAGGGCTATTAAAACGGCAGCTGCATGCGTAATTGCTATTATTATTTTATTAATTGGATTTAGCCGTTTGTATTTAGGCGTACACTTTTTAACGGATATACTAGCAGGATATTGTGTAGGACTTGCTTGGTCATTAGGAGTCTACCTCCTTTCTAAGCGCCTATATAACCAAAAATAGGAGCAATGGTTACATTTTTTTCGTTAATATTTCATTTTGTTTAAGTAGGTCTATTGATTCATCCATTCAAAAACAACTAATGATAAAATGGGAAACAAATATTTTATGTACATGTTTAATAAGGAGAAACTAGTAATTTCGACAAAAAACGTTTTGATTCGATAAAGGATTTTCGGATTTTATCACTAATTATATAAGAATACATGACGTAAAAGAGTAAATACTTGCTTTTGGGTGGAGGGAAGAATGTTGAGTGTGTGGACCACAATAAAAAAACAATTTAATATTAGCACAGAATATGATGTAACCATTATGCAAACAGAAGAAAAAGGCGAAAAGCGCGGATATAAGCCTGTCCATCGTCTAACGATTACAGCATTCGATCATCAAGACGCTGCAACACAAGTATTTCAGATGTTTAATATTGCTGATAATTTGCCAAAAGATTGTGATGCGAGATTTATTAGCACAGGCGATATTTTGTTAATTGATGAAGGTACTCGAGGGAAGTATTACTACAAGCTATGGACAGACGGATGGCAAAAAGTGAATCGCCTGCATGTACGTTAAACATAAGGTAAAAGCGACCTATCTGGCCGCTTTTTATTTATATGTTGACTCTTAGTAATCACGAGTATGATGACCAGGGCCATTTTTTCGGTTTGTTGCTGAATATTCATCTCCATGGGCTTCATGTTCTGCTATAATTGCTTCTTTTGGAATGTGATTATTCTTTTTAGGCGAATTAATTCGGTTGCGATGTTTTTTCCCCATACATATCACCTCAGCTAAAGTTAGTAAATCCCTTGCGCTATTAGCGTACCCTTATATAAAAAGACATACTACGCCATTTTTTGGGCAGTATGTCTTTTTATTTTTGACGCATAATGTTAGAAGTAAATAGACATGCAAGGGATACAATATGGTATAGTGAAAGCGTAAGATTTTTTACATATAGGAGGTACGAAATGAGCGTACATATTGGGGCAAAACAAGGTGATATTGCAGAAACAATTTTACTTCCAGGTGATCCACTTCGTGCAAAATACATTGCAGAAACGTTTTTAGAAGATGTAACTTGCTATAACGAAGTGCGCGGTATGCTTGGATTTACAGGAACATATAAAGGAAAGCGCGTTTCTGTTCAAGGAACGGGAATGGGTGTACCATCGATTGCTATTTATGTAAATGAACTAATGAATGAATATGGTGTTCAAAACCTAATTCGCGTGGGTACATGCGGAGCAATCCAAAAAGATGTAAAAGTACGTGACGTTATTTTAGCCATGTCTTCGTCAAGTGATTCACAAATGAACCGCGTTAAATTTGGTCCTATTGACTACGCACCGACAGCTAACTTTGATTTATTAAAGCGCGCTTACGATGCAGGTGTTGAAAAAGGCCTTCAGTTAAAAGTAGGAAGTGTATTTACATCTGATCAATTTTACAATGAAGACGGCCAGCTAGAAAAATTAGCAGCTCACGGCGTATTGGCAGTTGAAATGGAAACGACGGCTCTGTATACGCTAGCCGCTAAATACGGCCGTAATGCTTTGTCGGTTTTAACAGTAAGTGATCACATCTTCACTGGTGAAGAAACAACGTCAGAAGAACGTCAAACGACGTTCAACGATATGATTGTTGTTGCGCTTGAAGCAGCAATTAATGAATGAACATAATTTCATTTATTTGCTGAATGGAAGCGAAATGCTGCCGCGTAACAAATAAAAAGACGAGAAGCAATCAAGCTTCTCGTCTTTTTATTTGTGAAAATTAATTGTTTCCAAATAGGAAATTGTATGGTACGATTTGATACGTTAAAAACGGCCTTGATTTTCGTGAAAGTCGAAAATCGTATAAAAAATTCATAAGAGGTGATAAACCATCATGATGGCAAGTATTAAACAGCAGTGGTTTTCAAATGTTCGAGCAGACATTTTGTCAGGGATGACAGTTGCTCTTGCGCTTATTCCAGAAGCCCTTGCTTTTTCCATTATCGCCGGTGTCAATCCTATGGTGGGTCTGTATGCATCTTTTTGTATGGCAATTGTGATTGCTTTTACAGGTGGAAGACCAGCTATGATTTCAGCTGCAACAGGAGCAATGTCTTTATTGATGATTAACTTAGTCAAAGATCACGGCATTGAGTATTTATTTGCAGCTACTGTTTTAACCGGAATTATTCAAATTTTACTTGGTGTTTTGAAAGTAGGAAGGTTTTTATCATTTCTTCCTCAAACAGTGATGATTGGCTTTGTAAATGCGCTCGGTATTTTGATTTTTACCGCACAGCTTCCGCATTTTGAAGGAGCAAATTGGATGATGTACGCAATGGTAGCCGGAACGCTGCTCATCGTCTACTTATTTCCGCTCATGACCAAGGCAATACCATCTCCGCTTGTTGCCATTGTCTTGATGACGATTGTAGCGATTGTCTTTCATTTAGATTTAAAAACGGTAGGAGATATGGGGAATATTACGCGTTCGCTGCCGGTTCTTCACTTTCCAAAGGTTGATTTATCAGTGGAGACACTGGTCATCATTTTACCTTATTCGCTTCCTTTAGCGATTGTAGGTCTACTTGAATCTATGCTAACGGCAACGGTGCTGGACGAAATTACAGATACGCCTTCGAATAAAAATAAAGAAGCGCGCGGTCAAGGCATCGCTAATATTGTAACAGGTTTCTTTGGAGGAATGGCTGGCTGTGCCATGATTGGACAATCTATGATTAATGTAAAATCAGGGGGACGTGGAAGGTTATCTACCTTAGTCGCCGGAGTCTTTTTATTGTTCTTAATTATGGTGCTTGGCGATGTTGTTAAACAAATTCCAATGGCTGCTCTTGTAGGCGTTATGTTTATGGTAGCTGCCGGTACATTTGATTGGCAGTCCCTTAAAGACTTAACGAAATATCCGCTATCGGATGCCATTGTAATGGTTGTTACGGTGGTTATCGTATTGTTTACACATAACTTAGCATTAGGAGTAATGGTAGGTATTGTTTTAAGTACGATTGTATTTGGCTGGAAGATGGCTAAAATCAAAACAACTTCACAAACAGAAGGTAATACGAAGCAATACAGAGTTTCAGGACAATTATTTTTTGCTACCATCAGTTTCTTTATGGATGAATTTCAGTATGAAACAGACCCAGATACCATCATTATTGATTTTAGTTCTTCTCATATATGGGATCAATCGGCCGTGATTGGCATCTCGAAAATTATCGATAAGTACGAGCGATTGAATAAAAAGGTTATTGTAAAAGGATTAAATGAAGAGAGTAAAAAAATCGTTAGGCAGATTGGCTTAACGTCGCTGTCGAACAAGTAAAAAAGGTGTGCAGTAGCACACCTTTTTTACTTGTTTCGTTTTAGTAGCTGTATGAGCCAGGTGGAAAAAGAAGTTGTAGATGAGGGTGCGGATGTCTGTTTTAACAAAATAGCATAGGCTTTGCGCCGATATTGGTAATCAAGCATGCATATCTACTCCTTTCAAAACAGTTTTTGAAAGCGTTTTCTTTATTGTAGCATGCTTAATAGGGAGATAAAAGAAAAAAGAGAGACCATTGTCTCTCTTTAATCATTTCCAAACATATAGCGTTTGTGATGCCATGAGATTCCAAACATCAGACCCATTGCAAACATGTTCCCCATCAGTGAACTACCTCCATATGAAATAAAAGGAAGTGGAATTCCGGTAATAGGCAAGACTTGAATGGTCATACCGATATTTTGAAATACGTGGAACGTAAGCATTGAAATAACGCCTACACATAAGTAAGAATTGAATTCATTTTTTGTTTCAAGCCCTAGCTTGATCAAGTAATAAACGAGTACGAAGAAAAGACTAATAACAATGCTGGCGCCTATAAAGCCAAACTCTTCTCCAATAACCGCAAAAATAAAGTCGGTCTGTCCTTCTGGCAAATAGACAACTCCATTTCCGATCCCTTTACCGTTTACCATTCCTGACCCAATCGCATCTAACGATTTCTTTAAATGATAGCCCTCTCCCGAACTATACGACTCAGGATCAAGCCAAGAATAAATACGTCCAAATTGGTATTGCTTAACCCCTAGATACTTTTCTAATAAGTTAGGTGCATAAACAACAAGTCCCAAAATAACAGAACCAACCGCTGTAATACCTAAAAACGCAGGCGCGATGATTTTCCAGCTTACGCCTGAAACAAATACAAGTCCAACTGTGATTGCTAAGAACACAAGAGCGGTACCTAAGTCAGGCTGCTGCATGATTAACAATAAAGGTAAAGCAAGTACAGCGCCTAGTTTACCAAGCAGTAAAAAGTCTTCTCTTACTGTTCGGATACGATATTTTTCATTGTGTTTAACAATGACCGTACTCAGTGTGATAATCAAAAACACTTTCATAAACTCTGATGGCTGCAACGAGAAGCCGGGAAGTGTGAACCAACTTTTTGCCCCGTTAATTTCTCTGGCAATACTTGAAGGAGCCACTAGTAAAAGAAGCAATAAAAAGTTCCCAAATCCATAAAAAACCCACGTTAGCTTTTGAAGCTGATCGGAGTCAAAACGCATGACA
Organism: Priestia sp. TGN 0903; assembly: GCF_050846855.1. NCBI lineage: Bacteria > Bacillati > Bacillota > Bacilli > Caryophanales > Bacillaceae > Priestia > Priestia sp. TGN 0903. The sequence goes on from NZ_JBOZGL010000002.1 coordinate 311,437, forward strand.
AATCCTATAATCACCATTCCAATAATATAAAAAACAACTTGTTGCGCTACGAAGTTCTTATCATACTGCCCAATTTTTTCAGCACTATGGATTGCCACAACGCTTACGCAAAACAATAGGAAGATTAGGAAAGCCAAGTTCCAGTCAAATCTACTAACATTTCTTTGATTTTCACCCATATTATTCACCTGTCACTATTAAATCTCATTCTTTCTTTATGATAAAAGAAAAATGCTGGTTTTTAATGCAAAGTCGATTAATGAAGAGTCGCACTAACCCCGCTTTGCAGTTTTTGCTTTGAATATAGACTTGCTAAAAGTAAGAAAAGATATGTCGCAAGCTGCGTTACCATACAGCCTTTTATTATACATGAATTATTCTATAACATAAATAGGAGAAATGATAACAATTTCTTTTTTCTAAAAACTCTATTTGTAAGGATTTATTCAATTCATCTTCTTTATCTCCTTAAAGGTTAATATGAAAACATATTATAGGAATTTATCTTTTTTTGCACGTGAAAAGATAAAGAAACATGTATATATATAACGAAAGAAAGGGGCAAATAGTTTCATATGAACGACTGAAAAATTCTAAACTGCAAGGACTAAATCTAGCAAGCTATACATATGAATAATAGTAAAGGTAAGAGAAAGTGTTCTACACTATCTTTTTCTACATGCAGACATTCAACTTCTTAGCTCCCTACAAGTAAACAGTCATAGTCTACTTTCTTACTGATGAACGTATGGAAGGCATAGGGTAGATTACCGAATAAGAGACACAGGATATTAGGAAAATAATAGATAGAGATTAATAGAATCATAACGTAGAGAGGTGTGTTTATGATTATAGGGGCAAGTTTGACAGCATTTTTATTATTATGGTGGACAATTTTTTATAGCGGGCGCTACCATCATTATGTTTCAGAGCCTGTTGGCAAAAGAATTTCCCTTCACGTAGGAATACATGTTACCTTAGTGGTTGGAGTGAATGCATGTCTCTGGCTTGAGCAGCCGCTGCTTTTTTCTAGCATTTTAGCAGGGTGTGCAGGACTAGGAGCCGGATGGTTTGTGGGGATTCCTTTTTCGGTAAAAAGTATTTTAAGCGGAATAATGGGGGGCATAGGAACCGGTGTTAGTTTTTATATCTCTATGAGTATGTGGATAGATCAATTTAACTCGCTGTCTTTTTTATTGATAGGAACGAGCGTTATTTTTAGCGGAAGCTCGTTATTTCAAGTGTTAAAATCGATTCCGTCATTTGAAAAGGTACTGGTGAAAAGGTGGGTTCAACATCCTTTTCTGATAGCGCCTATTTTGATTACCGTATTTTGGCTGTATAATTTTATTGAAAAATATTTTCCGCAAGCAGATCCAACACGCAAGTAGTTTCCGTGTTGGATTTATTATTTCTTCGGGTAAGCCTCCTTTAAGCTCACCAAGTTTGACATCGTTCCATTAGTCTATAGAAGGTAAAAGTAGACATTCACCTATCTTCATTATGATGCATATTGTAACGTAGCAAGCATTATAAAGGGGGAGTGCGTATGTATCCATATCAATACGATCCACGTTTTCAAAATTTGTTTCCACCTGGAGGAGGCCAAGGCTTTCCATCGTTTCCACCTGGAGGAGGAGGTCAGGGCTTTCCGCCGCCGCCACCTGGAGGAGGAGGTCAAGGCTTTCCACCGCCACCACCTGGAGGAGGGGGCCAAGGGTTTCCGCCGCAGGGAGGGGCGCAGCCACCTTCAAGTCCGCCGCCAGCTTTTACACCTACACCAAAGCTAGGTTCAGGAGGTCCATCGCTTTATGCTGTTGATCCAGGCGCTATTTCAGGATGCTTATACCGATACACCTATATATGGCCGAGAAATGGTCGACCTTACTGGTTTTACCCAACCTTTGTAGGCAGACGCTCAGTTGCAGGATATCGCTGGACAGGATCTTTCTGGGTGTATGCAGGGGTAGATGTAAATCAAATTCGAGAATTTCAATGTATATAAAACTCCGCTTGCGGAGTTTTTTTGTGCGAAAAGGTTGACGCATAAAAAATGGCGTTATATAATAAATCTCGAATTAAAGATAATTTGTTTAGTAATATCTCGAACTGATGATAATAGACACTTTTTAGGAGATGACATTTATGGCAAATGTATTATATGTAAAAGTAAATCCGCAGGTTGATGAAGCATCATTTTCAACTCGTTTAGCACAGGTTTTCTTAGATGAGTATAAAACAGCAAACCCGACTGATACAGTGACAACGCTTGATCTGTATAAAGAAACAGTTCCATTCATCGATGGAGATGTTTTAGCAGCATGGGGAAAAGCTGGAGCTGGTGAAGAATTATCAGCTGTTGAGTTAGAAAAAGTAACGCGTATGGGTGAATTAGTAGAGCAGTTTTTACAAGCTGACAAAGTTATTTTCTCAGCTCCAATGTGGAACTTAAGTTTCCCTCCACTAATGAAAGCATATATTGATAACATTTTAATTGCAGGAAAAACGTTTAAATATACTGAAAATGGTCCAGTAGGATTAGCTTCAGATAAAAAGGTAGTATTACTAGAAGCTCGTGGAGGCGTGTATTCAGAAGGCCCTGCGGCAGAGCTAGAATTTACTCAAAGCTATTTACGTACAGTAATGGGATTCATTGGTGTTCAAGATTTCCAACTGGTTGTTGCAGAAGGCATGGCTTACACGCCAGCAGAAGCAGACAATATTCTAGCAAAAGCATCTGAAAAAGCAAAAGAAGTTGCGTCAACGTTCTAATCTCAAGAGGCTGGGACAAAAGGATTTTAGACGAAGTGAAAAACGAACCACTGATCAAGATGTTTGATTAGTGGTTCGTTTTTTTTTGTTACGGTGAACGTAGGTTTCATGTTTGTAAGTCTTTCTAGCAGTTGATGGGAGGGCAAGCCGAAGACTCCTGCGGGAAAAGCGGAATAGGTGAGACCCCACAGGAGCGTATGCGACGAGGAGGCTCAGCATCCGCCCGCGGAAAGCGAAGTCTTGCACGGAAATCAACTGCGGTGTCAAAAGCGGTTCGGCTCATGTATACGAGTTATTCGTCTTTAGATTGGATTCATTTGTTTATGTCTTAACCTCTTTTTTAGGGTTAAAATTCAATATCCACCCTTCAGAAGATGTAGAAAGGGTTACATAAAGTGCAGCATAGGGAACGTGCTTCTTATAAAAGCGCTTATACATTTTTATTTACAAGATAAAAAAAGCATGGTTAAATAATGACCATGTTAATGTACCATCAGGATAGGGGAAGTTTTTCTGCAGAATCATTGGGGTATGCTACAAGTACAATCTAAAAAAGGGTGATTGAGATGTTTAAAAAATTATTTGGTAATAAGACAAAATCAAAAGAAACAACCGTTCTAGCTCCGCTTTCAGGTAATATCCTGCCAATCAGCGAAGTGCCAGATCCAGTGTTCGCACAGAAGATGATGGGAGACGGTTTTGCAATCGAACCTTCAGAAGGACAAGTTGTTTCACCCGTTGCTGGGGAAGTCGTTCAGCTTTTTCATACAAAACATGCGGTAGGCTTAAAAACAGAAGCCGGTACAGAAGTATTAATACATATCGGCCTTGAAACAGTGGCAATGGAAGGCGAAGGATTCGAAGCTCACGTAACACAAGGTGACAAAGTAAGTGTAGGAACACCTCTTATTACATTTGATTTAGCGCTTATTCAAGAAAAAGCGAAAAGCATTATCACACCAATTGTTGTTACAAATAGTGATGCAAGTGAAAGTTTCGAAATTTTGGCTCAAGGGACGGTTCAAAAAGGCGAAACTGCTTGTGCAAAAGTAACGATGAAGTAATAAGCAAGGCCTTTTCCTTTAAGAAAGGAGAGCGCATTTGAAGATTTTAAAAGTGTTAAATAACAACGCCGTTGTCTTTAAGGAAGGCGGAGTTGAAAAGATTGCGATGGGTCCCGGCATCGCTTTTCAAAAAGGTAAAAATGATCTTATTAATGCTGCAAAAGTGGAGAAAGTCTTTGTCATGAAAGAAGAACAGGAAAAGTTTCAAGAACTATTAAAAAATCTTCCTGAAGAGCATATTCAAGTGGCGGAAGAAATCATTTCGTATGCTGAGCAGCAGCTTTCTGCTACGCTAAGTCATCATGTGCATATTGCTTTGAGCGATCATTTATCCTTTGCTGTCGAAAGGATAGCCCGCGGAATTTCCATCCAAAATAAATTGCTTAATGAAATTAAATCACTCTATCAGCCTGAGTATGCAATAGGAGTGTGGGCTCTTCAGCATATCAAAAAGAGGTTAGACATCACGATGCCGATTGATGAAGCGGGATATATTGCGCTTCATATTCATACGGCGAAACTGAATTCACCAGGAATGCAGCAGCTCATGATGAATACAACGATTATTAATGAAATGGTTACGATTATAAAAAAAGAGCTGAATATGGAGATTGATGAAAACAGCATGTCCTATCAGCGTCTGCTGACTCACTTGCGCTTTGCGTTAAATCGTTTAGCGCAAAATGAACCTTTTCATGAGATGGATGAAGAGATGCTCGACGTATTAAAAGTCAAATATAAAAAATCGTATCAGTGTGCTGAAACGATAAAGCAATTTGTCAAAGAGGAGTACGACATTAATTTTCCAGAAGCGGAGTTAGGCTACATCACGCTTCACATTTGCCGAATAGAGCAAAGAATATAGAAAAAAGCATTGACGAATATTGTTGCATTGAGTACAATGAAAGCGTATTAATTGAATAATCGGGATTGTGACTGGTAAAGCAGGCAAGACCTAGAATGCGCATAAAGGACAAGTGTGTCTTTTATAAGCGTGTTTTAGGTCTTGCTTTTTTTATGACATACAACAAGGAGGAAGTAAGATGGACGTAAAAGAAATTGCTAAAAAGCTTGTTCCGCTTTTGGGAGGAAAAGAAAATATTGCTAGTGCCCAGCACTGTGCTACGCGTTTGCGCCTCGTTATTCGAGATGAAAGCAAAATCGATCAAAAAGGTTTGGATGAAATAGAGGATGTAAAAGGGGCTTTTTCAAATTCAGGACAGTTTCAAATCATTTTTGGAACCGGTCTCGTTAATAAAATCCACGCTGCTTTTGTTAAAGAATTAGGCGCTGAAGAGGCTGCTGCCCCAGTAGATCACCAAGAAGAAATGAAGAAGAAGATGAACCCATTTGCCCGTTTTGCCCGCATGCTTTCCAATATTTTTGTTCCGATTATTCCAGCCATTGTAGCAAGCGGTTTATTAATGGGATTGCTCGGTATGATGAAAGCGTTCCACTGGGTCTCAGAAGATAGTGCGTTATTTGTTTTATTGGACATGTTCTCAGGCGCAGCATTTATCATTTTACCGATTTTAATCGGGTTTTCAGCTGCAAAAGAATTTGGTTCAAACCCTTATCTTGGAGCGGTTATCGGAGGGATTTTGACGCATCCGATGTTATTAAATCCATGGACATTAGCAGATGCTAAGCCAGAATATATGGATTTGTTTGGCTTAAGTATTCCGCTGATTGGCTATCAAGGTACGGTCGTTCCAATTTTATTAGCTATTTACGTGATGAGTAAAATTGAAAAGGGCCTGCGGAAAATTGTGCCGAATTCGGTTGATTTACTTGTTACGCCTTTTTTAACTGTTATTATCACGGGCTTTGTGTCACTTGTGTTTATTGGTCCTTTCGGCCGCTATATTGGAGATTTAATTTCCATTAGCCTTCAGTCTCTATACGATGTAGCCGGAGTGTTTGCAGGAATTTTGTTTGGTGGCTTATATTCAACCATTGTATTAACAGGCCTGCAGCATAGTTTTCATGCTATTGAAGCAGGGCTGCTTGCTAACCCGAAGATTGGTGTTAACTTCTTACTTCCTATTTGGGCCTGCGCGAATGTAGCGCAAGGAGGAGCAGGGCTGGCTGTTTACTTTAAGACGAAAAATGCCAAAACGAAAAAAATTGCGATTCCGGCGGCTATTTCTTCTTTCTTAGGAATTACAGAACCGATTATCTTTGGCGTCAATTTACGGCTTCGCAAGCCATTTATTGCTGCGGCTATAGGCGGGGCAGCCGGGGGAGGCTACGTTGTACTTATGCACGTAGTAGCCAATGCATACGGACTCACAGGTATTCCAATGATGGCAATCGCCGCACCGCTTGGTATGAGCAATTTAATTCACTATATCATCGGTATGATTATTTCTGTGGGTGTAGCATTCGGCGTTACGTGGTTCATGAAACTAAAAGAAGACTGAGAACCAGCGCTAAGCATACGAGAATAGAGAATGGTATTAGATTTGCTCATCATATTTTATGGTGAGCAAATTTTGTGTCGTAAATATGAAACTTTTTAAAAAGTAATACGTAGAACAGTCAAAGAGATAAGTTGATGTTGTGTAACAGGAACGTAAATGCTACACTACATATATTGGATTGTACTATTATAGTCAGAAAGAGAGCTGGCACATGGAATTTTATCACGATCTTTTTCTATATGCGCCGTATTTATCTGCTTTCGTTTTATACATCCTTTGTTATTATATGCTTCGTGAAGCTAGGTTTACGGCTTTTCATGCGGAACCTGTCACTGACCATGTGAATGCAGGGATCGATCCTTCAGTATTAACGATATGGAAAAGACGAAATGTATTTATACATGTGTATAGAAAAACACCAGTTAAAGAGAAGAATAATGATGAAGAAGATCCTTTCCTTCTGAAAAACACTTCATACATTTAGTCATTATTAGGAGGAAAGAATATGAAAAGAAATAAAAAATTATTATTGCTTGGTTTAATGGGAGCGCTTCTTTTAGCTCTAGCCGGCTGTAGCAGTACAAAAACACCGGTTACGGCTACAAGTGGCGGATTCTGGGATCATTATTTTGTTTACCCTTTATCTATGGCATTAACGAAAATTGCTGAGTGGGCAGGCGGAAGCTATGGTCTGTCTATTATTATTGCGACGGTTATCATTCGTTTAGTTCTATTGCCACTTATTTTAAAACAGCAAAAGAGCACGATGGCTATGCAAGCACTTCGTCCAGAGATGGAAAAGATTCAAAAGAAATATGCTGGTAAAAAAGATCCGGAAACACAGCAAAAGCAGCAAAAAGAAATGATGCAGCTTTACCAAACGCATAAAATTAATCCGGTTGGCGGATGTTTGCCAATCTTTATTCAAATGCCTATTATTATCGCATTTTATAATGCCATTGCACGAACGCATGAAATTGCGCAGCATTCATTCTTATGGGTAAGTTTAGGAAAGCCAGATCCTTACTTCATTTTACCGGTAGTTGCAGCGATTACGACATTCTTACAAATTCGTGTAAGTATGACGGATGAAATTCAACCTCCAATGAAAATGATGATGAACATTATGCCAATCTTCATCTTAGTAGCGGGAATTTCACTTCCATCTGCTCTTGCACTATATTGGGTAATTGGTAACTTATTCGGAATTGGACAAGGTTACTACTTGAAAAAACGTATGAGTTTATTAAAAGAAAAAGATGCGGCCAATAATGCAGCACAAGCTAAAACAAAGCCATCACCAAAATCTAAGTCAAAATCATAATATACAAAAAGCGCAGCTATCCGCTGCGCTTTTTTATTTTTTCAAAAATGTGATGAGATGAGGAGATTTGTGTAACGCTATAAAAAAAGACAGGAGTGAACATGGTGAAAAAAATAGCGTTATGTCTGCTTTTTCTTATGTTGTTCCCTATGCAAATAAATGCTGCCAATACAGTGAAGGTCAGTTTTATACGGCAAGGAAACCTATGGGTATATGATAACGGTACCGAAAGGCAGTTATCCTATGCCCGTCATGCCTCTATGCCTCAATGGTCATCACATGGAGATATAGTTGCGTATGCAGAAAATGATTCTTTAATGATTGCACCGTTAAAAGGAAAACCGCTGCTTGTTGAACATGATGTGACTCATTATCAATGGTCACCGGTTGCCGAGGAGCTTGCGTATATTTCGAATGGAATCTTAGTATATTACAACGTTAAAACGCATGAAAAGAAGCGTGTAGCCATAGGAGTTGATCAGTTTTCATGGTTTCCGGAAGGAGATCGATTTTTAATTACGTCAGCTGCTGCGCTGGCGCCCACGGGATGGGGACCGGTAAAGCTATATACAGTGAGCAAATATGCAGGGTTAGATGTGAAAAAAGTAGAGGCTTTTACGACGCTGCCAGCAGAAAATGATTCATTTTTTGCGTATACAACAAGCAGCTTTAAATGGTCTCCTAACGGTCAATGGATTAGTTTTATCGCTATTCCAACGGCTTCGATGTCTGCAGATGCAAATAAGCTGTGCATCATTACAAAAGAAGGAAAAGCTTTTCAAGTGGTGGGAGATATGCTTAATGTACCCAATTGGTTTAAGTGGAGTAATGAAGAGCAAGTACTGGCATTTATTAATGGAGAAGGAAGATTTGCCACCGAAAATAAAAAGTTCACTTTAAAAGAGATGCCCGTTTTTAAAGAACATGTGTTTACGCCAAAAGGCTTCGCAGATTGGGATTTCACTTGGACAGAAAAAGATAACATCATCATTTCACGTGTGCCCGAAGCAGGGTGGTCGAATGATGAAAAAAAGAGGCCGCTGCCTTTTTTATATAGCATGAATGTAAAGACAAATAAGCAAAGTCAGTTCACATTTCCGCAAAAAGGCTTAGGCGATTACGCGCCTGTTTATCATAAAGCAACGAATCAAACGATGTGGATTCGTACAAATCGAAAACAAGCAAATCTTTTAACGCGCATAAAAGATACGAAAAATGACAAGGTACTTATTTCAGATTTAGACCTGCCGGGAAATTATTATGAGCTGTATCGGTGGAATGAAGTATTTAGCGTGTACAGTCCTTAATAGCTAATTAAAACATAAGAAACTAAGGTGAAAAGATGAATATACGATTGTTGGCAAAAGAAGACGCTGACGTGTACTTTGAACTCCGTCTTCGTGCTTTAAAAGATCATCCCGAAAGTTTTATTTTAAGTTATGAAGAAGAATATGAAAAAGAAATTGCTGATATCAGAAATTATTTCCCAAGCAGCCAATCAGAATTTGTAGTAGGAGCTTTTATGGAAAGCCAGCTTGTAGGGATTGTAGGGTTTCAGCAGCAAAAGCCTTTAAAAGTTCAGCATAAAGGAGATATTTGGGGCATGTACGTAGCCCCTGAAGCAAGGGGGAAAGGTCTTGGGAAGAAGCTGTTAAAAGCCGCTGTTGAACAAGCTTTTTCCAAAGCGAATGTTTTGCAAATCTACCTAGCTGTCGCTGCTAAAAATGAAGGGGCAAAAGCCCTATACAAAAGCCTCGGTTTTACTTCTTATGCGTATGAAAAAAGAGCTCTTCAAGTAGATGGTGAATTTATTGATGAAGAGCATATGGTATTGTCTATAAAAAGCCTTTGATCATATCAAAGGCTTTTTTGTACGGGAAAAATTTAGCTGAAACGTATAGAGATGGAAGCACATTCCCCATAAATATGCTATGATTTAACATATAGGATTATGGAGAGGCGAGGCAGCGGATGGAAAAACTGATTGAATTAAAAAATGTTGCAAAAGTATACAAAAAACATACCGTATTAGAAAACATTCATACGACCCTTTATAAAGGAGAGACTGTTGCGATTGTTGGAAAAAATGGGGCGGGAAAAAGTACGTTTTTAAAGCTAATTGGCGGATTATCTAAACCGACTAAAGGAACAATTCACCTTGATAAAGAAACCGGTACGCCTGGATTTGTGGTAGAGCAATTTCCTCAGGAGCTGCGTTTTACCCTAGCAGGTTATTTGCAGCACATGGGACGAATTCAAGGATTGTCTAAGAAAAAGCGCAGCTCTAGAATTGAAGAGCTGCTCGAAACTTTCGAAATGGTAGAGTTTAGACATGAAGAAATCGTTTCTTTTTCAAAAGGAATGAAGCAAAAAGTCAACATGATGCAAGCACTGCTGAGTTCTTCTAAGCTGCTATTGCTTGATGAACCTCTATCAGGATTAGATGCGCGTGCTCAGCTAGAAGTAGAACGAATTTTTACAAAGCTAAAAGAACGAGGGATGACCATTGTATTTACGTGTCATGAAGAAAGGCTCATACATGCTGTAGCGGATCGTGTTATCACCATTGGGTCACAGCGCATTTTAAAAAATGAGCGCGTTCAACTCATTGAGCATTTAACGGTTATTGAGGCAAATGTGATTCTTAATAAGCCACTTCGTTTATTAAAAGAAAAGTGCACGAAAATTGAACAGCACGGAAACTACTGGATTTTTTATATAGATAAAAAATATGTAAACGAGTTTCTTGCAGAATTACTTGCTGTTCAAGGTGAAGTTGTAAAGCTATATCATATGGAAAGGGAAGAAATTTAAGATGGGTGCATTGATTCGCTATCATTTTATTACATATATTAAATCGTATCGATATATTCCGCCGCTTGCACTTTATATTATTTCGCTGTGTATGAACTATACATATAGACCGAACCCGGTGCTTGATAGCTTTTTTAATACGGCGCTTTTCCTCTTTTTTCTAACCACTTGGTTTACAATGTCGCTGTTTCACGCGGAAGATTCCAGTCAAGAAGTTATTACAAAACTTCACGTAGGGAAAAAGAATAAGTACTTTACGAGCAAACTTATTAGCTGTGTTCTGCTGTTTACATTTTTATCAGCGGTTTCAATTGCCTATCCCGTGCTGCTTGATATGTTTGAAGTGGATATATCCACTAAGCAAATGGTGTTTGGGTTTATTATTCACTGGACGTTTAGTTTGCTTGGTATGAGCATAGGTCTTGTTTTTACAAGAGATGTTGTAAGAGAAGGCAGCTTATCGTGGTTTGGACCTCTGTTTATTTTAATCATTACGCTTGCAGCGGCAGGCGTTTCATTTCCGTATCAAGGAGGCGGACTGCTGCTGTATGTACTGCCGCCCGTATCTGCAATCATTCAATTTATTAACGAAGGATTAAATAAATTTTTGGTGTTTGGCTGGGCTTTGCTTTATGCCATAGCATTAATTAGCCTGTACTTGTGGCGAGCGAATAGAAGAGATGTATAAAGAATAAACACTTGCCGCGGCAAGTGTTTATTTTTTATGAAGCACGTTATAAAGACGATCCGGGTAATTAGTAAACATGCCGGTTACGCCCCACTCGATAAGTGTTCTCATTTGTTTTTCATCATTTACTGTATACGGGTGGACGTCTAAATCATACGAGCGAGCTTTTTGTACATATGGTTTTGTCAGCGTGCTTGCGTTAGGACCGATGCCGTTCGCGTATGTTTTAATTTGTCTGAACTGCTGATCTGTTAACATATTGGTTTGCTTGGAACGAATCAGTTGAATTAGTTTCATAGTAGGTCGGTATCGATGGACGGTTTTTAAGCTTTCAGGACTAAATGATTGTACAATGACGTGATTGGTATGAATGTTGTACTTAGCCATCAGCGTTAACAATTCTTTTTCCATACCTGGATATTCATGAGGAGATTTTGTTTCAATATAATAGTTTGTTCGATTGCCAAACTTACGGAATATTTCTTCTAAAGTTGGAATGACGGCTTTTTTAGGACCTTTTCCTGCGTTCAAACGCTGAAGCTGCTTCACTGTATACTGTTTTACATATCCTGTTCCATTTGTCGTGCGGTCAACTTTGTAGTCATGAATGGCTACAAGCTGCTGATCTTTAGACATGTGAAGATCAAGTTCAATGTAATCCGCTTTTTGCTGGACGGCCGTGAGATAAGATTGCATCGTATGCTCTGGCTCATATCCTGATGCGCCTCGATGAGCAATAATGGCTACTTTTTCTGCTTGAGTAGAAGCTGCCTGCGTATGTATAAACATAAAAATACCGCATAAACAAAAAGTGAGTGAGCTTACAAACCACCATTTTCGTCTCATATCAAAACTCCTTTTTATTGAGGGGTCGTGCATTAGTTTACCAGCGAGATGTTGTGTTCATATTAAGGCTGTGTAAATATTTAAATAAAACGAACCAGTGTGTAATTAAAAGTAATAAAGGCCGATGTTTAGTGAGAAACATCGGCTGTTTTTTCCGGGCGGAGGCTTGTATAAATAACGAGTCTGCGCTCATGAGTTTTCTGTTTATGATCAAATGTTCCCGTACAGGTGATTAAATTAAGCTGGTGTTGAAAAGTTGGACCGAAAATCTCTCTGATAGGAGCAGACTCTCGGGGGTAAGAAGCTTTATTGGTAACAACAAAGGCCAGCTGCTGACCTTGCTGATCGGTTACAAAAATTTCATCTCCTTTTGTGAGCTTGTCGAGATGATAGAAGATAGCGGGTCCTTTTTGGTCATCAACATGTCCTGCAATGACCGCATTTCCTTCCTCTCCGGGTCTTGCTCCAAGCTTAAACCATGCTACATCATGACCATTATCAGGAACGCTCATTTCACCTTGATTAGTAAGGCCCATTCCTTTTATAAAAGCCTTGATATGAAGCTTCGGAATAATAAGCTGAGATGGAAGAGGTGTAGAAGCGGTCCCTGAAGATTTCAAGGATTGAGCCGATTTTGTTTCAGCCATCTTCACAACAAAATCCGTCGAGCTATTTGCAAATGCTGATTGGGCAAACCAGCTGCTCATGAATAGTATAAAAGAAAAGGTGAAAACCCCTCCTATCCATTTCATTCGCTTTCGTATCCTCTGTGACGACGAACAACAAATATAGCGACCGCTCCAATTCCCAATAAAGTAAGAACAGGCACAATTGAATTATAATTATCCTCTGAAGCACCGCCCATACCGGTTTTTGGCATTTCGGAAGGCATAGCGGTATTATCTTTTAATAACAGCGTTTCAAGGCTGTCGGCTTTGTTAATAGCGAGCACCGTGTAGACCGTGTTGGCTTCTAAATTAAGATTTGGAATTTCCAGTATTTTTTTATTGTCTTGACTAGTTGCGATGGTTAAATCATAAGTTCCGGCATCTACTTCAGAATAATTTGTCATTTGTTTAAAAGCAGTGTCTTTAAACAAAGTAGGGCCGTGATTAATACCTACATTAACAGCGGGAGCATCTGGAGAAAAGTGAGCAATTCGGATTTTACTCTTTCCTTTAGCTACGTTCATATCATCTTGAGCTACTTTTAATTCTAAGTGTGCAACTTGGTTAATAGCAGCAAGGGTATAGGCTTTGTTTGCTTCGACGGTTACATTAGTTGAAATGACAGGTTTTTCTTTTCCTTTTGTACCTATAGCATATACCTCTACTTTATGAGACCCCGCAGGTACCTTAAGGTAATCTGTCACATCTTTAAACGATGCGCCGACTACGATGCTTTGATTGTCCACATATATATCTACTTCAGGTGCATCAGGTGATGCATGCACAACTCGTATCATTGCCTCCTGCACAGCTGCAGAAGTGAAATTATCTGAAAAAGCTAGCAATAAAACTGCGAGTAAAGAAGCAGCAATAATCTTTACACGGTTCATAACGTTTTACTCTCCTTTTAATCTAAGTTTGTCCTGTTAATCCCGTATGAAAAGTGGTCGGGGTGCATTCACTTTTGAACGTACTCGGGCATTTATTCACTTGTTATCATCTACAATTTTATCCAATATATGCATAATTTATTTCATTAGATGAAATTTTTGTAAAAGAGCAGATAAATAGTTTGAATTTTGTGATAATATTAAAATAGAGCGTTTAGTTAGTAATTGATGTCTCTATCACAAAAAGGAGGGGAAGTTATGTGCTGCAAACGAATCATGAAATAAAAAAGGTTGTTCATCGTTCGCTATCAGCTAAAATGATTGTAAAGCGTATGCTATTTATTTTAGTGGGGGCCCTTTTAATGGCCGTCGGGCTAGAATTTTTTCTTGTCCCTAATGAGGTTATTGACGGTGGAATTGTAGGTATATCTATTATTTTATCCCACTTAACGGATGTTCAAATCGGCTTTTATATCTTCGTATTAAATCTTCCATTCTTTTTTATTGGATACAAGCAAATTGGAAAAACATTTGCGCTATCTACGCTATTAGGTGTTATCATTCTATCCATTGCTACCTCTATTTTTCACGACTTGCCGGTCTTAACAGGCGACCCTCTTTTAGCAACTGTGTTTGGCGGAATTGTTCTCGGTGTGGGAGTAGGAATTGTTATTCGATACGGAGGTTCTTTAGACGGCACCGAGATATTAGCTATTTTATTTAATAAGCGTACGCCGTTCTCCGTAGGTGAGACGATTATGTTTTTTAATTTATTTATTTTGGGAAGTGCCGGTTTTGTATTTGGCTGGGACCGCGCTATGTATTCTTTAATGGCTTACTTCATTGCTTTTAAAACGATTGACATTGTGATTCAAGGTTTAGATGAGTCCAAGTCAGCTTGGATTATTAGCGAACAATATGAACAAATTGGTGAAGCAATCCTTGCTCGTTTAGGGAGAGGCGTCACGTATTTAAACGGGGAAGGTGCGTATACGGGAGATGATAAAAAAGTGATTTTTTGTGTTATTACCAGGCTTGAAGAAGCAAAGTTAAAAGCGATTATCGATGAGATAGATCCATCTGCTTTTTTTGCTGTAGCAGCTATTGCTGAAGTCAGGGGAGGAAGGTTTAAGAAACGAGATATTCATTAATGAAGGTTGTCTGCTAATGAGACTGCCCCTTATTATAGCTTACAGCCGAATTTTTAGCTTTCTCTGCTTGATTGTTTGTAATGGTTTACGTTACTTTTGCTGCTTCATGCATATTGAGCCCCTCTTTTTTCTTGTATGTCTTTGAAACAAACATGTAAAATGTCTAAAAGATATAAAAAGAGTACATAGTAAAAAAACAGAAAGAGGGAGTGACATGAAAAAAACGTTAAAAATACTAGGAGTCAGTCTTGCCGTTCTTGTTGCAGTAACCGCGGCTTTTTTTGTTATATGGTCGGGTTTTGATTATGAACCTTCAAAACAGCTTCACTCACTGGTAGATGAGAAAAAAGTAGTGAAAAAAGACGATTATTACGTATTTAAGCCTCAAACGAACAAAGAGATAAAGGCCGGCTATATTATTTATCAAGGTGCTAAAGTAGAGCCGTTAGCATATGGCTATTATGCTCAGCAAATTGCAAATGAAGGATATCTTGTTGCTGTTGTAGATTCTCCGTTTAATATGAGCTTCTTTAGTCAAAATAAAGCGACGGATATTGTGAAGAGCTACCCGAAGATTGCCGCATGGTTTATCGGAGGGCATTCCCTTGGAGGAGTGAGTGCAGCGTCTTATGCGTATGATCATCAAAACTCAATAAAAGGCTTAGTTCTTTTAGCATCGTATCCGATGAATAAAAATGATTTTTCAACCTCCACTTACCCTATTTTGTCTTTAACCGGTGAGAAAGATGGTTTGTCGACGCCTGAAAAAATTAAAGAAACCAAGCATTTACTTTCAAAAAATACGGAGCTGGTCCAAGTAAAAGGAGCTAATCACGCACAGTTTGGAATGTACGGGAAACAAAAAGGCGACAACAAAGCCAGTATTTCTCCTAAAGAGCAGCAGGATGAGCTAGTAAAAAGAACGGTCAAGTGGTTCAACAGTCAAATGAAAAAGTCCGTCAGTAACTAACTGACGGACTTTTTTTCTTTTTTTGGAAATAATACTTGAAAAAATAACCAGTTAGTTATATAGTTAGTTACATGAGTAATGAACCACTTAAGTGAGGTAGTCAAAATGAAACAATCATTAGATCATCAGCGACCAATTTTTCAACAAATCAAAGAAACCATCGAAGAGAATATTTTAAATGATGCTTTTCCAGAAGAAGAAAGAGTACCGTCTACGAATGAATTTGCCAAAATGTATCGCATTAACCCTGCAACGGCAGCTAAAGGAATTAATCAGCTAGTTGACCACGGAATATTGTATAAAAAGAGAGGGATCGGGATGTTTGTATGTGCGGGTGCCAAAGAAGTGTTGCTTACACAAAGAAAAGAAGAATTTTATAACCGTTTTATCGTTCCGCTGAAAAAAGAAGCACAGCATTTAGGAATTACGGTAACCGAGTTAAAAGAGCTGTTAGACAAGGGGGAAATAGAATGAATATAGAAGCGCAGCTGTTAAATAAATGCTACGGATCTAAGCAAGTGTTAAAGGATATTTCACTTACGCTAGCACAAAATAAAATATACGGACTGCTAGGTAGAAACGGAGCGGGTAAAACGACTCTGATGCAAATTGTAGCCGGACATATTCCAGTTACAACAGGAGAGGTAAAAGTGGGAAATCAATCTCCGTTTGAAAACCGCTCTGTTCTACAAAACATCTGCTTAATTAACGAAAGCGGAAATTTCAAAAAAACATTAAAAGTCAAAGACGTGCTAAAAATTGCCTCCTTTTTTTATCCTTATTGGAGCCAGGAAGCTGCTGAGAGGCTTATGGAAGAGTTCGATTTAGATTGTAATAGGAAAGTGAAAGCATTGTCTAAAGGTATGGAATCAGCGTTAGGAATTATTGTTGGGTTATCTTCTCGCACAAGCATCACAATTTTTGATGAACCTTATATTGGACTTGATGCTGCGATGCGAGCCCGCTTTTATGAGCTTTTATTGGATGAATATGAAGAATATCCACGCACGTTCATTATTTCAACGCACTTAATTGATGAAGTAAGTAATTTGTTTGAAGAAGTACTTATTATGCAAAAAGGAAAGCTGATTCTTCAGGATACAGCAGAAAATTTGCAGCAGCGCTGTGTAAGTGTGAAAGGACCTAAAAGTCAAATTGAAGAATATGAAAAAGGAAAGCAAGTCATCCATGAACAGGTATTCGGGGGAGAGAAAAAAATAGTGCTGTTTAATGAAGATATTTATGCTGAAGAACTTGTCGACAGTTCGTTTCATGTAGAAGCCGTTCACATACAGGATATTATGATTTATCTTACAGCCAATCGTGGAGGTGTAGCGTAATGAAAGGACAGTTTGCAGCCATTAGTTATTCGCTCTACGTTGAACTAAAGTATTTAATGATTCGCTTTTGGACGATTCTGCTAGCTTTTGTTGCAGTAGATATTTTAGTGTTCAGTCAGGTGAATGAGCATCTTCTGTTAGTAACAAGTATGCCGCAGTATATCTTTTCAGGTATTGTAAGTTTTATTATCATTCGAAAAAGTTTTTCCTTTTGCTTAAAGTTAGGAGCTACTCGTAAAGCATATCTTTCAACGATGACCTGTGTTTTTGCTCTATTTGCAATTGTAATGTCTTTTATCAATGTTGTCATCATGAGCATTTCAATGAAGGTGATTAATAGTTTGAATTTAATGAATGTTCAGCTTTATTATGCAAGTGATTTTATCTTCCATGATCCTACTCTCGCTGTTCACTTTTTAACGGACGCTGTCTTTATCTTTTTTATTACAGCAGCCGCGTGTTTGCTTGGCAGCATTGTCTACAAATTCGGGCAAACAGGAGGGATGATCAGCGGTGCTGTTCTGGTGTTACTGTTCACAATTCCAGTAACAAAAGAACCGATTATTCATTTTATAAAAAGCTTTTCGAGCGGGTCGTTATTGCTTACATTCGGAACAATGGTTATCGTAAGCTTCCTACTCTTTCTTATCAACTGGCTGTTTTTAAAAAAAGCGTCTCCTGTCCATCAAGCCTAATAAAAAAGCAATCATTCCTTTACTGAATGATTGCTTTTTTACTGTACTTTTTTTGAACAAGCTGCATCAATATCTAGAATCCAGTCGTGAAACTTTTGCTGAAGCAGTTGAAGAGAAGACTGATTGTTTGATACGATGTCCAGGCCGCGCTCGTCGTATAGGTGGAAGATGGTTTCTTTATTCAAATTCACAATGTAACACTCTTCTTCAATAGCCGGATGAATATGAAGATCACGGTTGGCAATTGATTGCAAAAGAAGCTTTTCTTTCACATCATTTGTTTTACAGGCAATAATATACTCAGCGTTATTTAATAATGCTACGGATTGAACTTCTTGTTTCTTCAGGCGAGAGCGGATGAATTTTTTAATAGCTGTTTCTTTTTTCTTTTTTAAAAGTAAATCATCCTGTGCAGCATTCGCTTTGAAAACAAGCAGCAGCTCATCATTTTTTTCATGGAGTGTTTCAAAAATTTCGTAAGCGCGTGCGTACACATTTTTCATGTATTCTCGTTCCCATACGCCTTTTTGATTGGTAAGCGTAAAGCGAATACCCGCAGGCGCGTTATAAAAAAGAGGTCTTTTCATTTGAACATTTGGAAACATTGTTGTTAAGTATGATTGAAGCCGCATTGTGGTCATACGCAACACCTCATTTAGTTTAGTCCTGACTTAATATGTTGAATTTAGTCTATCACGTGATTAGCTAAATTTGTAAAGAAGTAATGTTATTTAATCAAAAGGTAACCAAACTGTTATATTTTGTTGATTTTGCATTATTTCTTTACACAACCTTTGCGGATGAACAGGTTTTTTCATACGCCTGTCGTATTACTTAACGTAGTAACGACGTGAAGAAAGGGTGATAGACGGTGAAAAAACAGCTTGTTCTTATTTCAATTGTTACAGCTGCTTTCTTTGTGCTTATTTTTCACAAAACGATCTTTCAAGAAGGTAATCCTCTTCCCATTGCATGGAGTATTGTAAAATTAAAGTCTTCAGGTGAAGATGTTGTTCAAATATCTGATAAGCCTAAGAGGTACCTCATTCATTCAAATGACTATTTAACGTTTATTAAACAAATGAAAAAGAAAAAAGTGAATTTTCAATATCAGGACGATAAAAAGTTTTATTTTAATAACGATGATGAACGCCAGCTGTTCATCAGCAAAAACTATACCGATAAGTTCACGATTATGGAACTAAAGAAAAAAGAGCTGACTGAAGCTGGCGTTGAGTAATAAGACTAATCTCTGCCCTGTGTACCAAAATCTTTAATTTGAACATCGACATGATAGTCGATGGTCGACTGGCTAAATATTTCATCCCATTCATGCTGATGTTTTTTCCAAAAATGAGGATGATGAATTCGTACGTAATTATGCAGGTCAAGCACATCAGCTTTGTAATTATTTTGTAATAAGCGAAGTGTTTTTTCTGCGTCTTTTCGAATAATTTTTTCTATTTTTTTCTCGGTGTTCTTTACATTAGAGGCGGCAAGAGCCTGTTTTGAAGTCTCCCAATCTTCTGATAGCCTGCCGCTTGTTTGAACGTTGATGTCAAAATGAAGGGAGTGATTTGAATCAATGCGGGCCTTCACATCTTGCTGAACATCTCCAATTTCATAGGAAAAGGGGTATGGACCGTGTTTGCCGTAAATAATTCCGCCTTTAATATTCCCCGTTAACCACGTTAAAGCCTCCACTTGGTGCTGAGTTAAGGTGAATTTTGCTTTTTTATCTTTTATGATTGCCGCGCCGTCTATTTCAACGCTGTTTTTTATTTTAGAAAGCCGCTGTATTAAAAAGCTTTGATCTGTTTTTAACTTAGCCGATAGCTCTCCCATGGTTAAGGGATTTAGAATTTTATTCGTTTTGAATTTATTGTAAACAAGCTCGTAAATTAAGTTGACTGGAGGCACAGACATTCCTTGAATCGTTAAAACGTTTTTAGCGTCTCCTTTTGTAACAAACGCAAGGCTGCTGCGCCGTATTTCATTATCACGTACAAACTGATTGATAAGCGCATCAAGAGGGATTGTCTTGCTCGCTTTTTCTCCTATTAAAAGTGCTCGCTGATGCTGGCTGTATATAGGGTCAGATTTCAGCGAAATATTTCGTGTGATTTCATGAATGGTAGGGCCGGCTGTTGTAATGTTTTTGTATGGAATGGAAGAAGACATATTTCCGGATTCCGTTTCGGTTAACGTTTGATGAGTCAGCACAAGCTGATTTTTTCCTGTTTTTGGTTCGATTTTTGGTGTAATATCCATTGCCACTCCTATAACAAGAGCAAGTTGTTCAATATTCCGATGGCTCATACAGCCGCATAATAAAAAAACGGTCATCATGACAGGAAGACATTTTTTCGTCATTTGAACACAACCTTTTTTATTTTCATTAACGTGCTGAAAAAAAGAGGGATAACTAAAAATGTCACTAAAAATGCCCAGCCTAATACCGTTGAAAAATGGGACACGTCGCTTGCTGTTTTGGGGGCTAACGAGCTCATAAATAAAATGGGCACAAGAAAGATAATATTGGTAGTTGACCGGTTTTTGAAAATCTTTTTAAATCCTGAAACAGCCAAAAAGAAATACATTACAAAAGTTAAAAAAAACTGAAGAAGCCAGACAATAAGTAAAAATAATTCAAGCCTCTCAAAGAAAATTCCTTTTACTTCATGCGTCTGAACAAATTCAATCGTAGGCCAAACGGTTGTTTTTACCTCCGGAACGGATAAAGCGCCTACAACTAATACGTAAGTGATAATATACAAAAGTAAAGGAATAGAAAATCCGATGATCGAAACTTTTCGTAAGTGATTTTTATTTTTCATATGCTTCGGAAGAAAGACAATGGTTTCAATCCCTAAAAAAGAAACAGAGACGGTTGTAAAGGCAGCAAGAAGCGGGCTGAATCCGTCAGCTAATACAGGCTGCAAGTTTTTTAAATCCACCATACCGATGCTAAGAGCGTATAAGGTAAGAAGAATGATGACCGTTACAGGAAAACATAGTGCCATTACTTTTCCAATAGAATCAATACCTCCCGTGATTAAATAAACGCCTGTCAAAATAAACGAAAGAATAATTAATTCAATGGGCATCGTTTCCAGTAAATAAAAATGAATCATTTCTGCCATAGCTCTTACTTCAAAGCTTGCTACAGATGTAAAATAAACGACCATAGCAAAGTTGAAGATATTTCCAATTATCTTGCCGGTTACTTCCTGTGTAAAATCAAACATACAGCTAATTGTAAAATACTTAACCATCCAGACTAAAAAAAGAACAATTCCAATAAACAAAAGACCGTCCATAATCAGTACAATCCATCCGTCTGCATTATTTGTCTGGTTTGTAATACTGCTTGGCAGTGTTAATAAACCGACGCCAAGCATAGTTGAAGAAATAATTGAAATGGCGTAAAAATCTGAAAGAAGCTTGCTTGATTGTGATTGTTGCATATGGTCCTCCTTTTGTTAGTTTTGTTTTGATTTATTTTTAGACTGTTTTAGGCTTTTGTTTGGAAGACGAACATAAGAGTCTTTCCACGCTTTTTTATTTAACGCAAAAAACGGTTTAAAGTAGGCTATACCAAAACTTTCGAGCTTAGTTAGATGAATGACAAGAACAAGGAAAAACATGGTAACTCCGTATAATCCAAAGATTGCTGCAATCATCATAGATACGAAACGCAAAATTCGAAACGAAAGGCCAATTCCATACTGAGGAACGGTAAAGGACGCAATTGCCGATACGGATACAACAATAATCATAACGGAGCTAACGATATGGGCTTCCACCGCTGCTTGACCAATCACAACCCCTCCTACAAGTCCAACTGTTTGTCCGACAGGAGTAGGGAGACGCAGCCCGGCTTCGCGCAATAATTCAAGCGTCACTTCCATGACCACTGCTTCGATAAAAGGAGAAAAAGGAACGTTTTCTCGTGTAGCCGCAATAGTGATAGCTAGCTCCGTCGGAAGCAGACCTTGGTTAAACGAAACGAGTGAAATATAAATAGCTGAAAAGAATAGGGTAATAAAAATAGACAAGTACCTTAGTAATCTCAGCAACGAACCCGCTATCCATCTTTCGTAATAATCATCGGGTGATTTCATAATCATATCGAAAGTTGTAGGTACTAAAAGAGCAAAAGGAGAGCCATCTACTAAAATGGCTACTCGCCCTTCATTCACCGCAGCGAGAACGCGATCCGGTCTTTCTGTATTTTGCACTTGAGGGAACGGTGAGTAGGGTGCTTCTTCTAAAAATTCTTCAATCATTCCTGAGTCTTGAATGTTATCTAAAGGAATGTCTAATAATTTCTCTCGGACTTGATTCACGATGTGAGTTTGACAGTGTTTATTATGAAAAACGATACTTGTTCGATGTTCCTTTGTATTTCCAATGTAAATGTCTTCAATAACCATTTCTTCTTCGGTAGAACGCTGCCTTAAAAGACCAAGGTTTTCATCTAAGTTTTCGATAAGCGCAATTTTAGGGCCACGCACTACTTTTTCTGTTGTAGGTTCACTTAAAGAGCGCTGTTTGGTCATAGACATATTCAGCGAATATGCCGTGGTGCTTTCGCTAATGAACAGCAAGGGCTGACCTTTAAAAAAACACGAGATCGCTTGCTTGTATGTATAAACTTCTTTGTCTTTAATGACAGAAATAAACGAATCGATGTCATCGAGTGTTTGCGTTTCACTTTTTGCTTTGGTCTCAACAATATGCTGAGTGAGATTATCAAGTTTTTCTCCGTCGACTAATCCTTGGAGATAAATAATGCATATATATTTTGTGGGGGACAGCCATAATTTTTTGGAACCAACATCTGTATTTTGACCCACCAAATCTAGAAACGTTTGAACGGTGTAGTCTGCATTGGGCTGAAATTTTGAATCAAGCATAAATAAACTCACCGCCTGTTGTATTAATGAGCTTAGTGTTTACGATGTAAAAACGAGTTATGCGAAAAATGTGGAAGAATAGAAAAGATATGTTATGGTAAAGAAAAGAGGTGATGGTATGCTACATTCATTTACGTTAAAAACGAATAAGCGTGACGAAATGATCGACGTTACGAGTCATGTACAAGCAGTAATAAGAACAGAAGGATTAAAAGAAGGGGCTGTAGTTGTTTACTGTCCTCATACAACCGCTGGTATAACAATTAATGAAAATGCGGATCCCGATGTAAAAACGGATATGATCCGACGCTTCGATGAAGTATATCCTTGGGAACATAAGTTAGATCTTCATATGGAAGGAAATACGGCGGCACATCTCAAAGCGAGCACGGTCGGCCCCTCTCAGCATATAATCATTCACGATGGGCAGCTGCTGCTAGGAACGTGGCAAGGAATTTATTTTTGTGAGTTTGATGGACCGAGGAACCGTACGTATTATGTGAAAATTTTATCCCTGCAATAACTTTTTTTCATACTCATTGTCCAACTTTCTTTTTAAAGTTGTTATAAAACAAAGTTTAGTTAATATAAATGTTATATAACAGTTAAAGGGAGAGATTGAATAATGGAAAAGATCGGTGCAGAACAAGAAACAGTAAAAAAAGAAAACGAAAAAACAAACTTTACATGGGTGGAAGAATACCCAACTATTTTAGACATTGTTAATGAGTATTACAGTACGTGTCGATAATGTGAAGAATCTGGGGCAAAATTATTTTAGTTGAAGGAAGATCCGAACGCGTTTGATTCTTGCTGGAGAATCCAACGCATTCGGATTTTTTCATTGATATAGTGAACGTAGATTTTATGTATGTAGACGAGGAGGCTCATCAGCCGCCTGGGGAAAGCGAAGTCTTACAAGGAAATCAACAGCAACGTAACAAGCAGTTGAGATTATTTATCTCGTTTGTTCGTCTTTGGATTGGAATAATTTAGTTAGGTCTTAATATCTTTTTTATAAAAAAGATATTATAGTAGCAATTTTTCTAAAAGGTTTAATATAATAAATATTAGGGTACTGAATTGTATGAAGTAAAGATAAAACGCATCGTTTCATACTATTTCCTTTTTTACCGCTAGTATAGCCTTGAAGAAAAAGTTTCATTTGATATACTAACTATACGCTTAGTCTTTAAGAGAAAGATGAAGATTCATTGTCATTGTTACACGCAGTGAATGAGCTGCCTTTGCTTGGCGAAAACGTCGTACAAACAAAGACAGATAGCGAATTGTTTTGGGTGCGTTCATTTAGTTCAAAACAGGGAGGCGATTAGTCTATGTTACTTGTACGTATGGCCATGATTGGTTTCTTTTCATTAACAGCCATATCATTGTTTTCTTTTCAGTCCGTTGAAATTATCCATGCCATTATGGACTTTTTTTCATCAGCTGATAAGTACTAAAAACGATATCTTTTTTAAATAAAAAGCGGATAACCCTTAGGGGGCTATCCGTCAAAAACCGCCCAAAAGGCGGTTTTTTTATGCTTATAGCTGTGCTCACAAACGCACTGCATTCATTCTCTGATGACAAAGTCTACGTGTTTTTTTGATTAACATTCGTTGAAATAAGTATTTACGTACTGTTCAAACTGAAGCCAATCGTCCACGCGAGGGACATTTACTTCTTCGTTGTATGGGTAGCTCATGGCAACAGCATGGCGACCTGTAGCTTGAAAAGCCTTCAAATTATGCGGTGCATCATCAAATAGCAAGTCTCCGTATATTTTATCTTTTTGGTGTGTAAACACGATATTGTACTTTCCGATAAACGGAAGGTGTTTTTCAACCCACTGCTCTTTTTCTGTATAAGCATAGGTACGGCTGCTTGTGACAATTAAAATGGAAAACCTTTCATAAAGTCGTTTAAGAACCTCAACAGCATGAGGCAGAGGTTGTAAATGTAAAAAAAGCCCCGGCTGATCGAGGTAGTCATAAATCTTTGTGCCGCATTCCGGCTTTACATACTTTTCTGATTCCCAGCATTTTAACTTTTCAACCGATAAGCTGTCGCAATAATCTTTGTTATATTGGTTATGCCAATCCGTCATAAGATCACAAATGACAGAATCCATGTCAATTAAAAGGGTGTGCATTTATTCAACTTCCTTTACAGTATTCATCTACACGCTTGGTTTTGTAATGCGCTGCTTCTACTATACCAAATCTTTTACATGCAGAAAAAGAGCAAGCCGCATCAAAATCGCACAGCTTGCCCTTTTTATCGAAACTACATTCTTTTAGCACCTAAATAGCGTTTGCTCCAATAGCTCTCTTTTAGAGAAGAGATGCTCACACCTTTAGATGAAGAACAGTGAAGAAACTGGTTGTTTCCTAAATAAATTCCTGCATGGGAAGGCCCTTTTGTATAGGTTTGGAAGAACACAATATCTCCAGCTTTTGGACTTGAGACGCGCGTTCCTTTTTGGTAAATTTGAGCTACTGTTCGAGGAAGCTGAACCCCGCCGCCATGTTTGAACGCATAGCCAATAAAACCGCTGCAGTCAAAGCCGCTTGGCGTTGTTCCGCCCCAGCGATAGCGAACGCCCATGTACTGTTTTCCTTTGTTAATCACTGCGTTAGGGTTATAGCGCGCTGAGCTAGAAGACGATTTGCCCTTTGCTGAAACGCCTAGTTTAGCGTACGTTCCTTTTCCGACAATACCATCTGCTGCTAGTCCATTTTTGCGCTGAAATGATTTTACAGCAGAAGTTGTAACAGTCCCAAAGTATGTAGTCGTATTCCCTTTAAAATAACCTTTATTTTTCAACGTTTGTTGTAGTTGTTTAACATCTTGGTGATTCATGCCTTGGCGAAGCGTTTGGTCGCCTAGAGCCGCTTGGCTGACAATCGGGCTAGTAGAAACAATAACGCCAGCAAGCGTAAGAGCTGCTATTACTTTTTTCATAAAACTAGTACCCCCTGAAAATTTTTCCTGATTTGAGTAAATTCATCATATCATCTTTCGACAGTGTTCTACGTTACAATTTCATTACATATATGAAAAAAATGAAATATAAAGGTGAATATAGTCTTATAAAAGCTGTAATTAAAAGGGTTCTTTAGATGTGTAATATTGCTAGAAAAACTTTGAATATTTGACGGTAAATAACTAAAAGATATGAAAAAGTATGTACATTTAAAATTTAACAAAGAAATATGTTGTGAATTACTACACAAAAAGTTCGAACTCGGGTAAAATGTAGAACTATAATATAGTAGTCATATATGTGACTTTGATGAGGTGAAAGTAATGAAAAGAATAGGTGTATTAACAAGCGGCGGAGATTCTCCAGGTATGAATCCTGCGGTTCGTGCTGTTGTGCGTAAAGCAATTCATGAAGGTATGGAAGTTTATGGTATCTTCCAAGGATATCAAGGATTAATAGAAGGAAATATTAAAAAGCTAGAAGTTGGAGATGTTGGTGACATCATTCAACGCGGCGGAACGATGCTTTATTCTGCAAGATGTCCAGAATTCAAAACAGAAGAAGGGCGTTTAAAAGGTATTGAAAACCTTAAGAAGCACGGTATTGAAGGCTTAGTAGTTATCGGTGGAGACGGATCATATATGGGAGCTGTAAAACTAACAGAGCTTGGTTTCCCTTGTATCGGTATTCCAGGAACAATTGATAACGACATTCCAGGAACAGATTTTACACTAGGATTTGATACGGCTCTTCATACGGTTATCGATGCAATTGATAAAATCCGTGATACGGCGACTTCTCATGAGCGTACGTTTATTATTGAAGTTATGGGTCGTAATGCAGGAGACATTGCTCTTTGGTCAGGTCTTGCTGGCGGTGCGGAAACAATCCTTATCCCAGAAGCAAAAGATGAGTTCCAAGAAATGGTTGATCGTTTGAGAAAAGGACAAGAGCGCGGTAAAAAGCACAGCATTATCGTGGTAGCTGAAGGTGTAGCTAATGGTAATGAAGTAGCGAAACAGCTTCATGAAGCTGCAGGTATTGAAACGCGTGTAACAGTATTAGGACACATTCAGCGCGGTGGTTCCCCAACTGCTCAAGATCGTGTGCTAGGAAGCCGTTTCGGCGGTCGTGCAGTCGAACTTTTACTAGAAGGTAAAGGCGGCCGTGCAATCGGTATCCGTAAAAATGAAATTGTAGATTATGATATTATGGAAATTTTAGGTGAACCTCACCATATCAATGCTGATATGTACCGTTTATCTAAAGAGCTTTCAATCTAATCACAGTGTTGCTGAGGCGAAACTTCTTATATTGAAGGAGTTTCGTCTTTTTTTGACTGCATCCCTGTCCCTTCACAGTGTTTGCATGTTTTCATGTAACCGATACCAGGAATAACAGCTAGCTTTCCGAGCCCTTTGCAAAAAGTGCAAATTAATTCAAAACCAAACATTGGTTCATCCCCTCTGTACACGTTTTCTTTCAGTTTATCATAAAAGTAGACAAATAATTTTAAAAATTATAGAAATAATCAAAAAAATGATTACATTTGAACAGCGAGTGATATAGTAAAGAGAGAAGACCATTTTATAAAAGAGGAGAGGAAGCGTGATGTTTAAACGAATTTTACTTGCCTCAGATGGCTCAGAGCATGCAGCTAAAGCAACAGAAAAAGCCGTTCAGCTGGCTCAGCTTACGGAAAACAGTTTTATTCAAGTTATTTATGCAGTAGAAGGTGATTCAAGATTAAAATCACTTAGCCGCGACGAGGAACGGGAAAGTCGGATACATACAACGGATGAAATTTTAAAGCAAGGAAACGTGGAGTATGAGATCACCTTTATGCACGGAGACGCGGCTAAAACAGTGATTCAATTTGCTAATCAAAATTCATTTGACCTTGTAGTAATAGGAAGCAGAGGGTTAAATCCTGTAAAAGGCATGCTGCTTGGAAGCGTTAGTTCTAAGATAGCACAGCAAGTAACAATTCCTGTGCTAATTGTTAAATAGGAGAGAAATGCAATGTCAAACCAGTACAAAGAATTAAAACAGCTCATTGATGATGCTAAACACATTTGTTTTTTTACGGGAGCAGGAATGAGCACAGAGTCGGGCATACCTGACTTTCGCTCTCAAAATGGCTTATATCGCCAAAACAAAAGCTTTGTGGACATAGTAGCTGCTGACTTCTATGAACAGTATCCTCATGAATTTTGGCCGCTGTTTAAAGAAATTTTTCATATTAAAATGCTGCATCATTATAAAGCAAATACGGGCCATCGCTTTATTGCTGAACTAGAAGACGCCAAAACCGTGCATGTGATTACGCAAAATATCGATGGGCTGCACCAAGATGCAGGAAGCACGAACGTTTTTGAAATTCATGGGTCCATTAAGAGAGCTCATTGTCCGAGGTGTAAAAAAGAGTATGACTTAGCGTATTTAAATCAGTCAGCTCTCCCACAATGTACAGCGTGTGAGCGCCTTTTAAAGCCAAATGTTGTTCTCTTTGGAGATGCCATTCATCAGTTCGATGAAGCAGTTACAGCAGCGCTGTCATCTGATTTATTCATCGTGCTTGGTTCATCGCTTGAAGTAGCACCGATTAATCAGATTCCGCTGCTTGTGAGCCGGTACAATCGTACAAATATGGTGATCATTAATAAAGAACCTACGCATTACGATTATTTGTTTGATTTGGTTATCTATGATTCCATTGGACAAGTGGTTGCAAATTTATAAGCGTCTATGCATGGACATAGCGCTTTTTTAGCATTTAGTGATAAAGTGTAGGGATGTATCATATGGTGTAGTACATCATCCATTCGCTAATGGATAGAAGGGATGTTTTTGCATATGAGTGGAGGCCTGAGAGTTTGTCTTTTCATTGTTGGTATTGCACTCAAAGTGACAGCTGTTTTGACTTTGATTTTTGAAATGAATCTTGTCCCTATTCACGGAAGGAGTCTCACTTATTATGCTGAAGCGATAGGTATGAAACTCCCCATTATCTGTTTTGTCCTTGGTTTTTTTTGTGTAGCAGCAAGCTTTTATTTGCCTGCTAAAAATCGCCGCACCAGTAAATAGCAAGGGCAGGAGACTAACTAAAACGTTTGACTGCAAAGTTTTTAACATTTAAAATAAAGTCAATAAGTTTAAAAAGAAATAGGATAATTATTCCTAAATCTTTTTAGATATACGGAAATAGAGGTGATTGGATGGGGCAGTGTACCACGTTGGCGAAGTAGCATTATATGCACCAGTGTCAAAGCGTACAATACAGTATTATACAAACCTACATTTGCTTCACGCATATCGCTCTTTATCACATAATCGCTCTTTTAAGGCGTTAACAGACTTTAACTTTATAAAGATTGTAAACTACTAAATTTTTTATAAATGAATTGGGAGAGAGAATCAGCGCTGAAGCAACATCATGAAATGAAGCGATGTGAGCCATTGCTTCACATCTAGAACAGCTGAATAAAGAATGACCTGCTAGATTAACGAGTGAAACGTGAGATAAGGAAGAAAGGCTGGCAGTTTTGCTCCATATAAAAATGTTTATACATTTATCATGTGATTCCTCCTTATATGCACTTTTCCAAGTGATCAGTACAGGGATAGAGTTCTTTATCCAAATTTTTTATTTTTTAGGAGGTGAGTCCTTACTCGTTTTTAAACGAGCTAAGGAACTTGATTGGACATATTTAACTTGATTTTACTAGCGGTACTGATTGCATTAACTGCTTTTTTCGTTGCTACCGAGTTTGCGATTATTCGCGTGAGGAGTTCCAAAGTGGATCAGCTTATAGCAGAAGGGAGCAGCAATGCAAAAGCTGCGAAGCAAGTTATTTCAAATTTAGATGAATACTTATCTGCGTGCCAGCTTGGTATTACGATTACTGCGCTGGGAATTGGTTGGTTAGGAGAGCCTACACTTTCGCATCTCCTGTCACCATTACTTGATCAACTAGGGATAAGCGGAGCGTTAACAAAAGTACTATCTGTTGCGATTTCTTTTGCGGTTGTTACATTTATAAATGTTGTGGTCGGAGAGCTTGCTCCGAAAACATTTGCAATTCAAAAAGCAGAGAAAGTCACTTTATTATTTGTTCGTCCGCTTATACTCTTTTATAAAGTAACCTATCCTTTCATTTGGCTATTAAACAGTTCTTCTCGTTTAATAACAGGGTTATTTGGTCTAAAGCCTGCTTCAGAAAATGAGCTTGCACACAGTGAAGAAGAGCTTCGCATCTTGTTATCAGAAAGCTATAAAAGCGGTGAAATCAATCAATCGGAGTTTAAATATGTAAGTAAAATTTTTGACTTTGATGATCGCGTTGCCAAGGAGATTATGGTGCCGCGTACGGAAGTCGTTTCAATTGACCAGGAAGATACGGTCGAATACATCCTTGAGATGGTCCAAGAAGAACGGTTTACCCGCTATCCGGTCATCGATGGAGATAAAGACCATATTATTGGAATGGTCAATATGAAAGAAATTTTAACCGAGATTGTCATGAACAACAGCAAGGAAAAAATAGATTTAAAACAGTATATCCGTCCTGTTATTGAAGTAATTGAATCGATTCCTATTCATGATTTATTGCT
The DNA here is from genome assembly GCF_050846855.1 of Priestia sp. TGN 0903. Classification (NCBI taxonomy): domain Bacteria; kingdom Bacillati; phylum Bacillota; class Bacilli; order Caryophanales; family Bacillaceae; genus Priestia; species Priestia sp. TGN 0903. The sequence continues at coordinate 341,604 of NZ_JBOZGL010000002.1, forward strand.
TAAGATGCAGCGTGAACGCATCCATATGGCTATTTTAATTGATGAATACGGTGGAACAGCAGGGATTGTAACAGTAGAGGATATTTTAGAAGAAATTGTCGGTGAAATTCGTGATGAATTTGATGCGGATGAACTTCCATTAATTCAGAAAGTCAAACCCGATCATTATATTGTAGATGGAAAATTATTAGTAAGTGAGCTTAACGAGCTGCTTGGCACGACAATTGATGATACGGATGTTGATACAATTGGAGGCTGGGTCTTAACGGAAAAATATGACGTCAAACAAGGAGAAAGCCTTAGCTTTGATCAGTATGATTTTACCGTTACGAAAATGGAAGGCCATCACATTCAATATATTGATGTGATTAAAAAACGTCAGGTACATCAAAGTACGGATGAAGCGGTTAATGTGTCGGACATGAACCAGTCACAGGCTTTATCTTCATAATAAGAAGGCGCATTGCGAAAGAGCAGTGCGTCTTTTTTTAAAAGAAAGTGTGGAGGGAAGATGACAAAGTCATATGATGGAACTATGGGATAATATTACCGCTATGAATCTTGAAATCAATTTGCTTTAATAAAAGTATGAAAACTCTATCAAAACTTTTATTAGTAACATTGTTGTCTGTCACTCTAGCTTTTGGTCTTAATAACACTGCGCAAGCAGCAACCGTACATACCGTTCAATCGGGAGATACGATGTGGAAAATAGCAGTAAAATATCAGGTGGGCGTTTCCGAGCTGATTGAAGCGAATTCTGCTATTAAAAATCCTAATTCGATCTATCCGGGACAAAAAATTACCATACCAACAGATAAAGCGGGAAGTTCATACGAAGAGCAAGTGGTTCAGCTAGTGAATCAAGAACGTGCTAAAGTAGGGCTTAAGCCTTTAAAGTCTAATTGGGAAGTAGCTCGCGTGGCTCGCTATAAATCGCAGGATATGATTGATAAAAATTATTTCAGTCATACATCGCCTACGTATGGAAGTCCGTTCGACATGATGAAAAAATTTGGCATTACATACAGTACAGCAGGTGAAAATATCGCTGCTGGACAAGCAACTCCAAAAGAAGTGGTTAACGCATGGATGAATAGCGAAGGTCACCGTAAAAACATACTATCAAGTCAATTTACCGAAATCGGAGTAGGTTACGCTAAAGGCGGAAGCTACGGTCATTACTGGACTCAAATGTTCATTTCAAACTAAAGAAGAAAGGAAAAAAAGCTGACTACTAAGTCAGCTTTTTTTAGCTTCGAGCACTTTCTAGAAATTCTTTTGGATTGCCAGAAAGCTTTCCGTCCTGCTCAACGATGAGTGTGCGTGTAGGGAAAGCAAATTCTACGCCTTCTTCTTCAAGAATGTCCATAATTTCGAAGTTTATATTTTCTTTTACATCTAAGTAATCAGCAAAAACGGTTGTATTTGTAAAGAAATACAGATAGATATTTAAACTAGATTCATAGAAACCGTCAAAATTTACAAGAATCGTTTCATTGTGAATTTCTTCGTGCTCAGTCAGCATCTTTTTAATTCTTGCCACTACGGTTTCTAACTTTTCTTTTGGTGTATTATAATTCAAGTTTAAATGAAAGGCAATTTGACGTTTCCCCATTTTAGCCCAGTTAATAATAGGTTCATTAGAAAGAGTAGCATTTGGAACCGTTACGACTGCTTGAGCGAACGTTCGAACTTTGGTGCTTCGAAACGTAATATCTTCTACAACGCCTTCAACACTTGGTGTTTTAATCCAATCTCCAATGGTAAAAGGCTTTTCAGTAATAATTACGATTCCGCCGAATAAATTACTAACGGTGTCTTTTGCGGCTAGGGCAAAAGCAAGACCACCTAAGCCAAGACCTGCTACAAAGCCGTTTACGTTAAAACCCCATTCTTCTGCGATGATGGAGATAGAAAGCATAACAACAACGATGCGGATAAACTTTTCAATAAAAGGAATAATGATTCGATCCACTTGGATATCAAAATTTTTGGCAAACGTTGCAAAAAATAAATTGGTAGAAGCAGCTAAATTATACAAGCCCCATCCTGCAAGGCCAACAGAAGCTGAACGAACTAAATGTCTTTCCGTATCGGCTGTTAAAACATCAAAGGGAAGATAGGGAAGAGCAAGCTTGAAACCAATAATCACAAAAATCCAGCGCAGCGGCTTTTCAAAAGCTTCTAAAACGCTCGTAATTAAATTGATTTTTTTATTTTTGACAAAACCAATAATAAACTTAAACAAATAAGTCGTGAAAAGCTTGCGAAGAATTAAAAAGATCAAAAAGATCCCAATCGCAATCACGATTTTTTTCCAATCATCTAACGATGATAGAGACTTCAAAAAATCCATACAATCCTCCTAGTTACCAAAACTGTGCTACAGTCCATTTATATCCGTCAATTGAAAGCATTCCTATGTAGAGTGTTCTTTACCCTAAATTCATGCTTTTTAAAAGCTTCTTCCCTATTAAAATAGCACAAAAATACCTGTAAATCTATTTAAGTGATAATTATGAATATATCTCTTTTTAGTAAAAGAGACAGACAATAGTCTGAAAATAAGTTGTATAATAAATAGGTGATATTATAAACGTTAATTTATCTTATTATTTATTTAAAACGTTCGTTGGAGGGAGAAAGCTTTGTTAAGTCAATTAAATAGAATGCTAGAAAAATTGATGCCGTTTATTACGCCGCTCAGCTTGCTCATAGGAGTTCTTATCGGTTCATCATTAAGTCAGTATACCTTCTTAATTCCATGGCTTTTTGCATTAATGACGTTTGCCGGAAGTTTGAATTCAAACTTTCACCAATTAAATGCCACGATACATCGTCCATTTCCAATCATTATGGCTCTGTTTGTTTTACATATTTTTATGCCAGCATGGGCTTGGAGCGTTGGCCAAGTGATTTTTCCACATGATGTATTTACAAGCACGGGTCTTTTGCTAGCAGCAATTATTCCAACGGGAGTGACTAGTTTTATATGGGTCTCGATTTACAAAGGAAGCATTCCTCTTGCACTATCCATTATTTTAATTGATACTCTTTTAGCACCGCTTATCGTTCCTTATACGCTTTTATTGGTGGTTGGAGACACCGTACATTTGGAAGCGCTAAAGTTAGTCAAAGATTTATGTTTTATGATTGTCCTTCCATCTTTGTTAGGCATGTGCTTAAATCAATATACAAAAGGAACAATTAAGCAGACCTTAGGACCAAAGCTGGCACCTGTTTCGAAAATAGGGTTAAGTGTGATGGTTATGGTAAACGGGGGAGTGATTGCACCTTATTTAAAACATATTGATAAAAAACTGCTGTTTATTATCGTGATCGTCTTTTTAATGAGTTCAGCTGGTTATTTCTTCAGCTGGATGATTGGCAAATGGCTAAGATGGGACCGAGCAAAAGTTGTGACGCTTACGTTTTGCGGAGGCATGAGAAATATTAGCGCCGGAGCCGTATTAGCCGTATCTTATTTTCCAGCTCCCGTTGCTGTACCGGTCGTATTAGGGATGTTATTTCAGCAGGTATTAGCTGCTTTATCAGGGCGTTTAGTTCAAAACTATTACCAGAAAAAAGACGCTGAATTTGCTTCATTAAAATAAATGAAAAAAGCAAGGGACGAACCACAGTAATCATAAAGTAAGCACTCTGGTTTAACGATCAGAGATAAGATACTTTTACACTTGCTGCGTTCAAGATAATGAGATGATTAGAAAAAGGTGCGGTGTGGCATACTAGAAAGAAAAAGGTCGGATATTCTTGCTTATCAATATAGCGCTGGCGTTTGTTTTACCTTGGATTTTTGGCACCCTCTATTTACATCCTAGAAATCGTCGTTTACTGCCTTTAGTAGGAACTGCTTTTTGCATTTTAGCAATCGTTATCAATGAATTAGGGAGCTATTATGGCTTTTGGAAACTCCGGACTTCTTTAGAAAATGAAGCATTAGAAGCGCTGCCTTTTAATTTAGGTGTTTATCCTGTATTGGCCAGCTATATGATTTTTTTAATCCAGCGAATCGGAAAGCCTCATTTTTTTATTTTTCTTATAGCGCTGTTTACAACATTTTTAGAAGGAACGTATATGTATATGGAAAGAGTTATATACGGAAACGGATGGAATCTCGGCTGGACATTTTTTTCCTACTGGATTCCGTACAGCGTAATTTATTTATACTATAGGTATTTGGTTAGTCTTAGACTTCTTCACTAGAAGAAAAAAAGAAGTAAATTTGCGCAATAAAAAAGCCGTGAATATTCACGGCTTTTTTTATTAGATCGCTTCTTTCGAGCTAGATTTATCTTTTGAATGATCCCATGCATCAATATTATCAAGTCCAGAAATGCTGTCTTGATAGAAGACAGGGTCTTTTCCAGCTTTCTTTTGGGCAAGATAATCTTTGAGTGCGGCAAAGGCCACTTTCGAGAGCAGGAGAATTGCGATTAAGTTGACTACTACCATAAAGCCCATAAACAGGTCTGCTAAGTCCCATACAAGCTGAATTTGAGAAATAGAACCGAACACGATCATTGCAAGCACAGCAACACGATAAGTCATCAGCCAAGCTTTATTTGTGTTCAAGAACTCAATATTTGTTTCTCCGTAGTAGTAGTTACCAATTAATGTACTAAACGCAAATAGGAAAATCATAATTGCAAGAGCACCTGTTGCCCAAGAACCAATATGAGTGCTTAAAGCAGCTTGTGTTAATTCAATACCGCTTAAATTTTTATTTGTATAAGCACCTGAAAGTAAAATGATAAAGGCAGTACTACTACAAATAATAAGCGTATCCGTTAATACACCAAAGGCTTGAATTAATCCTTGTTTTACCGGGTGGCTTGTTGTTGCAGCTGCGGCTGCGTTTGGCGCACTACCCATACCCGCTTCGTTTGAGAATAATCCGCGTTTAATTCCTTGCATAAGAGCTGCTCCAAGAGAACCGCCAGCAATTTGCTCGAAACCAAATGCATTTTTAACGATTAACGCAATAAGAGAAGGCATTTCTTGAATGTTCATAATAATAATGAAGAGTGCTACTGCAATGTAGGCAACAGCTAGTACCACAACAATGTATTCTGACATTTTTGCAATACGCTTAACTCCGCCAAAAATAATGGCAGCGAAAGCCACTGTCATAATAATTCCTAACACTAGACGATTCGTTCCGAACGCATTTTCAAACGCAAGGGTAATCGTGTTCGATTGTACAGCATTAAAAATTAAGCCAAAGGATAAAGTGATTAAGACAGCAAACAGTCCGCCCATCCAGCGCTTTTTTAACCCTTTTTCCATATAGTAAGCCGGTCCGCCTCGGAAGCCGCCGTCTTTGTCTTTTACTTTGTATATTTGTGCTAACGTACTCTCGACAAATGCTGAAGCTGAACCAATAACGGCAAGTACCCACATCCAAAATACAGCACCAGGTCCCCCTAAAGCGATCGCAATCGCAATACCTGTAATATTCCCCGTACCAACGCGGGCTGCCATACTGATACAAAACGCTTGGAATGGCGAAATTCCGTCTTTAGAAGAGCTATCCGCACCTTCTTTTAATACACGAATCATTTCTCTTAATAACCGAATTTGTAAAAACTTTGACCTGAATGTAAAAAACAAACCAAATGCAATCAGCATCGCAATCAGTAAGTAGGACCAAAGAAATTCGTTGATTGAACTAACAAAACCTTGAACTACTTCTTGCATAGTTTCACCTCTTCATGAATTATAGTAGAATAATAATAAAAAACGTGAATTTATAGAATTTTCCCTCTATTTAGATAGATCTCCCTATTTCCCCGCTGTTTTTCTTCATTATCCTTGTCGAATCTTGTTGCTAAATCTGAACCTTATATATATATAAAATAATAATTTTGGTCTTTTGTCAACTAACCTCACATGGAAAAATAGGGTGATATGACAAATGAAGCGGGTATGAAAAGGTGATAACAGCAGGGATGAAAGAAATTTCATTTTGTTTTACTTAATTGTTGCTAGAAAATAAAAGTTTTAGGCCAAGTATCCCAAAAACGGTTCCTTTTACATATTTTAATGTGTGCTGAAAGATACGGCTTTTTTTGACTTTTTTCCCAAGGCCAGAAGCAAATAGCGCAATAAGTGAAAAGATGATGAGCGTTTCGGCGATAAAGATGATCCCAAACAAAATCATCTGCAAACTTACATGTCCAAGAGACGAATTAACAAACTGCGGTAAGAACGTAATGAAGAAAATAGCTACTTTTGGATTGGTTAAGTTGCTAACAAATCCTTTTCTAAAGTGATGGTGGTGCTGAACGTTTTCTGTTAATTCCAACGGACCGCTTTTTTCGCGAAACGATTGGTAGGCTAAAAACAGCAGGTACAGAACACCTACAACCTTTAGAATCGTAAAGGCAATAATTGATTTTTGAAAGATAATAGATAGCCCCACTGCGGCTAAAAGAGTATGTACAAATGTTCCCGTAATGGATCCCAGTACGGTTTTGATGCCTGCTTTGACGCCTGAAGCAATACTTTGTGTCATTACAAAAATCATGTCTTGTCCTGGTATTAAGACAATGATAAGTGACACGGCTATGTAAGGTATAAGCCAAGAAAATGTCATGATAATTCCCTCCCAACAGAATTTTAACCATTTCGACAAAAAGTTCTCAAGAGTGTGTGCTAATGAATTAATAGTTTAATGGAGTAAAGCTAAGAAGGTATAAGAGCTTAAAAAGAGGTTATTCTCCTTAATAAAAATCAATAAAAGGTGTAGGAAAAAAATAGGTGATGTTGTATAATAATTCGATATACTTAATTTTTATAGAAAGAAGGTAAAATTTATGAACTACTGTTTAGCACAGCCGGAGGACGCTGCTACAGTTCACGATCTTATGCTGCAAGCCTTCTCCGTCTATCGCGATTCTGTCCCACCTTCCAGTGCTCTTGATGAAACAACGGAATCTATTATGCAATCGTTAAAGCATGGAAAAGAAGCTGTCATTTTATACGTCGAAAATAAGCCCGTAGCGATGGCGCGTTTTACGCTAGAAGAAACGAGCTTATATTTTTACCGTCTGTCTGTTATTCCTGCTTTTCAAGGAAAAGGACTGGCTAAACGGCTTATTCAATGGTTAGAAACATACGCCAAAGAGTGTGGTAAGGAAAGTTTATCATGCAAGGTGAGAATGAGTGTTTCTCGTAATATAGCTTTATATGAATCAATCGGCTTTTACATAGAGGAAAAAGAAATCGTACATAGAGGGGGAGTGAATATTCCCGTAGTAAATATGAAAAAAGAGATTCTAAAAGGAGTAATGGCATGAATAAATCAATTCTTCCTTTACCGCCTCCTGTCTTTCTTTTAATCGGTGTATTAGCCGTTTCCTTTTCTTCTATTTTAATTAAATGGTCGGATGCGCCTGCTTCTATTTTAGGAATGTATAGACTGCTGTTTACCGTCCTTTTATTTTTACCGTTTTTACCATGGAGAAAAATGAAAATTCTTTTTAAAAACAGCACGGTAAAAGAATGGCTAATGCTAGCTGTATCAGGCGTGTTTTTAGGGCTTCATTTTCTGTTTTGGATGGAATCTTTTTCACATACAACAGTTGCTAGCGCTATGATTTTGACTGCGCTCGAGCCGGTCTTCGTAGTGATTGGAGCTTATTTTTTATTTAAAGAAAAAACAAGCAAAGTAGGAGTCATCAGTATTTTAATGGCTGTTAGCGGCTCGGTGATTATCGCATCGGGCGATATCGGAGTATCTAAAACGGCTCTTTACGGAGACTTACTTTCTGTTTTAGGTACAGTGGCCGTTTCTGTTCATATGCTGGCGGGGCAAGATCTATGCAGGAAAATGCCTCCAATCATCTATAGCTTCGCCGTTTTTTTAATCGGTGGACTGGTTCTATTTGTTTACAATATTTGTACAAACGTATCGCTGACTCAGTATGACACAAAGGATTGGTGGATCTTTTTGCTTTTAGCGCTTATTCCTAATATTTTTGGTCACGCCTTATTTAACTGGCTGTTAAAGTATGTAGGTGCTACAACGATTTCGATGGCTATTTTAGGCGAGCCAATTGGTGCCATCATTCTCGCCTATTTCTTGCTTGGAGAAATGACAACCATTTCTCAGCTAGCGGGAGGAATGATTGTGATGATTAGTGTGATGATCTTCTTAAAGTACAAAGCAGCAGAGCCCGAAAAAGTTATAGCTTTTCAAGAAAAGTCGAATATCAGCTAATGGGATAGGCAAGCAGCACCGAGTATGATACAGTTTATTTATCATTATTTACCATTTAGTAAAGAGGTTTTTATTAAACTACATAAAGCAGGTGTAAATATGCTGAAAAAACTAACGGACCACGTTTATTACTTTCCTCATTCTGAAGAAACGGATCGGCCGGTGCTCGGGCTTATATGCGGGGAGAAGTATAGTTTCCTCGTAGATGCTGGGAATTCTCCTGCGCATGCATCATCATTTTTAGAAGAAGTGGAAAAAATGGGAGCCCCTCCAATCAAAGGAGTAGCTATTACGCATTGGCACTGGGATCATACATTTGGCATTCATGCAATGAACAAATATACAATCAGCCATCATTTGACGAAGAAAAAGCTGGCCTATTTAAAGACACTGCGCTGGGACGATGATTCCTTGGATAAACGCGTCCAGGAAGGGGAGGAAATCGAATTTTGCCGGGATATGATAAAGAAAGAAATGCCGTGTCGAGAGACGTTAATTTTACGGGAGCCGGACGTAACGTTTCATCATCATATGGAAGTTGACCTAGGTGGAATCACTTGTTGCATTCAGCATATTGGAGGGGTACACGCGCAAGACTCGTCCGTTGTCTACGTCCCCAAAGAAAAAGTACTGTTTTTAGGTGATTGTCTATGTCCAGATTTTTATAGCGGTGACTGGAGTTATGATAAAGAAGACCTTGAGCGGATTCAGAGAGAACTTAAAAAATATGATGCGCAGTATTATCTTTCATCTCATTTTGACCCTGAAACTTCTGAGGAACTTTGGAGAGATTTAAACCAATTGAGTGCGATTGGAGAAATTGTAGGAAATGAAGTCGATTTAGAAAAAGCATGTTTTCAGTTTGAATGTGAAACGTATAAGAAGCCAACAAATGAGCAAAAAGAGAGAATACAGTATTTTGTTAATGGAAATGTCAAACGTAAAAGCAGAGAACTGTTTTGATAGTTTATGCATAGCCTAATGGTAAGTAAGCCCGCCTGTTCATACTATATTATGAGCAGGCGGGCTTATTTAATTGGTTATGCTGTGATATGAGTTTTAAGTTATGATAGTAAAATAAATAACTTGACGAAACAAAGTTATAAAAATATAATAAGTTACATAAAGTAAGTTAATTAAAAAATGATCTATTTAAAAGGAGAAATAATCATGAACTTTCACCGTGCACCCCATGTATTTGTTGGGAAAGTAAATTTAAAAGTAGAAAATTTAGAGCGTTCACTTGCTTTTTATCAGCAAATAATCGGGTTTAAACTTTTAGGGAGAAAAGAGAACAAAGCCTTGTTAACAGCTGATGGACGCACGGCGCTTTTATCGATTGAACAGCCGGAAAACGTTACAGCAAAACAGCCTCGTACAACAGGCTTATATCATTTTGCTCTATTGTTGCCGACTCGTTCTGATTTAGGAAGTATTCTACAGCATCTGTTAAATAGCGGTTATCCGCTTCAAGGGGCGTCTGATCATCTAGTGAGTGAAGCGCTGTACTTGGCAGATCCAGATGGAAACGGCATAGAGATTTATCGAGATCGTCCGTCAAGTACATGGGAATGGAACGACAGTGAAGTAGTAATGGCTACAAAACCTTTAGACGCAGAAGCGATATTATCTGAAGGAAACGGTAAACCATGGACAGGATTACCTTCAGCTACCTTAATGGGACATATTCACCTTCACGTTTCTGAATTAGAGCAAACGGAAAACTTTTATCGAAATGGATTAGGTTTTGAGGTTGTGAGCAATTACCATAATCAAGCCTTGTTTATTTCAACTGGGCGCTATCATCATCACATCGGACTAAACGTTTGGAATGGAATTGGAGCGCCTAGTCCTCTTGAGAACAGCGTTGGTTTGGACTCATTTACACTTGTTTTTCCAGATGAAGAAGCAAGGGAGCAGGCAATAAATCAGCTTCGTGAAATTGGAGCAGCTGTGTCTAAAGAAAACCAAGATTTCATCACAAAAGATCCATCAGGAAATATAATTAGATTAGTCCTTTAACATAAAAGCTGCCGCAGTTGGCAGCTTTTATTTATCGCAATGTTCGTCAAAATAGGCAAGAAATGTACACTTTTTTCTCAAATAGTAAGATGATAATGGCGAAAATAGTGTTATTTTCAGGGAAATAAACGAAGAGTCTTATGCTTAAAAAAGTTTGTAAACAAGCGTGCGTGGGAATAAAATACATATCAAGCATCATTTCTTATCATTATTAAATCTTTATATAAAGTCTTTCCATATAAAACCTTGAAGGAAGGGAGCGGAAACCTGTGAGATATAAAGTGAAACATTGGCTTAGATTAACTTCAGACGAGCGCTATCTTGTATTGTTTGCTACTGCTGCTTTGCAAAAAGAAAAGCGATAAAAGAGTTGTTAATAGTAAGGAAAGTAGCTTTATATGCTAACGAAAAGGTAATAAAAGGCCTGAAAATAATATATTATTTTCAGGCCTTTTATTGTTTTCAAACCTTGTTTAAGTCAACTGTTGAGAGATAGCTTTGGCCGTTTGTTTGCCGTTTGTTATACACGCTGCAATCCCCACTCCATAGTAAGAACAGCCGGCTAATGTAATAGCGGGGTGCTTGTCATACAATTTTTGAGTCAAGCTGCGTACGAGTTCACCGTGTTTAAGGTGATAGGTAGGCATCAATTTATCCCAATTTGTTACGTCGCTTTCAATGGGCTGCTCTTTGATCCCTAAGCTGTTTTTAATGTCCTTTTGTGCCACTGCTAGCAGCTCTTCTTTTGACATCGTCCGCAGGCTGTCAAAATGGTGACTCGTGCTTTTATAAAACAGGCGAACTAACAAATTCCCTCGCTTAGAGGTGTGAGCCCATTTTTTGCTCGTCCACGTGCAGGCATTGGCGATTAAGTTGCTTGATTGAGAAGCAATAAACCCCGTGCCTTCAGCGGGAAGGTATTCGTCTGGAACGTTATAGCCGATGTACACGCTAATGAGAGAAGAATCTTTTAACTGCTCAAAGTCTTCGTTTAATTCGGGATCGTTCAACAGGTGCTGAGCAGCCGTGTGCGGTGTAGCTAACACCACGTAATCCGCTGAATGGGCTTGCCCCGGCGTACTGATTTGGTAGCGTTCACCGTTCCGTTTTATGCTGGTGGTTGGCGTATCTTTTAAAATCGTTACATCAGAAAGCTCTTCTTCTAAGCGGTGAATAATCGTTGATAAACCTTGTTTAAACGAAATGAATTTTTTATTTCCTGCCGTTTTAAATTTTTTTTCATTGGCGCCCATTCCTTTGATGATGCTGCCGTACGTGTTTTTGTAGTCGAGCAGATACGGGAGAGTTGAAGAAATCGTGAGCTTGTCTAAATCGCCAGAGTAGACGCCCGATAAAATAGGTGCAATTTGCTTTTCTACTAGCTCTTCTCCTAAAAAATGTTTTAAAAAGAGTCCAATCGAGCTGTCTTTCGTAAACGTTGTATTTTTAGTAATTAAGTCTTTTAAAGCTGTAATTTTCGCTTTTGAAGAAATCAGCTCGCTTTTAAAAAGAGATTCCACGCTTGTTGGAATACCGAACATGGTATCTTCAGGAATTGGAAGCAGCTCATTAGCAGAGTAAATAAATGATTTGCCCGTTTCGTTATAGACTAAATCGTTTGTTAAGTACAGCTCTTCTAGCAGAGGCATAACGTTTTCTTTTCGAGCCACAATAGAATCCGCCCCTGTTTCCATAATAAATTCCCCAGCTTCACGCGTATTGATTTTCCCTCCTAGATGGGGATGTTTCTCTAGTAATAATAATTTAAGCGGAAGATTACGTTCTCGTTTTAGTTTCTGCAAATAGTACAGAGTGGTTAAGCCCGTAATTCCTCCTCCAATAACAGCGACCGTTTTCAAAATATTCACTCCTACATTTTCAACAATTAGTCTGTAATATACGAAAATCATACCACTATGACTAGGAAAAGTGTAATGAATTGATTGTGAACATAGTGTATGCAAACACGAAAAGAAATATTGAAACTATACGATTAGATATTTTGAAATTACATAAAATAAAAGCTCATACACGTAGAGAAAATGACTGAGACGCAGCAGTGAAGGAAGGAGGAAGCATCATGCTCGGCGGTTTTATGGAAACGCTGAAAAAAGACTGGCTCGCTTTAGTATTAATAAGTGTTCTTATATGCGGGATTACCTTAAATGTACGAGCTGAAGAGAAGAGCGGACGAAGCGGATACATCGAACCAAAGCTAGTTTTTCCTGTGATCAGTGATGTTCATATTAAGGAAACAGGAACGCTTGATTTGCGTACTTTTCAACATGCATTAACGCAATTAAATGAACAGGCACCGAAACAAGATGCATTTGTAGTCGTAGGAGATTTGGCCGACACAGGCGCGTTAAAAGAATACGATCGCTTTTTTTCTATTTATAATCAAAATAAACAGTCGCAGGCCGTGTCTCTTTTTACAATTGGCAACCATGAATACCGGGACAGTGTAACCAATCAGCAAGCGCAGCAGCGTTTTTTATCTAAAACCAAAATGAAGTCTCTTTACTTTCATCAAGTGATAAAAGGATATCATTTTATCATGCTTGGAACAGAAAGCCGTCTGACCGCCGGTGATTATTCAATCAAACAAATTAACTGGCTTGCTGAACAGTTGAAGATAGCAAAGCGAGACGATCCTAAAAAACCGATTTTTGTCTTTATTCATCAGCCTATTAACAATACATTGTACGGGAAAAACAGATGGGGGATAGAAGTGAATGAACAGCTTCTTTACAATACGTTAAAACCTTATCCGCAGGTCATTACGTTTTCTGGTCATACCCACCATCCGTTGGACGACCCTCGTACTATTTTTCAAAGAGATTTCACCTCTCTTGCAACGTCTTCTGTTCGGTATATATGGCCTGGTGCTGGATATTTACAAGGTGAACTTCCTCCTGGCTACCGAGATGTGAGTCAAGGTCTTCTTGTAGAGGTTTATAATCGAAAAGTAGTCGTTAAAAGGCGGGATTTTCACGCAAATAAGTGGACGGGAGAAGCGTGGGAAATTGACATACCTGCAGATACAAAAAAATTTCACTACACGAATGAGCGAGATTTAGTAAAACCGATTTTTCTTCCAAGCTCTACTATTTCTGTTATACAAGAAAAAGCTTCAGCAAATCAGCTTTATATCCAGTTTACGCAAGCGGTGGATAATCTGATGGTTCATTCTTATCGCATTACCGTCAAAAATAAAGAAACTGGAAAAGTGGTCAAAACATATAATGCATTTTCTCAATATTACAGCGATCCTGTTCCGGATGTTTTAAGTCTTCCGTTATCCGGTTTGCAGCCTCATACTGCGTATCAAATAGAAGTAGCGGCAGTGGATGCGTTTGATAATCAAAGCGATCAAAAATTAATGATTGAAGGCTCTACTAAATAGCTGAAAGAATCCTGATTTTTATTGATTCTTTTAGCTTTTTTTCATCTGTTTTTAATGTTATTTTCATTAGATTTTTAAGTGGAGTTGCTACACTGAAACTGTATTTAAAGTCATAATATGTAATTTTTATGAAAGTATCAAAATCAAAAGGAGTTTATATGAAAGGATCTTTTGTACGTTTTTTAGTAGTGGGACTGGTCAATACAGCAGTAGGTCTCTCCATTATGTATGTGTTGCTTCATATCTTTCATCATTACTGGATAGCGACGTTCGTTGGCAATGCAGCGGGGGCAGTCGTCAGCTACGTGTTAAATCGAATATTTACGTTTAAAAGCGGAGTTCATTTATCAAAAAGCATACTGCGTTTTATTTTAGTTATTGGCATTTGCTACGGCTTGTCTTACTATATTGGACTGCAGTTCTCCAGCTGGTTATTGCATCAACTTCCTGTTGCGGTGCATCCGTTCAAAAAAGACGTCGGTATATTAATTGGAACAGGTCTGTATACGCTTTTAAATTATACGGGTCAAAAATACTTTGTATTTAATACAAAAAAAGAAGCAGTCGTCCACGATTAGCTTTTAGTCATTATGAAATGGAAATAGGTGTTAACAGATGAAGAAAGAAACAGCTATGAATAAAGAAAAAACATTGCTTATTATCGCTTTCCTTTTGCTGCTTGCGTATGTATCTCCTATGTTTTTGCTTGGGGAAAATTCACATATACGCGTGCATGATAATTTAGACTCAAATATTACGTGGTATAAAGTTCTGCATCGAAGCGGAGAGCTGTTTGGCTCCAGTCATGCCGTATTACCTCAAATTATTAACGGATTGCCGAGGAATACGTTTGGAACAGAATTTAGCGGTATCCAGTGGCTGTATGGTGTATTCCCGACCATGCTTGCATACAGCCTGAGTCAAACGATCACGCGCGTATTTGCTTTAATTGGAATGTATTTATTATTAAAAAAGCATTTTATTAAAAGCAAGGATGCGTATGCGATTCGAGTGCTTGTATCGCTTGCTTTTGCACTTACGCCATTTTGGCCTTCGGGCATGCTGAGTACATTAGGACAGCCGCTAGCGCTGTGGGCGTTTTTAACCATTCGAAACCGCGAAGGAACGTGGAAGGAATGGCTTACACTTTTACTGCTCCCGTTTTACGCGAGCTTTGTGCTCGGGTTTTTCTTCTTTTTAGCAGCGATGGGGCTGCTATGGCTAAGAGACGTAGTAAAAAAACGAGCGTGGAATATTCCTTTTTTAAGCAGTATTGCAGCGATGACTGCTGTCTTTCTGCTCATTGAATACCGACTTGTTGATTCGCTTTTATTTCCGGAGGCCCCGACGAGTCGAAATGAATTTTTAAGCTCTACTCTAAGCTTTGGACATTCCGTTCGCCTTGCTTTGAAGAACTATACGCTCGGGCATACGCATGTAATGACGCTTCATACTTTTGTCATTTTACCGCTTTCTTTTGTCGTATTGTGGTTTGTTGCTCGAAATCGCAAGGAAAAGCTTGACAAAACGTTTTTGCAGTTATTTATTCTTAATCTACTACTGTCGATTTGGTATGCGTTTTGGTTTTATAAAGGTTGGGAGCCGCTAAAAGAAAAATATCAGCTTTTTAATACGTTCAACTTTGCTAGATTTCACTTTTTACGCCCGCTCATTATTTATTTGATGTTTGCCGTTGGCAGCTATGTTTTATGGAAAAGGAGCAAGGCGTGGAAAAAGTTTGTGTGGGTATGTTTGATTTTACAGCTGCTTGTGTTATTTATAGCAAATCCTGAACTTTACTATCGCTACAATCACGAGCCTTCAGTCAAAGAATTTTATGCTGTGCATCAGTTTGATGAAATAAGCAGATATATTGGAAAACCTAAATCATCTTATCGCGTAGCGAGCATAGGGCTTCATCCATCAATTGCTCAGTATAACGGCTTTTATACGCTAGATACGTATAACAACTTCTATCCGTTAACATATAAACATGAGTTTCGCAAAATTATTGCCAAAGAGCTTGATAAAAATAAAAAACTAGAAAGCTACTATGATCACTGGGGCAATCGCTGCTATGTGTTTGTTAGCGAGCTAGGTAAAAAATATGATTACCGAAAAGACTCAACGAAAAAAATTCGTCATTTGCAGCTTAATATCAGCCAATTTAAAAAAATGGGCGGTCGCTATATTTTTTCAGCTGTGCCAATTGAAAATGCTGAAAGCGACGGTTTGCACTTTTTAAAAGCATTTAACGATAAACAGTCCGCTTGGAAAGTGTATGTATATGAAGCAAAGTAAGGGGGCAATAACATGAACAGACCTATTTTAACGATCGTGGTTCCATGCTACAACGAAGAAGAAGTATTCACAGAGACGTCTTTTCAATTAACTACTGTAGTAAAAGAACTGATTAATGAACGACTTGTATCAAGTGAAAGCACTATTTTATTTGTAGACGATGGAAGTAAAGACAGCACGTGGTCGCTTATTGAAAAAGAAAGCTGCAGCAATTTGTTTGTAAAAGGGTTAAAGTTAGCGCGAAATGTAGGACATCAAAATGCTTTGCTTGCAGGACTAGAAGCAGCTCATAAGCAATCTGACTGCGTCATTTCCATTGACGCGGATTTGCAAGATGATATCAGCGTCATTCGTACTTTTGTAGAGAAATATTGGCTTGGGTATGAAGTTGTATATGGCGTTCGAGACAGCAGAGAAACCGATACATTTTTCAAACGAACCACGGCAGTAGGGTTTTATCGTTTTATGAACAAGCTAGGAATTCAGCTCGTTCAAAATCACGCTGATTTTCGCCTTATGAGCAAACGTGCTCTTGGTGAACTCATGAAATATAAAGAAGGAAACGTCTTTTTGCGGGGCCTTGTACCATTAGTAGGATTTCGCTCCACGGAAGTCACATATGACCGCAAAGAACGGACGGCGGGTGAGTCAAAATATCCGCTAAAGAAAATGCTCGCTTTTGCATTTGACGGGATTACGTCTTTTAGCGTAGCACCTATACGCTTACTGACGCTGCTTGGAGGAGCTTCGTTTCTCTTTAGTATTTTGTTTGGCATTTATGCGCTGATTCAAAAATATTTAGATCATACGCAAATTGGCTGGACGTCTCTTATTTTATCAATTTGGCTTGTAGGCGGCCTGCAGCTAATGGGAATAGGTCTTGTCGGAGAATACATTGGCAAGATTTTCAACGAAGTGAAACAGCGTCCTAAATATGCGATTGAAAGAGATTTATATACAAAACACTCGTTAGACACACAAAAAGATTTGCTGATGCATTAATTAAGAAGCTTCTCCTGAATGGAGAGGCTTTTTTGTTAAAGTGTTTATCATAATTTTTAAGGTAATAGGAGATGCTACTACTAAAATTTCTAAGGAGATCAAAATCTATGAAAAGACTACTTTATACAGTCAGCACTTTTTGTTTTGTTTGGCTTGCTTTTGCAACCATTCATGTCAGCGCTCTTTCGATTGAGAAACTTCCAATGAAGAAATCATCTGAACAATGGTCGGTCGAACTGACAAAAGCGAGCATGACGGGAGATAATCAGCTAAAGTGGAAAAATAACGTCTATCATACATATGGATTAACCGTTGAAAACATTGGAAAAGACGTAGAGCGTGTGCAGGTCCAAGCTTTTCGGCACGAAGGAAAAAATAAGGCGAAATACAGCTTGTTTTCTCCTATTGAAAGGTCTAACTTAAGCAAAAGCGGTCAGCGTTTTCGCTATGCCAATTTTGCTGTTCCTGGAAAAGCGGCAGGCTTAGACATCATGATTAACTGGACGGATGAACAAGGCAACCATCAAGAACATTTTGAATTTAAATAAAAGTCTTCGCTTAGGCGAAGACTTTTTTTTGCAGGAATTTATCTCTGTATGTGGAAAACGAACACGAAAGGAGAGATTGTGATGATTGCAAAAGCTACTGAAGAAGAAATACAGGAAATTCGGACGAAATCTGCTGATGCGCTGTTTGAAGGAACAACGCATCAGTTTCAACCGTCAACTGAACGCGTAAATGAACTAATTGATAATGCCCTTGAAAAAGGGTGTTATTATTTAGTATCTAGACAAGAAAATAAACTTGCAGGCTGGGTTTTTGTCGGTCCATCTGCCGACTTCTTTTCAAAAGCAGAAATTGGCTTTATCTACGAGTTATATGTTTTACCAGAATACCGCGGGCAAGGTCTAGCCAAGCCGTTAATGCAAAAAGCAATTGATGAATTGTCTATCAAAGGATACCCTGAAATCAGACTCAGCGTTCATGCTGGGAATTTTGCACAGCATGTGTACCGTGAACTTGGATTTGTAGATAAACAAATATCAATGAGCCTACAGGTGGCAAAACGTCCGTAATGTTGGTGAATGTCAGCGAGTCCATAAAACATAAGATGTTATACATGCGATGAGGTTCGGTAATGAAAGTAAAAGTAAATAAGTAGCCCAAACAGCGCCTTTATCTAGTACTTCAACAGCTCCTCTACCTGTATGATCTGAGGAGGGGGGATCTTCAAGTGCGTTCATAATCAAAGCCGCTGCTGCTAAAATAATCCCTCCAATGCTTCCGGTTGTTTTGACAATTGCAATATGGAAAGTAGATGAAAAAGCAATGCTGAGAAGCAGCAGCAAGCTTCCCAAAAAAGCAGATAACATATATCGTTTCATGTGCTCACCATCCTTTATGAAAGCATACCATATTTTACTTCTTTTTTCTTTTTATTGAAAAGCTATTGACATAACATATAAAACATATTAGAATAGTCAGAAATAATTTAAAAACGAAATATTCTTATCTAGAGAGGTGGAGGGACTGGCCCTTTGAAGCCTCAGCAACCACAATTATTGAATGGTGCTAATTCCAGCATAGCCTAGCTCTGACAGATAAGAAGAGGAATCTTTTTCTATGATGAAATCCTCTTCTTAGGAAGAAACATTTCGTATAGAAAAGGTGATGACATTGAAAAATACACAACAGGCGCTAAGCGTTGATGATTATTTAGATCTATACTTGTTAGCAAAAGAACTAAAAGACGAAACGTGGCAGCAGGAAATTTTAGCCGCGCTAAAAACGAAGCAAAATCGTTCATTTGAAGACAAACAATCCGCACTCGTTCAAGAAATATGGGAAGATTTTAAACAGTTAAATGAAGATATTTCTTTTACGTATCGCTTAATTCAAGAAGAGCCAACTAATGAACAGTTTCAAGTTAAATTAAGGAACTTGAGAGAACGGCGGATCACGCTGAGTCGTGAATTATATTTAGCTAAAAAACAGTATGTTGAACACACGCAGTAAAAGGATCCGCTTGATAAACAAGCGGTTTTTTTGCATGTAAATGTTAGAAGCGTTCTATTTCGGGTAGTAAATAGATAAGACAAAAAAAGGAGGGATAACAGTGGCCCAAGGTGTATTATGTGAAGTGAATGAGTGCATGTATTGGAAATCGGGAAATAAATGCAGTGCAGAGTCCATTTACGTTGTGAGTCCTGAAAGTAGTCACCATGTTTCTGAAACGGAAGAACCTGGCTGTAAAACTTTTGAACCCGCGAGATAAATGCTAGTTTTATAAAAAAGCATAAAATGAACGATGCGCTGACGGAGTTGAGTCGGCGTTTTTCTATTTTTTAAAAAATACTATTACTTAGGTGCGATAATAAATACATAGTAAAAAAGCAGTGTCTACGTCTAATTGTGCGTTTAAACAAAATGATACGATAATTTTTTTGTTTTTCGACAAAAGAAAAACGAGAGAAAGGTGATAGAATAAAAATATACAGCCTAGCTGACTTTTAGCATAAATTTATATGAAAGCGCTAACAAAAAGCTGTATTCATCTCGTTTTGACAGATTGGAAAAAGGGGAGACGTTTATGCAGGGGAAAACTCAGGGGAAAGAATTGAAACGCGGGTTAGAAGAAAGACATGTGACGCTGATGTCCTTAGGAGCAGCCATAGGGGTAGGGCTGTTTCTTGGATCTGCATCTGCTATTAAATTAGCAGGGCCGGGAATATTATTGGCGTACGGATTTAGCGGAATGATTATGTTTTTTATTATGAGAGCACTTGGAGAAATGGCGATTCAAAAACCTGTTGCAGGTTCATTCAGCAAGTACGCGCGCGACTATTTAGGGCCCCTTGCTGGTTATCTAACAGGTTGGAACTACTGGTTTTTATGGGTTGTAACATGTATGGCTGAAATTACAGCCGTTGGTATTTATATGGGATATTGGTATCCGGATGTACCAAACTGGATTTGGGCGTTATCGGCGCTTGTCATCATGACAACAGTTAACTTCTTAGCTGTTAAGGCATATGGTGAACTGGAATTTTGGTTTGCACTTATTAAAATTTTAGCGATTGTGTTAATGATTGCCGTTGGATTATTAATGATTGTGTTTGGAATCGGCAACGGCGGCGTTGCGACGGGTATTAAAAACTTATGGGACAACGGCGGGCTGTTCCCGAACGGATTCAAAGGTATTTTACTGTCGCTGCAAATGGTTATGTTTGCATATTTAGGAATTGAAATGATCGGCGTTACCGCGGGAGAAGTGAAAAATCCAGAAAAATCTCTAGCAAGAGCGATTGATTCGGTCTTTTGGCGTATTCTTATTTTCTACGTTGGTGCATTATTTGTCATTATGTCGATTTATCCTTGGCAAGAAATTGGTTCACAGGGAAGCCCGTTTGTATTAACATTTGAAAAAATCGGGATTCCAGCAGCGGCAGGCATTATTAACTTTGTGGTGCTAACAGCAGCTCTTTCTTCTTGTAACAGCGGTATTTTTAGTACAGGCCGTATGCTGTTTAACTTAGCAGAGCACGGAGAAGCTCCAAAAGGATACGGTCAGCTGACAAAAGGCGGCGTACCTGGAAAAGCTGTTTTAGCATCAGCGGGTGCGTTATTAGTCGGAGTAGCGTTAAACTACATTGTGCCTGCCAAAGTATTTACGTGGGTAACAAGCATTGCAACATTCGGTGCGATTTGGACTTGGGGAATTATTTTGCTTTCTCAAATTAAGTATCGCAAAACGCTAAAAAAAGGTGAAGAGGCAAAGTTAAAATACAAAATGCCTTTATTTCCGTTAACGTCTTATGTGTCACTTGCGTTCCTAGCGCTGGTGGTTGTTCTTATGGCGTACAATCCAGATACAAGAATTGCAGTTATTATCGGACCACTATGGTTTATCGGTCTTATTATCGCGTACTACGCAAAAGGATTTCATAAACGAAGTCAAGGTTCAGCTGGGACTGAGCAAAAGCTAGTGAAATGAACGAAAAGACCTCTTTCTTGGAAAGAGGTCTTTTTTCATTAGTTTATGTGCGAATGATTAGTTTTTTTGAAGGGATTATTGATACATATGAATAATGTAGAAAATATTCTATTTATTCTGTACTATTTAGTTAGAGAATTCATTAATGATTAAATGGTAATTGGAAGTGGATAAGTATGGTAGTTTTACGTTTTTTAACGCCACACAGTGCATCGAAAAGTTGGGAGGAAATAGGCAGAAATGATAGAAAGATTTAGTGAAAAAGACATAAAGGGTTTGCTAGTGCTATCTAAGTTGGAAAAATGGGATTATAGCGAAGCGGATTTACATACGATTTTTTCAACTGGAGACGTATTTGGACATAGAAATGAGAAAGGTGACATTGTATCAAGCGTAGCAGTAGTTTTATATGAAAATCAGTCAGCTTTTATAGGAATGGTAATTGTGAGAAAAGATTATCGAAAACAAGGGTTAGCCGGGCAGCTCATGAAGCACTGTTTGCAAATTCTTTCTCCTGAGGTGAATGCCTACTTAATTGCGACAAAAGAAGGTGAGCACTTATATAAAAAAGCAGGGTTCAAAACCGTGGACTATGTAAGTAAATATATAAGCAGTGAATACATACCAAGAGCATTTAAAGCTTCAGGGTTTTATACACGATCCTTAACGAGAAGGGACTTCAAAGAGGTTTTAAAGCTTGATGAAGCAGCATTTGGAGATAATAGAAAGCTATTTTTAAAAAGTAGAATTCAGCAAGCTGAAAAAGCAGTTGTCTTACAAAACGAACAAAATAAAATAATGGGTTATGGTTTAGCGGTTCGTACCCCGAGCAATATCGTGATTGGTCCCGTAGTTGCTCCACACGCTGAAGCAGCAATGCTAGTCATTGATGAACTAGCGAAGAGTTACAAAGAAAAGCTGAGAATTGACCTGTCTTCTCATGAGGAAACGTTAAAGAAACTTGTGGAAAATCACGGATTTCAGCTTCAAAATGAGCCTCCTGTTATGGCGTATGGCGTCAATTCCCTATCTGCTAGACAGGGCAACCTTTTTGCTATAGCAGCTCAGGCGTTTGGATAAAAAGAAAGGAGAAGCTCCTTTCTTCGCGTCTACCGAATTCTCCCAATTTTAAACCCATTATCAATCTGATGAAAGCCGACTTTTGGATAGTAGTTCATTGCAGAAGGAGCGGAAAGTAAAATGAGCGCGGCTTCTTCACCGATTTCTGATTGAACGTGCTTGATGAGCTGTGTGCCGATTCCTTGATTTTGATAGTCTTTTACGACAGCTAAATCCGATAAATAGCAGCAGTAGCTAAAATCTGTTAACGCTCTGGCTATGCCAATGAGTTCGCTGTCTTTCCAAGCGGTAATGGTAAGGGAAGCATGATCAAGCATTCTTTGAATCCGATCAAGATCTTGTGCCGGACGTTTAATACCTGAATGTACAAACACTTCAGCAGCTTGTTCGGCACGGATTGAGACGTTGGTTTTGTAAGTAATGGTCATTGTGTCATCTCCTTGATTTATAAGATATAGTCCAGTATATGAAGAATCTGAACTGAGAATAAGTGTCAGAAACAGTAAATTTAATAGTGTCAGTTAGAAAGGAAAGAACATCATGTTAGAGTTAATGCCTTTGCTCGATAAAAGAAAAGCAGATCCCTTATACATGCAGCTTTATACTTACATAAAAAAACAAATTCAAAAAGGCACCATTCCGCCTCATGAAAAACTGCCTTCTAAACGAAAGTTAGCTCTTCATTTAAGCATTAGCCAAAATACGGTTGAAGCGGCTTATGTACAGTTAGAAGCTGAAGGCTATATCGAGATACTAGCCAGGAAAGGAGCATTTGTAAAAGAGATAAAAAATGAAGTCGTGCTTCAAAAACAGCCTCCCGCCTATGTCTCTTTACCGCAAGAAGAAGGGAAATCAACTGTCATTGACTTTAGCCATGGAAAGGTAGACGTAGAAAAATTTCCGTATAACACGTGGAAAAAGCTAACGGTTCAAACAATTTATCATGATGAAAGCCAGCTTTTTTATAGCGGACATCCACAGGGCGAACTGCTTCTTCGTCAAGAAATTGCAGCGTATCTTTATCATTCAAGAGGAGTGCGCTGCACAGCGGAGCAAATTGTGATAGGTGCAGGTACACAGTACCTCATGTGGCTGCTTTCTGTCATTCTAGGAAAAGAAAAGATAATTGGGTTCGAAAACCCAGGCTTTCACCGAACGAGGCACGTTTTTCAAGAACAAGGCATGTCGGTCGTCCCTATTTCTCTTGATAGTTCTGGCTTGAAAGTGAAGGAACTGAAAGAAAGCGGAGCGGATGCGGTGTACATTACGCCGTCTCATCAATTTCCTGTTGGGATGGTCATGCCGATAGCAAGAAGACTTGAACTATTAGAGTGGGCGGCAGAAACGAATGGCTATATCATAGAGGATGACTATGACGGAGAATTTCGCTATAAAGGAAAACCGATTCCGGCCCTTCAAGGATTAGATCAAGACGATCGCGTTATTTATACGGGTACGTTTTCAAAATCGTTGATGCCTTCTCTTCGAATAAGTTATGCCGTGCTGCCACACCGGCTTCTTACAAGTTATATGAAACACTGTGGACTTTTTAAACAGCCTGTTTCAAGGCTTCATCAGCATACGCTTTTTCTGTTTATGAAAGAAGGGCACTGGGAACGTCACTTGAATAAAATGAGAACAGCATACCGTAAAAAACAAGCGCTGCTGCTAGATTGTTTGACTACTATTATGGGAGAACGTGTAGATGTTATTGG
Organism: Priestia sp. TGN 0903; assembly: GCF_050846855.1. Lineage (NCBI taxonomy): Bacteria > Bacillati > Bacillota > Bacilli > Caryophanales > Bacillaceae > Priestia > Priestia sp. TGN 0903. The sequence goes on from NZ_JBOZGL010000002.1 coordinate 365,369, forward strand.
AGAACATTCTGGCTTGCATATTCTTCTTAAGGTAAAAAAAGGAATGAGTGAACAGAAACTAATAGAAGCAGCTGCCAAACAAGGGGTAACGATTTATCCAACATCTATTTATTATCATAGTGCGGGTGAAAACAACACGCCCTATGTATTGCTTGGATTTGCAGGACTGTCTGATGGAGAAATAAAAACAGGTGTAAACCTGCTGTTTAAAGCTTGGTTTGAACAGAAGGATTGAGAGGTACGCTGGGGGGATTTCTATGAAAGTAAAGCGGAAATTGTTTGGTTTATGGACAGGAGAGCTTACGGCAGCTTTACTGTTTGCTGCGCTGTGGATAGGGTACTTAAATGAGTTTTCTCATCTGGCTTTTTATTTAACAACGTTTTCAAGTGTGTATGCTTTTATTATACTTGAGTTTATCCTGTTTCAAGGAAGCTTGTACTGGTTTATGAAATGGAGGCGGGTGAGCCGAAAAGAAGATTCTCATTTGCCCTCCAGCTACATTCAGTTGTTTCTGCTTTTTAAAAAAATGAATAAAATTCTTCTTACGTTAGGTTTAGGTGTACTCATTTACCACTATATGCAGTTAGGGGTTAAGGGACTTGCTTTTTTTCTAGGCCTTTACGCGTTTGCTTGGATTGAATATATTAACTACTATGTGATTAGACTTTCTTATCAAAGTCCAAGTGAAATCAAAGAATTTTTTGAGCAAAAAGGCTTTAAACGATCTATTTTAGCGAGAGAAATAGATAAAAACCAGCGCGTTTGATTACACAGACTGCGCTGGTTTTTTTGTCTGGAAATCAAGGAATAAGGCAAGAGTCGATAAATTAGTGAACTTGAAGGTAAAGGAAAGTTTGATAGGAAGAAGATGCTTCTTGTAAGGAAGTAACAAATGTATAAAAAAGCGGTGTTACATTCATGCGGTTGTTTCTCGACCAGTCATGGTTTGCGAAAAATGATTTTCTTAGTTCGGCTGTGAGTTCAAGCTGCACTCCGGCTTTTAGCAGATTATCGTTCACAATGTTTTGTTCGCTTGTTCCCGCTATGTCAGAAGGAGCTTCACGGACGGTAAAGCCGTTTTTGCGCAGTGATTGCTTCATCAGCTCTTTATAAAGCTGATTTTTTCCACCTATATACACGATAGGCTGACTGCCGCTGTAGCCGTGAATCGTCAAAACGGACATGCTTTGCTGAGCCATTCCTCTAGCCGTCGGTTCATCAAAGTTTTCTGAGGTTATGTGCAGAACTCCGTTGTTAGTGGACTTGATGCCTTCAAATAAATAATAAGAAGCGGAAAAGCGATCGGCGAGTTCTTTGGCAACTTCTGATGTACCTGGTTCAATTCCGCCGCCGTGAATGGCCATAATGGATAAATAGCTAAAGCGCTGCTCGTAGCGAATGTCGTAGTCTTGGTGAAAAATTTCGTGCTGCTGCAGTTCTGCATAGGAAGAGTAATAGTCACCGCTTGCATAAGAAGGAGGGGGAATCAAAAAGCAGTACATCAAACATAGCAAAATGCTTGTACTCCATTTGAATAAACGGTTCATTAATAATCACCTCTATTTATTCTATGATAAATAGAGGTGATTATTAATTTTTTCGCTTTTTGATAAAATGCCAGTTTACTTGAAACTCAATAGGTTCTCGTTCTAACCGTCCCCACTCATCAAATCTGCTGTAATAATCGATAACTTTATCCACTTTGATTAGCCTCCACTTTAAAAATTAGTTATAGTAAATTATAACAAAAATAGAAATAGTTAATAGGTGCATTTGTGAAAAAGTGAAGAGAAAGAAGGAGAAAGAATGACCGCAGCTTTTATTAGTCGTCTAGCCCTATCAGGTTTGTTAGGAGCTTTGGTTGGTTTAGAAAGAGAGTTTAGAGCTAAAGAAGCAGGGTTTCGCACTCATTTTTTAGTTGCTGTCGGTAGCACGCTGATTATGCTAATTTCGAAATATGGCTTTTCAGATGTGCTTCATCAAGATCATATGGCTCTTGATCCGAGCCGGGTGGCCGCACAAGTAGTAAGCGGTATTGGTTTTTTAGGAGCAGGTATGATTATTATTCAAAAGCATCATATTAGAGGGCTCACAACAGCCGCAGGCGTATGGGCAACGTCGGGAATTGGTTTAACCATTGGGGCCGGTATGTATACAGTCGGCATTAGCGCAACTATATTAGTGCTGATTGGCTTAGAAATATTGAACGTAATGTTTACATCTCTTTCTACTCATTCCATTTTAATTAAGTTTCGTGCAGCAAATCAAGAGGATATTTATGAGCTGCTTGATAAGATTGAAAAAGAAAATATTATGATTTCGTCTTACGAAATTCACCAAGATCATCATCAAGGTGAGCTGCTCTATTTTGTTGAAATAAAAGGAAAGGCAAAAAAGAAAGGGAATAAAGTAGAATTGATTAAATCGATTCACTCTATGGCTCACGTGTTATTTATTGAAATTGAATAAGCATTCATTTATTTTTTCAAAAGAGACTGGAAGAAACGTATTTTAGTTGGCGGAACAGGTGAGACCCCGCAGGAGCGTAAGCGACGAAGAGGCTCAGCGGCCGCCCCCGGAAAGCGAAGCCTTGCACGGGAATTAACCTCGGTGTTAAAAGTAATCCATACTAACTCATTTATCCAATTTGTTCTCTCTATCTTGCTTAAACCGTTTTGCTGTGTTTTATCATAGCAAAAAAAGGCTATTACCTAAATATAGAGAATTTTACTGGAGGTTATAAAATGAAAATTGGAGTTGTAGGTGCTACAGGAAAAGCAGGAAGTTTTATCGTGAAAGAAGCTTTAAATCGCGGACATGATGTAACGGCAATTGTACGTGATGCGAGCAAAGTAGAGGAACGAGATGTTCGTACACTTGAAAAAGACATTTTTGATATCACGGCAAAAGATATCGAAGGTTTCGATGCCGTGGTCAATGCGTTTGGAGCTCCCGAAGGAAAAGAACATCTACATGTAGAAGCGGGGCAATCGTTAATTCATGTATTTAAACAAGCTCCGGACGTTCGTCTTCTTGTTGTAGGAGGAGCAGGAAGTTTGTTTGTAGATGAAGAGAAAACGACGCGTCTAGCAGATACGCCTGATTTTCCAAAAGAGTACAAAGCGACAGCTGACAACCAAGCCCAAAATTTAAAAGACTTAGAAAGTACAAGCGATATTAATTGGACGTTCATTAGCCCAGCAGCATTTTTTAATCCTTCAGGAAAACGAACGGATGCTTATAAAACAGGGAAAGATCATGTTATTTTAAACTCAGAAGGAAACAGCCATGTCAGCTATGCGGATTACGCCATTGCAGTTATTGATGAAATTGAGCGAGGAGAGCATGTAAACGAACGCTTTACCGTTGTATCCGACGCTAGATAAAGGAAAAGCCGCTTTATGCGGCTTTTTTTGTGCATGTTATACTATGGAAAAAGAAAAGGAGTCCAGCAGAAAATGGAGAATAAAGAAAACGTAGCACTAACGTTTTATAGTGAAGCCTACGAGTCATCTATACATAGCTATACGCTGCCTGAAGAGCAGCTCATTTACACGGCACTTCCCGCTGAAGCTATAGCTAAGTGTAAGCAGGAAAGAGATAGAACGCCCGTTTTGATTTTGGCAGAAAACAAACTAGCCGGCTTTTTCGTGCTCGACGCAGGGGAAGCCGTTAAAGCATATACCGAGGGATCCGGCGCGCTTTTAATACGGTCTTATTCCATTCATCCTGATTATCAAGGAAAGGGAGTTGGCAAAAAGTCATTGAAACTTCTTCCTTCTTTTATCAACCATCACTTTCGCACTAAAAATAAAGTGGTGCTAGGCGTGAACCATAAAAACACGGCGGCGCAGCACCTATACAAACGATGCGGCTTTGTCGATACAGACCGGCATGTTTTTGGAAGCCAAGGAAAGCAGTTTGTTTATCAGATGAACATAAAAAAAGCTTGAACAAGAGTTCAAGCTTTTTTCTTATATAACAAGGAGAAAGCTAGAGCAAATAGGCAGCGCTACAAGGGACGTTTTTAATACGGGAGCAGGTACACGATTTGTAAATTTTGCTCCAATATATGAACCGACCATTGTGCCGACAACTACTTGAATCAACAGCGGGATATCTAAAAAGCCCTGCTGATAATAGCCCATTCCTCCGCCAATTGCAATCGGAATAATAACGAGCATCGTCGTTCCGGCCGACTGGCGAATAGACAAGCCTAACACCATCATAAGGCCAAGCTGGATAAATGGAGTTGAGCCAATTCCAAACATTCCGGACAGAGCGCCCGTAATTAAGCCGATTAGTAAAGAGTAGACGACAAATTTAGCTCCTGTTGGAACAGTACGTTCTTTTTGCTGACGGGAAAATAAAAACATTCGCAGCCAAAGTAAAACACCAGATAATAAAAGCATGCCGGCTGTGAGCCATTTTAGCTCGCCTTCTGGGATAAAGGATGAAAGGTTAGACCCAATCCAAGCGCCTAATGCACCGAGGATACCAACAGAGATACCGGATTTTAAAGATACGTTACCTTCGCGGTAATGACTGACGGCGCCAGATAAAGAAGAGAAAATCATTGCGGTAAGAGCCGTTGCGAGTGCAACGTGTACAGATACGCCGTACAGCAGCGTTAAAATTGAAATAATAAAACCTGATCCGCCTGCTCCGACAAATCCTAAGATCAGTCCGACGGCTAACATTGTTAAAATAATTGAAACATCCATAAACGAATTCCTTCTTTCAACACTTATTCTATGCAGACACATAACATTTTCGGCAAGTGCTACGTTCTTCATTTAAACATGAATTTTTTATGACGTCCAATGTATAATTTATATGAAATCGATAGTATTATGTAATAAGTAAAGGATGTGAAAAAAATGGAATGGCAGCAGCTCGAATATTTTAATGTTGTAGCTCAAACGGAACATTTCACAAAGGCAGCGGAACAATTATCAATTGCGCAGCCTACGCTCAGCCGCTCAATTTCTAAATTAGAATCAGAGCTTGGCGTGCCGCTATTTGAAAGAAAAGGAAGGCAAGTTATTTTAAATCGATACGGAAGGCTTTTTTATGAACGAACGGCTAAAGTATTAAACGAAATGGAAGAAGCGAAACGTGAGCTTTCAGATTTGATTCATCCTCATCGCGGCAGCATTTCGTTTGCTTTTTTAAAATCATTAGGCGCTTCGTCCGTCCCGAAACTAGTTCATGCTTTTTTACAAGAGTATCCGAACGTTCAATTTCAAATTTTTGAGAACGCGACGAACATCATGCTCGATCAGCTTCAAACGGGAGAAATTGATTTTTGTATGTCTTCCGTAACGGAATCTAGGGCAGGAATTCAGTGGGAATATTTATGGAAAGACGAGCTGTACGCGTATGTCCCTGATACACATTCTTTTGCCTCAAGACAAGTGCTTTCGATTTCAGAGTTGGCTCATGAATCGTTTATCGCGTTAAAAAAAGGATACGGAAGCCGAACAATTTTTGATCAGCTGTTCGAAGAAGCTGAAATTGTCCCAAATATTACGTTTGAAGGAGAAGAATTTTTGACGGTGATTGGTTTTGTAGCGGCTCATTTAGGGGTTGCCTTGCTTCCTGAAATAAAGGGAGTGGACTTGCGAGGCATTAAAAAAATAAAGCTCAAAGAAGACACAGCTTCAAGGGTAATTGGGATTGCGTGGAACAAGGATAAATACTTAACTCCTGTTGCGAAAAAGTTCCAGGAATTTTTAATTCAGTATTTCAAAGACCATCATACAGGAGGAAAACGATGAAGAAAATTGCTTGCCTGCACGCTCATCATTCGAACATCTCTTATATAGAAAAAGCGCTGCCGTTTGTGAGCTGTATGCATTTCGTAGACCCTGGACTTGTACATCGGGTAAAAACCAATCCTAAATTTGCAGCGGAGTCAGCAGGTGCAAAAGTAGAGAAGCAGTTAAAGTGGATGGAAGAATGTTCAGCGGATGCCATTTTACTTACGTGTACGAATTACATTGCTCTTTTACCAGAAGCATTTACAAGTGATGTTCCAATTATTAAAATCGATGAGCCTTATTTTCGCCGAATATGTGAAATAGAAGAACCGCAGCTTATCGTGTTTACAAATCCGGAGACCGTAGAAGGAACGATGAAGCGTCTAGACGAATTTGCATTTTATCAAAATGTAAAGATAAAAGTTCACCCTGTTGTGATAGAAGGTGCTTTTGAACTAGTAATGACTGGAAACATAGAGAAGTATAAACAGAAGGTGAAACATGTCTTAGATGAGCTAGTAAAAGACCTTAACACTGTTGTTTCAGTGGCCCAGCTCTCGATGGTAGAAGCGGCTGAGGAGGTAAGCGACCGTATTATTACGCCTCTTCAACCGTTAGCGGAAGAAGTAAGAAAAACAATTATTAGGTCATAAGAAATGAAAATAAGGAAAAATAAATGGTAAAATATTCACTTTATTTTGACAAAAATTTCATTTCCTTATATGATAAGTAGTGTTATAGAAACCACTTATTATATAGGGGAGGCATCGTTTTGTGAAGAAAGCAAATGCACGCGATAAGATTTTAGAAACAGCATCGCGGCTTTTTCAGCTGCAAGGCTATCATGCAACGGGATTAAATCAAATTATTAAAGAGAGCGGGTCGCCAAAAGGGTCTCTTTATTATTATTTTCCAAAAGGGAAAGAAGAACTGGCGATTCACGCTGTTCAATATACGAATAAATACGTCCAAGTTCAAATTAAAGAAAGTTTAAATAAATCTTCTGACGCGGCACAGGCTATTCAGTATTTTATTGAAGAATTGTCCAAGCAGTTTGAACACGAAGAAAGTATTGCTGGTATGCCTGTTGGACTGATGGCTGGAGAAACGGCGCTTATTAATGAACCGCTTCGTGAAGTCTGCTATGCAGCGTTTCAAGATTGGGAAAAACTTTTTAGAGAAAAAATGATAGAGAGCGGATTTCAAGATAAGCAGGCAGGAGAGCTTGCAGTTGTGATTAACTGTATGATCGAAGGAGGAATCTTGCGTTCGTTAACAGAGAAAACAGGTGCTCCTTTGCAGCAGATTCAGCAGCAAATTCCGGTTTTGATTCGCAAATAAAAAAAAGCTTTTCACTTTTAGAGTGGAAAGCTTTTTTTATAGATTGACGGAATTTGGCATATATTGATAAAATTTAAAGGTGTATTTTCTGAAAATTCTATTTCTTGAAAAAGAAAGAAAGGAGTAGCGTGTGATTTTTACTATTATTCAAGCTGATGATACGTGGGCACTATGGGGAATTCTAGCGATTTGGGCTTCTGTTAGTATTTTTCTCGAACAAAAGTATAAGTGGGCTTCTTTTCTGTCAGGAGCTATTATTGCGCTAGCAGGAGCTCTTATCCTATCAAATTTAAAAATCATTCCAACAGAGTCTCCGGTTTATGATGCTGTTTGGGCGTATCTAGTACCGCTTGCCATTCCATTATTGTTATTTCAAGTCAATATGAAAGAATTATTTCAAGAAAGCCGGAAACTGCTTTTTATTTTCTTAATCTGTGCAGTAGGAACGGTTATAGGGAGCACGGCAGGCTTCTTGTTGTTAAAAGATTATATTCCTGAACTAGCAAAAATTGCAGCTGCTATCGGCGCTTCTTATGTAGGCGGAGGGGTTAACTTTGCTACCGTTACGGCCAAATTTGAACCATCAAGTCAAATGGTTTCCGCGACGGTGGTTGCTGATAATATGGTCATGGCTTTACTGTTTGCCGTGTATATGTTTGTTCCTTCTATGAAGTTTTTTAGGAAACATTTTAAGACGCCTCATATTCAAGAAGTAGAGGCCGGGCAATATGGAGAAAATGATCGTCATACGCTTGCAGAAAAATATTGGGCAAAAAAAGAAATTTCGTTAAAAGACGTGGCAGCTTCAATTGGTACATCATTTTTTCTAGTGGTTGTATCGTTTAAATTAGCCGAATGGTTTGGAACAATCATTCCAGCCGGTCCAAATGTTTCCGTAGTTCAAACGTTACTACATACTATTTTGAGCGAAAAATACTTATTGCTTTCCACACTTACGTTTCTTGTCATTTATCTGTTTCCTTCTTATTTTAAAAACATTAGCGGAAGCCAAGAAATCGGCACGTACTTCATTTATATTTTCTTTGTTGTCATTGGAGTGCCGGCGTCCATTCCATTAATTGTTGAAAAAGCACCTCTTTTGATTCTATTTGTGCTCATTGTGGGACTGAGTAATTTAATAGTGGGGCTGCTTTTAGGAAAAGTATTTAAAATTGATTTAGAACATATTTTACTGGCGAGCAATGCAACGGTAGGGGGACCTACGACAGCAAGCGCGATGGCGATTGCTAAAGGATGGGGAAGTTTGGTTGGTCCTATCTTGGTAGTAGGAACGCTTGGCTATATTATTGGTAACTATATCGGCTTTGCACTTGGCTATTGGTACTTAACATTTTAAATAAAAAAACGCCTCCTCTGATGACTCAAAGGAGGCGTTTTTTTATTTAGCGTGCTTGACTGCTGAAGATTGATAAAAGCGACCTTTAAAGATATACGTAGCTGTAATAAATAAATAGATAGCTAGTGTAATAGTCGTAATAACAACGGATGTTGTGCAGATAACACCAATTAAAATAGCGCTTAGTGCAATAAGGGCAGCCCACGTTGTATAAGGAAACCATTTAACAGAGTAGCTGCTCGATGCTTCTGACTGAACTTTGCGGGACTTTAAGTGTGCAATCGCAATAATCAACCAAATAAACAACACGGTATACCCTAAAGATCCCATCAAATAATCAAATGTCTTATTTCCTGCAAATAAGGAAATCAATACGCCGACATAAAGGGATGATGTACACATTAAAATTGCATAGACAGGAACTTTGTTAACAGAAAGTTTCGAAAATATCTTCGGCACTCGACCGTCTACTGCTTGCGTATACAAAATACGTGATGAACCGTAAAGTCCTGAGTTCATAGAAGAAATAACGGCTAACAAGATCACGGCATTCATAATATGATCTGCTCCGGGAATGCCAATCATTTTAAATACCATTACAAAAGGACTTTGAGAAACGCCGTTCACTTCATTCCAAGGAATCAAGCTCACGATGATAAAAAACGGGAACAGATAAAAAGCAATGATACGCGTTAATGTACTGCGCACAGCCTTAGGTACTACTTTTTCAGGGTTTTTTGTTTCAGCTAGCGTTACTCCGATGATTTCAGTTCCACCGTATGAGTAGATGACAACTAACATCGCCGTAATTAGCCCGGTTGGTCCCTTTGGGAAAAAACCGCCGTGATCGCTTAAATTTGAAAAACCCGCTGCGGTATGATGACCGAATGATACAAACAATAATAAAAGTCCAGCGATAATAAAGATCACAATGACCGTGATTTTAATTAAAGCTAACCAGTATTCCGTTTCAGCAAATGCTTTAACTGAAAGCAAGTTAATGGCTGTAACAATAACGGATACGCCTAAAGCAAGCATCCAAATTGGGTAATCAGGAAGCCAGTACTGAATAAAAATAGCGGCTACAACGGCTTCAGCTGCAATGTTTAACACCCACATTTTCCAGTAAATCCAGTCCAAAAAGTAAGCGGGATAGCTTCCTAAAATCGACTGAACTAAATCACGAAACGTTCGTGCTTCACTATTTCGAACCGCCATTTCAGCAAGACCTTGCATGATGAATAGTAAAATAATTCCGCCAATTAAATAGGCAATAATAACTGATGGTCCTGCCATATCAATAGCCGAGCTGCTTCCTTTAAATAAACCAGCGCCAATTGCTCCACCTAGCGCCATCATCATAATGTGACGTGAAGTCATTGTTCGCTGCAAACCTTGGTTGTCCTTCTTCATGACTTTTCCCTCCACTTTTTTATAAAATAAAAAAAGCTTATCGTCTCCTACCTCATTATCAAATGAGAGAAGAGACGATAAGCTTTAGCTAACCGCGGTACCACTCTTGTTGGCTCTTAAAGAACCCTGCTTAAAACCTGATAACGAAGGTTAGACGTTAAAACTTAGAGAACACTTCTGCATTCTTTCTGAATTACCACTCCTGGGCGAGTTCAAAGTATTATTGGACTACGTCACACCAACCCGTAGCTCTCTTGACCGAATAATAAGCTTTTACTACTCCCAATCGCTGTGTTTTTGATTAAAATCTGAAAGTTCTTGATGAATAACCATTACTATACGTGCTTCTTTTTTCTTTGTCAACAGCTATTTTCGAAAAAATAAAAATGATTCCATTCTACTTTTATAGAACTCAGGACTGGTTATTTTGGTAAAAAAATCAGTCGTTTCACCTAATTTTCACCAACTCTGCTTACATTAAGAAATATGAAAAAGGAGTTGTTTTGACAAATACATAGGTGAGGAGAATGAATAGAGTGAAAAAGATGATGTACGTCCGGTTTGGACTGGATCTTTTAATGGCCGTTACGTTTGTTTTGTTTTTTAACAAGCAAGTATTGGGAGGGTTAACATTTCATGAAATTGCGGGGTTGGCGATTGCCGTCGCCTTTTTTACCCACGTGCTGCTAAACTGGCAGTGGGTAAAGAAAGTTACGGTTAAGTTATTTGACCGCAGGCTTCCGCGCAGAACAAAGTTCGGTTACTTTTTAAATATCATGCTGTTGATTACGATGTCATTTATTATGATTAGCGGTATTTTTATTTCAAGAGTAGTATTTCCAAATATTAATGTTGGGAACGAACAGTGGTTTAAGGTTTCGCATATTTCCGTATCATTTTTAGTGTTAATTTTAGTAGCCGCTCACATAGGTCTTCATTGGCAATGGGTTATAAATGTATGTAAAAATATGACGAAATTCAAAAAGTCAAAGAAAAGCTTGAGCATAGCAGCTAAGCTCACAACCGCTGCGCTGTTAGTCATTGGCATATACGAAATAAATGAAACGGGTTTTCTTGGAAAACTTGGAGGAGTAGCGAGAGTACTGAATGTAAGTTCCTCAGATATGCCGCAAAAAGGCGGTGGGAAGCCGGATTTTGATCGCCATTCATTTAGCGAGAACAAATCTTCTGCGACGGCATCTGCTGGTCACGAACGTCCAAACTTTGATCACGATGGCGGAGGTCCGGAAAGAGGAATGAAAGGAAAAGAAAGCGGTTTTGAAAGTCCAAATCCTTTTGTTGTAATCGGTACTTATTTTGCTATTATGTCAGTTTTTATTATTGTTATTTATTATATTGAAAAAATATTAGCAAGTGTGAAGAAACGTAAAAAAATAACGGGTCCTGCTGCGGAAATTTAAAATGAAAAAGCTTTCTATTTCACCGTTTTTTCATCGTATAGAAGTAAAATCATTTATGTAAAAGCGAATGCTTTGCAAAATTAAAATGAGAGAACCTTAGGTGGTGGAGATCGTGAAACAACATACACAGCCTGAAACGGAACATAAGAAAAATTGGTTTATTAATGCGCTATTGAATTTTGGTATTTATAAAAAAGGAAATCGGCATCTATACGAACTGACACTTCAAGAGTTAGAAGCTCAATATGTAAAAGTAAAATCATTTATGTATAATCAGGAACCTCTTTCGCAATGATAAAAAAGCACTCAGTATATGAGTGCTTTTTTGTGTTAGAAAGTCTTATTCTTTGACAGGTAAAACTGTACAGATTAAAATCACAGTATATTTTAAAGTTACAGTTTTAAATGACACATATTATAGGAAGGAAAACAGTCTCTACCTATAATATGCCACTATTTTTGACCGTATCATTTTTGGAGGGAAATAAAATGACAAATAAAAAGTATGAGCCGCTTTTACAGCCATTTACTTTTTCAAATGGCATCAAATTAGATAACCGCGTTATTCTTGCTCCTATGACAAATTTTTCATCAAATGAAGATGGGACAGTATCAAATGCAGAAGTAGACTACTACGTACGACGTTCAAAAGGTGTTAGCATGGTCATTACAGCATGTACATACGGAACGGCGAACGGAAAAGGATTTCACGGAGAGTTTGCTGCAGACAGCGATGAAATGATTCCTAGCCTGCGTCGATTAGCAACAGCCATTAAAGATCAAGGAGCAAAAGCAGTTCTTCAAATTTTTCACGGAGGCCGCATGTGTCCGCCTGAGCTTGTTCCAAATGGAGAGGTTGTTAGCGCAAGTGCTGTTGCTGCAGAACAAGAAGGAGCTCCGGTACCGCGAGAGTTAACAAATGAAGAAATTGAAGGCATTATTCACGATTTTGGTGAAATGACGCGCCGTGCCATTGAAGCAGGATTTGACGGAGTTGAAATTCACGGAGCAAATAACTATTTAATTCAGCAGTTCTTTTCTCCGCATTCTAATCGCCGCGAAGATAAATGGGGCGGCAGCGTAGAAAAACGCTTAACATTCCCGCTTGCAATCGTAGACGAAGTAAAGCAAGCCGTTTCTAAGCATGCAAAAGAATCATTTTTAGTAGGCTATCGCTTCTCGCCAGAAGAGCCTGAAACGCCAGGAATTACAATGGCTGATACGTTGAAGTTAGTCGATGCACTAGCAGAAAAAGACCTTGATTACCTTCACGTATCGCTAATGGAATTCTGGTCAAAACCGCGCCGAGGCGTGGAAGATACTCGTTCACGTATTGAAATTATTCAAGAGCGAGTAGGAAGCCGCGTACCTGTGATGGGCGTAGGTTCTATTCATACAGCAGACGAAGCAGCAGCCGCTCTTGAAACGGGCATTCCACTGCTTGCGATTGGCCGCGAATTAATTATGGATCCAGACTGGGTTCAAAAAGTAAAAGAAGGCCGTGAAAATGAAATTGTGACAACATTAAGCAAAAAAGATCAGGAAAAGCTTGTGATTCCTGACCCGCTGTGGCAAGCCGTTATTAACACACCAGGCTGGTTCCCGGTTGAAGATTAAAAGAAAGGCAGAAAAGCGCAAAGACGATGGGACTGATCCCATGTCTTTGCGCTTTTTGCTTTTTCATGGAATAGCGCTTTTGAACCATTAATTTACAAATGGGCTTCTTTATGTTTGAATAGTAATAGTTTTCTGAAAGTGAGGTGAGAGAATGAAAGCAGGGCCAATGGTGAAAATGATGATTTCAATGAGTATTTTTGGTTCAATTGGCTTTTTCTCCACACAAACTGGACTGCCTTCTTTTGACTTAGTATTCGTTCGCTGTATTTGTGCAACACTTTTTCTCGGAATGTGCTGGTTCGTAACGGGTGAATATAAAAGGGAAAAATGGAATGCCAAAGAAATAAAGCAGATTTTACTGTGTGGGATATTTCTTGTGTTTAACTGGGTGTTTCTATTTAAAGCATTTGAAATGATGTCCGTTACGGTTGCTATTTCTATTTATCATCTTGCACCCGTTTTAGTATTGCTTCTGGGGAGCTTTATGTTTAAGGAGAAATTAACGGTTCTTGGCGTGATGTCTATCTTCATTTGTTTTGGAGGAACACTTCTAATTATTGGAGTGGAGCAACTTACGATTGACGGCTTCATGTCTTCAGGAATACTCTGGGCGCTTTTAGCCGCTTTGTTTTATGCATGCACGACGCTGCTTGGTAAAGGCATTATTCATACGAGTGCTTATGCTGTTACATTTCTTCAGACTTTTTTAGGGATTTTTCTATTATTGCCGTTTGTTCATTTTACTGATTTTCATTTCCTAACAACGGCCAACTGGACATCTATTTTAGTAACAGGCTTTGTACATACTGGTTTAGTGTATTATTTGTTTTTCGACAGCCTGCGCTATTTAAAAACTCAGGTGATTTCGGTTCTGGTGTTTTTAGATCCAGCCGTTGCCATTTTATTAGATACAGCATTCACGGGATTTCGTCCTACGCTTTTGCAGCTTGCAGGCATTGTTTTGATCTTTTTAGGAATGCTTTTTACTTTGAAGCCAAAGCCTTCATCTGAAAAAAATATTTCCAATAGCAAGATTAAAAAGATCACATAGAATTTCTATGTAATCTGCAGGTGTTCATTTATTAAAAAAGGGGAGCTAGTCATGAAAGTTAGTAAGCAAAACGCAGAACACTACGTGTGGGGAGGAAAATGCGATGGGTGGCACCTAGTGAAAAATAAAGACGTAAGTATTATTCATGAGCGCATGCCCCCTTATACGGAAGAGGTAAGGCATTATCACTTGAAAGCACATCAATTTTTCTTTGTACTAAAAGGAACAGCTGCTCTAGAAATAGACGGAGTTATTTACGATGTAAAAGCACACGAAGGAGTAGAAGTATTTCCTTCGATTCTTCATCAAATGATGAATCGTTCGAGTGAGGAGATTGAGTTTCTTGTGATTTCACAGCCTTTTGCACAAGGAGACCGCATAGCTGTTGATGAAGATAAAGACTAAGCATAGATAAGTCTATTTTTACTAGTCCTAACAGTAAGCGAAGAATACCGTCCAGTACAATAGTACCTTTTCATTCAGCAAGTGAAATATTATGCCTAATAAAATAAAAATACTTTTATTGCAGAGCAGAAATGTGGTAAATTAATATGTATGCAATATAGGGAGAACAAAATTTACAAATTAACAATTGTGTAATATTAACATCACGATGAAAAATAAGAGATTACAAGTTAAAATGTAAATTTTGTAGATGACTAAAAAAAGAGATGAAGATGATATTGTTTGACAAATTGAATCATTTTCAGGTAATCTTTTGCAGGACGTAACCGTTACGATTTAATGTAGGGGACTTTCCTGAGGTTAGCTGAACATGAAATCTCTACTTTTTAGTGAAAGGAATTTGAAAATGAAAAAACTATTTTCAAAGCCGTTGTTTTACTTTTTTATAGCGGTTTTATTCATGTGGATCAAGTCTTACATGTCTTACAAAGTGGAGTTCAACTTAGATATAAGTGACTCAATGCAAAAAACGTTATTGTTTATTAATCCAATTAGTTCAACTTTGATCTTTTTAGGGTTAGCATTGTTTGCAAAAGGAAAAAGAGCCATCGTTTGGACGCTTATCCTTAGTACAATCATGACGGTCATTTTGTACAGCAATATTTTATATTATCGATTCTTCAATGACTTTGTGACATTGCCTACTTTAACGCAAACAAGCAATGTGGGTCATTTAGGAGGCAGTATCGCTGATTTAGTAAAAGCTCACGATATTTTTTACTTTGTAGATATCATTTTACTGATTGCGCTATTGTTTGTTAGAAAAATCGAATGGCCAAAAGCACGTCTTAAATTCCGCTATACGTTCATGGTGTTAGCGGCAGGAGCTGTCGCATTTGCAATTAACTTGCACTATGCTGAAAAAGATCGCCCTGAATTATTAACAAGAACATTTGATCGCAACTACCTAGTGAAATATTTAGGAGCATACAACTACACGGTGTATGATGCAGTTCAAACGTTTCAAAACTCAAAGCAACGAGCATTCGCAAGCAGTGATGACTTAACAACAGTGAAAAACTTCAGTACAAGTCACTATGCAGCTCCGAATATTGAGTATGCGGGTAAAGCAAAAGGAAAAAATATTATTAAAATTCATCTAGAATCATTTCAGTCATTCCTAATTAATTACAAGTTAAATGGACAAGAAGTAACGCCGTTTTTAAATTCATTAGCAAATGGAAATGAATTTATGTATTTTGATAACTTCTTCCATCAAACAGGACAAGGTAAAACAGCTGATGCAGAGCTTATGATGGATACGTCATTATATGGCTTGCCTCAAGGATCAGCATTTAGCTTAAAAGGCCGCAACACGTACCAAGCAGCACCAGCGATCTTAGATCAAGAGGGCGGCTATACAAGTGCTGTGTTACACGGAGATTATAAAACGTTCTGGAACCGTAATGAAATTTACAAACAGTTCGGTGTGGATAAATTCTTTGATGCAAGTTATTACAATATGACTGGTGATAACAAAGTAAACTATGGATTAAAAGATAAGCCATTCTTCAAAGAATCTATGCCAATGCTACAGTCATTGAAGCAGCCGTTCTATGCGCATATGATTACATTAACAAACCATTTCCCATTCGTTCTTGATAAAGGTGATGCTAGCATTGAACCGGCGAACACAGGAGATGGAACGGTAGACCGTTATTTCCAAACGGCTCGTTATTTGGATGAATCACTGCAAGAATTCTTTACAGAGCTAAAAGCTTCAGGTTTATATGACAACTCAGTTATTATGATTTACGGTGACCACTACGGTATTTCTGAAAATCATAACAAAGCAATGGAAAAAGTTCTTGGCGAGAAAATCACGCCATATAAAAACGCTCAGCTTCAACGCGTACCGTTCTTCCTTCACGTACCAGGTGTAAAAGGTGGAGTGAACCATACGTACGGCGGTGAAATTGACGTAGTGCCTACGCTTCTTCACCTAGTGGGAATTGATAGTAAAGAGTATGTTCAATTCGGTACAGATTTATTATCAAAAGACCATGATCAGGTAGTAGCATTTAGAAACGGTGATTATGTTTCTCCGAAATACACGTCAATTGACGGCAAGTATTACGATACAAACACAGGAGAAAGAATCACAGCAACAGACGAAGCGAAAGCTTACAAAAAGAAAGTTGGAAGAGAGCTAGAACTTTCTGATAAAGTGTTATACGGTGATTTATTACGATTTAATAAATTAGATGACTTTAAACCGGTCGATCCATCAAAATACATGTATGGAAAAGACCAAGAAACAGAAAAATAATGTAAGCTTTCACACCATACAATCCAAACAAGCAAGTAGAGGAGCTTTTTAAAAGCTTAGCTACTTGCTTGTTTTATGAGAACTTCATTGAAAAAGAAAGCTGGTGACAGAAACGTGGAGCGAACAAGACGCAAAAGAAGAAGAAGAGTTCGATGGGGCAGAGTGTTCTTTGCTTTGTTGTTCCTTTTTATTATCGTTGGGGGCATATACAGCTATTTCCAATATAAGCAAGGGCTATCGATAGCAAGCGATGGTAAATTTGCGGATGACGGCACGACATTTGAACAGTTTCAAGGCAGTCTCCCGAATAACGGAGAAGTAAATATGCTGCTGTTAGGAAGTGACTCGCGCGGGGAAAAGCATTCTCGTACAGACTCTATTTTAATTGCTCACTACGATTCTAAAAGCAAACACCCGAAAATTGTTTCTCTTATGAGGGATATGTACGTGGATATTCCAGGACACGGCAAGCAAAAGCTGAATGCTGCTTACGCGTTCGGAGGTCCTGAGCTGCTGCGTCAAACGATCAAACAAAATTTTGATATTGATATTAACTATTATGCAGTTGTGGACTTCGAAGGATTTTCAAAAATTGTAGATACGATTGCGCCTGATGGCATTGAAGTAACCGTGCCTCACGATATGTCTTCGGGAATTGGTATGACGCTTCACAAAGGTACCCAAGTTTTACACGGTGAACAGTTGCTTGGCTACGTACGTTTTCGCCATGATAACATGAGTGATTTTGGACGCGTTCAGCGCCAGCAAGAAGTCGTTTTAAAGCTCAAAGATGAAGTAGCAAGCCTAAACAGCGTGTTTAAAATACCGAAGCTTCTCGGCGTAATGGATCCTTACATCGATACAAATTTAGATACAAAAAGCATGATGCTTCTAGCTAAAGATGTGGTAACAGGAAACATGAAAGACGTTCAAAGCCTACGACTGCCTTTAGACGGATCATTTGAAAACAAAACGTATAGCGGCGTTGGTATGGTGCTTGATATTGATTTAGATAAAAATAAAGAAGCGCTGCAAGAATTCTTAAATGACAAATAAAGAAAAGCCTCGAGACGCATGTCTCGAGGCTTTTTCCTTATACATAGACGATGATGCGTTTGAATGACGTAATTAAACTGGTCACTATACCAGAGCATACAACAATGAATAATGAATAAATAGCTGTATCGTTTTGAAGCAGTAAAATACCTGAAATAATAATAGATGCGTCAATCACTAAAATGATGATGCCAGGGTTTAAAGATAACCATTTTGCAAGTATCAGAGAAAATAAGTCGACCCCGCCTTGACTTGCGTGCTGCCGGAGCATGATGCCAGTTCCAATTCCGTTAAAAACGCCTCCAAGGCAAGCGCTTAAGATAATGGGAAGGTGAAAAATTCCGTGAAGCGGAAACAGCAAATCAATCATAACGGCTGAGAGAACCATGCCATAGATAGCATTTAAAAAATAAGAGCGGTTAAAACCTAGAGCGAGAAGGTAAATCGGCAAGTTTAAGCAAAAAATCATCACGCCTACTTTATAGCCAAGTAAATAATTAATGATTAAGCTAATTCCCGTAATGCCTCCTGTTACAAGCTGAAGCGGAAGAATAAAAACGTTAATTCCAATACTAACAAACACACTGCCAATTCCAATTGCAATTAATTTTTTGTACATGCTGTCTCATCCTTGTCTATGAATCTCTTTATATGTATATGAAGACAAGCAGAGTTTCAGCACAAAGACTGCTTCAGAAACCATAATGCACGGATTAAATATATGCAAAGGAAGCTGTTTCGCAATGCAAATGTGTTGCATAAACATTCTTCACCATAGACAATAAGAATTAACGAAGAAGGTAAATGGAGGAGAAAAAATTGATCGTTCGAAAAGCTAGAGAAGAAGAAACATCATCTATTGAAACAGTAACGCTTGCTGCTTATGAGCAATATGCAGCTGTAAAATCGGAAGCACACTGGAAAAGATATCGAAAGGGAATTTTACATACCCTGAGTGAAGAAAAGAAATTTGAATGCATGGTAGCTGAAATCGATGGAGAAATGGCAGGAAGCGTTTTGTTTTATCCGCCGAATACAGATGTATATGGAGGGTTATTAAAACCATTTCCATGGGCTGAAATTCGTCTGCTGGCAGTTGCTCCATCTCATCGCCGAAAAGGAGTCGCCAATGCGCTTCTTGAAGCGTGTGAAAAAAAATCTCGGGAGCTAGGGTGTTCTTATTTAGGTTTACATACAGATCATTCAATGGAACATGCCATTAAGCTGTACACTAAAAGAGGTTACGTTCGCTTTCCTGATAACGATTTTTATCCGGTAAAAGATTTGCATGTTATGGCATTTAGAAAATCAGTTTAATAAAAAAGCCTTTGAAATCATTGACTTCAAAGGCTTTTTTATTTATATAACGTAACGATTCCAGTGGCGGTGAGCTGAAACAGCTTCAACAAATTCATCTGTAAAACGTGTAGAATCTCCAGTTACGACACCGGGACTACTATCTAAGCCAGCAGCTTTTAGCCACTTAATACCTTCATCTGTGGCGCCAATTGGTTTAAAATGCTCGAATGCTTCTTGAGCAAACGTCAGTGCTTCTTTACGAAACTTCTCATCAGCTGACGAACTTCCGACAACATAAACCGCATCGAATAAGACAGAATCACTTGTTAAGAACGTGTGCTGTACTTCAAGTTCTGACCCGTCTGTTCCTTTTACGTTTTGGAGGGTTGTGCTTACAATTTCAGGCTGAATGCCCTGTTGTTTTAAACTGTTTAACACTTGTGGTAGGTCACCGCTAAAGTCATTAGCTACAATGACAGCTACTTTACGCGTATTCGGCTTTTTAATCGTCTGTTCCTGACTAAGAGCCGGAGACGACTTGGTCACTGGCGCGTCTTCTCCCGATGGAGGCGTTGCACCAATCGCTTGTGCCACTTGTTTAGCTAGCACTGTACTGACGTTGGCAAACATATCAACAACCTGTTGCTGAACAGACTTGCTTTTCACTTTTCCAAGCTCAAAGCTGAAAGCACTGATAATATGCTCTTTTTCTGGGTCGCTCATGCTATTCCAAAATAGCTTTGCCTGTGAAAAGTGGTCTTTAAAACTTTCGCTTCGGCTTCGAACTTTTCTTCCTTCCACTTTTTCTTGGTAGTGAGCATAACCGCCTTCTGCCTCTGGGACAGGAGCCGGCGTATTGGCTGCAAGAGAGTTTCTGTGGTAGCTGACAGGCCCTTTGTTGATCGTTTGACGTCCGTAACCGTCTCGTTGATTGTTATGAAACGGGCATACTGGACGGTTGATTGGAAGTTCGTGAAAATTCGGACCACCAAGACGAATAAGCTGGGTATCCGTGTATGAAAACAATCTTCCTTGTAAGAGAGGATCATTGGAAAAATCAATTCCCGGTACCACATGCCCCGGATGGAATGCGACTTGTTCCGTTTCGGCAAATACGTTGTCTACATTTCGATTTAAGGTCATTTTTCCAACCAATTTGACGGGAATGTCTTCTTCTGGCCAAAGCTTAGTTGGATCAAGAATGTCAAAGTCGAATTTAAATTCATCTTCCTGAGCTATGATTTGAATGCCTAGCTCATATTCAGGGTAGTCTCCGTTTTCAATTGACTCCCATAAGTCGCGGCGATGAAAATCAGGATCTTTCCCAGAAATGGTTTGAGCTTCGTCCCAAACGAGGGAATGAGTTCCGAGTACAGGCTTCCAGTGGAATTTGACAAAATGAGCTTTTCCTTCTGCATTAACTAAGCGAAAAGTATGTACGCCGAAGCCTTCCATCATACGTAAGCTGCGAGGAATTGCGCGGTCTGACATTGTCCACATGACCATGTGGGCAGACTCTTGATTATTAGCGACAAAATCCCAAAACGTATCGTGTGCTGAAGCCGCCTGAGGCATTTCGTTGTGAGGCTCAGGCTTAACAGCATGAATTAAATCTGGGAATTTAATTGCATCTTGGATGAAAAACACGGGAATGTTATTGCCAACTAAGTCATAGTTTCCTTCTTCTGTATAAAATTTTGTTGCAAAACCACGTGCGTCGCGAACCGTTTCAGCTGAACCTTTAGAACCTGCTACAGTAGAAAAACGGACAAATACAGGTGTTTTTACAGACGGATTCTGTAAAAATT
Organism: Priestia sp. TGN 0903; assembly: GCF_050846855.1. Classification (NCBI taxonomy): domain Bacteria; kingdom Bacillati; phylum Bacillota; class Bacilli; order Caryophanales; family Bacillaceae; genus Priestia; species Priestia sp. TGN 0903. The sequence goes on from NZ_JBOZGL010000002.1 coordinate 386,229, forward strand.
TAGCTTTTGTATATTCACTGAGCGAGTCATACAGCTCAAATTCTCCGTGAGCAGCGAAGCCTCGTGCATGAACGATGCGTTCAGGAATGCGCTCGTGGTCAAAATGCGTCATTTTTTCACGGAAATGAAAGTCTTCCATAAGGGTTGGACCACGTTCGCCTGCTTTTAAAGAAAATTCATCTTCGGAAAGCTTTAACCCTTGATTGGTTGTGAGCGCTTGGTTTCGATCGTCTGTTTTAAACTGCTCGAGCTGTTCTTGCTTGCTTTTTTCATTTACAGGGTGCTTTTTTGTCATACTTGTCTTCCTCCTTGATCTTCAGTTAATAATCATTACAAAATGTGTACCCTATCAAAAGTTGAAGCAAACAGAAATGTTGGAATTTTTTCGTAGGAAATCCGTTATTTTCTTGTTATGATTATGAATAAGTATTCATAAATACAAAAATAAAAGGAGAGGGGATACATAGATGAAAACACGGGTAACAGATTTATTAGGAATTCAATATCCAATTGTACAAGGAGGTCTTGCGTATCTAGCGTACGCAGAACTTGCGGCTGCTGTCTCAAATGCAGGCGGGCTTGGACAAATTACAGCTATGACGCTCCGAACACCTGAGAAACTTCGAGCTGAAATTAAGAAAGTACGTTCTTTAACTGAGCGTCCTTTTGGCGTTAATTTTGCTGTTGGAGGTCAAACAGAAGGTTCTTATAAAGAACTTCTCGACGCAGCAGTAGAAGAAGGTGTTCCGGTTATTTCCATAACAGGAGCAAATCCCACACCTATTTTTGAAAGATTAAAAGGAACGGGAATTAAAACGCTCGTGCTGGTAGCCAACGTACGTCAAGCTCAAAAAGCTGAGAAGCTAGGAGCAGATGCTGTCATGGCAGTAGGGCAAGAAGCCGGAGGACATATCGGGCGTGAGGATCTAGGCACAATGGTATTAATTCCTCGAGTAGCTGCGGCTGTGTCAATTCCGGTCTTGGCAAGCGGAGGGATTGGAAACGGACAAGGATTATTGGCAGCGTTATCATTAGGCGCTGAAGGGATAGAAATGGGAACACGTTTTATCGTGACAAAAGAATGTGTAGATGCCCATGATGCGTATAAACAAGCTATTATAGAAGCAAAAGAAACGGATACTGTGGTTATTAAACGTTCGTTCGGGGCACCTGGACGCGTATTGAAGTCCCACTACACTCTTGACATTATTAAGCGTGAGGAGCAAGGAGAGAGATACGAAGAGTTAAAAGACGTCATTAGCGGAGGGGCAAACTGCCGGTATATTTATGAAAATAAAATCGATGAAGGCTATGGATGGGCAGGCCAAGTCGTTGGACTGATTGATAGTATTCCAACGGTGCAAGAGCTGTTTGACAGTATAATAGAAGAAGTGCACGCCGGTTCTAAACGACTGTTGAGTATAGTAGAAAAGAAGTAGATATACAAGCCGTCATACTGTAGCAATTGTTCGCATATTTATAATCTATATCTCTAAATGAGGTGAGAGAATGAAAAGAATGCGAGCATTTGCTATCATGACGTTTTTAATAGTAGGTTCAGGATATGCAGTTTTTATTAAAAAAGAAGAAGTTTCCAAGACTCAGCAAGCACAAGTGTACGAAGAAGCAAAGCCTGTTATTAAACAAATGGACAAACTGGATATTTGGCATAAAATCAGCAGCGGTTTAACTGAAGCGGGCTATGAATCAAGGGGTGTGAATTCTTCCCTTTATTCAAAGGACAGAGTAGAGCTGGATGTGTATATGGAGCCTTCCGTTTCAGCTGATGCCAAAACGCAAGAAACGATTAAACAAATGGTATATAAAATACTGGAAGAAAATAAATTTCAGCAAAAGGCCTTTCATGTAACAATTAAATTCCTGCCCGAAAAACAAGCAAAATAGACTTGTCTCGGCCAGGAATTTTTTTTATTAAAATGCTTTTTCATTGGCTGCTGGAATACTCTCAGGGAGAGAAATTTCAGCATTTTTGGGCTGATACGTAATTTTTCCGTCAAGCACATCATTGGCTTTTTGTAGGTCTAATAAATTTTCCCATCGTGCGATAATAAAAGCAGCTACCGCATAACCAATAATATTAACTGTGGTCCGGTAATTACCCATAAAGCGATCAGGAGCAAGCATCAGAGCAACGGCAGCTACCGGAATGGATCCGGTTGCTGCTGCGGTAGCAGACAGAGCAACAAAAGCTGATCCTGGAATGCCAGCCATTCCTTTAGACGTAAGAAGAAGAACACCAAGCATTAAAAGCTGATCAGTGAGGCTCAAGTCCACGCCCGTTGCTTGTGCTAAAAAGACGAGAGCAAGAGACAGGTAGATAGAAGCACCGTCTAGATTAAACGAATAGCCCGTAGGCACAACAAGGCCAACGACTGCTTTGTTGCATCCTGCTTGTTCAAATTTCTCCATGAGCTGCGGCATAACGGCTTCAGTAGAACCCGTAGCAAATGCCAGCATAATTTCTTCTCGTATATATAGAATAACTTTCCACAAGCTTAATTTTAAATAGGTTCGTAAAATAACAGCTAAAACAAGAACAAATGCTAGACAAGCAATTGTCATAGCGATAAATAGCTTTCCAAATGCAGCAAGTGTTCCAAGACCGTACTGACTAACCGCAAATGCCATGGCGCTAAACGTGGCAAGAGCCGTTAACTTCATGATGTATCCCATAATTTTAAATAACACATCATTTACTTTTTCTAATACGTGTAGAAGGGTCTCCGCTGTTTTTCCACCTATATGGACAAGAGCGATTCCGAACAAACACGAAATTAAAAGCACTTGAAGCATGGAGTTGTTTGAAAAAGCACCAACTGCACTGTCTGGAATCATATTAAGAAAAAAATCACCTTCGCTCGGAAGTTCGGAGCCGTTTGTCTTCGCGTCCACTTCAGTTGTGCTTAAGCTTGAAGGGTCAACATTCATACCGGCCCCGGGGTTCATTACGTTTGCTACTAATAGACCGATAAGTAGAGCGAATGTTGTGACAATTTCGAAGTAAAGAATGGTTTTTCCACCGATACGCCCAACTGTTTTAATGTTTCCAACCTTGGCAATTCCGACAACGACTACCCCAAAGATAAGAGGAGCAATCAGCATTTTGATGAGCTTAATAAAACCGTCTCCAATCGGTTTCACAGCATTTCCAAAGCTTGGCCATAGATATCCTACGGCTACGCCAAGTACAATTGCCATCATAATTTGAAAGAAAAGACCTTTATAAAAAGGTTTTTGCTTACTTTTTGCCGCTGTTTGTGTCATGTGTTCTCCCTTCGTCGTACAATTTTTTTGATGTTACAATAGATGTTATGTTTTTTTACATTTTAACGTAAGGTTGTTTGAGGTGTCATTGGTCTCTTTGACTAAAATTCAATAAAAATATTAGTTGAAGTGTATAAGAAGGGAAGGGAGTGGTTTAAAACATTATTATTTTTAATGTAGATCTTTAAAAAAACTAATAAAAAGCACATGCAAAGGCATGTGCTTTTTATTTATTAAATTAGTTTAATTCCGCTAATTAAAATGATGGTCGCCATAATGGCTTGAAGCGGTCTTGAAGGCACTTTCGTTGATAAACGGCTTCCGAGTAACACACCCGGAATAGATCCAGTTAATAGGTTAGCAGTCAACATATAATCAACGCTTCCAAAGCTTGCATTTAAAATACCAGCCACCGTAACGAGAAGAAACGCATGTGCAATATCAGTACCAACCAGCTCAGATGTTTTTAACTTAAATAAGTACAGCATTGCAATGGCAAATAATGAGCCAGAACCAATCGATGTTAGTCCGACAACGAACCCAAAGACTACGCCAATTCCGATTGTTAATCCTTTTTTCTGATTTAAGTCCATTTCCTGAAACCGATTTGGGCGAATTAATTTATCAAAAAAGACGCGAAAGATAATTGAGATGGCAACCAGCGTCATGACGTACCCGAGAGCGTGCTTAATAATCGTTTCTTGATGCTCGTGAAAAGATGGGAATGCATGAAGTGTGACAATAGCCAGCACAGCGCTCGGAATACTTCCGAAAGCTAAATATTTTGCTAATTTAAAGTTAATGGTTCGCTGTTTGTAGTGCTGAGCGACTCCGAATAATTTTGTGATAGAATTGTAGACAAGATCTGTTCCTACGGCAATGGAAGGGTTAATGCCGAGTACAATCAGTAAAGGTGTTAATAAAGCGGCACCTCCAACCCCCGTTAAGCCTACAAGGGTTCCAACGAATAATCCCATTAAGGTAATTGATAGTTCCATATTTTGTCCTCCTACTCTCAAAACCAAGTACATTGATCTGATTATAGAGCATTGTAACTCATATGTAAATAAAATTCTGAATATTTTTAGTGAAGTTGAAAAGGTTTTCTTAGTCTTCACTATTTTAGGGAACGGACGATAAAGTCATAGGAAGTTATAAAAAAGTAAATAGAATACGTTTATTTATCTATGATTACGCTCTAATTTGTGTTACAAATGTAAATGCAATAAAAGAGTTTATTTTTATCTCATTTGAAAGACCGGTGAATGCATGAGTTTTGTTACGAAAGATTTGTTAATTAATTTTTTATTTATTTTATTGGCGCTGTTTTTAGTGCAGATGTTTTATTTGATCAAGTATGCTAAAAAAGTTCATTGGTGGAAAGATCACTATATCGCGGTATTTCCGATTTTAGCTATTACCTTTTGCCTTTTGTTTCCGGTTAACGGAGCTTATGTCCCGGATGACTATCGAATGGATTTACGAAGAATTCCTTATATTTTAGGAACGTTATATGGAGGCTGGCCGCTAGGAAGCTTGCTTTTCGTCTTTATTTTACTGCTGCGCTTGCTAATTGGCGGGTACGATGTAGGGTTTTTATCAACATTAATTGCTCTTCCGATTTTATCCATTCCTTTATTTTTCATAACAAAATACTTTTTACATTTCTCATTAAAAAATAGAATTATCGTGAGCACCTGTCTTAGTGTAATTGGTTCTTTATTAGCTATGCTTGTATCTATTTTTGTTTTACACGTAACAAGCATTCCTATTAGCGTGTGGGTTCAGTTCGCTGTTTTAGATGTGGCAGGCATGTTTGTGATTACCATACTGTGGGAAGCGATACGGGCAAATTTATTAGTGCTGCAGCGCCTAATGAAAGCAGAAAAGCTAGAAATTGTCAGTCATTTAGCTGCCAGCATCTCTCATGAGGTGCGAAATCCTCTAACTGCAAGCAGAGGATTTATGCAAATGCTGCAAGAAGATGAAAAAGAACCTGCTAAAAAACGCTACATTTCGATTGCTATTAATGAACTAGACCGCGCAAAAGAAATCATTGATGATTACTTGCTATTTGCCAATTCCGCTCCAGAACGAAATGAAAAAATGAATATGTCAGAAGAAATTCATCACGTCACCCATATTATGACGCCTCTTGCCAATATGAACGGAGTCGCGATTGATTTTACATTCGATGAAGAAGTGAAGTTCTTCGTAATGGGAGAAAGAAGAAAGCTTCAGCAGTGTCTAATCAACTTATTTAAAAATAGTATTGAAGCCATGCAAAACGGAGGCACGTTAACTATTAAAGTAGGAAAAGAAGGCGGAGTTGTGATCGTTGATATTATGGATACAGGCTGCGGTATGACGCAAGAACAAATCAACCGGTTAGGTGAACCGTATTTTACAACAAAAGAAAAAGGTACGGGGCTTGGAACGATGGTATCTTTCAGTATTATCCATTATATGAAGGGAAAAGTAAGTGTGTCTAGCGTAAAAGGAAAAGAAACGTGCTTTTCACTTCAATTTCCTCTTTGTGAGTAAAGAGCAGCTTTAGGGCTGCTTTTTTTATATGCAAAAATTTTAAAAATAGATAAAAGTAAACTGATTATTAAAAAAGTATTGAATTTAAGAAATGAAAGCGTTACAATCTATTTAAAGTTATCCGAAACGTTTTGGAGGAATTTTGATTGACAACGATTAAAGATATAGCGCGAGTTGCCGGCGTATCTGTAACAACGGTGTCTCGGGCTTTAAATGGTTATTCAGATGTAAATGAAAAAACAAGGCAAAAGATTGCAGCCGTAGCAAGAGAGCTGGACTATAGCCCCAATACGTTAGCTCGAGGATTGGTTATGCAAAAGTCAAAGACAATTGGACTACTAGTTTCAGGCATCAGCAGAGAGAGCGTAAAAGATAATTTCACGTTTGAAGTATTGTGCGGTGTAAATGAGCGTGCATCTACTTTGGGGTATGACTTGATTTTATTTAATACAAACACGATGATGCAGCGAGAAAAAACGTATACTCAGCTTTGTCGAGAGCGAAGAGTGGACGGGGCAATTATTCAGGGCATCAAAAAAGAAGATCCTTATTTAAAAGAAGTAGTAGAAAGCGATATTCCTTGTGTTTTAGTTGATATTCCCGTCCATTCTAGTTCAGTAGGCTATGTCACCACCGATAATGCCTTGGGAGCTAAAAAAGCGGTTGAACATTTAGCGAGTCTTGGCCATCAGCATATTGGGATGATTAACGGACATGAAGACGCATTTGTCAGCCAAGAACGTCTCAACGGATACAGACAAGCCCTCAAAGAATGCGGTTTGTCGTTTCGGTCTGAATGGGTTGTAAGCGGAAAGTTTGAAGAAAAGAAAGCAGAGAAAGCTGCCAGTGAGCTTTTAAATAAGTATGAAGAGCTCACCGCTATTTTTTGTGCAAGTGATTTAATGGCACTGGGAGCATTAAAAGCATGCAAAGAACTTGGCCTTGATGTACCAAAAGACGTTTCGATTGTCGGATATGATAATATTGTTCTTGCTTCTTACTCGTCTCCAAATTTGACGACTGTAGGGCAGGAAGTATATCAGATTGGCTATGAAGCTGCAGATTTACTAATTGAGATGCTAGAAGGAAAAGAAACAAATATGAAGCGTTATCTTGATACACAGCTGATTATTCGAGAATCAACAGCTAAAAACCACGGCTAGTGGTTTTTATATAATGTAAAAACCGAAACGTTTCGGTTTTGTGTTTCGTTTTTCCAAAACGTTTCGGTGAAATTTAGGGGGATGGAAATGGATTACCGTGTGATTAAAGAAAATGACTTATTTTTACTAACAGATCAAGCAGGAAATATCACTGAAAACCATCAGTATGGTTTAGGGCTATATATGAAAGATACGCGTTTTTTGAGCAAATTTCATTTGAAAATTAACGGTACAGATCCTGTGTTATTGTCCTCAAGTGCCGACGAAAACCTGTTAGCCACAATTCTTCTTACTAATCCGCATATGGAAAAAGAAGGAGAACTATCGCTGTGGCGAGAGTCTGTAGAAATAGAAAGAAAGCGCTTTATATATGAGGGTATTTTCTATGAAAAAATAAAATTGAAAAGTTATTTTCCTAAAAAAATTGCTTTTACATTAAGTATCCAAGCAGATGTCGATTTTAACGATATGTTTATCGTAAGAGGTTTTCAAACTGGAAATGTCGGAAAACGAACAGGGCAAATAAAAGGGGAAAGCAGTTTAATATATACATACGAAGGATCAGATGATATCAAGCGTTCGACACGGATTTCTTGGGATAAAAAAGCCTCACACGTGTATGAACAAGGAGAGGTTATGTTTTCTTTCGAACTGAACCATCAGGAAGAAGAAGAAATTACATTAATGGTTCAGCCGCAAATGGGTGAAGACATCAATGAAAATATTTTATCAGCTGGTGAAGCATTTAGTTTACTAACGCAGTCATATAAAAAGTGGGAAAAATCTTCTACAAAAGTGACAACCGATCATCCGACAATGCAGCGCCTTATTACAAGAGGACTTAACGACCTGCGCGTACTGCTAACGGATGTAGGATTCGGTGCTTTTCCTGTAGCTGGATTGCCTTGGTTTGGTGTGCCATTTGGAAGGGATAGTCTAATTGCAGCGCTTCAAATGCTGGCTTTTAATCCGGAAGTAGCAAAAGGAACGCTACGTACTATGGCAGCATATCAAGGAACGGCAAATGATCCATGGCGTGATGAACAGCCGGGTAAAATTATGCATGAAATACGTTACGGAGAACTAGCCAACACAAATCAAATACCTTTTACTCCATATTACGGAACAGTTGACGCGACACCATTATTTTTAATTTTGTTAACGGAATATGTGAAGTGGACGGGAGACTTCGAGTTTGTAAAAGAAATGCAAATGACTGTCGATGGAGCTTTGACATGGATCAATGAATATGGAGATCGAGACGGTGATTTATTTCTTGAATACCATCAAGAATCAAGTAAAGGAATTGCTAACCAAGGATGGAAAGACTCAGGGGATTCTGTTGTCCATCGCAGCGGTGAATATGCAAAAACTCCTATTGCTTTAGTGGAAGTACAAGGCTACGTATATCAAGCGAAAATGGGTATTGCTTCTTTGTATGATCAGTTAAACAAAACAAATGAAGCAAATAGTTTACGTGAAGAAGCTGAGCTGCTGCGTAAAAAGTTCAATGAAGCCTTTTGGATGGAAGACGTGTCATTCTATGCCATTGCACTTGATGAACATAAACATCAAGTAGGAACGATTACGTCAAATCCAGGTCATGTACTTTTAGCCGAGATGATGGATGAGGAGAAGCTGAACAAAGTAGCGGAAAGGCTAGTATCAGAATCTATGTTTTCGGGATATGGAATTCGTACAATGGCAGAAGGAGAAGCGGGTTATAATCCAATGAGTTATCATGACGGGAGCATTTGGCCGCACGATAATAGTTTAATTGTTCTCGGTTTGAGTAAAGCGAACAAGCAAACAGAAGTCAATAAAGTGATAAAAGGGCTGGTTGATGCAGCTGAGCATTTTGAATACGACCGCCTTCCAGAGTTATTCTGCGGCTATTCAAGTAACCTTGGCAAGCCTGTCAAATATCCCGTTGCCTGCTCACCTCAAGCTTGGGCAGCCGGCACGCCTTTAGCTTTCGTACAGGCGATGCTAAGACTGTTTCCTGATAGTACAGCAGGTACTATACAGATAAATCCTTTGCTCATAGACGATATGAATGAAATCTCTGTAGAAAACCTTGTGATTGGCAGTGGGAAACTTTCATTAACGGTTAAAAAAGAAGAAAGCGAAACTATTATTTACGTGAAAGAAAATACGACAAAATACGAGCTTCTATCTCAATGTAAGGTAAGAAATTATGTAGGTTAATGTTACTTCGACCGCGGCTTATTAAGCGTCAATTAATAAGCCGCAGGTCAATGAAATGAAAGGAGACAGCTAATGAAGAAGTGGATACTCGCTTTAAGTTTGGTTCTGGCAGTGGCTGGAGCAGCTTTAACTGGATGTTCAAATGTACAAGAAGTTTCCGGGGAAAATGGTCAAGTCGAAATTGTATTAGCCGGCTGGGGAGGCAACCCAACAGAGACGAAGCTGCTTAATCAAACTATTCAAGACTTTGAAAAACTTCATCCATCAATTCATGTGAAGCATGAAGTAATCACTGATCAATACATGGATATTCTAAAAACGCGTTTAATAGGTGGAAATGGTCCAGATGTTTTTTATCTTGATGCACTTGAAGCGCCGGGTCTTATTAATACAGGGGTTTTAGAACCTTTAAATTCTTATGTAAAATCTGATTTTGATGTTCAGGATTTTGAGAAACCATTATTGAAAGCGTTTCAAAAAAATGGAGAGACTTATGGTTTTCCAAAAGATTACTCCACATTAGGCTTATTTTACAACAAAAAGCTATTTAAAGAAGCAGGAGTAGAAGTACCAAAAACATGGGGTGAGTTTAAAGAAGTTTCAAAAGTATTTAAAAAGAAAGGGATTCAAGCGTTTGGTGTCACGCCGGAATTAGCGCGTATCTTCTACATGGCGCAGGCAAACGGAGGAGACGTTGTAAAGAACAATAAGGCAAACTTTGCTACGAAAGAAGTCGTGGATTCTCTTCAGCCGCTCATCGATCAGCATTTAAAAGATAAAACGTCTGTACAGCCCTCTGATGTAGGCGCGAATTCAGGTACGGACATGTTTGCACAACAAAAAGTAGCTATGGTGATTGAAGGAAATTGGATGATTCCATTTTTACAGGAGTCCTTCCCAAAACTTGATTACGGTACAGCGGAAGTTCCGACAATAAACGGTCATAAAAATACGATGGCATTTACGGTCGCGTATGTAATGAATGCCGACTCAAAAAAGAAAAAAGCGTCTTGGGAGCTCATCCAGTACTTAACCGGGAAAGAAGGAATGGAAACTTGGACAAGTAAGGGTTATGCATTGCCAACAAGAAAATCCGTAGCGGATAAGCTTGGTTTTGCTGAAGACGAAAAACGAGGTCCATTAGTAAAAGGAGCTGCTTATGCAACTGTCTGGCAAGATGGTCCGTATTTGCCTATTATCATGAATAACTTTAATAACCAGTTTTTAAGCGCCTTTTTGGGACAAAGTGATTTAGAGACAGCTTTGAAAAAAGCACAAAAGCAGGCAAATCAAGAGATTAGTATTTACGAATAAGGCTCGGCGGGGGAGTGGAGGAAATGAAAAACGGAAAAATACGAACGTACAAACCTCGTGATGTAGGGCAAGGATATGCTTTTATGACACCTACACTGTTTGTACTATTGCTGTTTGTTATTGCACCTATTTTTTATGCCATCTTTTTGTCTTTACATAAAGTTCAATTGCTGGGAGGAACTGAGTTTCATTTTCGAGGGCTTGAGAACTACATGAAGGTTCTTGAAGATGACAAAGCTAAAATTGCTCTTTGGAATACGGTGAAGTATGTAGTAATTGTTGTACCGGTACAAACCGCATTGGCACTTATACTGGCGGCCACATTAAATGCAGGGCTAAAAGCAGAAAAAGTTTTTCGCATTATTTATTTTTTACCTACACTTACATCATCGGCTGTATTAACGCTTATTTTTATGTGGATGTACAATCAAAATGGAATTGTGAACGAGTTTTTAAAGTTTGTTGGTCTTCCAACTTACAATTGGCTTGGAGATCCTCAGGTCGCTTTGATTGCCATTATGATTATGAACATCTGGGCAACAGCTCCATTTTTTATGGTTATTTATTTGGCAGCTTTGCAAGACGTACCAGATTCGCTTTATGAAGCAGCTCAGTTAGATGGGGCTAATGTATTTCAACGATTTTGGCATATTACAGTTCCGAATCTGCGACCGGTTACATCATTCGTAGTGATCATGGGACTGATTGGTACGTTTCAGTTATTTGATCAATCGTTTATTTTCTCAGGAGGTTCAGGAGGTCCTAATAACTCGACTCTGACTGTTGTTCTGCTTATTTATCAATATGCATTTAAAAATTTAGGTACTATGGGGTATGCTGCAGCACTAGCCTTTATGCTGGCGCTCGTGATTTTGGTGGCAACGGTTATTCAGAGAAAGTTTTCAAAAGAAGAAAGTATGTACTAAGGGGGGAAGAAAAAGATGAAGAAAAAAACAGGAGTCCTCATTTTATATACGATTTTAAGCATATACGCGCTGATTACTCTGATTCCATTTATTTGGGCGCTGTCCGCTTCTTTTAAAACGCTAGAAGAAATTGTGTCAGGTACTGTGAACTTTATTCCGAAACACTTTACGCTAGACAACTATAAACAAATTTTTGTGGAACAAAAGCTGTTCCCTCGCTGGATGTTTAATAGCTTATTCATTGCCGTAGTAGGAACAGCTCTAAATTTGCTATTTAACTCAATGGCTGGTTATGCCCTTGCACGCCTCAGTTTCCCGGGAAAGAAAAGTTTATTTATTATTATTTTAGCGGTGCTTATGATTCCTGGACAAGTAACGATGATTCCTAATTTTTTAATTTTAAAAGAGTTAGGCTGGTTAAATACCTATCAGGGAATGATTGTACCGGGAATGGTAAATGCGACTTTTATATTTATGATGCGTCAATTTTTTATTAATTTCCCAAAAGAGCTTGAAGAAGCAGCGGAGTTGGATGGGTTATCGAAGTTTGGAACATTCTTCAAAATAGTCCTTCCACTTGCAAAACCTGCCTTAGCAGCACAAACGATTTTTGTATTTATGGGGTTTTGGAATGATTTTATGAAGCCTTTAATTGTGATGTCTGATGAAAATATGTTCACGTTGACTTTAGGCCTTAACACATTTAAAGGTCAGTATATCAGTTATTGGAACTATATTATGGCAGCTTCCATGGTTTTTACACTTCCAATTTTGCTCATTTATGCGTTTTTTAACAAATATTTCATTAAAGGAATTTCGTTTACTGGAGGAAAATAAAAAAGAGGCTGGGATAAAAGTATTTTAGTTGGAATTACAAACGAACGATTAATTAAAAAATCATAATCGTTCGTTTTTTGTTGTTATGGTGAGCGTGAATTTCATATGTTTAGTTGCTTCTAGCTGTTGATTGAAGTTCACTCACATACTGATCAATCATCGTTTGCAGTTCCTCTAGGTTCGTTTTACGGTTGTTAACAGGCAGCTGCTTTAATGAATGAAGGGCACTATCCACAACAAACTTGCGTGGATTCGATTGTTTAAACATCTCTTCTTCAATAAAACTAATAAGCTCTGTGCATTTTTGACGTTCGAATTCATCCGTAAATTGTTTGTGAGCTTGCTTTTTTAAATCGATAAGTGCTGCGGAAATGTCCTGTTCTATTTGATTTTTAGTATTTGGGCAAGATGGAAGCCATTCTTTGATCGTTTGCGGATCGAGCAAAATGTCTCCTGAACTTGCTACTTCGTCTACAAGAGGAAGCAGACGCTTAACGCTGTAAGTTATAATCTCATGGGGATCAGTATTTGTACCGTTGACCATAAAATTATAGTGAAAGTTGCGGTGAAGCATGCCAAGAAACATAATTGCACAATCTAGCAGATAAGGTTTCTTTTCTTGTCCAAATAAATCAATAAACCGTTTGTAGAACCAGTTTACTTCAATGAACTGGGTTTTTTTTATGTATGCTTTTAAATCAGGATCATTAGAAACAAATACTTCTTCAAGTAACGTAAAAAATTTATGTTTGTGATGGTTTTTCATCTGCGCATCGATCTGTTTAATAAATACATCTACATCGGTCAGACTTTTACCAACCAGCAGCTGATTGCGCTCTTGTTCAATGGTCGTATGAAGCCATGTAAAAACAGCGATTAATAATTCATTTTTTGAAGAAAAATAGTTGTAGAATGTTCCTTTTGAAATGCCGCTATAATCAATGATGTCTTGAATAGAAGTAGCTTGAAATCCTTTTTCAACGAAGAGATGGTGTGCATTTTTTACAACTTGCTGTTTTCGATTATTCATTATTATCACCTAAATGTAAAATTAGACTCATGGTCCAACTTTATGATACATGATTTAAAGCGTTTACACAAATGTTCTTTTCAGAAAACTGAACGATATCACGACAATATATTGGTATAAAAGGATTATAGGACTAAAAAAGTTGAGAAAATAAAGAACGTGAACGTAAGATTTTTCACTTGCATAAATTGAACTCACAGTATAATATACTCTATGTAGAACACGTGTCTAAAAAAATGAACCTAAAGTATAAGGAGGTACAATAATGAGTCGATCGATAAATCAAATGGAAAAGCCGCCTTATGGCATAATTGCTATTTTGTTAATTGGCGCTTTTATCTCATTATTGAATGAAACGTTATTAAATGTGGCGCTGCCGTCTATTATGAAAGACTTAGATGTGACAACGTCAACTGTCCAGTGGCTTTCTACTGGTTATATGTTAGTGAATGGTATTATGATTCCAACTACCGCTTTTTTAATTCAGCGCTATTCTGTCAGAGGCTTATTTTTAACGGCGATGACTTTATTTACAGCAGGAACAATACTTGCAGGTGCTTCGCCCGTATTTTCGGTCTTGTTAACCGCTCGTATTATTCAAGCGTCAGGCGCAGCTATTATGATGCCGCTTTTAATGAACGTATTGCTCACAAGTTTTCCATTAGAAAAACGCGGAGCTGCGATGGGGATTTTCGGTTTAGTTATGATTTTTGCTCCGGCAATTGGTCCTACATTATCAGGATGGCTAATTGAACACTATGAGTGGAGAATGCTGTTCCACCTTGTTACGCCAATCGCAGCCATTGTATTAATAGGCGCTTTCTTCCTATTAAAAGACAAAAAAGAAAAAGTGGAAATCAATTTGGATTTTTTATCCCTTTTGCTATCTACAATTGGATTTGGCGGACTTCTATACGGGTTTAGCTCAGCAGGGGATAAAGGCTGGGATTCTGTGGAAGTATACGGTACCATTATCGTAGGAGCTGTGGCTCTGATTTTATTTATTACACGTCAGTTCAAGCTTAAAACACCGATGCTTGAATTCCGCATTTTTAAATATCCAATGTTTGCTTTATCATCAACGATTTCGATGGTGATCACAATGGCATTATTCTCAGCCATGCTGCTAATGCCAATTTATGTTCAAACGGTACGAGGCATCTCTCCGCTTCATTCAGGATTACTAATGCTTCCAGGTGCGCTGCTAATGGGTGTGATGTCACCGATTACCGGAAAATTATTTGATAAATTCGGAGCGCGTGCATTGGCTGTAACGGGTCTAACGATTACAGCCGTTACGACGTATTTCTTCAGTAACTTAGAGCTTGATACGACCTATACAACCCTCATTACGCTTTACACGCTTCGTATGTTCGGAATGTCTATGGTGATGATGCCGGTTATGACAAACGGATTAAATCAGCTTCCGCAGCGTTTTAATCCGCATGGTACTGCGATGAACAATACGCTTCAACAAGTATCGGGAGCTATTGGTTCGGCTCTTTTAGTAACGGTGATGTCAAACCGTACAGCTACTCATGCAAAAGAGCTCGCTCAAGATGCAATGAGCGGAGCAGGAGCAGCTAATGCAACCGCAGCCGGGGCAGCTCAAATGAAAGAACAGATTGGGATGCAGGCAATGGTACAAGGGATTAACGATGCGTTTGCTGTCTCAGTAGTCCTAGTGGTGGTTGCCTTAATTCTTTCATTCTTCATGAAACGCGCAACGCCGGCAAGTGAAGATGAAGTGATAAAGGAAAAAGCAGCACGCGAGCAGTTTGCTAAATAAAAAAAATCCCCGCTGAGACAGCGGGGATTTTTTTAGCTTGTATATCTAAAGCTTAAGCCCATTTTCTTTAATAATTTCCGGTAACCGATGGACGTTTGATCAGCCATAATATGCGCTTCCATCTGCAGGTCTAAAGGCAAGTCTTCAGGTTTTTGGTTTTCCACCATTTCACGGTCTTCGTCAAAGACGCGAAGGTTAAAGTCATACACACCTTCAACGGGAGAATCTTTGTCAAAGTTTCGAGCGATTGGCGCGAATAAACGTGTTTCGCGGGCTGAAATAGGAGAGACTGCATTCATAATCCACAGCTCTGCGCCTTCTGGGAAGTATACTTTTAGCGTAGCTGTAAACGGGGGATAAACATCAAAGACGCGAAGCCATTTAAAATCAGGTGGATTTAAATGCTGCTGTTCTTTGGAATAATTGCTCACGGTGCTCGTATATTCTACATGAAGCCCATAGTCTGTATCGCTTACTTTATATTTAGGCACAAAGGCGTTGTTTCGATCACCAAATGTGTCTGTGTGAACCCAAGCAAAATGAGCTACGTCTAAAAAGCCTTCCATTTGACGACCGGCTGAACCCATGATATCAAAGCTCGGACAAACAATTTGCTGAAAATCAGGGTCCTCCCACGCATCGAAATAAGGCAGGTTATCTTGTTCTCCTGTCAGGGACGTCCACACTAATCCATATCGTTCAATAACTGGATAGACGGCCATACAGAGACGGGGAGAAATGTTGGCGTCAGGGTGAGCTGGAATTGACGTGCATGCGCCGTCCGTTGCGTAGCGGAAGCCGTGGTAAGGACAGACAATTTCATCATCTTCCACCCAGCCCATGCTAAGCGGGGTGCCTCGGTGAACGCATAAATCACGTGCCGCTACAACTTTGTGTGTGGTGCGGTATAAAACTAGATTTACATCTAGTAATTTTACGGACGTTGGTTTTTCTGTTACATCACTGCAGCGTGCGACGGGGTACCAATACTTAGCAAGCGTCGTCCAATCTTCCAGGCTGAACGTGCAGTCTCTTGGGTAGGGAGTTGCCGTTTTTGATTTTGTCATGGTTGGTTGTTGTTCCATCTATTTTCTTCCCTTCTTTTGTAAGCTCTTTTAATAAGGGTAATATAAAAAAAGAAAATTCACACAATTTATGTAAGAAGTTCTAACATGAAATATGGAACTTTGTAGAAAGTGCGAATTTCAGAAGACGCAAATTAGAGAATATACCAATAAAAAAATTTAAAAAAGCGCTTCCTAAATAAATTTAAACGTGATATAATTTTCCAAGACGCTGGTGTAGCTCAGTAGGTAGAGCACTTGCATGGTAAGCAAGAGGTCGCAGGTTCGATCCCTGTCGCTAGCATAAACTATACGTATCAAGGGTTGAAG
Organism: Priestia sp. TGN 0903; assembly: GCF_050846855.1. Lineage (NCBI taxonomy): Bacteria > Bacillati > Bacillota > Bacilli > Caryophanales > Bacillaceae > Priestia > Priestia sp. TGN 0903. The sequence goes on from NZ_JBOZGL010000002.1 coordinate 402,719, forward strand.
GCACTTTTGAAACTTCATATTCTGATGTGGTCGCTGCTAAAATTAGTACGACTGAACAAAACCTCTTCATGGTTCTCATGGGGAGGTTTTTTTGTTTGCTCTTAAAATTTGCTCTACAAGATTTTATAGACGATAGAGAATTTAAAAATTTATCGCCTAAGACAATTATTGGCTATAAAGATATTCTTGGACAGTTTGTAAACTACTGTAACGATAATGAAGTAGTTAATGTTCAAGATATTACCCAAAACACCATAAAGAAATATCTCATGTACTGTAAGAATGATCTTGGAAACAATCCAACGAGTTTGAATCACAAATTAAACCGTTTAAATGCTTTCTTAAATTATTTAGTGGAGATTGAGGTACTTGATAAGAATCCTGCAAAGAAGGTTCAAAGGGTAAAAGAGGACATTCGTATAGAAGTTTTTACGGATTATCATATCAAACAAATGTTGAACTACTACAGGCGGATAAAGCAACGTGAGAAGGCGTTTTATGCTTATAGGGACTATTCAATTATTGTCACGTTTATTTCAACAGGAATTCGATTAAGTGAATTATGCTCTTTAAAATGGTCAGATATTAACTTTAAAGATAAAAGCATTAGCATCTATTCCACTAAAGCACGTAAAAACGAAACTATTCCTGCTACCGATAAATTGATTAAGGAATTAGCTAGTTATAAGGTTTATTGTGAGCAAGAATTTCAAAAGCTAAATAGTCATGTATACACTAACCGATTAAATCAACCATTAACGACTAATGCGGTTCAAAATGTATTCAAACGTTTGGCAAAGGTGATGAATTTTAAGGATGTAAGGTTAACTGCACACACTTTTAGACATTCTTTTTGTCAACGCTGTATTCAATCTGGTATGAGTACATTTGCTGTTCAACGACTTATGAGACATTCATCAATCAAAATGACAGAAAAGTATGCTGCTATGTGGGGAAATGATCTACGTGAACAAAACGAAAAGCATAATCCACTAAACGAATTAGAAATTTAAGGAGGAATTCATTATGAAATTATCATCCATTAATCAAAAGAAATTAAAAGAGATTACGGATCACCACAATAAAAAACTTCATATGCCAGAAGAGGGGTTTACGGAAGAACAGATGTTGAATTTTTGTGTTAACTTAGCACATCAAATTTTTGTTACTGAAGAATTTAATTTGCAATCAAAAAAATAAATTTAAGCACAAAAATGGGGAGTAAGATGTTGCGAGCATCCTACTCCCCGATATGGCATAGCAAATACACCATACAACTAGATAGATTAAGTATAGGATACCTATAGAAAAAATTCAAGGGTTCTGTACTTGTGTTTGTTATGCCCTCAAATATACTGAGTGGGGGTATATAAATGAAAACGGGGAAAATTGAACAATTTAAGAAGTTGAGTCAGTTTAAGAGTTTAAAGGAGTTCAATAATCACGTAGAACAACATCTTCTTGATCTGAAATCAAAATTAACTAAATCAGAACGTATCGCTATAAAGGTTATTGTCCGTCATGCTGCTAAGGTATATGGCGTTGCTAATGCTTCAATTAAGAAGTTTGTTGTGGCTTCGCAGAAGTATGATGGAATAGGTGTAAGTAGAAGTACGTTTAAAAGAGCCATTAAGAAAGCAATTTCTTATGGTTTATTTGTCGTATATGAAACTGAAAGAGACAATGGTTCACAGTCAACCAACGTGTATGTATTTAATCGTATTGAAATTGTTTCTTTTTCTTCTTCAAATGAACCACGCCCTGAAAATAGAAAAGTGGAACAAAGCCCAATAAAACAACAAAAAGAAGTTGAGCAATTGAACCTCCTTAAAACTGATAACCAAACTAAAACTAACAATATTATAGATATACGTAAAGACAACGCTATTAAGGATATTCCACTTGATTATCAAAACTGGTTAAAAGCATATGGATACACTGGCAAGCAGATTGTTGAGTTCTATAAGTGTTTAAAGTATACAACTAAATATTTAACTTTCTACGATGAGCAGGATAAAGTACAACTAGGCATACGTGCTTTTAAGCAAATGGTCATTAACAAAAAGTTGGGATATAAGGTGAGAAATATGTTTGGCTATTACACACAGGTTCTTAATAATTTTCTTGATATGGACTACTTAGAACTTGTTAGAGAAGGTTAGGTTCAATGTGAACCAGACCCCGTACTACGCTTATATTGGAATAACGATAGACGTTCGCCTGTAATGTCCTAATTTTCGCCCTATCATCGCCGATGTCTCCGAAAATCATCGCCCAAACGCTCTGGTGACAATCTGGCGACAATAATCGTCGCCCACAATATCAGGCGAAGTTTTTGGGAGACCATTAAAAGTGGGAGATTATCCTTTGAGATTTATTTTTCTCTAAAAATTTCTCCTATAAAAATGAGTTTTATTTTAATTGAATTTTAGAGGATAATTCAACAGAATAAATCACCAAAATTTAATCAGCTTTTCTAATTGCTTTTATCATCAATTCTTAGCTTAGAAACATAATAAATAATTAATGAAAAATAGTACTCCTATGCTAACAGAAGTATTTGTATTTAAAATGAGTCATATATAGTTTTATAGTTATTATATATAGTAATTTTTTAAAGAGTATTTAAAGGAGACAATGTAATTTTGGTAGCGAAATAGAATTTCTGTTGTTTGATTTAGCTTTTTTTTTGAATTTAAAAACGTGTATAATTGAATTTTTCTTTGTGTAATAAGGGTTCAAAGTGTCGATAAAATAGAAAAAGTTACTGTTTTTACTAGGGGAAAGATAAGCTAATTTAAAAAAAACGAACTCTCGTAAACTGCATGGTTAAAGGTTTTACTATTTATTGTTAAAAAGTTCCGTGGTCTCTAAAGGGGATGTGTTTATTTTCCTAAATATAGGTAATTTATGTTCGAAGCAGCGAGAAAGCTGTAGAAACAGTATCTATGACTGACTTCGTGGCATGTTGAAGAAAAAACTGAGCGTTCTAAAAAATTGCTGTAAGCATTGTTATTAGAGGATTTCTTAAAATTAAATGTAAAAGTTGGAACGTATTATAGGGAAGTTGGAGCGTATATAAAGGAGACACACCTTAAATTATAAAAAATGTCCTAAAAATAAGAAAATCTTGAAAGCTAGTCATAGCAAGGGATACGGAGTTGGAAAAAATATGTCAAATCGCTATAAGTAGTATGGTTATAACATTTACCATATTTTACCGATGGTATTATAGGGCGCATGCCTATTTTGAAAAATGTTAAGGGTTTGGAATTTTTTCTGAACACCGCATAAATACTGGACTCATAAAACACTAAAAAACTCAGCGTTCCAGTCACATGTCTTGAACATGCTTAAAATGGGCGTTTTTAAAAAATTAGAAAAATAATTGAATGGTCTCTAAGGGAAACAAAGAATGTTAAGAAAATAGAAAACTCTCGAATCCCTTGTGGCTCTAAGGTTCAAGAGGTGTCCTGCAAAATGCTTATTATGATAAAGTGAAATCCCTTATTATGAAGGAAGAAAAATAGAAATTAAATGTCCAACTTTAGAAACCCTTGATGCGACTAGTATTCACAAGGCATTCAGGACATGACTGCAAATTCCTTATTATGAATGTAAACACTGCTACCGTTTTAGAAATTAAACTTTACCACTTAGAAACCCTTGTGAAATCTACATTTATCAAGGTGTCTGGAAGATGAGTGCAAAATGCTTATTATGAGAGAAAATAAATGTTACGTTTTTTGGAACTCTCGAATCGCTTGGGGGAGTAAGGGTGAGAGCATCCCCTGCAAAATACTTATTATGAGAAGAAAATAAAATGTCACGCTGAGATGACGATGAGTTTCAATTAAACAATTGACGAAGCCCATTATAGTCATGCTTTCAGTAATTGGAGATAATCGTCTTTAAGGGAAGCAGTATGCGTGGACAGTAGTAGAAGTTTTTGTGAAGGTTTAGAAACCCTTATAAACACTAGTGTTATCAAGGCATACAGAAACCTTCTGTAAAATGGTTATTATGAAAGAGAGTAATTATAAAATAGAAAATGGTCACTAGCGTTTTAGAAACACGATGAAACCTTAGCTATTATGAGGTGTTCAAGAAAAAATTTAAAAATTGTACTATATGTAGAAAGAAAAATATTAAGTTTTTCATTGATCGTCAATTAGATATTGGCTATGAATGAAGGATTTAATTAACCCTTCAAAACCTTTTTAGATTTTTTGTCATTTTTACTAAGGTTTCATATAACAATCCTCCTAATTGTTATTCTAAACTTCAGAACGGTAAGAGTTGTTCACTTTTACCACCATCCTACTTTGGAGTGAGCTATATGCTTGCTCCTTTCTTCTTTAAAAAAATAGTCATATTTTTGACTGTATTATATCTATTGCCAATGAAAGGAGTTGAGAAAATGGATATAACAGCTATACCAATTGAGCAAATAGTATCACAAGGTATCTTTTGTTTATTATTTGTATGGTTATTATTTGATACACGTTCAGAAGCCAAGAAACGTGAAGAGAAATTAACTACACAGATTGAAAAACAAAATGAAGCACAAGACAGAATCGTTCATTCATTAGAACGTCTTGAAACTCAAATTAGCCAATTGAAGGAGGTAAAATAATGGATATTAGCACACAAGGTTATGATAATCTACGCTCATACATTCAAACAAATTGGAAATACCTCGAATTACAATCCTCTACAGGTACTCCTATTCTACGTATCACAACTACTGACAGTAGAGTAACCATTACTAATGCCAATGGGAAAATCACTTATACGCTAGTTTTAAAGGGTTCTGACAGTGGTATCACAGTTGGAAGTACTGAAGTAGGTAAAAGTGCTATTTTTAATGCGGCAAGTGGTGGAACTGCATTCTCTACAGAAACATTCACATCATTTACATTTGCAGGAACACAAGATGAATTAACTGTTACTCATGAATTACAAGTTCCAAAGGTGAACTAATATGCTAGGGCTAGGTACAGTTGAAATTCCTTATATCATTGAGAATATACAGGATTTACAGAATGTACAAAACAACTTAACAGCAAACTATGAATTAGCAGGAGATATAGACGCAAAAGGATTTAATTTTGTTCCTATTGGTGGAACTTCATTAATAGTGGATCAATCTTTTAGAGGTGCGTTTGATGGTAAAGGTTATAAAATTATAAATCTTAAAATCAATCAAACGGTAAACTATGCAGGGTTATTTACTTATTTGAATGGTGCTACTGTTAGTGGTTTAGGGTTAGAAAATGTAGATGTTACAGGCGGTCAATATACTGGGGCATTGGCTAGTTATGTGGGAACAGGTTCAACTGTTCAACAATGTTATGCAACAGGTAAAGTAACTTCACTACAATATATCGTTGGTGGGCTGATTGGCGGTACATCTACTGCAATAGTTCAAGATTGTTGGACTAATGTATCTGTAGTAGCCAATACGACTAATACAACATACATGAAGTATACAGGTGGATTTGTAGGGCGTGACGCTTCCAGTACTAAATTTAAACAATGCTACTCTTTAGGTACTTCTAAGAATAATAGCACAGCAGCCAAAGGATTTATCGGATTTCCTAACACTAATACAGGTACAGCAAAAACAAGTTTTTATGCTTGTTTTTACAATAAAATAACAAGTGGATGTACAACAGATGGTGAAGCAGGTTTAGGAGCAACAGGGTACATTACATCACAGATGCAAACTGCTTCTACTTACTTTGCTTATGATAAGGTAATTATTTGGTATGTATCAGATGGCTCTTATCCATCATTACAAGCATTTGACCATACAGTTATTCAAATTGTATCTGCAAATGTTCAGAGTTCAGTCGAAACCATTTTCGGACAGTCGAACACAGTTAGAACTAGTCGAAGACAGCCGAGCACATCCTTAAATATCGGTTCTTCTAATTACGTTGTAAGAAACGTTAAAAGGTTTGGTAATGGTTTTATATCTAAATTGTATTCAATATCTACACAGGAGAATAGAAGTGTAAGAAGCATATATGTAAATGTTTTGTCTGGAATAAGCCCTATCTTTGCTACAAACACGCGTAAAGCAAAAGTAAAGAGGGTTAATGTATCTAGTGTAAATAGTATAGCAGTAATTTCCTCATATATCTCCAATCAGAAACCTAAACAAATAACTATTGATGTGTTCTATAAAGACAATCCTTCTAACATCAATTCTAAGGTCAGAAACGTTAATAATTTATTAAAAGAAAATACCTCACATGTTTCCCTAGACCTAAACTGTTCAGATTCATTTTTAATTGAAAATTACTCTTTTGTGGAGGTGATTTGATGGCTTTTAGTGGTGATACAGTTCGCCTTCAAGTGAACTTTAAAGATTTTGATGATATTGCAGTTAACCCATCTAATATCAAGTTAACTATCTTTGATGTTAATAAAAATCAAATAGATCAATATGATATTGACGACACCAACAAAGTAAAAGAGGGTGTCTATTTTTATGACTATGTTTTACCAGATAATAAGACAGAGATTGTCTTTGAGTTTAAAGGAGTACATAAGGAAAAACCAATATTAACAAGAGGTATCATACCCATCAAATTTTAAGGAGCGATAACATGGAAGAAAATAATCAGAATCAACAAGAAGAACAAGTTGAAACTGTTTCAAAGGCAGAGTATGACGTTATTTTGGCAGAGCGTGACGACCTTCTTCAATATAAACCTAAAGAGTTATCAGAAGAAGAAAAGGTGTTTCAAACTAAACAAGAAGCGTTTAATAAGCAAGTATTAGAGTTTGCTATTAAAGAAGCAGGTCTAAGTGATTTCGCTGACTTTATTCAGAATCAAGAAGAAATTGAAGCATTCAAAGGGCTTGTTAAGAAGATTGAAGATAAGGTTAAGAAAGACCTTGCCTATAAGCCAGAGAATCATAAACAAACAGATGAATACTCACAATTTGAACAAAAAGGTGACACAAAAGGCATGATTGGTTCAAAATTAGCAAGTTTATTTAAGTAAGATCTGTCTTTATGACAGTTAATATAAAATAACTCAAACCTAAAGGAGAAATGAAAACATGTTTAAATCTACTAACTTCACAAAATTAGAGCAAGTATCATTAGCGAAAGAAATTGCAGTAATTGGTATCCAAGATACGCCTTTAACGTCTATGCTTATGGCAAAAGGAAATATTGAGAAAGCATTATCTACTGTGTACACATGGAGAGAAAAAACTCTTGATACTACCAATGATTTAAGTGCTGTTGAGGGTTCAGACGAAATTCAATACTTTGAAACAGCAAGAGCAGAATTAAGCAATATCCTTGAGATTTTCAAAAAAGGTGCTCAAATTTCTGGTACAGCTGTTGCAATGAAATCAGGTCAATTTGCTGAAGAGGTTGCTGACAGATTGCTAGAACTAAAAGTGAATATGGAAAAGAAATTCATCGTTGGTATTAAAGCAGACGGTTCTACAGCACCTTACAAACGTCAATTATCAGGTTTATTAGAGTTTGCTGACCCTACAAATGCAGTACCAGTAACAGGTGCAGTAACAGAAGCAGACATTAAGAAAGTAATGCGTAACCTATGGGAAAAAGATTTAGCAGCAGGAAATTACTATGCATTTGTTAATGCTGATATTAAAGAACAAATTGATGAAATCTACAAAGATCGTTACGGTTATAACCACGTAACAACTTCTTTCGGACTATTAGTAGATGAAATTGCTACTAACTACGGTAAAGTACAATTCGTATTATCTAAACATATTCCAGCAGATAAAATGGTTGTATTCAACGATGCGTACCTTGATATTGTTCACCTGCGTGCTCCACACTTCGAGCCACTTGCTAAAACTGGTGATAATGTGAAGGGGCAAGTTATTGCCGAATCTACCTTGAAATTTGCTTCTAAGAAAGCATTCGCAGTCGTAACAGTTTCAGAATAATACATAATCCAATAAGGGGGGGGCATTTGCGTAGTGCAGTGTCCCCTTATTTACTTTAATTAAAAGGAGAGAAAGATGGTGATTACAAAAAAAGAAAAATACTTCCTAAAACGGAAACAGCTAAAAATTAGAATGAATAAAATAGCACAATATGTTGGTTGTTCTCAGTCGCTAATTAGTAGGTATGAGAACAATGAGCGTGGAATGACAAAAGAAAAGATAAAGAGATATAGAGAATTTATTGATAACTATAAAATTTAAAAATTAATCAAAGGATGGTGTCAAAAAGTGAATAAGACGTAAATCGTCTCCTTGCTTACCCTAAGTATAAATAGGGTTTCAAGGAGATTTTTTTATGCAAAAAAATCGACAGTACTTGAATCAAGGAGCGAATTAACGATATTCGCTTCTATTATGAAAAAAGAAATCAAAGAATTATTCCCAACATGGATTGATGAAACTCATTTAGAGTACGATTTAATGTTAGGTAACGATGTAGATTCATTATTAAGTTGTAATTTGTTAGAGGAGATAACAGATGGTAAGTGGAAAACAAACTACTTTTATGATTTCAAAAACTTCTATAGATATGAAAAAACAGGATTAAAACCAATAGGAGTAGATATGGCATTCACTAAAAAAGCTAGGTGTTTTGATAATCACCTTACAAAAATGAGTCATGATGATTCATACAACAAACTTTGTGCAAATCCAAATCTTCCTTTCAACATTAGTCGTGATAATTATAGTAAGAAGTACGGCATGAGTACACTCCTATTAATAATGTCCCTTTATGATATTCCTCTACCCCAAGATCCACATGCAAGAGAAATCCTCTTAGCTGTAGATACAGCATTCAAAGGTCACTTTGTTTCAGCGTTTAATAAAACTCACACAGATTGGTTAGAAAGATTAGGTTACACAGAACTAATTGATACATTAAAAAGTCGTGATATGGACTACTACTATAAAGTCCTAACTTATTATGGCTTACAGAATGAAATTACTATTAAAAAAGGTGGCGAATTATTTTCCATGATTAATTATGAAGTTTTACAAGAAAAGTTTGATTGGAAGATTTATTTGCCTGAGCAAGATTTTAAATTAATTAAAAAGTGTAAGAGAAAAGGAAGTAAGTTAGAACAGGGATTACCGCCTAAAGATAAACTTATTTCCTTAGCTTTTACAGGGAAAAATTATGCTTCATATACATATGTCGACTGAGGGCTACGTGCAAACGTGGCTCTTTTATTTTAAGGAGGAATTTAATATGGCAACAAATAAAAATTATTTCTTTTGCTATTCGAAAAAGGTTTCAGATTTTCTAAGTTACAAAGGCATTCGTTTTATTACAGTGGCTCAAGATATGAAAACTCAAAAACCATTTAGCTTATATGAAATTAGTGCTGATTTACAAAAGGCACTTGATGAGTACAAAACCCTAAATAGTAAGTGAAAACCTTATTTTATATAAAAAATCATACCCAAAATAAAATCTAAAAGTTAATCGGAGGTATTCCTTATGCTAACATACGAGGAAATTAAAAATTATTTAAAATATCACGGCAAGGAGAGCAATATTTACTTACCAAATAATATTTTTGAAGAACTAAAAGTGATAGAAAACGTACAACATAGAGCATTTGCTTACTCATATATCTATTTAACAACGTGGATTTGGAGAAATGGTAAGTATGGTGAAGTTAAGCCGAGTGAGCTATCACAATCTAATATTATGAACTTATTAGGCAAGAAAGGTAATACACGTTTAAGATACATAACTGCTAAAGGTGGGCTACTTGAAGAGATAAAGTATCTTGAAACAAGTAAGGATTACCCTTTACATAGTTCTCTTACAGAAGAAGGACTTGAATTTACATATCTCAGTGACTATAGCAATGATAGCGAGGTCTATGAGTACCTTCGACCACCCAGTAATTTTGAAGCTAAACGTCCAATTAGAGGGCATCATAGAAATATACTTGATCCTGAATGGAAAGTTGAATATGAGAATGGTTATGAAGATGGTACATTCTTTGAAATTGAAAATACGTTTGAAGTTCCTTTTGAAGTATTTATGTATTGCATGTCCAATAAAAACGTTGGTGAAAAAGGGTTCTATATTTATTCATTCTTAAAAATGAAAAATCAGATGTTCAATGGATATGATGTACCGATGAAAGGTCTAGCTGAACAATTAAAAATGCCTGAGAAAACGGCTTTCACATGGCTGAAAACTGTAAGACAGTACAATATGGTTCAAGGAATACATAATCAAGATGCTTTCGTGGTAGGGCTACCAAAAGAGCAGCGTAAAAGTAATACTTACATAACAAATGACATTGAACATTTTACTAATAACCCCATTGAATACGCAAAAATGACAGTTGTGAAACGTTCAGTATATTTGGAAAAAGTTAAAAAAGAACAAGAAAAACGTGAACAAGAAGGCATTAAAAAATATGGTGTAACTATAACACTTGACCAATTACCATTTTAACAAAATTCAAAAGGTGACAGAATGACTATACATATAATATAGATTAATTAACCTTTGATTAATAATTAAATATATACATATGAAAATAACTATCTATATTATATATACGGTCAAATTGTCACCTTTTAAGAAATGTATCTTTAACATTATTCCTGGAGGTAATCATATGCAAAATACAATTAATCAATTACAAGAAAATATATCAAAACTACAATCCCTCATTGATGATATGAACGAAAGTCGCAAACAAGCAAGGATACAAGAGGAACTACATAATGAGCGTACAAAATTACTATGTGATTCGGCTATTAGTTTAATTAATGATAAAAGAACTTTAAATGAAATATTGGATGATATTGAAAAATCATTAGTTAAGAGAGGAGAAATAGCATGAATATTTATGACGCATTGAAACAGGTAGAAGACAAGAAAGCAGAATACTTCAAATGGAAGCATGATTTAAGGTTTGACCGTACAGCACTTAAGAAAACAGAGGGAGAATTTTTGAAAGCTGTAGAACGTAAAACAATGAATGGATTCATTAAATGGGAAAAGTCACAGGAGTATAAGGCATTGTTATTGTTAATGTTAGGTACTCAAACAGCTAACGATTTACATGAAGTGTATCAAGCAGTATTGGAGAAAGCGAAGCAGGGTGAGGATGTAAATAACTTTATCAAACTACATAAGGAAATTAATGAGAGTGCTAAGATTGCAAATGAGGTATTCAAACCTATGGTGAAAGAGGAAGGGACGAAACCTAGTAGAAAATTAATTCTTGATTAAGACATCCTTTTGGGTGTCTTTTTCTTTTTAGAAAGGAGTAATAGCATGTTTCGCGGACTTAAAAAGATTCTCGGTGACTTTCGGTTATTTTCAAAGAATTTCATTGAGATAATTGATAATGAAAATAATTCAATACCATTCGTATTAAATGCAGAGCAAGAACAGTTTTTAAATGATAAACAGAAATTTAATATTATCCTAAAGGGACGTCAAATTGGATTCACAACCTTCTCATTGGCGTACATGCTTTATCTAGCGTGTACTAAGCCCAATACATCATACATAATCGTTACTCACCATAATAACGTTACAAAATCATTGTTCACTAAGTTAAAGAAAATGTATAGATCATTACCGCATAAAGATTTTGTAGATGAAGGAATTTTTCCAGGCATTGAGATAAATAACAGGGATGAATTGTCATTAGATAATGGGAGTCGTATTGTAGTGGCTACAGCACAAGGAGAAGACAGTTTTCGTGGTAACACTTTTCAATTAATTCACTTCTCGGAAATGGCTTTCTATCCAGAGAGTAAGCAAGCAGAAATTATTGGTGCTGCTATACCTGCACTGGCAAAGAATCCAGATTCAGCAATTATTATTGAATCCACAGCCAATGGTTTAAATGAGTACCAGAAAATGTTTACAAAAGCATTTAGAAGTAAGGAATCAGTATGGAAAGCACATTTCTATAGTTGGTTAGCAGAAGCGTACCATAAACAATTTAAACACCAGTTTGATGAAGCTGAAGCATGGTATAAGTCACATAATGGTGGAAGACGTTTAAGTAAGAATGATTTAGAGTTTGAAGAACTATATCTACATGAGCAACAAGAAGCGTCATTCAAACAATTAATGTTTAGACGACATTATATTGAATTAAACTCATTGGATAAGTTCAAACAGGAATTTCCTTCTAATCCAGACGAAGCATTCTTAACTACTCATAAATCTATCTTTGACATGGAAAAGATTATGCAACGTATACAGAGTGCTATCCCCCCTATGGCTACGAGAGAAGCAAAACTAAAGATCCCTCATAAATTACATAAATACCTCAATAAAAACTTATTTATCTTCCAATTACCGAAAGAAAAAGCAAGACATTATGCAGGAATCGACGTTGCAGCGGGTGTTAAAGGTGATAATTCAACATGCGTAATCTTTGATAATGATGGACAGCAAGTGTGTTCTTGGTATTCAAATGATATTCCTACTTATCAGTTTGCAGAATTAATGGATGAACTATGTCGGTATTACAACTATGCCTTTACTTGTGTGGAGCGTAATAGTTATGGTCTACCTGTATTAGAGAAAATGCGTAAAGATCATGACTATATGAATCTATATAGACAACGTTTATTTAATGAACAAGGTAAAAAAACATCACAATTTGGCTTTCAAACGACTAATGTATCTAAACCTATTGCCATCGAAGATTTTAAAGAACAATTTGAGCTAGGTTTCATTAATCTTGAATGTATTACATTGTTAGAAGAAATGAAAATATATCAAGACAATGGCGGTAAGATGGGTAACAAGAAAGGCGATGGTCTACATGATGATTTAGTAATCGCTACAGCTATGGCAGTACAAGCAATGAAACGAAACATTTATTATGTAGAAATTTGATAAGGAGTTGAAACAATGAACTTAAGAGAATATGCAAACACCTATTATGAAGGTGAGCCACATTGGTACATTGATGAAGTGTCAAAGTATCAACATCAACAAAGAATACATAAGGTAAATAACTTAAAAGAGTATTTGAATGGAGACCATAAGATTAACTATCTACCGTCATATAAGTACAATGGTAAAGATATTGAGCCAAAGAAGATTATTCTCCAATATGCAAAAACTATCCTCAATTTTCAATCCTCATTTCTTTTGAAGAATCCAATCAGCTTAACAGGTGATAAGGAAGTAGTTGAAGAATTCCAGAAGGTTAATAAAAAAGCGAAGTACAACCGACTGAATAAGAAGATACTTGAAAAGGTTGCTAAGTTTGGTGAAGTATATGAGTATCTGTATTTAGATGGTGATGATGTTAAGTCATATATTATTGATCCATCGGAAGGTTATCCAATCTATAATCATGAGAATACGTTAATTGGTTTTATTGAAGCATATGTGCATGATAATATCTCGTACTATACTGTTTATTCTGGGGAATATGTAGAGCAATATAGCAATGAAGGAGGGGAACATCATTTAGTTAGTCGTAAGATTAATTTAAGTGGGCTACCTGTTGTATATCGCAATGATAATAATGAATTGAGTGAGATTGAAGGACGCTCTGACCTAGAAGATTATATTACTATTTTGGATAACATGGAGGAACTAATTAGCAAGTTCACAGATAGTGTACATAAGTTCCACAATCCTATTCCTGTAGTAATTGGTCAAGATTTGAAAGGTGAAGGTATAGATAAGAATATAGTAGGTGGCGGTATTCGTCTGGACTTAGACGGAGATTTTAAATTCGTCACAGGTGAGGTGGATACGGAATCATTCGAGTCAGTGTATAAGACATTACTACAATCCTTATTAGATGTGAGTAGTACACCTGCTGTATCAATGAATAAGACAGATATATCTAATCTTAGTGAAGTATCTATTAAGTTATTGTACTCATTGGCTGAGTTGAAAGCTGGATTGAATGAATCATTTATGAGAGATGGTATTGAAGAACGTCATGAGAAGGTACGTGTGTTGTTATCTTATGTTGGTGTTGTGTTCAGTGATGATGTGTATGAGTCGCTTGATATGGTGTTCCACTATGCAATGCCACAAAATGAAGGTGAAATTATAAATAACCTTAAAACGTTAAGAGAGATTAAAGGTATCAGTCAAGAGTCAATGCTTGAACAATCTCCTTATACTGCTAATGCTAAACAAGAGTTAAAAAGGTTAAATAGTGAAAAGGACAAAGAAGATAAAGTAAATATGGTAAATGGGGAAAGTGGTAAAGCAGATAATAGCCAGAGTAATAATGAGGATAATGTGACTAATAAAGATACTGCATAAGTGGTATTGTGATGATTAGGTAAATAAAGGTAGTCGTGAGCGTGTAGGATTTAATAAGAATGCTGATATGATGAGAATTGTGTTAGATAGTATTATGTTGTCTTGCACGTTCATGTTACCTAGTAGGATATATTAATAACAAGAAAGAGAGTCACAAGATGAAACTCACTTTTTGAATTTTTTTTAATAAATTATCCCTGTTTATCGTTTATGCATTGTTTTATTCATCGTATTCAATCAAATGTATGTAATGTGTAGCAAAGGGTAAAAGTTTGGTGTTAGAGGTAATATACAGTTAGGAACGCTGTTATATCAATGCTCGTAAGGTATATTGTATAAATCTTATGAAGAGTTAGAAATGATGTGTATTAGTGTCAAGGTAATATACTGTACATGAAAATGTTGTAATATCAAGGGTTCAAATAGCATTTTATTAACTATTAGTTTACATAATGCATCTTATCGGAAGCAATTGTGGGATGGAATGCATATTCCATTTGATTTATAGAGAGTACATATACATCATTATTCATAATACGATACCCCTTTTTGAAAATAAATCGCCATAGCACATCGTTTTACACACCCACGAAAAATCTCCTAGTATTGTCCTAGATAATATTTTACAATTTAATAGGGTGATAAAAATGAAACAGTTGGGAAAAAAAGTTTATTGTTCGATGTGTAAACAGAAAACGAAACATAATATTGTTCAAACCTATGAAGAAAGATCAAATCCTGATGATGATTTTCAATGGTATGAACGTTATCACATAGTGAAATGTGCGGGATGTGATAATGCGGCATTTGTAAAACAATATAGTGATGAAGATACTTGGGAATATATTAATAATGACATAGAATGGACAGAAACCATTGAAGTTTATCCAGAAGAACCTCCAAAAACCAGTGAAAAAGATATACTGTATAAAATGTGGCAGACAGGAGAAGCAAAGAAGAAAGCTTTTAAAAATTTGCCTGAAAATCTTTCAGCATTATATAAGCAAATTATCCACTCTTTTTCTATGGGATATAATATTCTTTGTGCATCTGGATTAAGGACGCTTATAGAAGGTATCTGTAAACACTTAGGTATCAACCAAGGTTACATATACAATCAAGATGGAACAAAAAAACTTAATCCAAAAAACAACCAAGAAATCTTAGCCAAAAACCTTGCAGGCAGTATATTTGGGTTATTTGAATCTGGGCACATAACATTTACACATGCCTTAATACTACAAAAGATAAAAGTGATAGGTAATGATGCTATTCATGATATCGTGACGCCTTTATCCAGTACTCTTGAAGAGGTCATAAAAATAGTTGAAAGAATAATTTATGATATCTATGAATTGAGAAACCACAAATTGTTACAAGAATAGGTATTTATTAGCAGGGAATTACTCCTTTCTGTCGAATTGTGTTGGGTAGAAAGGAGTGTTTTTTTATGGGCTTTTTTGACGAACTTGAACAAAAGGAAAAAGAATTTAAGGGATTTAGTGAGTTAAAGTTAGAAGAAAAGAAATTATATGAGGAACGTTTAGAACTGTTCGAAAAACTAAAAACTCAAACCTTGGAAATAAGAGAACATTTAAGAAACGAAGCTTTTTCAGAAACAAAAAATTATTTTGAGGCAATCCATCTTTATACTTTAAAAGAATATGAAGAGAAGAAAGTTTTATTTGAGTCCTTAAGTACAATTTTTAAAGCGGAAGTTAGAGCGGGAGATGAATTGTATTGTTCTCTACAATTTAAAGAACCTGCTGAATTTCATAAAAGTAAGTTTTTCTCTATCTATATAGAGGAAGCAGATGAAGACCAATATAAGTGTCAATACTCTGGTTTTATCCATGAAAATGGAGAATTCACTTATGGGGGTACTCAAAGAGGAGATACCCTGTTTTCTGTTAAACAACAGGTAGAAAAATTAAAACAAGATATAAACGTTTTAGTGAAGAAAATAGAGAATGCAGATGCAATAGTTTACCGTTACAAATTATATGATGGCAAGGGATACTATTTGGACAAACAATTTAAAAATGCTACGGCGTTACTTAATGATGTTTTTAAATAAAAATGTTTTTGATATTATTTTATTTCTAAAGGGGAATGAAAATTATGATGTTACAAGAATTTAAAAACAAAATTATTGAATCTGCACCACAAGAATGGACTTATGATGATGAAATGGGGTTATATGTATTCGAAGGTGATATTTCGATTACGATTGAAGCTGTTAGAAACAATGATGAAGATGATAGCTTCTTTGAACCTTGGGTAGAAACATATCCTGATACTCAAGCTTATAGAAAGATATTTAATTTGCGATATAATGGCTCAACAATTGAACAATTTTATACAGCTGCTGTAGACGGATATAGAATGTATATACCTTATCCCAGAAGAGCAGACATGACTATTTCTCAAGAACAGTATAGAATTGGTCTTGTAATTAATCAAATTAATACAGGATATAGTATGGAAGATTATTTAAGTACAGGTGGAATTACTGTTAGACCTGAATTAACAGTAAATAATTAATTTTAATTAAATGTATCAAAGCGTTCATTGAATTGAGCGCTTTTTATTTTGATAAAAAGGAGTGTGTTTTATATGATTACAAACTTACAACGCTTAGAAATGGAAACCAAAGGTATTAATATCGAACAGAATGAGTTAACTGTACATTTGTTAGAGAACGGGTTGCAGCCACATGACGAATACAATGCTACATCATCTACATCTAAGCGTAATATCTACAAATCAGCATTATCTATACTAGAAGGTATTGCTAATAACCCTCAAACTATGAAGAACTACACTATTGATGATACCTCTGTATCTTATTTCCACAATAACCTAATCACACGTATCCATGACTTAGAACGTAAAATTAGAGTGATGCAAGATGATGATACTAAAGACAGTGGTAACTTCTTCTTGCTGTTTAGTAATTAAGGGGTGAGTATATGTTTAATTTATTCGATTTCCAAGATGAAGATTTATCATTTCTGATTAACGAAACAGGTCAATCAGTAATAGTCAACGGTATTGCAGATAAAGTATTAATTACTAATAAGTCAATTGGGGAATTTGAAGAGCGTTACATACATTCACCTGAATTAATTAGTCGAGGTTCGTTAGTAGAATGGAATACTAATAAATATCTGGTAACCAGTGAAGCATTAGAAAAACGTGGTGGCAAGTATAAGGTTATTATGAGGAATTGCAATGGTTATATTGAAATCCCTAAATTTGAACAAGTATTAATTGGAGCTGATCCATACACAGGAAGACCAGTGTACGAAGAACAAGTAGTTGGAACTGACTATATATCAGCAATTGTAGATAAGAAAACATTATCCGTTTCAACAGATGAAGCAATTAATACAATTGATAATCAATTTATTATAAAGGTACAGGATAATGAAACTAATCGGGAGAAGTTTGTTTTAAACAGTGAATTTACTATGTATGATGAAACATGGACAGTTATGAATCTTAATTATTCAAAAGTTGGTATATTAGAAGTTAACATCAAATCTTAAGATAATAAATAAACCTCTTTACTTCCTAAAACAACCATATTATACTTGAATTAATCAAATTGAATCGTGAAGAGGTTAGTGAGTTTTAGGACTGCTAAACTTCTTGATACATAAGTATTTATGCTCGTCCTTGCATGGTAAGCAAGAGGTCGCAGGTTCGATCCCTGTCGCTAGCATACTCAAAAACCTTCTTTCTTGTTGAAAGAAGGTTTTTTTATTTGGATTGGCTTTAAATTTATTCTCCGAATTATTCTTCCCCGCCTTGTGAAAACTTTAACAGTTTGATAGCCTTATTAGGAGGCTGTTAGAAAACATGTGTATCTTTTCCACTATGTCTTATGAATCATATTTAGAAATATTCTTAAAAGAATGTTTATTGCCTCTAAGTATTGGGTACACGAAACTAGGGGTTAAATTTCAACAGGGAGTGTGAACGATAATTTGATTACGTTTAAGAATGTGTCAAAGCAATATCCAGACGGTACGACCGCCGTGAAAAATATTAATCTAGAAATAAAAGAAGGAGAGTTTTTCGTTTTAATTGGTCCGAGTGGATGTGGGAAAACAACCACCTTAAAAATGATTAACCGTCTTCATGATATTACCGAAGGAGAACTATACATAAAAGATAAGCTCGTATCGGACCACAACATACATGAGCTACGCTGGAACATTGGTTATGTGCTACAGCAGATTGCTCTTTTTCCTCATATGACCATTGCTGAGAATATAGCCATTGTACCGGAGATGAAGCATTGGAAGAAAAACAAAATCAAAACGCGTATTGATGAACTGCTTACCTTGGTAGGACTAGACCCAAAGCAATATCGAAACCGAAAGCCGTCTGAGCTCTCAGGTGGCCAGCAGCAACGTGTAGGTGTAGCACGTGCCCTCGCAGCTGATCCCCCCGTTATTTTAATGGACGAACCCTTTAGTGCCCTCGATCCGTTAAGCCGCGAACAGCTTCAACAAGATGTTATTAGCTTAAAAGAAAAAATCAAAAAAACATTTGTGTTTGTTACGCATGATATGAGCGAAGCCATGACGCTTGGAGATCGTATCTGCCTGATGAAAGATGGGGAAATTGTTCAAGTTGGCACCCCGGAGGAATTCATTCAAAAGCCTAAAAATGAGTTTGTAAAAACATTTATTGGAAATCAAGGAAATGCTTTATTTGAGACATTGGATATGTTTGTCAAAGAAAGTGAACAGCCAGACGTAGAACCTACTGAAGAGCTAGCTTCAACCGCCACTGTTCAGCAGGCAATGGACGCCCTTTACAACCATGAAGCAATAGCTGTGAAAAAAGGGAGCAAACGCATTGGCGTTGTAACGCGCAAAACTCTATTAGCGTTTCTTTCTGATAAAACGAAAGAAGGAGGAACGCTGTAATGAATGCACTAAGCACATTATTAGATCAACGAGGAGATGCCCTGTTTCAAGCTCTTCTTGAACACATTCAAATTTCAGTACTGGCTCTTGTGATCGCCGTATTAATTTCAGTGCCGCTTGGACTGTACTTAACGAGGCATGACCGCATTGCTGAACCGATCATTGGCGTAACAGCCGTACTGCAAACCATTCCTTCACTCGCTTTATTAGGATTACTGATTCCTCTTGTCGGAATTGGAACCTTTCCCGCGGTTATTGCACTGTTTTTATATTCGCTTCTTCCTATTGTACGAAATACATATACCGGAATTAAAGAAGTGGACCCATCTTTAATTGAAGCATCCAAAGCCATGGGGATGAACTCGTGGAGACGATTAATCAAAGTAGAACTTCCTCTAGCGCTTCCTGTCATTATGGCCGGAATTCGCACAGCGATGGTACTCATTATTGGTACAGCGACAATCGTGGCTCTTATCGGAGCGGGCGGACTCGGAAGCTTAATTTTGCTTGGTATTGACCGAAGCGATAATAGTTTGATTTTATTAGGAGCTATTCCAGCAGCATTATTAGCGCTTATTTTTGATGGAATTCTGCGAACGATTGAACACTCAGCAAAAAAAGGGTCCAAAAAACGCTCGTTCATTATGATTATCGTATTAATACTCATTCTTGTTTCTCCGTTTGCAGCGATGAGCGCAACAAAACCAGACCTTGTTATCGGAGGGAAAATTGGCGCAGAACAAGATATTTTAATTAATATGTACAAAGAATTAATTGAAGATCAAACCGACATGAAAGTAAATCTTCGTTCGTCGCTTGGAAAAACGGTATTTGTATTTGAGGCTCTGCGTAACAAGGAAATTGATTTGTACCCTGAATATACGGGTACAGCCATTGTGACGCATCTAAAGGAACAGCCGGACAGCAAAGATGAAACACAGGTGTACAAGCAGGCAAAAGAAGGATTTCAAAAGAAATTCGGCCTTGTCTATTTAGATCCAATGAAGTTTAATAATACGTACACATTGACCGTTACAAAAGAATTTGCTAAAGAAAATAATCTAACGACCATTTCAGATTTGGCAAATGCAACAGATAAAGTAAAAGCAGGATTTACGCTTGAGTTTAAAGATCGTGAAGACGGCTACGTAGGCCTTCAAAAAGAATATGGCCTTACCTTCCCGAATATTAAGACGATGGAGCCGAAGCTTCGCTATCGCGCTGTAGAAAAAGGCGATATTAACATGCTTGATGCTTATGCAACGGATCCTGAAATCAAACAGTTTGGTTTAAAAGTCTTAAAAGACGACCAGCAGTTCTTCCCACCGTATCAAGGAGCGCCTGTGCTTCGTGAAGATACGCTAAAAGAGCACCCTGAACTGAAAAAAATCTTAAATCAACTGGGTGGTAAAATCAGTGACGACGAAATGCGTGAAATGAACTATCAAGTAAACGCAAAAGGAAAAACGGCTGAAGAAGTCGCTCATCAATTCTTAGTGAAAAAAGGATTAATTAAAAAATAAAAATGAAGACAAAAAGATCCGAACGATTTATCGTTCGGATCTTTTTTTAGGCGTGATTTCGTTATGTTTCAATCTCTTTTTAATGTGAGAGAAGCGTTAATGAAAATGAGGTCTTATGAACAAGCTAAAGGTACCAAATTTGTTTTCTGATGGAGAGGAGGCGCCGTTATGAATTCATTTTTTACGTGTCATCCTGTACAACATTCTTTTCAGCTTTTTTCAGTTGAACATCTTGTAACTTTAGCCATTATTGTGATCATAGGAGCATTTATTTTTTTATGTCGAAAGCAGCTGCGAAAAAAGAGGTTTGCGTTCGTTTTGCTTTCACTCGTTCTAATTGCTTCAGAAACGGCCTACCAGGCTTGGGAAATCGGATGTCATCAGTGGTCCGTTGAAACTTCTTTGCCTCTTCAGCTGAGTGATATAGTCGTGCTGCTGGCTGCTGTTATGCTGATAACCAAAAGCAGATTTCTTTTTTATTTTGTGTACTTCGCAGGAATCAGCAGCTCTGTTCAAGCGATGATTACCCCAGACCTTGGCGGCTATGCGTATGCCCAGTTTCGCTATGTGCAGTTCTATGTATCGCATGGCGGTGTGGTACTTGCTTGCTGTATGCTAATTGCTGCCTGCAGATATGAGCCGACGTTTCGTTCTTTATGGGTAAGCGTAGTATTTGTTAATCTGTACGGAGGTTTTGTCTATGTCATGAATCGTTTACTTGGTGCGAATTATTTATACATGATGAAAAAGCCAGAGCACGCTTCCTTGCTGGATGTTCTTGGACCTCATCCTTGGTATTTAGTATGGATTGAAGGAATCATGATTCTTAGTTTTCTTGTCCTTTATCTTCCGTTTTGGGTACATAAAAAAATTAAAGGTGATAAAAGCAAAGTCAATTTTATTGAAGCAGAATGATAATACTGGTAATTTATAAGTGTAAACGAACTCGGATTTCCTGAAGGAAAAGGAAAGAATGAGTGAACAAGCCGTGAGAGGCAAGCGTAAAAAATAGAAAAGAAAAAAGCAAGCACAGACATCAGAAGGAGAGTATCAAAATGAAAACACTGGTTATTTTAGCGCATCCAAATCTAGCATCTTCTCGTATTAATAAAGCGTGGGCAGAGCGAGTAAAAAAAGAGGAGGATGTGTACGTTCATGATTTATACGCAAACTATCCCGATTTCAAAATTGATGTAGAAAAAGAGCAGGAGTTAGCTGTTCAATTCGATCGTATTGTTTTTCAATTTCCATTTTACTGGTACAGCTCACCAGCACTCTTAAAAGAGTGGCAAGATGTTGTTTTAACATACGGATGGGCTTATGGAAGCAAAGGTACTAAACTTCAGGGAAAAGAGTTTGTCGTAGCTACTTCGACAGGAGGCCCTGCAGAAGCTTATCAAGAAGGGGGATACAACCGTTACCCAATGAATCATCTGCTTCTTCCTTTTCAAGCTATGGCAAATTTAACAGGTATGAAGTTCCAAACTCCATTTTTATTTCAAGGAGCAGGCGGTGACCTGAGTGACAAAGTTATTCAAGATAGCGCAGAAAACTACGCTCAATTACTAAGATAATAAAAAAAGCCGCGTCAAAGCGGCTTTTTAATTTGCGTTTGTTCGTGAGAAAGAAGTAAGCAGCTTTTGAGGAGCAATATCTAATCCTTCAATCAGTAGTCCTGTCATAGCCGTTAGACTCCCGACTTCAAAAGATTCCCCAGCTCTCCAAAATGCTGATTCACCTTGTTTGATATAAATTTTCAGTCCGTTATCGCCAGCTACCCAGCCTTCCCCGTGAACGACTAAAAGAAGCTGTGGAATCGTAGCTTCTTGACGGGGGGTATAATCATTTTCTTGAAAAGATAAAAAGCTGATTTTGACATCTCCAGTATGAGAAAGTAATGGGTTTACTTTATAGGTAGAATGAAGAAAGGAACGCTCTTCTTCAGATTGAAAACCATATAATTTCATCATTTCATCTCCTTGACTAAAAAATATAAAAAAGAAGTCCTTCTCTTTTCATATACGCATACAGGAGAAAAAATAGAACTCCAAAGAAACAGCTGTTTTCTAGAAAACAACTCCATTTTATCTCCATTTTTTGTCGAAGCTGAAAATTTTTTGAAGGATAGGGAGGAAAAACAGAAGTTTTTTTGAATAGTATAAAAAAAGGTGTCCTCTAATGGACACCTTTTCCTAATTTAAAAATGACTGTAACGCTTGTTTGTTTTCTTCAAGGTCGATGCTTAAAACAGCACCAATACCGGATATTCGTTCATTTGAATAGGAACCTTCAACCGGTAAACGAAGAGATTTTAAATCTGGCTGATTTCCAACTAAAAAATCTTTTCCTATCACAATAAATGTTTTTGGCGGAATATTTGTATCCACATATGGATCAATGACACCCCATAGCTTAGGAGCTTTCGCCAGTGTCTTTACTTGAAGAGCTTCATCCATTAATTTACCAATCACTTCTTGTTGACGCTTCACGCGCCCGAAATCACTTTGGCTATCATGGCGGAATCGCACGTATCCTAGTAATTTATCTCCGTGAAGAGTTTGTTTTCCAGGTTTTAGCGTCATGCCAATTCCTGACGACATTTCATGTGGCACGGTAACCGTAATTCCCTCAGGGGCAATCGTATCGGCAACTTTAGAAAAACCTTTAAAATCAACAACGGCATAATAGTTTACATCTACGCCGAAATTTTCTTTAATTGTCTTACGCATTAATTCGGGCCCGCCAAATGCATAGGCTGAATTTAATTTGTTTTTGCCATGTCCAGGAATATCCACATATGAATCACGCATCAAAGAAACAATTTTAGGCTGATTGCTGTCTTTGTCATAATGAGCAATCATGATTGTATCGGCACGCGAATGTTCTTCACCGCGAGAGTCAATTCCGAGAAGCAGCACATTCATGCTATCTAAATTGGCACTTGCACCATTAAAATCAAACTGTCCATCTTTCCCAAAAGCTCCGTCTGCTTCTGCTAATCCTTGTTGGTATTGATAATACACATATGCACCAGCGGCGATTACAAGAATGAGAAAGAAAAGAAGTAGCTTTCTAAAGCGTTTCTTTTTTCTTTGCTTTTTTCTTTGCTTTTTTCTTTTATGTTGTTTACGTTCTGTACGTTCTTCCAAATGTCTCACCATCGCATTCAAAAATATTAATACTTTTTTGTCTAAAACCAATTATGCAAAAAATTATAAAACGACATAATAAAATTAACACTAAGGAATTAGATTAGCAAGTACGTTCACTAGTAAATCTGCGAAGACAGCTAAAATAAGAGAAGTGTACAAATAGAAGAAAGAGGAAATAAAGGTTATTTTTTTCGAGGATATTTGTTATAATCTATCATAGTTAGGGAAAAAGTTCTGTCTTTTAAGAAGGGTATAAGAGAAAAGTCTCTGTTTGTTGAGAATTAAATATAGGTCTAAGTGTAGAAAAAAGGAGTGAAGCGAATGAGTATATATGTGTCATCTTCGAACCTTGTGCTGATTCCAGAAGCGGCGTTAAGTCATTGGAAACCTTATGGCGCGGGGGAATTGACCGGAGCTATTATTTCAGGTAAGGATAGTGCTGAAATAATTAGAGAGCTTAATCAATCGTCTATTCTGCCTTTTACAAGTTTTTTCTATCGAAAGCATTTTGTTATTCTATTTGATAAAGAACAAGTGAAAAATCATTTTGAACAGCTGCTTTTATTATATAAATCTCAGGGCTATATTTTTTATTCTTCTACTTTATACGATGATCATTGGTCCCAGGTCCTTGAAGGAACCAAGCAGCTGCTAACGGTAAATGGACAAGTGGTACCGGTGCTTGAGCTTGAACAAAACGGTGAATTTGACGTTGTGCGTGATGAAGGTGGTCTTCACATTGTGATAGATGATGACGAAGACGAAGAGAAGCAGCTAGAAAAAAAAGTTCATGAGCTCCCGCTTGAAGAAGGTAGCTATTTTATTGGCGATCCGGGATTTGTTGAAAACCGAGACATGCTGGTAAAAGAATATTTTCCTAAAGGTACGTACGAATTTATTTATAGATACGGAGAAAATGGCTGGCTGATGAAAGTAAGTATTCAGCGAAAAGCGATTAAAGAGCAGCTTACTACTCTTCACGCGGCTTTGTCTTAACCTCTATTCATTGTACAATATTGCTAAATAACTATGTTATAATAGTAATATTGCACAATGAAAGGGGTTTTTTTAATGGAAGCACGTTTGCAAAAAGTCGTATCATGGCTGAAGGAAAAGAATGTAGAAACGGCCTTTATTTCGTCAACTGAAAACGTATTTTATTTAACTGGATTTCACACGGATCCGCATGAGCGTCTGCTTGGTTTATTTTTATTTAATGAAGCGGAGCCGATGCTTGTTTGTCCATCAATGGAAGTGGGTCAAGCAAAAGAAGCCGGCTGGAAATTTGACGTGATCGGATATGAAGACCATCAAAATCCTTGGGAACTTATTAAAGAAGCTTTACATAAACGAAACGTAATGGATGTGAAAAAAGTTGCTGTAGAGAAAGAGCAGCTGCTGTATGCGAGAGCTGAAGAACTGCTTAATTTATATCCAAATGCTGAGCTAGTCGGAGCAGAAGAGAAATTAAATCAGCTGCGTTTAATTAAAGATGAGCGTGAAGTTGAGATTCTGCAAAAGGCAGCTGCATTAGCTGATTTTGGCGTGGAAGTAGGCGTAGCTGCCTTAAAAGAAGGCGTTACGGAAATGGATGTTCTGGCTAAAATTGAATACGAGCTAAAGCGAAAAGGAATTCGTGAGATGTCGTTTTCAACGATGGTGTTATTTGGTGAAAAAACGGGAGAAGCGCACGGGAACCCAGGTCTTCGCACGTTAAAGCCAGGAGATATGGTTCTCTTCGATTTAGGTGTAGTGCTAGATGGATACTGTTCAGATATTACGCGTACAGTCGCGTACAAGTCGATTAATGATAAGCAAAAAGAAATCTATGAAACGGTACAGCGCGCCGAGCAGGCAGCTCTTGAAGCTTCCAAGCCTGGCACTCGCATTGGCGACTTGGACATGGTAGCACGCAATATTATTACAGAAGCAGGGTATGGAGAGTATTTCTTGCATCGTCTTGGTCATGGCCTTGGTATCAGCGTGCATGAGTTTCCTTCAATGAGCCGCAACAATGATGATGTGCTTCAAGAAGGCATGGTGTATACGATTGAACCGGGTATCTATATTCCAGGACTCGGAGGCGTGCGTATTGAAGATGATGTAATCATCACAAAAGATGGATACGAAACGTTAACGAAGTACCCAAAAGAATTACAAATTATTTCATAATAATGTCATGAAAAATAGAGGCTGCCATGGTGCAGGCTCTATTTTTTTATGGGAAAAGAAAAAATTGGTTAAGGTTTCTTGTTTGCTTCTTGAGACAATTTCATAGTATGTTACGAAACGATAACATTTCTATCACATTTTCTAAAAACTATATCGTAAGCGAGTGCGGTAGTATATGCTGTACAGTAGGGGACTTTTTAAGGTCGCAAGCAAGGAGGTTTTTTATGAGTAATTTTACAAAAGATGAAGAATTAATTATACATAAAGCAATAGATGTATTTGGTCAAAAGGACCGAATTGAAGATTATTCAGATGAACGAAAAAAGCATGGTATTCACGTTGTGGCATGTGAAAATCATCCGCGTCAAGACGTAACCGCGTATGCAACGCTCGGTGGATATCAATGTCCGACAGGTTATACAGTTGGAGGAATCCCGCTTCGAATTGAAATCGTTGGGGCTTGTCATGAGGAGTTCGGTATTTATTCTGCTATTTTAGCAAACTGTATTTTCCATATGATGAAATCTCATGTCTCCATTTTCCCAGGAGCTATTTATAAAGACGTTATTGCAGTCCTTGATGACAGCTTTCATATGCAGCACATTTTGCTGATTCCGCCGTTTTTATGGGATAATTTTTCAACGATTGAACTATCTGATAAAAAAGTAACGTTCCTGCAGGCCGTTCCGATTTCAGAAAATGAACGTGCTTTTGCACTTGAGTACGGAGTAGATTCGTTGCTAAGCCGCTTTGATGCTGAGCAGGTTAATGTCTTCAATTTAGAAAGAAGATCTGTTGTATAAACGAAAAGAGCGCCGACTGAGACGCTCTTTTTTGTTATTGATTAGTAGGTCAATTCTTTTTGAGGTATAGCTTTTTTATGACTCGTTTGGTAGCTGTGAAGCACCATGCCTGATACGATAACTCCCATTCCAACCCAAGAAAGAATCGATGGCAAAGGACTTGATAGAAGGAAGACCTCTCCTAGCAGGGCAAATAAAACTTCCATCGATTGTGTAGCTTCAACTGCACCTAACTTGTGAGAATCTTTTTTCACAAGGTCAGTTGCCGCAAAAAATAAAACCGTTGCACACACTCCTGAAAGTAAAGCAACTAAACTGCTTTGATACATCTGAGTTGGTTTTGGTAGTCCATCGGTCAAGTAGGCATAGACAGAAAGAATAATCCAAAACGGCAGGCTTGAAAGCGTCATTCCAAGCACGCGCTGAAACGTATTAAGCGACGACAGCTCCATCATCTTACGGTTGCCAAGCGGATACGCAAAAGACGCAATTAAAATGGGAATCGTACAAAGCAAGGCAGTAGCCGCCGACAGTTCAGTCGCATGCTCAAGCTGCATGAGCACAACTCCTATTAAAATAATAAACGAAAAACCTAGCTGCTTGAAAGGAATGGCTCCTCGCTTTTTTCCTTCCTTGTAAAACAAAGGAGCTAGGAGAGACCCCGATAAAATCGTGATTTGCCAAGTTCCTGCAATAAGCCAGCCGGGACCGTAGGCGGAAGCAAAACAAAGAGGAGCGTAAAATAAGCCAAATCCGACCGTGCTCCATAGCAGCCATTTTTGCGGCTGGGCTTTTATTTCTGCCACCACAGGTTTGATGCCACCCCAAAAATAAACAAGCATAAGCAAAAGAGGTACCATAAAAAAATAGCGCAGAGATGCGCTCCACGCCCAGCTGCCTCCAGATAAATCCATCGCTCGATTTAAAACGAATGTAAAAGCAAAAAAGAATGATGCAGCAACGCCTAATAAAAGAGGCTTCACTTTGCTTCCTCCTCACTTGTCAGCGCTTCACCTAGTGTCAGCCAGTTTGTTTCGACAAGCTGTGATGTCAGTGCGGAATCTTTTTGACGGCAAGCATTTATGATTTCTTTGTGCTGATCAACGGAAGCAAGGCTAGCAAGAGAAGAAAAGCGAGCGATTTCCAGACGTTGAATTTTGGCGCTTGTTTGTTTTACAACACGTTCTAGCTCTAAATTATTCGCTCGGTTTAAAAAAACGGAATGAAATGCTTCATCCGCTTCGATCGCTTTCAGTACATTTCTTGTTTTGATTGCATGTTCTAGAGATTGATTATGTTTGATTAGTTCGCCCATATCTTCTTCTTGCAATGAAGTACAAGCCAGCTTAGCAGCAAGTGCATGAAGAGCTGCGACGACAATAAAGGATTGTTTTGCCTCCTCAAGGTTTAATGGAGCCACTTTTGTAGAAGAACCAGGTGTCGTTTGTACAAGGCCTTCATCTTCGAGCCTTTTTAATGCTTCTCGAACAGGAGTGCGGCTAACTCCAAATTGCTCAGCCAGTTCTTTATCCTGAAGCTTTTGTTCCGGCTGAAATTCAAGCATAACGATATTGTGTTTAAGTGTTTGATAGACTTCCTCCCGTAGGGAAAGTCGTTTGAGAGGTTGAATGTTATTTTTCATAAAACCAATATATCGCATATCACATTAAATAACAATGTGAAATCTAAAAAACTTCGTCTAAAAAGCAGACAGCTGCTTTTTAGATGAAGAGCTTAATTACTGCTGCGCAAAGATTTAGATAAGATGCGCGCAATTGCTTTGCTGTGCTCAACCTGCGTTTTTTTGGACTCTTTTCGTTCAAGAGCTACTTTTTGAAGGCTTTTTTCTTCTTCAGTTTGAGCAATAACTTGAGGAACGGGAGCAGGCTTCCCATTTTCTAATGCGACGAAGGTAAGAAAAGAAGTAGCAGCAATACGTTTAATGCCCGTTAACAAATTTTCGGCAATGACTTTAACAAAAATAATCATGGAACTTTTTCCTGTGACAACAACGAATGCCTCATATGAAATAAAATCTTCTTCTGTGACGGGCTCGATAAAGTCAACATGATCAATGGAAGCTGTAACACACGACTTTCTGGAATGTTTAGCTGCTGAAAGAGAAGCCGTCATGTCCATGTCAGCGACAATTTTGCCGCCAAAAAGGGTGTGGTGATTGTTTAGGTCATTTGGAAAAATGTGCTGTGATTTGACTACTCGTGAGACGCTGCAAAGTACTGCTTTTTCACTCATTGAAAACACTCCTTCAAACTGTTTATATGGTTTAATGTATGTTGACTACTTGTTCTTATGTATACAAGTTATAGAAAGCCCTTTCGTAAAAAGCTCTTCAAAAGCTTCTATATGGTAAAATAGAACAAATATGAAAGAGAGGATGAGAGCATGAACTTAACGCAATTTTCTAGAAGAAAATATACGGATTCCCCTACACCTTTAGAAAAGCTATCGGTTTTATCTCAGCAGTTAAACGGACCTTCAATTTATATGAAGCGCGATGATATGCTTGGACTGACAGGGGGCGGAAATAAGACGCGTAAGCTTGAATATCTAGTAGCTGATGCAAAAGCACAAGGGGCAGACGTGCTTGTAACGTGCGGTGCGATACAATCCAATCACTGTCGTTTGACGCTTGCTGCTGCCGTAAAAGAGCAAATGAAATGCGTGCTCGTATTAGAAGAAGGGGAAAATAAAGCAAGTGATCAGCCGACGGGAAACTATTTTCTTTATCATTTATTAGGAGCTCATGACATGCGGTTTGTCGCTGAAGGTTCGGATTTGACAGCGGAAATGGAAAAAGTAGCGCGCGAGCTAAGTGAAAAAGGTCATAAGCCGTACCTAATCCCCGTAGGAGGTTCAAATGTTATCGGTGCAACAGGCTATGCTGCCTGCGCACAGGAGCTGCTTATGCAAAGCTATGAGCAACAAATAAAGCTTAGCCACGTAGTTTGCACAAGCGGAAGCGGAGGCATGCACGCAGGGCTAGTGGCAGGCTTTCAAGGCCTTCAAAGCGGGGTGTCTGTTATTGGAATGAATGTGAGTCGTGCTAAAGAAGAGCAAGAGATGAAAGTTGCCAAGCTGACGAGTGAACTTTATGATCATTTACATAGCAAAACGCCTTTTAAAAAAGAAGATATTGTTTGTATGGATGAATATGTCGGTCCAGGCTATGCTGTTCCAACAGAAGAGATGGTGGAAGCAGTCAAACTTGTGGCCGGTACGGAAGGAATTTTATTGGATCCTGTGTATACGGGAAAAGCGATGGCCGGCCTGATTGATTTAATTCGAAAAGGTTATTTTAAAAAAGATGAGAATGTGGTGTTCATTCACTCGGGGGGTTCACCAGCTCTTTATGCATATACATCGGTTTTTTCATAAAAAAGCAAGGGAGTCGACTCCCTTGCCTTTTTAGTTTATATAGGAATAGTAAGTGAAAACGTCACTCCGGCGTCTGTGTTTTCAGCCGTAATGGCTGCATCGTGCATCGTAACAATACGCTTTACGATACTTAGGCCAATACCGAATTCACCGTTTGCTCCTTTTTTAAACGGTTCAAACAAGTGTTGAAGCACGCTTTGATCAATCGGCGGACCATCGTTGCTGATGGTACATTGAACGTTCGTTTGGTGTTTAGCAAGTGAAAGTGAAACCTTCGTATCAGCATAGCGCAGCTGATTGTCGAGTACATTTTCAAGGACTTTTGTCCACAGCTCTTTGTCTCCTTTAATCGTTGCATTTACGTCGTCAAATTCCCACTGTATTTCAGGGCGCCTCCACCGCAAGCGATCCACTACTTCATGAAGAAGTGCAGTAAAATCAAAGTCGTCTTGTGCAAGCTGGTGAGTGGACATATAGTCAAGCTTGGTCAAGTAAAGCAAATCGCGGATTTTTTTCTCAAGATTTTTGGATTCATCTTCAATGACTTTTACCGTTTGGGATAAATCACCTTTTGGATAAATGCCGTCTTGAATCGACTGAGCGTAGCTTTGAATAACCATTACCGGTGTTTTTAAATCATGTGAAATATTTTGAAGCAGCGTTTGCTGTGCTTCATCTTTAGATACGAGCCTTTTGCGCATTTGCTCGATGGACGCGCCTAGCTTGCCGATTTCATCGGAACGGTTGACTGTAACAGGTTCATGCCAATTTTGTTCAGCGATTTTTTTTACATCTTTTTCAAGCGATACAAGCGGCTTGCTTAAGTATCTTGATAGCCAAATAGATGGAAGCCAGCTGAATAGAAATACAATTGAAATGACAAGAAGCAGCTGTTTAAAAAGAGTAGAAGTGAGCGCGTTGCGATACGTATCCCACGAAAATGAAAGTAAAAAAGCAGGCTGTCCGTTTACGCTTACTTTTCGAATCACATAAAAAAGCGTCCGGTTGCCGAGATCTTTTTCATAGCGAGCGACGATTTTCCGCTGACTGATTGCATCTTCCTGTGCTTTTCTCAAAAAGTCTTGAGGCAACACCCGTGATGAAAAATAAGAGATATCCGCATGTTCAGGCAATAAAATATGATCCACGGTTCGATTGCCAAGCGTTGGTTCACTGTCTTCATTGCTAAAGTAGTATTCACCTGAGCGGCTTGGCAGGCCGTATTCTTTTAAAATATGCTGTTCATTTTCAATAGTGGTATAAATTTCATTCGTGAAGAACTGCCTGAGCGTCGTTGGGAATAAAATAGCGAGCAAAATTGAAATGAGCAGTAAAATACCCGAGATGACGAGCCAAATTTGAAATGCAAGCGACTTGTTTTTCATGCTTTCATCATCCGGTATCCGTATCCGTAAATCGTTTCAATTCGTGCTTGCGGCATTTTTTTACGCACGCGCCTCACTAAATCATCCACCACTCGGTCTGTGCCGAAATAATCTTCTCCCCAAATGAGATTCAACAGCTGCTCCCTTGAAAAAGCCTGTCCAAGGTCTTTTGAGATAGTGACAAGAAAATCAAATTCTTTAGACGTCAAATCAATCGGCTTTCCATTTTCACTGACTGTACGCGTATGTAAATCGATTTCATAAGGAGTCAGCGTAATGGTATCGGTTTTCTTTTGATTGGAACCATATACGAGGTTTAGCAGTTTGTTTGCTCGAATAACTAGTTCACGAGGCAAAAAAGGCTTTGATAAATAGTCGTCGCTGCCCATTTCAAGTCCAAGAACCCGGTCAATATCGGCATCGCGTGCTGAAATGAAAATAACAGGCACATGTGGCGTTTGCTGCTTGATTTCGCGAATGAGCTGATACCCGTCAATATCAGGCAGCATAATATCTAAAATCCACAGGTGCGGAGGAGTTGCAATCATTTCTTTTGCGTCCGTGCCGTTAAAAAATGAGCGAACGTCCCAGCCTTCTTTTTGAAGGTAAAGGGTTAAAACTTCGTTTAAATTTTGTTCATCCTCTACTAAATATAGTGTAAAGCTCAAATTTGACACCTTCCTCTGAATATATGAAAATTAAGGTAAATAAAGCATATTGCGCCATCTATGCGCGTTTCTTTAAAGGTTTATGTACCCGCTATTATACTACGTGTTTGCTGTTATAAAGAAATTTTTCACAATTTCACATATTGTTTTGATACTTATCCCAAACTTTTATTTTATAGTATAGATAACATAAAATTTGCTACGTTAAAAGGAGTGATTTTCATGGATCCACGTGATTATGAAAGAGAGGAAGAACGAAAAGAAGAATATGAAAACCGCCAGCGGCGCTATGATCAGTATCAGCCTGCGTCATCATCACAGCCTCCAAAAAGACGCTTATTTCCAGTGATCGCATCTTCCATCGCGGGAGCAGTGCTAGGGGGAGGAATTGTGCTATACGGCGCTCCGCAGCTAGGGTTAATGGATTCAGCGGATACGCAAACAGCGAATCAAACAACGCAGACTCAAACGGCAACAACAACGAGCACAACGCCTCGAACAGTAAGCACAACCGTGAATCAGTCAGATCTTGTTTCAGTTGTAAATAAAGTATCAGCTGCTGTTGTAGGCGTGAACAATATTCAACAGCAAACAAATCCATTTTCTGGAGATACCCAAACGCAAGAAGCAGGAACGGGTTCCGGTGTTATTTTCAAAAAAGAAAATGGAAAAGCCTACGTTGTGACTAATAACCACGTTATTGACGGCGCAAGCGAAGTAGAAGTGTCACTTTCAAACGGACAAAAAGAAAAAGCTAAAATTGTCGGAGCTGACGCGCTAACGGATTTAGCGGTGCTTGAAATGTCCGACAAAAATGTTGAACAAGTGGCGAAGTTCGGAAAATCATCAGATTTAGTGGCGGGTGAAACGGTTCTTGCAATCGGAAACCCTCTTGGTGAACAATTTTCTCGTACGGTCACACAAGGTATCGTGAGCGCAGCAAAACGCTCTGTCCCTATTTCAGAGAATTGGAACGTAGATGCAATTCAAACGGATGCGGCGATTAATCCAGGAAACAGCGGCGGTGCCTTGATCAATTCTTCCGGTGAAGTAGTTGGTATCAACAGTATGAAAATTTCAGAAGACAATGTAGAAGGAATCGGCTTTGCTCTTCCAAGTGATGAAGTGCAGCCAACAATTGAACAGCTGATGAAAAACGGAAAAATAACGCGTCCATATATGGGGGTAGGTCTTCAAGATGTAGGTCAGCTTTCAGCTGCAACAAAACAAGATCAGCTAGGCCTAACAAGCGATACGTCTGAAGGAGTTGTCGTAACGACGGTTGAACCATTCTCTTCTGCTTCTGATGCTGGTTTACAATCAAAAGACGTGATTGTTGCCATCGATGGAAATGAAGTCAAAACATCCAGTGATTTACGTCAATATCTATACACAAAACGCAAAGTAGGAGACACGGTAAAATTAGACGTGTACCGAAATGGAAAAAAACAAACTATTTCTCTGAAGCTTTCAGAGCAGCAGGATAACAATGGATGAGTTCAGCACCGTTAAAGCTGCTGCTAGCAGTATTAACAGCGTTCGGATTTTTAACAGGCTGCGGAGGGAAGCATTCAAACACGATGTTTCCTTCTGTAGAAATTAGTCAGCTATCTTCTGCTAAAGAAGTGGCAGCGTATGAAGGAGGAAAGGTGACAGGAGCTGAATTCAATCGTTTTTTAGCAGTTGAAGGGTTCTTAAATCCCGATGCTCCGCTAAATGATACAAGCTACCGCAAAGAGTTGTTGCGGCAGCTTGTCATGCAAAAAATCTTAATTTCGCATCTAAAGACAAGTGACAGGGTACAGAAAAAAGTCGAGGATATGTGGAAACAAATCAAACGTTCATATGACGAAGATACAAGAAAACAAGGCTATGAAGTCTTGCACATTCGTTCTAGCGATGTAACTAAACAGCTAATAAATCAGTTTAAATTAGAAGAATATTTCCGTAAACAAATTACGTCTGATGAACTAGACGCTTACTATACACGTATTGAGAATGATGTAACGCGCGTATCTTTTTCGCAGCTAACTTTTACAACTTTACATGATGCTGAGACCGTTGCGGCTGAGCTGCAAAAAGGAACATCGCTTCAAGACGTTCAAAAAAAATATGCTGATGTCCAGACCATCAGCAAAATAGAGAATGATGATAATCTAAAGCTTTCGAATCTATCTCCCTCTTTTATAGATGTTTTAAAAAAACAGCACATTGGAGAGTGTAGTAAGCCCATTAAAATGGGTAAAGTCTATTATATTCTTATTTTAAAACAAAAAGATAAAAAAACGGAATCAGAAGTCAAAGAAGAAATGATGAAAGAACTTGTTTTGAATCATATCAACCGGTATATCCAGGATCAACTGCCAAGGTTTCACGTGACTTTTAACCTTAGGTAGTTCCCTTTTATATAGATTGATTGTTTTCAAAAAACAAGCAGGTAAAAGAGCTTTCTATTAATAGAGAGCTCTTTTACATTTTTAAGTAGACAGAAATGTCGGTACCTGATAGAATGAAGTTGTAAAACTTTCATTATTCGGAAAATTTATACCCTCCAGCTTTGGAGGGTTATTTTTTATGCTTTTGGACGAATAAAAGAGGCTAGGACAGAAGTAGTTTAGTGGAAAGAAGA
Organism: Priestia sp. TGN 0903; assembly: GCF_050846855.1. NCBI lineage: Bacteria > Bacillati > Bacillota > Bacilli > Caryophanales > Bacillaceae > Priestia > Priestia sp. TGN 0903. The sequence goes on from NZ_JBOZGL010000002.1 coordinate 437,656, forward strand.
TCCGAACGATGAATCGTTCGGATCTTTTCGTTAGTACGGTGAACGTATGTTTCAATCACTTTTCATCTTTTAAATGACTCAATAATGCAGAAGACATCTCCACGTGAGAAAGGGCGATGTGTGAAATCGTTTTGGCATAAGGTGTAATTTCGTTAATAAATTGCTCGAGTACGTGCAGGTGAGGAAGCTGAAGCTTTGTAATGAAGCAAGCCTGTCCGGCGATGCGTTCACAGAATAAAGCATAGGGATACTGAGAAATAAATCTTTTAAAACGCTCGTGCTCTCCGTTTTTCATGGTTACTTCAATAAAACACGAGACGGGCAACTGCAGCTTTTCATAATCAATATCGATTGTATATCCTTTTATAATACCAAAGCTCTCTAGCTGTCTTACTCGCTCTGCCACTGAAGGAGGAGACAGGTTAATTTGTTTTCCTAGCTCTCTTAAGGAAAGACGGCTGTTTTGCTGCAGTGCCTGCAAAATCGATAAATCAATTTCATCAATTTTCAATTGAAAACCTTCTTTCATATTAATGTTTCATTTGATTAGTAACAGCAGATAATATGTTTTATTTGTTATCTGAAATCTCCATTTTTCTTACTATAATAATTAAAAAGGAGTGAGTAAAAAATGGCAAGAGTTTTGTTAACAAACGAAGAGGGAACAAATTTTGAAAAAGCACTGAATTTAATTCCAGATGTAAAAAGGTTGTATGATGAGCTATACGACAAGCTTTGGAACAGTGATATAGTAAAAAGAGAGACTAAGGAAAAAATCAGGCTTTATCTAGCAGGTGTTAACGGCTGTGAGACGTGTATGAGCATGTCATATGTAGGCGATAAGACGCTTAATCAAAAAGTGTTAAGAGAAAAAGAGCTGGAAGAAAAAGATCGACTGCTGTTTCGATTTATAGATGTATACCGAGTGCGTCCAAGGGATTTGACGGATGCTGATATGGATCAATTAAAGAAATTTTACAGTGATACGCAGCTATTAGAGCTTTTGGCCGTTATTAATTTGTTTGATCAATTTCACAAACTGATTGTCAGTTTAGATTTATATGATTTTTGCAGTTTGCAGCGCAAGTGATGTCTTCCCTAAAAATATCTTGACAGACAAAATCCACAGGAGTAAGATAGCTTTCGTGAAGTGAAACGTATCATGAATCGAATCGATTATTCTAAAAAATAGATCATAGACATTTGAATAAAAATCGCTTAATCCATTACGGAGCGGAGGACCCATTATTTACGCACATATTGTGCTCCGGGGTGAATCCTTAAAAAGGTAGGGTTACTCTTAAAACCCGAACCCGACAGCTAACTTCGCAAGCGTTTTGAGGGGGAAGAGTGTGAAAAAACACAGGAGCCTTCCTGTGTTTTTTTGCGCTTTTTTTAAGAAAAACATGTAATTTTTTAGAAAAAGTATAAGCTAAGAGAACACACAGCAGTTGAAGAAAGGAATAAATACATTATGAAAAAACAGTTTGCTGTATTGGGATTAGGTCGTTTTGGAGGCAGTTTGGTTGAAGAGTTTGCTAATTTGGATGTGGATGTGCTCGCTATTGACCGCAATCAGGAGGTAGTAAAGAAATATAGCAACTCAGCTACATATGTCGTGCAAGCGAACGCAATTGATGAAGCTAGCTTAAAAGGGCTAGGCATTCGTAACGTTGATCATGCTCTTATTTCGTTTGGAGACGATATTGAAGCAAGCGTGCTTGCAACGATGCTTTTAAAAGATATGGGCGTTAAGCAAGTATGGGTAAAAGCGGTGAATATGTATCATCAAAAAGTGCTGGAGAAAATAGGAGCGGACAAAGTCATTCATCCTGAGCGCGATATTGCGAAGCGGATTGCTCATCACGTGGTGTCAGAAAAAATTATTGACTATATTGAACTGTCTAAAGACTATAGTATTGTTGAAATTGTCGCTTCTAAGAAACTTCATAATAAAACGCTGTTTGATTTAAATATTCGTGCAAAGTACGGCTGTAATATTATCGGTTTTCAGCGAAAAGACGGGGAAATGGTGATTTCGCCTACGGCGCATGAAACAATTGAACAAGGAGATATGCTGATTGTTATCGGACATAATCGCGATTTAAACCGTTTTGAAGAAGAAGGAGTTTAACTTATGAAAAAAAAAATTGTTAGGCTTACGCCGCCGCAGCTGCTTGTCTCCATTTTTGGCGGAGGAATTATTATTGGTGCTCTTTTATTAATGATGCCTTTTTCTACTACTGAGCCAATCCGGTGGGTAGACGCCCTTTTTACATCTACTTCCGCTATGACAGTGACCGGCTTAGCCGTCGTAGATACAGGTACGCGTTTTACCGTCATCGGTCAAACGATTATTATGCTGTTAATTCAAATAGGCGGTCTTGGCATTATGTCATTTGCCGTGCTGATTTTTATGATGCTAGGTAAAAAAATTGGATTTAAAGAGCGTATGCTCGTTCAGCAGGCATTAAATCAAACGAGCGTCGGCGGAGTTGTCCTGCTAGTTAAAAGGCTGTTTATCTTTTCATTTTTAATTGAGTTTGTTGCACTTATCTTTTTAGCGATACGCTGGGTTCCGGAATTCGGATGGTCTAAGGGGCTATTCTTTAGCTTGTTTCATTCAATTTCAGCTTTTAATAACGCAGGGTTCGGACTATTATCTGACAGCTTAGTTCAGTATGTAGGAGATCCCGTTATTAACATAACGATTTCCTTTTTGTTTATTATTGGTGGGTTAGGATTTACCGTTCTTGCTGATATGTGGGTAAAAAAATCGTATAAAAAACTAACGCTGCATTCAAAAATTATGATTATCAGCACGTTTGCCATTAACGTGATTGCCATGCTTTTTATTTTTTTCTTAGAGTACGGCAATTCACATACACTTGGAAGTTTGTCATTAGGAGACAAAGTGTGGGCGTCTTATTTTCAAGCGGTAACAACACGCACAGCAGGTTTTAATAGTATCGATATAGGAAGTCTACATGATTCCACTATATTTTTAATGGTTATGTTAATGTTCATAGGTGCAGGAAGTGCGTCAACAGGAGGAGGTATTAAACTAACAACGTTTGTGGTGATTGTCTTTTCTGTATGGGCATTTTTACGAAGCAGGGAAGATATTGTGCTGTTAAAGAGACGGCTTCTTCCTCTTCATGTGTTTAAGGCACTAGCCATTACGATGATTTCGATTATGTTTGTGTTTGGGGCCATCTTCCTGTTAAATATTTCGGAAAACCTGCCGTTTGTAAAAATTATGTTTGAAGTTGTTTCTGCGTTTGGAACAGTAGGTTTATCGATGGGAGCGACTCCTGAACTTTCGTACTTTGGACGCGTGATTATTATCTTTATCATGTTTTTAGGAAAAGTGGGGCCATTAACGCTTGCGTTTTCATTATCTAAGCAAAAGCGTGAAGCCGTTCGCTATCCAAACGAAGATATAATGCTAGGATAGAAAAATCGCCTTCGATGAGGCGATTTTTTTATATTATTTATACGTTCAAGACATATAAGAGGTTACGCACAAAACAGTTGCGATGAATAAAAAGAAGGCAAAAACAAGAACAATGGGCAATTTGGAATGTCGGCGCATTAAAGCCCCTCCTTTTTTATAGTAAAAAAATCTCTTACTATATATAACGAAAGAAACAAAAATATGATTCACTTTTTTTGGCGAAATTTGAAGGTTTTTCTCATTGGAAAAATCCGCACCCCTGTCCTAAACATTTTGCCAAGCTGTTGCATACACTAAAAGCAGATAACAGGAAGTGAGGGATGGTACGTGGGAAAACAAAATTTTGCGTTAATCGTCGTGTTATTTGTTTTACTTGTTATTGTAGGTGCGTCTGGCTTTCGCTTTTAAACGTTAACTTTATTTGCGCATAGCCCCCGTCAAAAAGGGCATACTAGGCGGAAGTAAAAACCAAAAATTTCTTCAATATTGCCGAACAATGAGTTCCTCTACTCATTCATCTAATCGGTATGTAGCCATGCGAAAGCATGGTTTTTTTGAAATAGGAGAGGATGAATGATGTTCATCCTCTCTAGAAATTAGTAGTAGCAAGAACACCCTACGATTACTAATAGGATAAATAAAACAACGATAAATGAAAAACCAAAACCGCCTTTTGCGCCCATATGTGTAACCTCCTTTAATAAAAGTCTCTATATCCTATGTACTAATTGGGTTAAGTGATTGAGAAATTTGCCTATTTTTTAATGGTAACGTTTTTTGTGAAGAATGAAGAACACTTACTTTTTTCATTTGCGCAGAAATCCTTTATGATAAAGAGGAAAAGGAGGGCAAATAGGTGGGAATACATGCACAATACGTCATGAATCAGCTAGAAGAGGGAAAGTGGAAAGAGATCAAGCGCGAAATTCAACAAGAAATGAAGAAAAAACCTCAAGCATCTGATTTGTACTGTTACTTAGCCGTTTGTTTAGCAAAGCAAATCGAAGAATCAATTATCTTTGAAAAAATGGTATTGAACTTAGAAATGGACCGGGCTCTTCATCAGGCATTAACATTAAATCCATCTTCAAGTTTGGCGCACTTCGTTCGAGGAATAAAATATCGGGAAACTCCGCTCATGTTTGGAGGGAATTACGAAAAATCGCTGTTTTATTTGCAGAAGGCGCAAGATCTTGGTTTTGAAGGGATTATGCTGCCGCTCGAACTCGCCAAAACCTATATTCAATTAAAAGAAATGGAAAAAGCGAAAGAACAAATCGCCTATGCTCGGGAAATCAATCCTACGCACGCGGACATTAAAAAAGTCGAAAACATGCTCCAAACAGGACGATGAATCTAAAGTCCTGTTTTATTTTTGATTTTCAGAAAACGTATGCTGATTTTCATAAAGGATTGCTTTTTATATAACAATAAGAATATTTATAAAAAATTTAAGAAGTGCATGTAAGTCGAACGACTTCTTAACTGCTAGATTTTCTACATTATTAGAGCGTTCAGTCTACATAGTTCCAAAAATAGTAAGAAACTATCAGCCTATGGATAAATTGTTAGAAAATATAGATAATTGTAAATGAATAGAGAGAAAAGTTAAACATGCGATTAACTAAAAAAGCAAAGGTATGATTTACTTTGCTTTTTATTTATACGCATATGTAAAAAATATCATAATAAACCAATTTATTCTTCGTGAAATCCATCGTCTCAGGCGATGTGAAATAATGTATTTGAAGGAGGAGACCCAGATGAAGGTTATGAAGATGTTGGCTATTACGTTATTTAGTTTATGTTTAGTTGTCACACCAGCTGCTGCTGAAGTTCCGGGTGTCGACCATTCAATGAAACGGGGTGCTACACAAGGAATTGTAGCGGCATCTCACCCGCTGGCTGCTGAAGCGGGGAGGAAAGTGTTAGCTGAAGGCGGAAACGCTGTAGATGCGGCAGCGGCCATTCAACTATCTCTAAACGTTGTGGAACCGATGATGTCTGGTATCGGCGGCGGCGGTTTTATGATGATTTATGAAAAAAAGAAAGATAAAATTACGATGCTAGACAGCCGTGAAATGGCACCGGCTGATGTCACGCCTAAGCTGTTTTTAGATTCAAAAGGAAAAGTCATTCCTTTCAGTAAACGTCACATAACAGGAAAAGCAGTTGGAGTTCCTGGTACGTTAAAAGGAGTAGAAACAGCCCTTGAAGATTATGGAACCATGGACTTATCAGATGTTATTAAACCTGCGATTACTCAAGCGGAACAAGGAATTAAAGTGAATTGGTCGATGGCTCAGTATATCGATGAAAATGCGGACAAGCTTGAAAGATACCAAACGGCCGGTAATGTATTTGTACCGAATGGCAAGCCGTTAAAAGAAGGAGATAAGCTTGTTCAGCCTGATCTTGCGAAAACATTAAAGCTTATTCAAAAAGAAGGGTCAGACGCTCTTTATAAAGGAGAAATTGGAAAAGCGCTTGTTAAAGAAGTTCAAAAACGCGATGGAAGCATGACCATGGATGATTTAAAAAATTATGTTGTAAAAGAACGCGAGCCGGTAAAAACAACTTATCGAGGCTACGATGTGGTTAGTGCGGCTCCTCCTAGCTCCGGCGGATTAACCGTGCAGCAAATTTTAAAGCTAATGGAAGGTTATGATGTAGAAAAAATGGGTTCCAATACGCCACAGTATTTGCAGCATTTAACGGAAGCGATGCACTTAGCTTTTGCGGACCGCGCGGCGTATATGGCAGATGAAGACTTTTACGAAGTGCCGAAAAAAGGCCTGTTAGATGAAGATTATATTAAAGAACGTCGTAAATTAATTAATCCAAATAAAGCAACGCCTAATGTTAAAGAAGGAGACCCTTGGAAATATGAAGGAAAAGAAAATCCAAATAAAGCAACGGTAACGGAAGAAAATCCAATCGGCCAAACGACTCATTTCTCTGTTGTAGACAAATGGGGAAACATGGTTTCTTACACGACTACCATTGAACAAGTTTTTGGTTCAGGAATTATGGTTCCTGACTACGGATTTATGCTCAACAATGAAATGACGGATTTTGATGCCACTCCGGGAGGCGTGAACCAGGTTGAGCCTAAAAAACGCCCTCGAAGCAGCATGTCTCCAACGATGCTGTTAAAAGACGGAAAGCCGTTCATGGCAATTGGTTCACCGGGAGGCCCAACCATTATTGCGTCTGTAGCAGAAACGATTATGAATGTTATTGACCATAAGATGCCGATTCAAAAAGCGATTTTAACGCCTCGTATTTATTCAAGCGGCTATCCAACCGTAAGATGGGAACCTGGTTTTAGCCAAGATACACTCCTTGAAATGATGGCTAAAGGACATGCGTTTGAAGAAAAGCCAGAGCATATTGGAAATGTCCAAGCGGTTATCTATGACTATGAAACGGGGAAAATGTACGGAGGTGCTGATAATACGCGCCAAGGCACGGTATTAGGAGTAGACGCAATTAAATATGTATCCAAACAGCCAAAACCAATTAAAGAAGAGAAAAAAGGAGAGTTTACGGTCGAAGTCAACCGTGCCGTGTATCCATTTACTGATAAGCAAGTAAAACTGATTGATGGAAAGCCTTACGTTCAGTCCGACCGCCTGCTGCTAGGGTTAGGCGTCATTGATTCGAGTGATTTAAAGCTGTATAAGCCAAATCACCACTCCTATTTATCGGTTATCAAAGTAGCCAAATCACTTGGCTACAAAGTGAAATGGGATGAAGAAAAGAAAGTAATCTCATTAGAAAAAGATCCTGGTGAAAACGATACCGGCGATGATGAAGAAGGAGACGTTATTACAAATTAAATGGGATAAAAGTAGCTTAGTTGAAGGAAGATCCGAACGTGTTTGATTCTTGATAGAGAATCTAAAGCGTTCGGATTTTTTATTGCGATGGTAAACGTAGGTTTCATTTATATATTGGCTCACTCCTTTTTAAGAAAGCAAATAAAATTGGCGATTTTAAACCAAACGACAAAAAAATTTGCGTAGTTTGCCAAAAAGTTGTAGAAATCGACAGTTTTTTTGGCATGTGTAAGAAAAACTGTGATAAAAAGACTGATAGAATGCTACAAACAAAGTTGGCATCATTTTTGCATAAGAAATAGACGAGGGGCTGTATCAATGAAAAAATACATAGTTAAATAAACGCCTATGTTTACTTCACACAGACTAACATGCAACGGAGGTATAGAAAATGAAAAAAGAAATTTCAATTATCGGTGTACCAATGGATTACGGGCAAACAAGAAGGGGCGTAGACATGGGGCCGAGCGCAATCCGCTATGCGGGCATGAATACACGCTTAGAAGCTCTTGGCTATACCGTACATGATGAAGGCGATATTAAAGTAGAGATTAAAGAACGGGCAGACGTGGATAAAAATACGAATTTGAAAAACTTAGCGGCTGTAGCCAGCGGAAATGAACAGCTTGCTGCAAGAGTTGAAGAAGTGAAAGAGCAAGACCGCTTTCCGTTAATATTAGGCGGAGATCACAGTATTGCAATTGGAACGCTTGCAGGAGTCGCGAAAGGTTCAGAAAATTTAGGCGTTATTTGGTATGATGCTCATGGTGATTTAAACACCGCTGAAACATCTCCATCGGGCAACATTCACGGCATGCCGTTAGCGGTGAGCCTGGGTATAGGACATCCTGTACTTTTAAATATTGGAGGGTATACACCAAAAATTAAACCTGAAAATCTAGTTATTATCGGTGCACGCTCGTTGGATGATGGTGAAAAAGAGTTAATTAAAGAAAAAGGAATTAAAGTGTATACCATGCATGAAATTGATCGTTTAGGTATGACGCAAGTGATGAAAGAAACGATTGATTATTTAAGCGGTACAGACGGTGTGCACCTGTCGCTGGACTTGGACGGCTTAGATCCAGATGATGCACCAGGCGTAGGTACACCTGTAAAAGGCGGCATCAGCTACCGAGAAAGTCATTTAGCAATGGAAATGTTAGCGGAAGCAGACATGGTGACATCCGCTGAATTTGTAGAAGTGAACCCCATTTTAGATCAGCATAACAAAACTGCAGAAGTAGCGGTTGCGTTAATGAGTTCATTGTTTGGTGATAAGCTTTTATAAGAAAAAGCTACTTACAGGTATCGTGTGGAGAAAATCTTTTATGATCCAAGAAACGGTCATACAGGACTAAGCGGCTGCCATCCTCGCTACGGGGGTGGCGCCATTTGAAAATCATCCGGCATCAATTGACTTCAGTCAGGAAGAGCTGCTTAATAAGCGGCTATAAAAACAAAATAAACCTAAAAAAATGAAAGCGATTTCATTTTTGTGCAGCAAAGGGAGGAAATGGGATGAATATTCCACAGGGACAGCCAGGAGAATTAAAAAGAACGATGAAAACAAGGCATCTTTTTATGATATCACTAGGGGGATGTATTGGTACCGGTTTTTTCCTTGGGTCAGGTTATACCATCAATGAAGCAGGTCCGATGGGAGCAATGATTTCCTACTTAGTAGGAGGGATCATTATGTATCTAACGATGCTGTGTCTTGGAGAATTATCCGTTGCTATGCCAGTTGCAGGATCGTTTCAAACGTACTCCACTAAATTTATCGGCCCTGCAACCGGTTTTGCGATTGGATGGCTGTACTGGCTAGGATGGGCAGTAACGGTTGCACTTGAGTTTTTAGCTGCCGGACAGTTAATGCAAAGATGGTTCCCAGGCTCGCCTGTTTGGTTATGGTGCGCCATTTTTGGAGCGTTAATTTTTTCACTAAATGCACTTTCAGCTAAAGCATTTGGTGAAACAGAATTTTGGTTTTCAAGCGTTAAAATTTTCGCCATCATTATGTTCATTGTGGTAGGTGGAGCGGCAATGTTTGGACTTATTGATATGAAAAGCGGACAGGAAGCACCGCTTTTATCAAACTTCTTTGCCGAAGGGCTGTTTCCAAACGGTGTAACGGCTTTGCTGATTACAATGATTACGGTGAACTTTTCGTTTCAAGGAACAGAATTGATTGGAATTGCGGCGGGAGAAAGTGAAAATCCGGAAAAAACAATTCCAAAAGCGATCAAGCAAACGGTTTGGCGTACGCTTTTCTTTTTCGTCTTATCCGTGTTTGTCTTAGCAAGTATGATTCCTCGTGAAAAAGCAGGCGTTGTAGAAAGCCCGTTTGTTGTTGTGTTAGACAGTGTAGGTGTACCTTACGCGGCGGATATTATGAACTTTATCATTTTAACAGCTCTTCTTTCAGTCGCAAACTCTGGGTTTTACGCGGCTACACGTATGCTTTATTCTCTTTCAAGAGAAGGAATGGCAAGTCCTGCGCTTGGAAAAGTCAACAAAAGAGGTGTACCGTTTAATGCACTATTAATTACGCTTGTGATTTCATGTTTTTCGCTGCTTTCAAGCGTAGTGGCAGCTAAAACCGTTTTCGTATGGCTGATTTCACTCGCTGGACTTGGCGCTCAAATTGGCTGGATTGCGATTACAGCTTCACTGCTTGCGTTCCGTCGTGCTTACGTGGCTAAAGGTGGAAAAGTAGAAGATCTGAAATTTAGAGCACCTCTTTATCCGGTTCTGCCTATCGTAGCGCTTATTACGAACTGTATTGTTATGATCAGTCTTGCGTTTGATCCTGAGCAGCGAATGGCGCTATACTGCGGAGGTATCTTCTTTATAGGCTGCTATGTTTATTATTATTTGAAAATTCGAAAACAAAATCAGTCAAAACAGGAGCAAGAAGTTCAGCTTGCGGAAAATAAACGAATGATTATTTAACATAAAAACCCGGAAAATCATGATTTTCCGGGTTTTTTATGTACTTGTCTTTAGCTATCTAGTGTTGTCTCTTCATTTTTACGGCGGCGAAGTCTCCATAGCGTGATAAGGGCAAGCAGTGTAAGAACGATACCGCTGCCGAGCAGGATATGACTCACTGTTTTATCCTGCTTTTTTTGGCCTTGTTCAAAATATTTCTTGTACATCGCCACCGCAGCTTTATTTTGCTTGTATTTTTTCGGAACGCTCATTTCTTTTCCTAGTTTCCAGCCATCTTTATAAGCTTTTTGCTGTAAAGATTTCACATCTTTATTCGAATAAAAACCTGCTTTGTACCATTTTTCTAGTTGAGGCTTGTCCTGAAGACTTTTAGGCGCTCTATAGGTCTGATAAGTGAAAGCTGAGTCGTATCCATCTGCTTTTACGTCTTTTTGTTTTTGTTTTTGTCCTTTTTCATATCCTTGTTCAAAGGCTGTTTGCAATTCGCCCTCTGCTTCTGCAGGTACTTCGAGTGGAAGGTCGTGATAGCCTTGTACGTAGCCTTGCTTTTCAAACTGCTTTTTTTGCTGATTCAGTACTTCGGCTTGAGAGGTTTCGAAGCCTTCTGTAAAAGCCTGACGTGTGACATCCTCATCATCATACATGCTGGGAACACTCATCGAATCATTTTCAAGACCTTGTTCATAGCCTTCTTTTTTTGCTTTAACAGATAGGTCCATTAAAGAAATAGCTTTTTTGTAGCCTTGAACATAACCTTTATTCCAGTCGGATGACTTAGAAGGGAAGGGGTCGATTTCTGATTGAATAGTAGCATGTTTGTAATCAAGGACGCCTTGCTGATAGCCTTCCTCTTCGCCGGCAGCCATTTCATTTTCTTGTTCAGTCTTGAGTTCTTCCTCTTTTTGCTGCTGTCCTTTTTTATATCCTACCGTATACCCCATCATAAACCACGTGAATTCTTCAGAAGATTTGTCCAGTCCTGTTGTTTGATCGAACTGCTCGAATTTTTTCTGTGCGTATCCATCTTCTTCTCCGAGGGAATAGCCTTCTTGATAGAGAGAGTCAAAAATAGCTTTTACATCTTCAGTTTTATCCACGTCCGTTGACTGGTCCACAACATCGGAAGAGGAATCCGGGGAATCAGGAGTAGCATAAGAAGAGATGGGTTCACTTGCAAGAATAAGTAAGCAAGCTGTACTAATAACGGCTAATTTTTTTTTCATCATTTCTTCACCTTTTAGTTCAAAGTTAATATTTATTTTGTAGTTTAAGCGTACAGCTTTCCATGAAGAAAGGCGTGTAAAAGTTTCTCCAATTATGAAAATTATAACATTTAAATGGAAAGGAGAATAGGTGGTAAAAAGGAGAAATATGTGTTTTTTACGGAGTTTTATTTTTGCTGCTGTTTTGCTTTTTTTACTTTAAATGAGCGGTAAAATACTTCAACTACAAAACAGAACAAAAGGAAAAAAAGGACAAATAATTCAGCAAACTCCATAACACGAAACGGACTGTAGGCATTTTGCAAGGCCATGGAAAAACTAAATCCTTGCATCATATCCACGCCGATAGAAAATCCCATTAAGCATCCTAACAGCAAAGCTGATATCCAAACGATTTTCATATGTCTCACTCTCCGTTTTTATTTTTTTTTCAAAAACATTCTACTGATAGTTTTTGTTATTTTTTTGGTCTTACGCTTTGATTGCTCTATTAAAAATTGCATACAAAGCATTTATTTGGAAAAAGCTAAAAAAAAGAAAAGAAAGGTGTTTTTAATCGTGCCTTCTTTATTTAAAAATAAAAAAAGCAAAGACAATAAAAAGGAAACAGAAGGTTCGCTACCAGAGGAACAAGAACTGCTGATGCAGTCGCTTGAAGGTAATATAGCTAACATAAAAAAGCGAACGGGGAACAGCTCGGATATGGTGATCCGCTATATAAAAATTGGGGAAAGGGCAGCCATTCAAGCGGCTGTTATCTATATAGACGGAATTGTAGACAATCAGTCTATCCAAGAGCTTTTAGTAGACACCATGATGAAAGATGACGTGTTTTCTGAACCAATAACACCTCAAAACGCCTTTACGTTATTAAAAGAAGATGTAGTAGGAATTGGAGACGTTGCGATTTTACATACGTGGAGTGAAGTGTTTCCCGCCTTGATGTCAGGAGACACGCTTATCTTGATAGATGGAAACAACCATGCGATGAGTGCAGGTACGAAAGGCGGGGAGTGGCGTTCAATTCAAGAACCGACTACACAGCTTGTCGTTCGAGGTTCTAAGGAAGGGTTCACGGAATCGATTGCTAAAAACATGCCCATGGTCAGGCGAATTATCAAATCGCCTGACTTATGGGTAGAAACGATGAAGATTGGGAAAGTAACGCAGACAGACGTTTCGATGATGTACATTAATGGGATTGCCAATGACAAAATTGTAAAAGAAGTAAAGCAGCGTCTTAACCAAATTAATATCGATAGCATTTTAGAATCAGGCTATGTAGAGCAGCTTATTGAAGACCAAACGTACACTACTTTTCCTACAATGTATCACACGGAGCGTCCCGATATCGTTGCAGGAAATCTCTTAGAAGGGCGTATTGCGATTTTTGTAGACGGAACGCCATTCGTGCTGATTGCACCTGCTGTCTTCATTCAGTTTTTTCAGTCTCCTGAAGATTATTATTCGCGCTTTGATATTGCCACGTCGATTCGTTTTTTACGCATTCTTATTTTTTTTATTTCACTGATTGCACCGGCTACGTATGTAGCGATCACAACTTTTCATCAAGAAATGGTTCCGACGAAGCTGCTCATCGCCATTGCTGCACAGCGGGAAGATGTTCCGTTTCCTTCCTTGGTTGAAGCGCTCATTATGGAAGTCACATTTGAAATTTTGCGAGAAGCTGGTATTCGACTTCCAAGGGCGATCGGTTCTGCAGTTTCAATTGTAGGAGCGCTCGTGATTGGGCAAGCATCGGTTCAAGCAGGGATTGTATCTCCAGCGATGGTTATTGTTGTAGCGATGACGGCGATTGCAAGCTTTGCGACGCCTTCATTTGCCATTGCGATTTCTGCTCGGCTCATTCGCTTTGTTTTTATGATTGCAGCGGCTACTTTCGGGTTTTATGGCATTATCCTGTGCTTTTTAATGATGATTGTTCATCTCTGCAGTCTTCGTTCATTCGGTGTTCCATACATGACGCCTCTTGCTCCATTTATTCCGAGCAATTCAGGTGATACCATTGTTCGCATGCCGTGGTGGACGCTTAGACAAAGACCAAGGCTCATCAGTAGTGGAAATATGGTGAGAGAAGGAGACAACCAGCAGCCAATGCCTCCTAAAAGCCGGGGAATGGCAAACACTACGGTGAAAGAAGGCGATCAAAGTGATGCGTAAAGGGCTTTTATGTACAGTTATGGCATTTTCGATTTGCATCCTTTCAAGCTGCTGGAGCAGTAAGGAATTAACCGATTTAGCGATTGTCGCAGCGATGGGAATTGATAAAACAAAAGATGGTCAGTATCAAATCACGCTGCAAATTATTAATCCAGGTAACGTAGCCGGCGGTCTTCAAGGCGGCGGGGGTGGTACCCAAAGTCCGTCTGTTTCCGTATACGGAGCAAAAGGCGCAAACTTAGTAGAAGCAAGCAGAAGAGCATCGAGCACGGTATCAAGAAGACTGTACTACGCTCATACAAACTTAATTGTGATCGGAGAAAGCCTAGCGAGAACGGAGGGCATTGATGTTATTATTGATGGCATTGACCGAGATCCGGAATTTCGAATTACATCTGATATGGTCATTGCAAACGGCGTAAAAGCTTCCAGTTTTGTAAAATCTCTTACGCCAATTGATAAAATTCCAGCTAATAAAGTCCTTAAAACGCTGGAGCTCACCGAACAAAAGTGGGGAGAACATATGAAAGTATCGGCTCAAGAAGTTATGAAAAACCTTGAATCCCCGGGAAGTCAAGCGCTGATGTCAGGGTTTGGAATAAGAGGTAGCGCTCAAAAAGCCCAAACGCTGCAAAATCTTCAGCAAACTGCTCCTGAATCGACTCTTCGTGCAGAAGGACTCGGCATGTTTAAAGATGGGAAGTTGATTACATTTTTATATGGAAAAAAAGCGCGAGGCGTGATGTGGCTGCGGGATAAAGTGCAGGGAACAGATGTGAATATTTCATGGAAAGATAAAAAGAAAGCCATTGCTTATCAAGTCGTCCGTCAGCGAACAAACGTGAGTGCAAATATGGTAAACGGCAAACCAAAGATGATTGTACGAACTAGAGTAGAAGGAGATATTGGTGAAATGGAAGTACCTATAGATATTAAAAATCCATTTGTGATTCTTGATATTGAAAAAAAAATAGAAGCAGCGATTGAAAACGAAATAAAAGAAGCGTTTGCTTTTGCTCAAAAAAAACAGACGGACGTTGTGGGATTTGGAGAAGTCGTGCACGAAAATTATCCGAGGCAGTGGAAAAGGCTTCAGCATGAGTGGAGCGATGTGTATTTTCCTGAAGTGGAGATGGATGTGAAAGTAGAAGCGTATGTAAGACGAGCAGGTTTGCGAAACAAGTCGTTTATGTCTGATGCGGTAAAACAACGCCAGTAAACAGGAGGGAGCAATGAGTGGAAAAAGTGAAAATTAGCTCTGTGCAGTTTTTTATTTTAATTGTCCTTTTTGAACATGGAAGCGCATTGCTCATTCCGCTTGCAATGGATGCAAAACAAGACGCCTGGCTTGCTATTTTACTCGGTATGTTTGGGAGCTTATTGCTTTACCTCATTTACTACCGGCTGTATAGGTACTATCCTAACATGCTGCCGACAGAATACATGCAAAAGCTGCTAGGGAAAGTCTTGGGATCTGCACTTGCTTTTTTATATTTGCTTCATTTTTCATATGCTGCCGCTCGCGTACTTCGTGATTTTGGAGAAATGCTGCTGACATTTGGCTACCCCGACAGTCCTTTGTTTGTCGTGAACGCGATGTTGATGCTGTTGATTATTTATACCGTGCACAAAGGACTTGAAGTAGTGGCTCGGGCAGGAGAGCTCATGTTTATTTTGATGTATATCTTGGCTGTAGCAGGATTTGTGCTTATTTTTGTTTCAGGATTAATTGATTTTACTTCTTTAAAACCAATACTTGGAGATGGGATTTGGCCGGTTTTAAAAACAGTCGCCACTCAGACTCTGTATATTCCGTATGGAGAAGCTGTTGTGTTTACGATGATTTTTCCATATGTAAAAGATCCTAAAAAAGTAAAGCTTGTAGGCCTTTGCGGTATTGTACTAAGCGGCATTAACTTAGCAATCACCATGGCGATTAACGTGAGTGTATTAGGGATAGGGTTGACTAACAGGTCGGTCTTTCCGCTTTTAAGTACGGTAGAGAGCATTAGAGTAGCTGATTTTTTAGAGCGGCTAGACGTGTTTTTTATGATTGCGTTAGTCATTGGAGGGTTTGTTAAAATCAGCGTCTTTTTTTACGCGGTAATTGTGGGGCTTTCCACGCTGTTTAAGGTAAAACGACCTTCTGCGCTGACATATCCTGTTGGCACGGTGATTTTATTTTTTTCTCTGACGATTGCAAGTAATTTTCAAGAGCATTTAAAAGAAGGCTTAACGATTATGCCGGTGCTACTTTTTATCCCTTTTCACGTAGTGATTCCGCTTACGCTGCTCTGTATAGCCTTTATTAAACATCGCATAAAAAAAACAAAAGCGCTGCAGCCATCCTAATGGCTGCAGCGCATTCGTCTGCGATCCTCTACTGCAAGTGCAGCTGTTCCCGCTCTTTTTTTACTTGTTCTAGCTGTGAAATCGTAACAAGCTGATATCCTTGTGCGTGAAGCTGCTTCATAATTTCAACCGCTGCTTCGGCACTTGTTTGATAAATATCATGCATTAAAATAACTTTTCCGTCTCCGACTTGGCTCATAACTGCTTGAACGGAGTGAGGAACGTTTCGATATTTCCAGTCTTCAGGATCGATATCCCATAGAGTCACGCCAACATTTCCGACATAACGTCTTACATTTGCATTCACAGCTCCATAAGGAGGACGTACATGCAGTGGTTCATAGCCGCTCACTTGTTTAATAAGCGCTTGGGTATCGCCTATTTGGTGTTTGACCTGCGCTTCATTTAAACGTGTGAGCTGAGGGTGGTCCCAAGAGTGATTTCCGACTTCGTTGCCTTCCTTCACCATACGTTCGATTGTTTCAGGATAATATTGAACGCGGCTTCCTAACACAAAAAAGGTAGCGTGTCCGTTCACTTCTTTTAATCCATCTAAAATCACATTGGTAGATGCAGGGTTAGGTCCATCATCAAAGGTCATCGCAACGACTTTTTTAGTTGGATCAATAGGCGCTCCTTGCTGCGGCATTTCGTTAACGATATGTTTTGGAGGCGTTTCTTTGACTTTATTTTTATTTGCTGCTTCGTCTTTGTAAGCATCACTCAGCATGTCTTTAAATAAATCTTTTTGGATAGCGATTGTTTTGGTTTTCGTTTGTTCAGCACCTAGCTGATAAGGCTTAAAGTAGATCACAATACTGTTTTCAAGCAGCGCAAACTGACTGAAATTTTGATTGGCTGCCTGAGTTCCTTTTTGAAGGCCCGGGTCAAAATCAGCTTTTTTCATTTGTTTTTTTAATTCAGCATATGAAATAGCCGAAAGGCGATCTAAATAGTTTGCATTCTCGTTAAATAAATCCTTTAACGTCATTTGTTTTTGAGCAGGCAAGTCAAATGTAAAGGTTTTGAGAGAAGACGTTCCTTTCTCTCCATTTATAGATTCATATTCATCAAAGACAACGCTTAGCGTTTGCTTGCTGTAATGGACGATTTTATATGTAATCGTTAATTCAGATTTTTTCTTTTTTGACTGCTTCTTCAGCTTTTTTTCATAGTGTGCCACTTGATCTGTTACGTAAGCTTGAATGGATTGATCAATTTCTTTTTTACCAAAGGAAGGGTAGCTAATGGCATAGCCTCCGTCGGTAAGGTCCTTAACTAGCGTTTGAATTTCAACGTCTGGATAGGTTTGATCTGTTTGAATACTTGCCGTTTTTTTCTCTGTACTGTTTGCTTTGACGATATACCCTGCTGTACCAAGAAACAAAATACAGCATCCAAGCAGTGTCAAAATACGTTTGTAGCCCATGGTTTTCATGTAGTAATATTCCCCTTTTTGTATATATCTACCTAATAGACGCATGAGACCATCATTTAGTTTTACTTTTTTTTAAAAAAAACCAAACTATTTTTCTACTCATTCCGTCTACCTTATAGATGTACTTCAGCAAGAGAAAATAGAAGGGGTATGAAAGACAATGAAAAAACACGATGCACATCAGATGCTCGTAGCATGCATAACCGAGCATAAAGCAGATTTTTACCGGCTTGCTTTTAGCTATGTAAAAAATCAAGAAGATGCGCTTGATATTGTGCAAGAATCGATTAAAAAAGCACTCATTTCAATAGACAGTATCAAAGATATTCAATCGATTAACAGCTGGCTTTATAAAATTGTTGTACGAACAGCAATCGATTTCCTGCGTAAGCATAAACGTTTAACGCTTATGGGCGATGAAGAGCTTGAGTATCTGAGCAGCGGACGTGAAGATCAGTATGAAGATATTGATTTAAAGCAAGCAATGGATCAGCTGCCGATTAAATATAAGACCATTATTATTCTGCGGTTTTTCGAAGATTTAAAAATGGACGAAATTGCGGAAATCATTGAGGAAAATGTAAATACAGTAAAGACAAGGCTATACAGAGCGTTGAACCTGTTGCGGATTACGATGACGGAGGAGGACTTAGAACAATGAATGAAAAAATAGAAAAGTTAAAGAAGCAGTATCATGACATTCCTATTCCAGACGAATTAGATGGTGTTGTTGCACAGGCACTTTCTTCACACCCTCGTAAAAAGAAATTCTATATTTGGCCGAGCTCGATTGCGGCAGCAGCGATGATTTTTATCACAACGGTGAATGTAAGTCCAGATGCGGCAAATGCAATGGCAAAAATTCCTGTACTGGGAAAAGTAGTAGAAGTAATTACATTTGAGGAACTGAAACAAGAAGAAAAGCATTCTCGTATTGACGTGAAAACACCATCGATTTCAGGCTTGGAAAACAAAGGTCTTCAAACAAGCTTAAATGAAAAGTATATAAAAGAAAATGAACAGCTGTATGAACAGTTTAAAAAAGAGATGAAAACATTACGAAAAGAAGAGAAAGGAAACGTGGCTGTCAGCAGCGGCTATGATATTATGACGGATACCGATGATTTGCTTGTGGTTCATCGATATGTGGAAGAATCGAGAGCTTCAACGTCGAGCGTTAATCAGTACGACACGATTGATAAAAAACACGAAGTGCTCGTTACGCTTCCAAGTTTGTTCAAAGATAAAAGCTATATAAAGGTCATTAGTGAAAATATTAAACAGCAAATGAAAGATCAAATGAAGCATGAAGAAGGCAAAATCTATTGGCTGACTGAAGAAGATATGGATCCTTTTAAAGAGATTGCTGAAAATCAAAGCTTCTACATTACAAAAGATCACAAGCTTAGAATTGTATTTGATAAATACAAAGTCGCTCCAGGATATATGGGAAACATTGAGTTTGAAATTCCAACGGACGTTATTTCAAACCTTCTAGTTGGTAAAAGGTATATTCATTAAAAACCAGGCGTGAACACTGAACGTTCACGCCTGGTTTTTACATAAAGAAACGTTTAAATTTATTTTTATGCAAAATAAGTTGAAATATATAAGCAATCATGTATAATATTCTGTATATATTTTCATTCTTTTTATTTATAAAGTCTTAGGGACAAATGATGTGAACGGTTGCATTTCTAGAGAGGAAGTGAAGAGGTGAAACGCACGTTAAATCAAGATACGATTAAAGATGCCATGCTGTTTAATCAGCTTGTGATGCAAGTAAGCAAAGCTCTTTGGAAGTCTACTGAAAAGGATTGGGAACAGTGGGTTAAGCCGTACGATCTGAGCATTAATGAGCATCACATTTTAGGGATTGCTTATCAGCTGGAAATTGCGTCGATGACCGACATTTCAAAGCTAGGCGTCATGCATTTATCCACAGCTTTTAACTTTGCAAAAAAATTGCACCTGCGGGGCTATCTTACCCTTTCTAAAAATGAGAAAGATAAGCGGAATACATACGTGCAGCTCACAGAAGAAGGAAAAAAGATGTTTTTAAAAACGATCGAGGATTATAACCCTCTTGAAAATCCTTTGTTTCAAGGAGCGATGCCGCTGCGAGATGTTTATGGAGAGCTGCCTGACTTTGTTGAGCTGACGGCTCTGATTCGAAGCATATACGGAGATGATTTTGTCCAGTTCATCGAACGTTCTTCTCAAGAGCCCGCTAGCTTGAAAAAATAAAAAAGCCTTCTTGTGCAAGCTGAGAAGGCTTTTTTGCATATCAACTTTTTTCAGTTAACCGTTCAAGTTCTTCTGAGGAATGGGCCATCTTCTCAATCCGCAGAGATAGCTGCTTCATTGCGTTAGCGATTTTATCAAGCTCTTTTTTTGTTAGAACGGTTTGCTGTTTGTTCTCGGTTGTTATGCTAAGGACGTTCGTGAAAAAAGAAGTAATGTTGTTCATATTGTCAGCCGTATCTTTTGTTAATGTAGCGACTTCTCCACCTAACGCCGAAACGCTTTCGATTTGTTTTTGAATGTCTCCGATAAAAGTAGAAATATTAGAAATCGATTTCTTCGTTTCTTCTGCAAGCTTCCGTACTTCCTGTGCTACCACTGCAAATCCTTTTCCATGCTCACCTGCTCGAGCAGACTCAATTGAAGCGTTTAATGCCAATAAATTCGTTTGCTCCGCAATAGAAGTAACAATCGAAACGATTTGATGAATTTGCTGTGATGTATGTTCGAGCGTTTTCATTTTGTTTTGAATGAGCGACGTATTTTTTTGTATGCTTTCCAGCATGTTTTGTTCTTCTTTTAATTTTGCTTGACTCGTAACGGATTCTTTCTCAATGACTTCTGCCAATTGGGAGCTTTTGTTTGCATAAGAAACGACGTCAGAAGACTGATTGTGCATTTGATTCATAAATTTCTTCGTTTCTTCAGATAACGAAGAAAGGATAGATGATGTACGAGAGATTTCTAGCTGAATTTTCTCTTTTTGAGTCTGAAGTCCAGCGCGCTGCTCGTCATATTCAAGCTCATAGGCTTTTAACACAATTTGCTGTTCTAGACTAATAAGCTTTGTCATACTTGCAATAAAAGCAAGACAATCTTCTTTCGATTCCATCGTACGTTCACATACTGAAAGAAGCGACGTAAATAAATTTTGAAATGCGCACAAATACCAGTTTGGCTCAAGTCCAATTTTAACGTGCATCTTGGAAATTTTTTGACGTTTTACCACAAAAGCGTCGTCTATTTGTCCATCAAACATTTCTAAGATGTGCTGTTTTAACGTTTGTTTTAATGCATGGACGCTGCTGTGCTTTTCGATAATCGCAACCAAATGAGCCTGTTCGCCAATAGCTTTATAAAAATCATTCACGATTTCTTCGATGGCGTTCAGCGCGTGAACTTGAAATCTGGCAATGCGTTCGAGATCCTCTGCCGTTAAGGAAATCATGTTAATCTGCTTTTTTATCATCGGGTCCGATACATGAAGCTTTACAGTGATGGATTCGACAGCCGCGGCTTCGGGGTGCACGTTGTTTCGTTTAAACCAATTCATGTTTATCACCTTTATTTGCTAGAATAGTTGTTTTTCTCTTCTTCTTATATTTCGGCGTTTTACGTCCAAGAGTTGAGGCTGTTTAAAAAGATTGTTATCAAATTGTTATCTTCTATTAATTGAATTGTTATCCGCAGATGGTATGGTTGTACGGTGCTTAAAACATGATTCGGGGAGGAAACGAAATGAAAAAAATGCTATCGGCGCTTCTTGTAGGAGGAGCTTTATTTGCAAGTCCGGCAATGGGACATGCTGCGTTTGGCGACACGGTTTTAAAACAAGGGATGACAAATGATGATGTTGAACAAGTTAAAACGGTGTTAAAAGATAAAGGATTTTTAAAAGGCGAAGTATCGCGTTATTTTAATTATGAAACAAAAAAAGCGGTTATGGCTTTTCAAGAGAAACATAACCTAGAAGCAGATGGAATTGTTGGAGAGAATACATACAATGCATTAGGTAAAGGCGGCGTTGTAGAAGGCGAATCAGAAGTGAATACGGATAAAGTAATCAGCAAAGCAAAATCCTTAATGGGCACCCCGTACAAATGGGGCGGCACTACACCTTCGGGATTTGACTGCAGCGGATATCTTCAGTATGTATATAAAGAAAGCGTAGGCGTTGATATTCCAAGAACGGTTGAAGATATCTATAAAGCAGGTGAAAATGTAAGTGAACCGCAGGTAGGAGATCTTGTTTTCTTTGAAACGTACAAAGAAGGTCCTTCTCATGCAGGCATTTATCTTGGAGACGGACAGTTTATTAACGCATCGTCTTCTAAAGGCGTTACAATTAGCGATAAAAATTCAAGCTATTGGAAAGAGCGCTATATAGGAGCAAAGCGTATTGCAGTCAACTGATTCATAATTTAATAAATAAACAAGGCAAAGCTTAAAGGCTTTGTCTTTTTTTGTTTTCGTTTCAACAGGACTAGGTAACAAGGATCCTGTGTAAAATGGGCTAGTCATGTGCGTATTTGTATGAAAATACGACAAAAGTTCTGTCACCTTTACGACAGAGCTTGTATATATTGATAAAGTAATCTCTTAAGTTAAGTCAATTGTTGTAGGTAATTTGAAGGGATAACAGTATAAAAAGGAGGAACAAACTTTATGTTTTTTTGTTGTTACCGTCGCTATGTAGAAAAGATAAAACACCTGTTGTTTTCAAATCGATTTGCTGAATTTATTCAGGAAAACACAAAAAAAGCAGTAGAAGACGTTGTTTATTCCGACACGTTTAAAGAATATGTGATCAGTATTATTAAAGAAGCTCAAGAATCACCTTTTAAAGAAATTGCCAATCAGTATATCGGACAAGAAGTTGTAATTGAAACAACGGCTGGTCCGCTTGAGGGCGTCGTGACGTTTGTTGGGGATAACTATTTAGAATTGATAGAGTCTTCCACATCAACGGTATTACTGCCATTTACAAGCATCGTCACCATTCAAAGTGCTTAAACGAAAGGAGAGAAAAGTATGTTTCAAGATGCATTAAGAGAAAATGTGGGTTCATTTGTGCAAATCATCACAGCTATTGACGTTATTAATGGAACACTGCTTGCTGTTACGGACGCATCGGCTGTTGTACGTACATCAAGCTCATATGGTGAGCCAACGGATGTAACCATTCCACTAGTATCCATTACGTATGTTCGAATTTTTAGCGGAGTTGAGTGAGTTTGAAAGTATCAGTGATTATTCCAGCCTGTAACGAGGCCGATTCTTTGTTACCTGTCATTAAAGAAGTTCAAAAAATGAAGCCGTTTGAGATTATTGTCGTCGTAAATGGATCCAGTGATACAACAAAGGAAATAGCCGAGGATGTAGGCTGCCGCGTTGTTTATTATGAAGAAGCTCTTGGTATTAATATTGGAAGAGCCATTGGGGCTAAAAAAGCAAAAGGAGATATTTTGCTTTTTTTGGACGGAGATATAGCGGTTCCTCATGAGGAGCTGATGAAATATACTCAAGCTATAGAAACCGGTCATGATATCGCTTTAAATAATCTAACATGGATTATGAAACGAAAGGTGCGTCCTCATCCTGTTTCTGTTGCAAAATATATGCTGAACTTGTGCTTACAGCGTGAAGATTTATCTGTTCAAGCCTTAACAGCTATTCCTCATGCCATCAAAAAAACATCAGCAGCTAAAATCGGATACGAGAATTTAGCTCATCCGCCCCTCGC
The DNA here is from genome assembly GCF_050846855.1 of Priestia sp. TGN 0903. Lineage (NCBI taxonomy): Bacteria > Bacillati > Bacillota > Bacilli > Caryophanales > Bacillaceae > Priestia > Priestia sp. TGN 0903. Next base: position 460,871 of record NZ_JBOZGL010000002.1, read on the forward strand.
TCATACGATTGCTCTTTTAAAAGGAATGTCAATTGTTGCACCGTGTTCTTCAGACGTTATTTATACAAACAAGATTCGAAACACTCATAAAACCATTCCTACCAATTCCCCTTTTCCTATTTCCACTAACTATATCATTGGAGATCACATTAAAGCGTTAGCTCATCTTATTGAAGAAAAAGGAATAAGAGGCGGATTAACAGACGGCAATCGAAACCGAGAAGTTGTTTCCGCTTATACACCAAGCGTGAAGCGGAAAGCAGGCGTTAAGTACAGTGCCGTTATTCCAGTAGGTGAAGAAAAAGAAACGATTGCAAGCGTGATCCAAGAAGTGAAAAAAGCAGGAGTGGAAGAAATCATCGTGGTTGCTAACGGAGCCGATGAAGTGACGGTTAAGCGAGCAATTGAAGCGGGTGCTACTGTTCTTCATTACAAGCAGCGGCTTGGACATAATGTACCTCGAGCAATCGGTGCCATGTACAGCAGCGGTGAAGTTTGCTTGTTCGTAGATGGGGATATCGTCATTTCTGCAGAAAATTTACGTCCGTATCTAGAAGCAGCTGATCAAGGAATTGATGTAGCGCTTAATAATTTAGAGTGTCTGCTGGATGAAGTGCATCCTATTCACTCTGTAAGTGCGGCGAAATATTTTCTTAATATCATTTGCAAACGTCCCGATTTGACAATCAATACAACGACGGCGATTCCGCATGCAATTAAACGGGATGTAATGGAGAAAGTTGGCTACGAATCTCTTATTATTCCACCTTTATTTCAATTAAAAAGTATTATGTACGGCTTTATGGTTCAGCCCGTTCATTTTGTTGATGTGGCGCGAACGAACCGGATTCGAAAGGAGCACATGAAAGTCAAAGGTTTGGCGGCATCAACGCAGCGCATTCTAGGAGATTATGTTGAGGCCCTTGCATACTATATTAGCCAAACAAGTGAAAGAGGCGAGTTTCTTCCGGACATACGAAGACATGATATCTTGTTTGAGGTGTTGAAGAATGAATAAAAAAGTTGCTGTTATTGGTCTTGGCTATGTTGGATTGCCGCTTGCTCTTTTATTTGCAAAGAAAAACTATAGCGTCGTTGGTCTTGATATTGACGCACGAAAAATTGACGCGCTAAAACAAGGGAAAAGCTATATTCCAGATGTACGTAATGATGTGATTCAAACCCAGAAAAATTTTCAAGCATATGAATTACAAAAAGGTATCTCTGCATTTCAAGCATGCGATTATGTAGTTGTGACCGTGCCAACTCCTATTACAGAAAATCATAACCCCGATCTAGGACCAGTCATTAGCGCATCTAAATTTTTGAAAGAACATATGGTAAAAGGGCAAACCGTTATTTATGAAAGCTCTACTTACCCAGGCACGCTTGAAGAAGTCGTTTTGCCTATTTTGAAAGATTCCAACTTACAGGCAGGTAAAGATTTTTATCTAGCTTATTCTCCAGAACGAGTTGATCCGGCAAACAAATCATACGATATTGAGCATATTCCAAAAGTGATTAGCGGCTACAGCAAAGACTGCCTTTATCACGTGCAGACGTTTTATGAAAGTATTTTTCAGCAGGTGGTGCCTGTTTCTTCTCCAAAAGTAGCGGAAATGTGCAAGCTGTTTGAAAACATTCAGCGCCTTGTTAATATTTCGTTGGTGAATGAAACAAATGAATTGTGCGAGGAATTAGGGATTGATTTTCATGAGGTATTACAGGCGGCATCTACTAAGCCGTTTGGGTTCACACCGTATTATCCAGGACCCGGAATTGGAGGGCACTGCATACCCGTTGATCCGCTTTATTTTTTATGGAAACTAAAGCAAAATGGGTTAACGAGCGAACTTATTGAAGCTGCTCATCATATTAATGAAGAAATGCCAAATAAAGTAATTAGACGTGTTGAAAAGCAGCTCGCAGCAAATGAGAAACGCGTGTTTGTTGTAGGCATCGCGTATAAAAAAGACGTAAATGATATGCGTGAATCGCCGGCGCTGACGGTATGTGAAGGTCTTTTAGCCAAAGGATATGAGCTGACGTATCATGACCCTTACATTGACTCCGCTATATTAAATAAGCAAACGTATTTCTCTGTCCCGCTGACAAAAGAAGAAGTTAAAAAAAGCGATGTTGTACTTGTGTTAACCGATCACAGTCAAATCGATTGGTCGATTGTAAAATACGCAAAAAAAGTTGTCGATACAAGAGGTATTTTAAACAAATGAAGCCGCTGAATTGTTCAGTGGTTCTTTTTTTAGGGGTGATATCAATGAAAACTCTTTCTGTCGTGCTGCCCGTTTACAATGAAGAAGAAACGCTAAAAAGCGTGCTTAAACAAATTAAAAAAGTGAACGTGCTTGAGATTATCATAGTTGCAAACGGCTGTACCGATGCTTCAGTTAAAATAGCGAAAGAAGAAGGGTGCACGGTAAAAGTAATAGAAAAGCGTATGTCTCCACATGAAGCGAGAATGGAAGGGGCAAAGGCTGCTAAAGGAGATGCCGTCTTATTTGTAGACGGAGACATTATCCTTTCGTCTTCTGAGATTGAGCGTTTTGTGCAGGCGCTGTTATTTGGGCATAGCGATGTGGTGCTAAACAAGTGGGAAAAAACAAAGATGAATACTTTTAACCGCAGCGAGCTTACGTGGAGTACGGTTTTGCATCATGCACTTGGAAAGCCTCATCGTGCCAACGCTTGTTTAAAAGCGCCTTACGGTGTGCTAGTAAGCGTATTAAAGAACCACTGGGAGTTGCCGCCTCTTTCTTTATTTGTGACGTTCTTAACACAGTATCGTGTAAGCTCGCATATTACGATTGAAACGCAGGGAAAGGGAAGCTTTCGTCCGTTTGATCGCCCGCTGCGTAGCAGAGAACGAATTCAATCCTACCAGCAGCTTCTTCAAGCATACTATACGCTTGCGTCAAATCGTAAAAGGCGAGTGGATATGCTCGCACAGCCTCTTCCAGTTGTGGAGCACGGCTGGGGGAAATTATCTTCTTTTTATGGAGGCAAACAGCTTTCTGTTATTGTTCCGGTTTGCAACGAAGAAGGAACAATCAAACAAGTGATTGCAGAAGCAAGAAAACTCGAGCCATTAGAAATTATTGTCGTGATTAATGGTTCTACTGATCAGTCCGAGGCGTATGCCAAAGAACAGGGTGTTAAAACCCTCGTCTACGATGAGCGGTTAGGGCATGATTGCGGAAGAGCTGCGGGGGCCCTTGCAGCAACGGGAGATATTCTTCTCTTTATAGACGGGGATTTTGTTCTTTCAGCTCAAGATTTGTATCCATTTGCTTCAGCGGTAGCGAGCGGTGTTGATGTAGCTTTAAACGTATGTGAAGATGAAGCCAAGCTCACGCATGTTGTGCAGGGGTGGAAGTACGTGTTAAATGAGACAGTAGGAAGAAAAGATTTATTAATGAGCTCGATGACAGCTGTTCCTCATGCCATAAGCAGAGAGTGCCTGCAAAAAATTGGAGCTGAATCTCTTGTGATGCCGCCTTTTGCTCAAGTAAAAGCAATAATAGAAAATTTTCATGTGCAGGCCGTTCATCATGTTGACGTAAATAAATTCAATCGGTTTCGATATTCTGAACACCTATCATTGAAGAACCATTCTCCTACAGCAGAACTCATTGTTCACGATCATATTTTTGCTTTTCTCTCTTATCTTCAGCGTGACTGAGCAGGGAGTAATGCCTTATTCTCAAAAAAAAACGTTTAAAATGAGATAAGAAAATTTGCTGATATCTTGTTTTTCTGTTCTAACCCCTTGAATTTGTTCACAGTTGTAACTAAAATTGTTACATGTGCAGACAAAAGTAAAAAAGGAGGAAAAGAAATGAAAAGCTATCAGCTTGGAACGTTTTTACTTCGTCTTATGTTAGGGCTAACGTTTTTTATTCATGGTCTTGGCAAATTCCAAAGCGGTATTGATAATACGGTCGGTTTTTTCCACAGCATGGGCATTCCTGCGTTTTTCGCTTATGCGGTTGCGGTTATTGAATTCGTAGGGGGAGCCGCTATGATTCTTGGGTTTCAAACGCGTTTAATAGGTGTTCTGTTTGCGATTGTGATGATTGGCGCTATTTTTACAGCGAAAAGCGGTGCTGGTTTTACAGGTGGCTATGAGCTTGAGGTTGCCCTTTTTGTCGTTTCGCTTCATATGATTCTAGCAGGAAGCGGCGCGTACGCGTTAGACAACCGATTACAAAAACCAGAAGAACATTATTCTTAAAAGGTAGGCGCTATGCGCCTACCCTTTTTTGTAAAATATATCCTTCTATCGATTCATTTTTACTAAAATATACAGCTATCCTTTTTAAGAAAATTCGTATATATGGTACTATTTGGTCATAGATGACTATACAGTCATTCTATTTGAACGATACGGGGAGGTTTTAACATGAAAACCGAAAGAGAAAACGGAATCGTCCGTCAAGTGAATACGATTCAAACAAAAGAAGAGCGCTTTAATCCTTTTTCATGGTATGAAGAGATGAGAAACAGCGCGCCTGTGCAATGGGATGAAGAAAGGCAGGTATGGGATGTTTTTCACTATGACGGGGTCAAAGAAGTGCTGGAACAAAAAAATATTTTTTCTTCTGATCGAAGACCTCCACAAAACCAAAGACAAACTGCTCTAGGAACGAGCCTAATTAATATTGATCCGCCTAAGCATGCTGAAATGAGAGCGCTTGTTAATAAAGCTTTTACGCCTAAAGCAATGAAAGCATGGGAGCCTAAAATTGCGCGCATTACCGCTGAATTATTACAAGAAGTTGAGCATCTTGAAGATATTGATATAGTCGAGCATCTTTCCTATCCGCTTCCGGTTATGGTAATTGCCGATATTTTAGGCGTCCCGATAGAAGATCAGCGCCAGTTTAAAGACTGGTCGGATATTATCGTAGCGGGTCCATCGAATAATGAACGTGAAACGCTCGAAAAATTGCAGCAAGAGAAAATGAAAGCAAACGATGAGTTAGAAACTTACTTTTATCGAATCATTGAAGAAAAGCGCACGCAGCCAGGAGATGATATTATTTCCGTACTTCTTCAGGCAAAAGAAGAAGGGAAGCAGCTAACGGATGAAGAAATCGTCGGGTTTTCCATTTTGCTGCTGATTGCAGGAAACGAAACAACTACGAACTTAATTTCAAATACAATTTATTGTTTAATGGAAGATAAGGCTTCTTTTGAACACCTCAAACGTGAGAAAGAGCTTTTGCCTTCTGCGATCGAAGAAGTTCTTCGCTATCGTTCACCCGTTCAGGCTCTTCACCGAATCGTAAAAAAAGATGTGACTCTTGCAGGTCAAAAACTAAAAGCGGGCGAACACGTTATTCCATGGATGGGATCCGCGCACCGAGACGCGCAGTACTTTGAAGACCCGGATGTATTTAAAATCGACCGAAAGCCAAATATGCATATGGCATTTGGAAGAGGGATTCATTTTTGCTTAGGAGCACCGCTTGCTCGAATCGAAGCAAAGATTATGCTGGCTGAGCTGATTGACCGCTATCCGCATATGGACTGGAGCCCGGCATTTGAGTTAAAGCCGATTGAAAGCACGTTTGTATACGGGTTAGAAGAATTATTGATTCGTAAACATGTATAAAAAAAGCACGCTTTGCGTGCTTTTTACTCTTTCTCTGCCTGAATTCTCGCTTCAGCAATTTTATCCGTATGATCATATCCCCATTTAAACATCAGCTCGATAATAGGAATGAGAGTTTCTCCAAAAGGCGTTAAATAATATTCTACTTTAGGCGGAACTTGTTTGTAGACTTCGCGGTGGATAATTCCGTCGCGCTCAAGTTCGCGAAGCTGCAGCGTGAGCATTCGCTGCGTCACGCCTGGAATGAGTCTGCGCAGTTCATTAAAGCGCCGGCGTTCCTTCGATAATTGATATAAAATGACGCTTTTCCATTTGCCTCCGACTACATCAACGGCTGCTTCCACAGGGCAAGAATAGCCGTGAGGCTCCCATTTTGTTAAGTCGTATTTCATAGTGATTACTCCTTTTATCCGTGAGTTCAGCTGCATTTGTGCTGTTTATACTATAGCACGTCTTATTTGATAAAAACATGGAAATGATTCATGGAATTATTGACGGAAAATTAAAAAAGTAATGGAAATAATTATGAGTTTGTTGTATGATGAAACTATGAAAATAACTTTTCTATTAAAAAGCGAAATATTTTGAAAGCGCTTTATTTATAAAGAACGACAGGGGAAAGGGCGGAGGAACGATGAAAAGATTTATCAAAGTAGAAAAAAGAAATCACGTGGCGGTTGTACGAATGAATCAGTCGATGCTTAATCGTTTGAACAGTGAAGTTATGTATGAGCTGCAAGAAACGATGAATGAGCTGCAGCACGATGCGTCGGTTGGATCTATTGTATTTATGGGAGAGTACTATAAAATGAACGGCGATCATAGAACAACTTCTTTCCTACGTGAAGAAACAGGAAGGCTTTATCAGCCGATTCATGCAGTAACAGCTCGAGCGATTTTTCAGCGCATTTCATGCAGCTCCAAACAAACGATTGCGCTTCTTACAAACTTTACGTTTGGCGGAGGGTATGAGCTAGCTTTAGCATGCGACGTACGAATTGCAGAAGAACCTGTGCAGCTGAAGTTAACAAACGGCATGACCGTTAGTGCGCAAGAAGCATGCAACATGGGTAAAGTGCAGCATATTGTGCAAAAAGGAAAAGGGTTGGACTATTCGCTTGCGCTGAACGCATTAGAAAAGGAAGCTTAAAAAACGCTTTCACTTTATTTTTATAAAGTGAAAGCGTTTTTATTTTATTTTGTTGATAAAAAGGTATTGAAAATTCTGAAAAAAGGAGTAGAATGATAACAAATCTACTTATTTTAAATAAGCAAAGGAGCTGGTATCAATGCCATTCATTTTTAAAGAAGCGGTAGTCGGATTGTTTACAGCGGCAGCAGCAGGTTTACTGGCGTTTCAAGGGGTAGAAGTGGTGTCAGCCATCATTCATCTGCTAACTTTTTGGAAACAGTAATAGCTAATAAGTAGAGAAACAACTTATAAAGATAAGGGGCTTGAGACTTTCTCAGCCCTTTTTGTTTTGGAGCTCATTATTTTTCAGTATACTAACGGTGGAAATTAAGACATAATATGGTTACATAGCAGGGATTTACGAACTCAGTAGGGAAGTATGTAGACTCTGAAAAAATAAACAATGATCGCTTTTACCCGGTAACAAGTTTTGTTATCGGGTAACGTGTGTAAGGGGTGTGGATAAGTGAAAGATAAAAATTTAACAGAAGAACAGCAGCGAGTTGATTGGGTAGTCGAAGAAATCAGCCAAAAAGCTGAAAAAATAGGCAAAAGCGTAGGAAGCGTAAAAGGCGAAATTGTCGATTTGCGAAGCACGTTTTGGGACGATGTCACGGTTAATATGGATGAGCCGGATGACGTGATTGAGACATTTACGAGCATTAAGCAGCAGGCAGAACTTTTAGCTGAACGTGAAATTACCCATAGACAAGCGTATGATCAATTAAAAACATTAAAAAAGCTAACGCAATCCCCTTATTTTGGACGTTTTGATTTTATAGAGAATGGTGAAAAAGAAGCGGAAGCTATTTATGTGGGCGTAGGCTCTTTAATGGATCAAAAAGATGAAGAGTTTTTAATTTATGATTGGCGTGCGCCTATTTCGAGTCTTTATTATGATTATTCACCGGGAAAAGCGCAGTACGAAACGCCAGGTGAAGCGATAAAAGGCGAGATGAAGCTAAAGCGTCAGTTTATTATCGAAAATAGCGTAATTAAAAGCATGTTTGATACAGGAATTACCATTCGAGACGAGCTGCTTCAAGAAGTGCTCGGACATAACGCAAGCAGTCAAATGAAAAGTATTGTAGCGACCATTCAAAAAGAACAAAACCAAATTATTCGAAATGAAAAAAATAAAGTGCTGATCGTCCAAGGAGTAGCAGGGAGCGGTAAAACGTCTGCAGCTCTTCAGCGGGTGGCTTATCTTCTCTATCATCATCGAAAGCAGCTGACTGCAGAAAACATGATGCTGTTTTCGCCAAATCCGCTTTTTAACAGCTACGTCTCAACTGTTCTTCCGGAGCTTGGAGAAGACAATATGAAACAAACAACGTTTCAGCAATATGCCGACGGACGGTTAGGAAACGAGTTTGACGTGGAGGATTTGTTCGTTCAAATTGAATATTTACTAACGGAAAAAGATGCTGCGGCAAAAAAACAAAAAATGCAGGAAATCCGCTACAAAGCAAGCCGTGAATTTAAAAAGCAGGTAGATGCGTATATCGAAGAGCTGTCTACTAAAGACATCATTTTTAAAAATATTAAGTTTCGCGGCGAAATCGTGTTATCTGCTCGGCGTTTGTTATCTTATTTCTATTCGCTTGATAAGGGAATTTCCATTCCTAACAGAATGCAGCTCGTAGCCGAGTGGGCGCTTAAGCTCATCAACCAGCTTGAAAAACTTGAACGTAAAAAAGATTGGGTTCAAGAAGAAATTCAGCTTTTAGAAAAAGAAGATTATGTCGAGGCCTATCAGCATCTGCAGAAAAAGGAAGGCTATACGGAAAGCTCATTTGATGACTTTGACCGGGAACAAGCGTATTTAGCCAAAGCCGTTGTAGCTAAGAAAATGAAATTTATTAAGCAGGCCATCAAACAGCTTAAATTTATCGATATTCGCCGTATCTATATGCAGCTGTTTGAAAGACATCACCTTTTTTCACATGTAGAAGGATGGGACGAAACAGCTAAAAACACGGTGGAAAGAGTTATGAACATGAGGCTGTCTTATGAAGATGTAACGCCTTACTTGTATATAAAAGATCAAATTGAAGGGCGAAAAGCCAATCCTGTCATTCGCTATTTGTTTATTGATGAAGCACAAGATTATTCACCGTTTCAGCTAGCGTTTTTAAAAGAGCTGTTTCCGCATGCTAGAATGACGCTGCTTGGAGACTTGAATCAAGCGATTTATGCGCACGCCTTGAACGCACCGACCATTCTTTCAAGCGAACTGTACGAAGAGAAAGAAGCAGAAACGCTGACTCTTACAAGAAGCTATCGATCAACGCGTCAAATTGTCGAGTTTTCAAGGGATATGGTGGCAAACGGCCATTTAATCGATCCGTTTAATCGAGACGGAGCGAAGCCGACCGTGACGGCTGCAGGTAACGTCAAAGATCTGCATGAGGCAATTATACACAAAATTAATGAATTGAAGCAGCAAAACTATAAAACAATTGCTGTGATTGCCAAAACTGCTGAAGAAAGCCGAGAAGCATTCAAAGCACTGCCTGATTCGATGTCTGCAAGGCTGCTGACAAAAGAAACAAGTTCATTTGAAAAAGGCATGCTTGTCCTGCCAGCCTACTTAGCAAAAGGAATTGAGTTTGATGCAGTCATCATTTACAATGCCTCGAGTGAATGTTATCAGGATGAATATGAGAGAAATTTATTTTATACAGCATGTACAAGAGCGATGCATGAGCTGCACTTGTTCTCACTTGGTGAAATCAGCCCGTTTATATCAAATAAAGAAACTTATGAATACCAAGCACAATAAAAAGAGAACGGCCAGTGGCTTGAGTATCTGAGAAAGTGGAGAAGTAGTAGTACGGAAAATCGAGGGTGAAATCGCAAAGGTTTTCCCCTCGATTTTTTATTTATATGGATTCAGCTCCTGTTCATTGCCAAAATAAAAATTGTTTGATTAAGTTTCCACTACTATAAAACGAATTAGAAAGACAGTGAAAGGAGGATTTTTATATCCAATATTTACGAATAAATGTATTACTCATCTTTATAATAAGTTTATTTTTCTCGGGTATTATTCTTTTTTCTTATAAGTTATTTGCTGCGGGACTGTTGCCTATCATAGGCTTGCTTTTTATCTATGCTTTAACCTTTAAATATCGTTCAACGGTTTCTCTGTTTCTATTCTTTTTAGTAGGGACATGTATGTTTCAAGTAGGAAGCAATTATTTCATTGAATGGGATCTATCTAAAGAGATGAAAATCATTGTAAACAGAGTTTTACTTTTGTTTATCATAGGTGGACTATTGCTTTCAATTTTATTGTCCAAGCAAAAGGTATTTCTTTTTGCATCATTACCAGACTGGCAGAAACGTATAGTGATGCCACATCATTCAATTAAGCTAACGTATTTTTTACTGTTTGGTCTAATTGGTTCGGCTACAATTTTTGTACCTTTACTATTCGCTGAAGATATAAGCTATACAAAATCATTCGTCATATACGGTATAGTATTCTCAATCATAAACGCTATTTTAGAAGAGGTGCTTTGGAGAGGGATCATGTTATCTCAATTAAAAAGTAATCTATCAACTTTTTACGCTGTTTTTATTACGAGTATTGGATTTGGTCTCTTGCACATATCAATAGGAATTCCTGTGGTAACAAGTTTACTTTTTTCTTTTGGTGGACTTTTCTATGCATTTGTCGTTTTAAAGACGAAAAGCATATACCCAGCCGTAGTTTTTCATTTTATTATTAATTTAGGCATGGTCTTTAACGGATGGATATTTTAGTATCTTGCACCAAAAAGCTCAGAGCTATATATCGCTCTGAGCTTTTTATGAGTTATTAGTATTGTATATTACCTGAACTGTCTACAGTAGGTCGTCTTTTTTTATTGACTTTCAAAATGCAGCAAATACTTCACTAAGTAAAGGCCTGAGTTTGTTTTTTCTTGAAGAGGAATGGTCAGGCATGTAACGTAATAATATCCTTTTGGAATATCATAGCTTAAGGCTTCAGATAGGACGCTTTTGATTTCAATCCCATCGCTTTCGACGTGAAAAGGAAGGCGAGTGGTCTTTTCAGCCTTTGATGCGTCTGGAGTTTCGTTTACCCACACTTCGACAATGGCTTTTGTGTTCGACACGGCTTCAAATGAAATAGCTTTATCGTCTGCGACATATCCTTTTTGAATATCTTCATCACTCCAGTCGTGATGGGGCTTTGGCTGTCCTTTTTGAAACAGCGTAAACTGATGATATGACATTGTTAGCTCTTGTTCTTTCCATTTTGTTTTCATGATTTCACCTCTTCAAAGTAAAGCTTGTTCAGCTATTATTGCACGATAAATTGTACGCGTGTACCATCTGGGTACTGTTCTAACTGATTTCCAACCCATGAGCCGGCTCCGCGGTTATCAGAAGGTGAAATATAGCGAATATCAGCTCCTGCTCCGCCTTCTTCGCACATAGCCATTGGCCATTCATCACGGTCATATCCTGTTTTTGTTGGGTATCCTTTCAGCGATTCTTCTCGGTTTGCTTCAGCACCATCGCGATCAATTGTGCAAACGGAAGAGTGACCAGCAGTAATTGCGTCGCGAATATGATCGCCGGTTTCAGGATATCGGTCCAGTGGAAAATAAAGCGTTGCATCATAGTTTGCTTCGGCTTCCGTTTTTTCAGGAGCTAAAAACGCCGCATGTCCTATAAACCCTAAAACGCATGCAATGATAATGAATAGACTTGCCATTAATTTTTTCCCGTATGTACTCATCTCAAACCTCCAGTGTAGTCGTTTTTACAGCTTAACTATACTCTCAGATTGCTAAGTTTAGATTACAGGACAATAAATACGGTGTAAACAAGTATTAACAATTATGTAAAAATGATCATTTTGTCTTATCTGTAAGATGTAAAAAGCCCCCATAATATTCTGAGAGTTATACTTTCTGATGTTTATCTACTTACGATTCAGATTAAATGGAGTGTGAAGTGTCTATTTGCATGTGGGTGAGTCCTAGGTGAAAAAAAGAGTCAATTTCCTTTACTTGACATCATACCCTAATAGGTATAAAGTTGTGTATACATTTACTTCTTGCGTATAGCTTAAAAGCAAGAAACGCAATCATGCATGAGCGGAGGTAGTAGTATGATGGAATATGATAAGCAAGTTAAAAATCGCTTGAAACGAATTGAAGGTCAGTTAAAAGGCGTCTTGAATATGATGGAACAAGGAAAAGACTGCCGCGACATCGTGACACAGCTCTCAGCAGCCAGAAGCGCAATTGATCGCACGATGGGTGTTATTGTCAGCACAAACCTTGAACAATGCGTAAGAGAAAGCATTGAAAAAGGCGAGAATACCGAAAACTTAGTAAAAGAAGCAGTAGAGCTGTTAGTAAAAAGCAGATGAGACATTCGTTTCATCTGCTTTTTGTTTTTTCTGTACGCTGCTTAAAAGGATAAAAAGCGCTGTTCCTAAACACAATACGGATAGGAACAGCGGTTTTTTAGGTTTATCTCGTTTTAAGAACAGGAAAGATATATGAAGAGAAAGGAGGAGGGCAAGGTGAATGATGACAAAAAGTCACCAACATATAATCATACGGAAATTCATCATAAAATTGAAGCTTCTCCAAAAGCGCCGGGAATCAAAGCTGCTTTTCGCTTTAACCACGCTTCTTCTCCGTGGGTAAGAGGAATCAGCTCGGGCTTGTCTTCAAGTTTGCCGATTTTAATAGGCATTTTGTTTGGTCATTTGCAGTACGGACTCATTGCAAGTATTGGCGGCTTTACATATTTGTATACAAAAGATGAACCTTACGCGCAGCGTGCCGTTAAGTTATTTTTAGCTTTGCTTGGCGTTACGCTGTGCTTTACACTCGGCTCTTTATTTGCTGACGTGGAGTGGATGAAAACTATTTTATTTGGTGTGATTGGAGCCGTATCGGTTTATATCTTCGGAGCTTTAAAAATTCCGGGACCTTCCGCGATGTTTTTTGTCCTTTCATTTGCAGTGAGTACAAGCATTCCAGCTCCGAATTTACAGGCAGTTTTTTTGCATGCAGGCCTCGTTTTTTTAGGAGGAGCACTATCTTGGTGTATTAGCATGAGCGGCTGGCTTATTAATCCGCGAGGGCCTGAAACGGCCGCTGTGGCGAAAGCTTATAGGCAGCTAGCTTCATTTGTTGGATCACTTGGCACGGAATCGTTTCACGCTGAGCAGCACAAAACGGTTGTAGAGCTTCGGGCAGCGGAAACAGCGATGAAGCAAGCGAAAATTAATCGAAAAAAATCATCGTTTTCTCACCGGCTGTTTTTATTAAACCAAAAAGCTGAAGGGCTGTTTATTTTTGTGATGGCCGCTGCGAATGATTTTAATCCGGCTGTTTCGAAAAAAGCACAAGCGGTAATTGAAACGTTCGCATCCGAAATGGCCACGTTAAAAAAACATAAAAAAATTCGAGACGTGCGAGAAGAAATTGAAGAGCTGTCCATCAAAGAAGAGCTGCGCACATTATTACTAGATGTAAACGACGTTCTTCAAATGAAGGAATTAAAAGAAACGGAGTATATTCAATTTTCACAAGGCAGCGTAAAAGCACGGTTAAAAGCTGCTTTTCACAAACGTTCGTATGTACTTAAAAACGCTTTGCGCTACGGAATTATTATGATTATCGCCGCAGCTGTTGCCTACACGACAGACATTCCAAGGTCTTACTGGGTTCCTCTCACGTGTGCAGGAGTGATGCTTGGGGCAACCGTTCGTGCAACGGTTCAGCGAGGTATTCAACGCTCTGTCGGAACCATTTTAGGTATTTTAATTGGAACCGGGATTCTCATGCTTGAACCAACGGGAATTGTCATTGCGCTCATTGTCTTTGTGCTTCAGTCAACGATTGAAATTGTGATTGTTAAAAACTACGCGCTCGGTACGCTTTTTATCACACCGAATGCTCTTTTAATTGCTGAAAGCGGTCATCCGGACAAAGCGATTAGCTATTTTACGTCCGCTCGGGTGATTGATATTGTTATTGGTTCTGTTATTGGAGTGGTCGGTACGGTATTAGTTTTTAAACGAGCTTCTTCGCTTCGTCTGCCGTATTTACTTGGAGATGTCATTCGAAAAGAAGGACAATTTTTAGAAATGCTAAGCACTGAACAAGATGAAGAAAGAATTAAACAAGAAAGAAATAAGCTTCAAGGGGAACTAGTTAATCTTCGGGCGCTTTATGATAATGTGATTGGAGAATATTCTAAAACGGCCGTCAAGCTTGAAGGACTGTGGCCGGCAGTTGTCGCTACGCAGCAGTTAGGTTATATGCTTCTTGCGTCGTATGAAGGATATGAGCTGTCAGAAACGGAAAAGCGAGAGCTTCAAGAAACGTTTGCTCAGCTAGCCGTAGCAGCAGAGCAAAAGCGAGCGCCAAAGCTTTCAAGTGTTCCGACCCTGAAACGCTACCCCATTATTCAAGGGGAAATCACTGCTTTATATGAAAGTCTGCAGGTAGAAATATAAAAAGCACGGAACCAATGGGCTCCGTGCTTTTGCTTTTACATATCCACAACTTCACTTACCGTTTTATTTACATCGTCACGCGTCATTTTTTCTTTTCCTTTCATTAAGGCGTTTAACGTTCCATCGGCAAGCGCTAACGGAATTTTACAGAAATGAAGAATCGGAAGCGATTTGACATCTTCTAAATATTTCTTTCCTAGTGACAGATTGCGGCGAGCATAGGCAAACATATCTTCTCTGCTCCAGTTGTTAGGGAAGAAGCTGACTCCACGCTCTGAATCTTCCGAGGTATTGCGCAGAATATTTACAGACTGCAAGCCGCGTCCAAATGCAATGGCTAATTCTTTGTCTGTATCCGTGCCGTCATACCATTTCCAAATGTCGTTAAGCATCACGCCTACTAGACCAGCTACATAGAACGTATAGTCATCTAAATCCGCTTCATTTTGAATATGCCAGTCTTTTTCTACCCAATCGGCCATTCCTTTGGCCATAATAGAAGTTGCATCTAATACTTGATCTGCAACTCCAGTCGGACAAAGCGCAATCCAGTTGCCGAGCTGAAGCGTTACGTCAGGTAAATCAGCTTGATAAGGACCTACTAATGCCATGTAGTCGTCTTCGTTAAAAGACTTTTTTAACAGGTCACTAATGGCGTAAAGCAAGCGGCTTTTTACACCGGCTTCTAGCTCAGGGTGATCTTCAATTTCATCAATTGCCCTCATACATAAGTAAGCAGATCCTACTGCATCTTGCAATTCTGCCGGCAAGTGGCTAATTGGAATAAAAAATGTTCGGCTTGTCTCTTTTAACATCACCATTGCGTTGTCGCGTAATTTGTTGGGTACACTCATTGATAACTAGCTCCTTTTTACATATCCACATGTCAAATTAGTTTAAGTTTTCATCTTATATACTATAGTAACAAAAAATGAGCATTTAATGGAGTTTAAAGATTACTTATTAACGATATTGTCATTATTTTGTAGTATTTAAACAGAGATACTTGTATCATGCACAAGTTTACACTACGATAATACTCGTTCATTCTTCATTTTACAGACATAAAAAGTTTATTTTTAAGAAAATTGCCGTCATGCTAATGGGTTAGATGAACTTTTAAGAAAACCCTCAACAGTCGGGTATACATAATACATAGGAGAATACAGAGGTGAAGGTATGAAAATTTTAATTGTAGAAGACGATAGCAAAATATATGAATTAGTGAAAGAAAAATTCGAACAGTGGTCATTTGAAGTGGCTGGAGTAGAAGATTTTCAAAAGGTGATGGAAGTATTTATTGCAGAAAGCCCAGAATTGGTCATTTTAGACGTGAATTTACCTGTATATGACGGGTTTTACTGGTGTCAGCAAATACGTACAGTTTCAAAAACTCCTATCGTATTTCTGTCGTCTCGTGAACATCCAATGGACATTGTTATGGCAATGAATGTTGGGGCGGATGACTATATCCAAAAGCCGTTTAACTTGGATGTTCTTATTGCTAAAGTGCAGGCACTTCTGCGCAGAACGTATTCGTATGGAGACACGATTTCAGACGTTATCGAGTGGAACGGCGCGGTGCTAGACTTAAAAAAAGGAAGTTTGCATTATAACGATCGAGAAGTTCATTTAACGAAAAATGAATTTTTTATTTTACGGCTTCTTTTGGAAGAGCGAGGCAAGATTGTATCGCGAGAAGAGCTTATGCGAAGATTATGGGAAGATGAGAAATTTGTAAGTGACAATACGCTTTCAGTCAACATCACACGCATTCGTACCAAGCTGGAAGAAATCGGGCTGAATGATCAAATCGTGACCAAAAAAGGTCAAGGATATCTGGTGAATTAAAATGTGGAAAAGTTTTTTAAGAGAAAGGCTAAGCTGGATTCTATTCGTTCTTCTATGGCTGAGTGTAATCGATGCTCTGCTGCTTCTCGAGTATGATATTAAGGTATCGTCTACTTCGTTTTGGTACTTGAATCTTTTAACGCTGTGTATGCTAATTCTGTTTCTTTTATGGAGAGGAGTAAAAGAAAGAAGATTTATAAAAAGATTAAGTTTAATGCTGCAGAATGACGCGTACGATTTACAAGAAATGCATTCATACGTGCGAACGAAAGCAGATGAAGACATGCTGAGTCTGCTGCAGCGTATAGATCGTGTCTATCGCAGACAAACTCACTCTCTTCACGTACAGCAGCGAGAACAGCAGGAATATATAACGACGTGGGTTCATGAAATCAAAACGCCGCTTACTGCTATGAAGCTGCTTATTAACGCTCGTCGTACAGAGCTTTATAAATGGCCTTGGCTTAAGGATATTGAAGATGAATGGATGAAAATTGATGGGTTAGTAGATCAGAATTTATATGCCGCACGTCTGCGTCACTTAGAAAAAGATTACCAGGTGCAGGCAGTGTCGCTAAGCGAACTTGTTTTTCCAAACGTTGCGTATTTCTCGAAATGGTGTATTGAGAAAAGACTGTATATTGATGAAAAGAATCTAGATACGTTAGTGCACACTGACCCAAAGTGGATGCAGTTTGTTGTGAAGCAAGTGTTATCCAATGCAATTAAATATAGCCCTCTAGAAGGAAAGCTTTCTTTTTTTAGTGAAGAAACGCCGAAGTATGTGAAGTTATTTATCGTTGACCAAGGGGAGGGCATTCCACCACAAGACCTTCCGCGCATATTTGAAAAAGGATTTACAGGAAATGTCGGAAGAAAATCGAAAGGAGCTACGGGGCTAGGGCTGTATTTTTCAAAAAAAATTACAGATGCTCTTGGCCATCGAATAGAGGTACATTCACTTTTACACGAGGGAACCACGGTAATTTTGACCTTCTACAAACCGAATTCTTTTGATAACCTTTCAAAAATGTAAGGTTGAAAGCCGAGATTGTCATCTGCTTCAAACGAATCTTTCCTTGTTAAGAAGTAAGATAGAGCTATACACAAGGAGGGAACGTACATGAAGCGAAAGTGGATTAGTCTTTTAGCCCTGATTTTTATTGTGGGAGCATGTATAGGAGGAGTAAAGATTTATCAAAACGCCGCAACGGAGCATCAATACGGGATCATCCCAAAAGAAGCAAAAAAAGTGGACGACTATGGACGAGTTCAATATACCATTTCAGTAATAAACGAAAAAGGACAAACAACGTTTCAAACGTTTACGACGATTAAACAGTTAAAAGAAGGAACGGTTATTGACCTTTTTGTTCGAGGTAACGAAGTTCGGAAATATGACATTATAACAAAAAATGAGCTGCCGCAGCGGGTGAAAAGCGTGTGGCCTACAAAAGAACGAAAGGAGGAAGGGAAATGAGTATTGTCCTTGAAGGGAAAAATGTAACCAAAACGTTTGGATCAAGAGGAAACGTATACGAAGCGCTACAAGGAATTGATTTTACAATCGAAGAAGGAGAGTTTGTCGGTATTATGGGACCATCTGGAGCGGGAAAAACGACGCTGATGAACATTCTTTCAACGATTGACCGTCCCACAGATGGCGAGGTATGGATTCAAGGAGAAAACGTAGCGCTCATGAAAGATAAGAAGCTGTCTGCTTTCAGACGCAATCATCTAGGATTTATTTTTCAAGATTATAATTTACTGGATACGTTAACAGTAAAAGAAAATATTCTTCTGCCGCTTACGGTTACAAAAATGTCTAAGAAAGAAATGGAAGCGAAGCTGAAAGACACCGCAACGCGACTAGGCATCTATGAGCTGGCGGGTAAGTACCCGTATGAGATTTCTGGTGGACAAAAACAGCGCGTTGCAGCAGCGAGAGCAATGATTACGAATCCAGCCGTTATTTTCGCCGATGAACCTACCGGAGCTCTTGATTCCAAGGCCGCTTCAAGCCTGCTTGAAAAGATGTCCCAGTTAAATCAAGAAGACCGTGCCACCATTATTATGGTGACGCATGATCCGCTGGCTTCAAGCTACTGCAGCCGCGTGCTGTTTATTAAAGACGGACAAATTTACACGGAGCTGTTTAAAGGCGAACAAACGAGACAAGAATTTTTCAAACGAATTATGAACATTCAAGGCGCATTAGGCGGTGAAGGCTATGACCGTATTTGATCTTGTTAAAAAGAATATGCGCAAAAATATTAGTCGGTACAGCCTTTATTTCTTTTCAATGATTTTTAGTATTGTTGTGTACTATGTGTTTGCTACGCTTCAGTACGACCAATCGATTTCAAAAGTGATTGGAGAAGAGATGAGGCTGCAGGGCATTTTTAATGCTTCAAATTACGTTTTGCTTACTTTTATTGTTGTCTTTATTTGGTACACAAACTCATTTTTTATCAGACAGCGTAAGAGAGAGCTCGGACTGTATCATTTAGTCGGTATTGAAAAACGTACGATTGGGAAAATGATTTTCTACGAGAATATGCTGCTGGGGATTTTTTCTTTGGTGGTCGGTATTTTACTAGGTACCGTGTTTTCAAGGCTGTTTGTGCTGTTTTTACTAAAGCTTATGGGACTGTCGTTTTCTATTACGCTCACATTTTCTCTTCAAGCGGTTTTGAAAACAGCCGTAGTGTTTTTGATTGTTACCATTTTTATCTCGTTTCAAGGCTATTTTATTATGTACCGCTATACGCTATTAGATTTGTTTCAAGCAGAAAGCAAAAGTGAACGCGTAAATAAAATGAATTCGAAACGCTCAATTGCAGTGGGAGGACTGGGTATCTTACTCGTTGGCTATGGGTACTACCTTTCATCGGGAAACATTGTGACGCCTAATTTTTTTCTAATTGTAGCCGTTGTACTGTTCTCGGTCATTTTCGGTACATTTTTACTTTTTAAAGCCACAATTGAGTGGCTGATGGGACTTTACCGAGAGCATGCAAGCCGATATTATTCGTTTGCAAATATGCTAAGCGTTTCTACGATGATGTATCGCATTAAAGCAAATGCACGAGTGTTAACCCTAATTACGATTTTGTCGGCTACTACACTTGTAGCAGTTGGTGTGACGTATTCCTCGTACTATAACACAAAAGCCGATGCCAGAAGCATGCAGCCTTATGACTATACGCTGCACAGTAAAAACGCAGCGCAAGGCTTTATAGATGTACTGCGTGAGTTAGATATCCAATCAAATCAGTATGTCTATCATATCGTGAAGCATTCCGCTGATTTATCGGATTTTCGATTTATTACATCGGGCTACTATAAAGATAGGGAACAAATCAGCTTTTTAGATGAAGAAGAAGTGCGGAAAAATGGCGTTTCGGTTCCTGCGCTAAGCGCAAATGAAACCGTTATTTTTGATTCAATGGCAAAAGGAAAAGTGTTTAAGCCTAGTACAGGTAAAACCGCAGCTGTGCAGCTGAACAAATCAGAAGAGCTTGCTTTAAAAGTCGTTAAATCCGAGCCTTTGCTCATTCTTGATTCTGACAGTGCCGGCTATCAGTTTGTAGTCAATCACGACACGTTTATCAAACTTTCAAAGGCTGGAAAAAAGCAAGCGGTGTACGTATTTAATACCGATGATGGAAACAAACAAAACGAACTTACTAAGAACTATCATCAAATCGCAAAAGAAGCTGGAGAAAGCCGTACTTCATACTATGATGTGTTTCAGGCAGGCTTAATGAGTAAAGGATTGTTTATTTTTATTGGAGGATTTTTAGGGCTCGTCTTTTTGATGGCAACGGGCAGTATTATTTATTTTAAGCAAATCTCCGAAGCCGAACAAGAGCGCAAAAGATTTGAAGTACTGCGCAAGCTTGGGTTTTCAGTGTCTCAAATGATGAGCGCCGTTCGAAAGCAGCAGCTGTTTACGTTTGGTTTGCCTTTAGTAATTGGCATCTTGCACAGTCTATTTGCGCTGAAGGTCATTACGAATCTAACCGGTGAAAGTCTGATCGTTCCTGTTTTAATAGCGGATGCAGTATACGGGGTTATTTATTTCATTTTCTACTGGCTGACAATGAATTACTATCGAATGGTAATAAAGCGACTGTAAAGAAAAGACTGTTTCGATCAAAGAAACAGTCTTTTTTTGTTAAAAAATAAAAGGTATGGAGTAGCGAAAACCTGAATATAAAAAAGGGTATATAAAAACTAGAGAGTTGTATAGGAGGGGAAAGATGTGAAAGCAGATGCTGTGTTTGAAGGGGGAGGAGTTCGAGGAATCGCATTCACCGGTGCGATTGAAGCGATGGAAGAAAGCAATGTAGAATGGCAGCGTCTAGCAGGTACGTCAGCCGGAGCGTTGATTGCGGCACTTTTGGCGAGCGGCTATAAAAGCGGGGAAATTCGCAAGGAGCTTCAAAACATGGACTATGCCAAGTTTCGCGGAAAAACGATCATTAACCGAATTCCTCTCATTGGCAACTTGATTGAACTGATGGTTCATTTAGGTTTTTATAAAAATGATTATTTGGAAAAATGGGTGTACGGTCTGCTGCGTGAAAAAGGAATCGAAACGTTTGCAGATTTGCCTGCAGATAAGCTGAAAATTATTGCCTCAGATATTTCGAACGGACAGATGCTTGTGCTCCCTGACGATTTGCCCCGATACGGAATGCAGCCAAGCGATATGAAGATTTCACAAGCCGTGATGATGAGTGCGTCCATTCCTTTTTTCTTTCGTCCCGTCATTTGGAAATCCAAAGGGTTCAAGAGGTCATACATTGTCGATGGAGCGCTTTTAAGCAATTTTCCGATTTGGCTGTTTGATACCGAGCATCCGCGTTTCCCGACGTTTGGTTTTCGATTTGTAAAAGAAGAAATTGATACAGCTGCTATTATTCCAACACCTGTCCATTTATTTAAAAGCATGTTTACAACGATGCTGCAAGCTCACGATTTGCGGTATTTGAACGCGGAGACAAAAGAACGAACCGTACAAATTCCAACGGGTGTGATTACGGCAACGGATTTTGCATTAAAAGAAGAAGAAATCGAGTTTTTATATGAATCTGGTTATATATCAGCAAAGCGCTTTTTAGAAAAGTGGGATTTTGAACAGCATAAAATGAATCGGACCGAACGTCCGCTGACGCGAAGGAAGCTCCTGTAACAGGAGCTTTTCTACGGCTGTTTTAAAATGTTGACTTCCACAGCCTCGCCTTTTGCGGGAACAGAATACTGAACGCTTTTGTCTTTTTTGAGCCATGCTTTAACGAGCTGTCCTTTTTTGTATGTTTGATCATCTGCAACTTTTACATAAATAGGCTGTACATCGCTAGAACCAAGTATTTCTTTGGTTGTATAGTCAAGCGCGGTATCTCGCGGAATGACGTTTGCAATGAGAATTTCATTCTGTTTCACTTGTAAAATTCGCCCTTGAACTAAATAGCCGGCTGGCTTTTTTGACTGCTCGGCGTTATCCGAACAGCCGCTTAAACAAATAAAAAAGAGAAGAAAAAGTGCAGCTGATTGAACGGTAAACTTCATAAAATCTCCTTTCCGTTTTAACATGACTACCATTATAGCGCGTTTGACCATTTCTTTTCCAGTTTTCGGAGAAAGCAAGAGGTAATCATTGACGTTATTTCAGCGCGCGTGATATGTTTTAACTCATAAACGCTATATTACTAGAAGCTATGCTTAGTACGGGAGGTCCTTGTATGGATGTTACCTTTTTAACCAATGTTATTCGACATATATTAGAACGAGATAATTTTGTCATAGACTTTGAAGAATCAGACGAACAGAATATTCATTTTTGGCATCGAGACGAGCCGTTTCGCCTTTTTATTTCAGAGCAAACGGAGGATTATTTAGTATGGACCGTGTTTGAAAATGAAAAAGAACAGTGGAGCGGCAAGACATTTCTTCAAGAAGTGACGAATACGTGTAAAGACTGCAGTGAGCCAATCGCACACTGGATTTATAAAGATGGAGGCAAAGCAGGTTATTGCGATCGTTGTCTTCAAACGTTTGGAAATGCGTATTTTACCAATGCTGATGATATCAAGCAAAACCTTCATTTAATTGACGGTTCTATTTGTTTTATTACCGATGAAACCGGAAGCGACTGGTGGATTGCATATGAAGGATTCAAACGAGTAATTGCAAGATTAGAAGAAAATCCCAATCAGAAAGTCGAAATGTACAAGCCTGAATATCCCGTCTTTAAATGGGAAATACATTTTCTAGAGGAAAACAATTCTGCTAGCTTTAAGTTCAAAGATGACTTTGCATCTGGAATTGTACCGAAGGGAAGAATACTCTAACATCCTTGTTATAAGGGTGTTTTTCTTATAATGGGAAGTTTTTTTGAAAAAAATAATTAATTTAGGTTAAAAAGAAGGAATTAAAGGGTAAAGAGTAGAAGATATATCACTATAGGAAGAATGGGGGAAATAATTATGACAACTACAACAAATTTAACACTGGGGTACAAAATGTACACGATTGATTTTAGCCGTCCAACGCAGTCTAACGAGGCACTGCTTGATTTCTTTAAAGATGTGCAGCACAGACAGGGAAATAATGCAGAAAGCTTTTCTAAAACATTAATGGAAATTGAAGAAATCAAAACAAAATATGTAGATCATGAAATTGTCCTGCTGGCTAAATCGCTTGAACAGCAAATAAGCCGCTCAAATGCAGAAAAACTTGAGGTCTGATAATCACCAGAAATGGTCGATTTATCAGACCTTTTTTATTTTTATCGATGTAGCTCTGTCTCCGTGGCTAAAGAGCAGCCAAGGAGACAGAGCTAGACCTAAGCGGAAGTTGTCCTCCCTTGCGGGCTGCCAACTTCCGCATAGGTGGACCTTTTTGGGGGAATTCAAGGGGTCAGGGAATCTGGTAGCGTAGGTTTTTGATCGACGATAAAATGCTGTACATTTCTCAGGACGTTTGATTTCATCAAAAGTTGTAGATGAATAGACTATTAAGTCGTTGGAGGCGTTATATGGTTGGAATTTGCAGCTGGAAGTGTGCAGTGAGTGGAATAAGTATTGCGAGTGTCTACAGTAAGCAGCCGTCGTGGCAGCGGGAGTGTTATTTGGTGACACCTGGTAAAGTTTATTATGAGTCGTGCTATCAAGGGTACGGAGAATTTGCGGGAATGGATATTTTTTGTTTGATGAGAGAACGCGGAGCGGAGCAAGAAGACAGTGAAGGGATAGCGGTTTTGAAGCCTAAGATTGTGCTGGCGAAGTATTACAGTGGACAGCGTTATGAAGAACTGCCGGAATCAGAGCCGTGTCCGTATGGAGGCTATTTTTTTGAAGGGTGGGAAGGATAGCGAATATACATAAAAGCTGTAGAGATATCTCTACAGCTCGTTATTAACGTCTTGTTTCATCGACAGATTGTTCTAAGTCACTTACTTCTTGCGTAATTGTATTTAATTCTTCTTGCACCGCTTCAGCTTCAAGAACAGGATCTTGAACGATTTCTGTCGTTTCAAGCTCTTCTGCTGCAGCCGTTTCTGCAAGCGGCTGTTCTTTAGCAGTGCGTAGAGATTTCACTTTGTTGACAACTTGCGAAGATTGTTCGGAGACTTTTTGTGAAAGACGAGCCGTGCGCTGTTTGAGATCTTGGCCTTTTGCATATACCGTTTCTTTCACTTGACCTGTTTTAGCAAGTGCTTGATTCGCTCCGTCTTGAATAGAAGCACGCAGCTCTTTTCCTGACTTTGGCGCTACTAGTAAAGCTGTTGTTACACCCACTACGCTGCCTACTAAAGTGCCGACTAATAACTCTTTGCTTCCACCTTTTGTTTCTTTACCCACTGTTTCTTTTACGTTTTCTTTTGTCATGACATTTCCTCCTTTTATAATATGTAATATGAAGGGTTTACCATTTTGTTGAATACTTCCTGCAAAACGCAAATGATTCGCTAAAAAACTCTGCAAGTGCCGTCGGACGCTCGTACAGGCTGGTGAAATTTGATTGTATATAGTATTCAACCACCTGACAGAAAAACCTTCTTTTCTGCTATAAAAACAGAAAAAAACTTATCTATAAAATCCGACACAAGAAAACGACAACATTCGTTCTTTGGTAGCATTTTCACTTGAAATTTTATATCATAGAGTGCAAGGAGAATACGTTCTCTTTTTTTAGATGCTGGAGGGATTGAAGAAATGGCTGAATCGAAGTACAGAACGATTTTAGAAGCAAAATCTGGAGAGTTAGAAGCATTAAAAGACAAAGCAATCAAAGACAGCTGGCAGCCGATTTATCATATTCATCCACAGTACGGACTGATGAATGATCCAAACGGATTGATTCAATTAAACGGTGAATATCACGTGTTTTATCAGTGGTATCCGTACGGTGCGATGCATGGAATGAAGCACTGGGCTCATGTGAAATCTACGGATTTAGTAACGTGGGAACGCCTTCCGGTTGCCCTAACACCAACGGAAGAATATGAATCGCACGGCGCATACTCAGGCGGCGCTATCAAAAAAGATGGTCAAGGGCTGCTGTTTTATACGGGGAATGTAAAATACGAAGACGGCTCACGCTCAGCTAATCAATGTATCGCGATGCTAAAAAGGGATGGAAGTGTAGAAAAATACACGCACAATCCAGCGGTACGAGGCGTTCCTGATGGGTATACAGGACATGTGCGCGATCCGAAAGTATGGAAAGAAAATGATACATATTATATGCTGCTGGGCGCTCAGCGTGAAAACGAAACGGGCGCATTAATTGTGTATGAATCAAGCGATGCGCTTCAGTGGTCATTTAAAGGCGAAGTTCAAACATCGCTTCCTGACTTTGGCTATATGTGGGAGTGCCCGGATTACTTTAAACTGGACGGAAAAGATGTGTTTGTCTTTTCACCGCAGGGAATTAAAGCGGACAGCCACGATTTTCATAATATTTATAATGTGATTTACGCGGTGGGAACCTTTGATGTGGAAAGTTTAACGTTTGAAATGGAGTATTACCGTGAAATTGATAAAGGATTTGACTTTTATGCACCGCAAACGTTTCAAGATGAAAGCGGACGTCGCTTGCTATTTGCATGGATTGGAAACCCGGACGTTGACTATCCATCAGACGAATACGGATGGGCCCATGCATTAACGCTTCCTCGTGAGCTTTCCCTTGAAGGTAATGAACTTGTTCAAAAGCCTGTAGAAGAGTTAAATAAGCTTCGAGATCAAGCGGTTCATTTTAGAGGAACGCTAAAAAATGAAGAAGTGATTATTGATGAAGCAACAAACAATGCCTATGAAATCAATATGACGTTCCGCGAGATAGGGGCCAAACAGTTTGGTTTAGAGCTGTTTAATAGTAAAGAAGAAGAGCTTCGCCTTGTGTTTGATACAGAAAAGCAAGAAGTGAGACTCGACCGCTCTTCATTCCACCATCAATATGCAACGGAATACGGTGTCGTTCGCTCTGAAAAATGGACGGCGTCAAATGAAGTCGATGTTCGCGTATTTGTCGACAAAAGCATTGTCGAAATTTATATAAACGGCGGTAAAATTGTCTTCACTTCCCGCGTATTCCCGAAAAAAGATTCTAAATCAGCTGTAAATGTATTTGCAGAGGGATCTGTGGACTACCGTATTGATTATTACGGTATGTCGCGCGGCATTTCGTAAATGAGAAAAGAAGCTTTGACAAAAGTACTTTAGCGCAAGTGAAAAACGAACCACTAATTAACATGTTTGATTAGTGGTTCGTTTTTTTTACGATGGTGAATATAGTTTTATCTGTTTCGTTCCTTCTAGCAGTTGATTGGAGGGCAAGGCGAAGACTCCTGCGGAACAAGCGGAACAAGCGGAACAAGCGGAAGAGGTGAGACCCCGCAGGAGCCAAGCGACGAGGAGGCTCAGCAGCCGCCCGCGGAAAGCGAAGCCTTGTACGGAAATCAACTGCGGTGTAACAAGCGGTTCAGCTCATGTATCTCATTTATTCGTCTTTAGGTTAGCTTCATTTCGTTATGTTTTAACCTTTTTTTGAGCTCTATAAAAATAAAATACAAATACAAGAAGCAACTAAATGAGGAACAGCTGCAATAATAAAACGTTTCATCCATTCTGTATCCTCTCGCTGCCGGACCGGGGTAAAGTAAGGTCCTCTTGTTTCAAATCGAAATGTATCCAGTAAGGTTACGAGTGCAATTGCCGTAAGTAATATGCCAAGAGGGCCTGAAATATAGTAAATATACTGCCAGTTGCCTGCTGTAATAGAAATGATAATCACAATAATTAAAGATATAATGCCAGATATTAATCCCGTTTTCAAACTAAAAATCTCCTTACATCCAGTTTTTGCTTATCTATTTTACCATAACCGAATGAAGGTTTGTATATACGGCTCCGGACTGATATTTA
Source organism: Priestia sp. TGN 0903 (assembly GCF_050846855.1). Classification (NCBI taxonomy): domain Bacteria; kingdom Bacillati; phylum Bacillota; class Bacilli; order Caryophanales; family Bacillaceae; genus Priestia; species Priestia sp. TGN 0903. The sequence continues at coordinate 487,489 of NZ_JBOZGL010000002.1, forward strand.
CTTTTTGGCTGTTCTTCTATGTAAGTATCTTCTCGTATAAAAAGAGTTTCCTAGCAAAAGCAGTGTCCCTAAAATCCAGCCGGCTGCAGGGGAATAAGGAAAGATATTTTTTATGCGTCAATCTGAACGTTTCTTTCCGGTTTATCACGCAGCGGCATCACCATACTCACAAATCCAACGACTACTACGATGATTGCCGCCGTTAAAAAAGTCGTCTGAGCACCTGCAAGCTTTACGACCATGCCTCCAAGAACAGGAGCAGTAAGTAAAACGGCGCTCGTTAAGGTGTTAATGAATCCGTACACTTTCCCTAGGTGCTCTTTGTCACTGTACTTTTGAACGATATAGTTAAACAGCAGCAAATTAAGTCCAACTCCGGCGCCACCGATAGGTGCAGCAATCAAAATAAAATAGCGTGACATAACGGCTGGGTTAAAGCAGCTAATGAAAAATAAAGCCCCTCCAAATAGAAGCAGTCCAAGTGATAAAAGCCTAAATGGATGATGAACGTGTTTTTTTCGATTAAGATACACTCCTGTTGCTAGCGCTCCTATCCCAATTCCAGAAAGCAGCCAGCCGAGCATTTCCGGGTTATGAGGGAGCACATCTCGAAGAAAGATGCTAATTTGAGCGTCAACAAGCATGACGACAAAGTATGAAACGTGAAACAAAACAACGACACGTAAAAGAATTGGGTGCTGAAAAACGAGTTTCCAGCCGTTTGAGTACGCTTCTTTCGCTTGATGGGAAGAACGAGCAGCTTGCCCTTGAATATTTTTACCTGCTTTTTTAAGTGAAAACAGCACGCCGATAGAAATCATACAAGCTGCGGCGTTAACTAAAATACATGCTTTAGGTGTTGTAAACGTCAGCGCGGCGGCTCCGAGAAACGGTCCCACAACTTTGGCAATTTGAAACATAATGTTTTGTAAAGCAGAGGCCTGCAGCAGCTGATCTTCTTTGACCACTTCTCGAACGTAAGCGAGCTGTGCGGGCACTTTCATAACAGAACTCATAGAGCGCAGCGTCAGCACCCCTAGTGCCAAAAGCGGTTCATTTGTGAAAAATAACAGACATGTAAACAGAAGACGGACTAGTTCAGACAGAAACATCAGCTGTACTTTATTGTAGCGGTCTGCTAAATTTCCAGCTGCTTGACTTAGCAGGATGCTAGGCAAAGCGTACGCGACAGGAATAAGCGTAATCCAGAGGGAATTTGCGTGCCACACGTATGTAAAAAGCGTCATCACCGCAAACATATCAAATAAATCTCCGAAGCTTGCCGCAGTACTTGAAATAAATAATTTTTTATAAGAAGAATTAGCAAACAGCTTTTCTTTTTTCAATACTTTCATTCCTTTATGTGTTGTTCGTAAAAAATAATCGCATCTTCAATAAATTGAAGGACTTCGCTGTCAATAGGATAGAGATTAAGTGAACTGGATGCCTCAGGAGATTTGCGAATATCCCAAAAGGCTTTCTCTAAATCGGTATGAGGGCCAAATAGCTCACTTGATAAAAGCAGTATATCCGCCGCAATCAGCTGGCCATCTTCAGACTGTGGTGAACGCTGATGCTTTAAACACAGCTGAATTCGTTTAATGATACTGATCCATTTATCAGCACTCTCATTCTCCAGTTTAGGCATATCACGCTGCAGAATCTCACTTTCTTCTATTGAAAGTAGATCAGTCCAGCTGCTTTGTGTAGTAGGCTGATTGTGAACTAAAGGAAGGAGCTGCTTCCAGTTTAGTTCACCTTCTATTTTTATACTGTTGCGAAGAGTGTGGGTATGTTCTAAAGCTCGATGAATTTCTGAAGCTTTTTGCTGAAGTTTTTGCTGATGAATCGCTAAAAGTTCATCAATACTTACTTGATGAAGAATAAGTTCAATATCTCGCAAAGGAACGGCTAAGTTTTTTAACAGGGTAATTTTCTCTAGTGTGACTAAGTCCGTTTCTGAGTAGGAGCGTTTTCCATTTTCGGCTTTTGACGATGGATGAAGCAATCCGATTTGATCGTAGTAACGAAGCGTACGCACCGTGAGCCCTAATTTTTTAGCGGCTTGCCCCGTAGAAAAATAAATCATGTTTAATCCCTCCAAAAAAATGCTTGCAGGTAACGTTACGTCACCTTTTACACTGAATATAGGTAAAAGGGAGGCGAAGTAAATTGAAACAACAAAATCAAGGATTATGGACAATAAAATCATTTGTAATTATGCTAGTCGTTACGTTTATTGGTGTTCCTGTTTTCATTGAAGGAGCATTGCAGCACGTTTTACAGTCGCTATTTAAAAGTGAGCTCTATGCTGGAACAGCTACTGGATTTGTTATGGCAACTGTGTTTTTATCAGCTCTGTATTGGCTGATGGTGCAGGATGGTGATAGAAAAATTGGTTTTCAATCGTTTTCAAAACGTCACTGGCCGCTCATTCTTTTTTGGCTTTTTGTGCTGATCTTAGGAAGTGTGGCAATTGTTGTACTCATGGAATGGTTTGGTATGACGTATGAAAATAAAAAAACAGCCAGTTTACAGCATGACCTGTCGCTGTTTTCATTTATACTTGCTTTTGTTTCAGCCGCTGTGATCTCACCTTTTTATGAAGAGATTATTTACCGAGGTTTTTTTTATACGTGGCTGAAACGTAAAGGAGGGATTGTATTTGGATTGGCGGGAAGTTCGTTTATCTTTATGCTGGTGCATATTCCAACGTACAATACCTTGCCCGTTAACTTTTTTTCAGGTCTCGTATTCGCTTGGGTGTACGAAAAAACAAAGTCGTTGCTTCCTAGTATAATCATTCACGCTTGTTTTAATGGAATTGCCGTGATTTTAACGGCGGCAGCTTAATGTAGTTTCGATAATGGGTAAGCTATGATTTATCTTACCATATTATGTCTAATGAAGAAGCGAATTGTAAAAAAATAAGCGGGAAATGAACCAAAAAACTGCTAGAAGCACTGCCTGTTCCTAACAGTTTTTTGTATATGCACGCACGCTCAAGGCTTGTCTTAAAGTGCACATTAAGGTGTATGATAATAGTGACTATAAACAGAAATAAAAAGGAGAGGGTATCGATGCAATATCGAAAGCTTGGAACAACAGGTCTGGAAGTATCAAATTTATGTCTAGGTACCATGGCGTTTGGACGATGGATTGACGAAAAAGCGTCGGCAGCTATTTTACATAGCGCCATTGAAAACGGAATTAACTTCATTGACACAGCCAACTATTACGGAAAAGGGCAGGATGAAGAGTTTAGATAAGGCACAGGGGAATCTGAAGAAATTATTGGACGCGCGTTAAAAGGAAAACGAGATGATGTTGTGCTTGCAACAAAAGTCGGCATTGCCGTAGGAAAAGGCAAAAATGATAAAGGTCTTTCACGCACACATATTATGAGAGAAGTTGATAATCAGCTGCGACGACTGCAGACGGACTACATCGATCTTTATCAAGTTCATCTTTTTGATCACCATACACCTATGGAAGAAACGCTTCGCACGCTAGATGATTTAGTTCGTCAAGGCAAAGTTCGTTATATTGGCTGCTCCAATTATGCCGCGTGGCAAATCGCAAAGTCTCATCATATTAGTGACAACATGAATCTTGAAAAATTTATTTCCGTTCAGCCTCAGTACAATCTTCTCTCTCGTGAAATTGAACAAGAGCTGCTGCCGTTTAGTCAATCCGAAGGTGTAGGCGTTATGGTATACAGTCCGTTAGCGCGCGGCATGCTTTCAGGCAAATATAAAACACCAAATGACGTGCCGCCAGAAAGCCGTGCTGCACATGGTGAAAAGCTGCTGCGAAACTACTTTACTGACCGAAACTTTCAGCTGGTGGAGCAGTATCGCAAGTTAGCAGAACAACATGAAGTAAGCTTGTCTCAGTTTGCTCTTTCATGGGTGCTAAATCAGCCCGCTGTGACATCAAGCATTATCGGAGCTAGTAAATTGCACCACGTAACAGATGCAGTTGAAATCAGCGATTGGACATGGTCAGAAGAACTGCTAAACACCGTAAATTCACTGTATTAATAAAAAGTCCGCAGGTGCACCTGCGGACTTTTGTGTTTATATTTTAATTTCTTTTTGCTCTAACCTTGCTTCTAGTGAGTCGTACAAAGCTAACTTGTAGTTAATTTGCTCGAGGTATTTAAAAGTTTTGGCCATTTCTTCTTCTACCGCTTCTTTGTGCTGAAGCATCATGTTTTTTCGTTCTTTAATCGTGCTTTCTCCTTGTTTATAGAGCTCTACATAGCGCTTTATTTCTGCAAGCGGCATGCCAGTTGAGCGCAGAGCTAAGATAAAACGGATCCACTCAATATTCGTATCGTTATAGAGGCGCTTTTCATTCTCATCACGTTCTACAAAAGGAAGGATTCCTTCTTTTTCATAATAGCGCAAAGTCGGTGCGGAAAGCCCGGTTTTTTCATTCATTTCTTTCATGCTATAAGACAAGATTGTTCACTCCCACTTATGAATCGTAAAGCTTACTTTAAGGTATATGATAATCGATAGTTGAACGTTTTATCAAATTCTTTTTCGGTTATTTTTTAAAAAAATGGAACTTTTATACATTTCGTCCGTAATAACAAGTAGACAATAAGAAACTTACTGTAAAAGGTTAAGTAAAGGGGATAGAGTAATGAAAAAAATAAAATGGATTAGTTTTATACTGCTGCTGATTTCAAGCGGAGTGTTTTTTATCAATCATCAGTACGCCATTTTACTAGCGGCTTGGACCACTTACGGAATGGCTTTATCAGTCCTGGTTTATTTCTTTTCATACGGCATGAGTGATTCAAATCAAGAATAAAAACCGTATGCGCGTTTCTTATTGTCTTCAAAATAAAAGCAAAAAATGAAAGGGTGGAAGAAATGGGAGAACTTTTTTGGATGATTTTTTTCGGAGCGTGTATTTGGGTTCCACTAATTTGGAATAAAATTACGATTGGCAAGCGCATCGCTTACGAAGAAAAGAAAGCAGGACGTGATTTAACAGGGGAAATCAATCCGTTTACTGGAGGAAGAATGTAAATAGAGATTAAGACATCTCTAAATTACTCCCATTGAAAGACGAACAAATAGGATAAATGAGCTCATATGAATTGTTTGTGACACCGCTGTTAATTTCCGTGCAAGGCTTCGCTTTCCGCGGGCGGCCGGTGAGCCTCCTCGTCGCTTACGCTTCTGCGGGGTCTCACCTGTTCCGCTTTTCCCGCAGGAGTCTTCGCCTTGCCCTCCAATCAACAGCTAGAAGCAGCTACCTACATAAAACTTACATTCAGCCTATCCATAAAAAATCCGAACGAATTTAATTCTCTACCAAGAATCTCAATGCATCGTTCAAATTTCCCTACCACTAATAAAATACGTTTGTCTCAGCCTCTTCATTAGTAAAGAAAACAATAGTTTAATTTTGTTATTAATTGTATAATTAACCATATTTACTTTAAATAGAAAGGTTGATGAAAAAGTGTCAACATTCTTTTTGGCCGGCATGGTACTTGTGCTGGTGATGATTATTTTTTCGCGTACGCTGTGGGTTCCCAGCGGAGTGGTAGAACGTCTCAGCAAGAAAAAGTGGTTTCAAAACCACTGGCTGAGCGGAGGCTATTTATTTGGCATTAATGCTTTATATTTTGGCACTACGATATTTTTACTCTATCTTCTTATGTTTACAGATATCCCTTATTTACATCTTGTTCTTATGTTTTTAGCGACGATTGTAAGTATTCTCACGTGGAGCGCTTTTAGTACAGCGTGGACAGGGTCATTTAAAAACCGTCTTAAAATGGCTTTAACAGGAAGCAGCTTTTACTTGATCGTAGCATTGATTATGGTGATCCAGTGGCTAAGCGTTAAGCCTCTGTATCCCAATGAAGATACGTTTATGCGAGCTTTAGGGTGGATGCTTGGCTTTTTCGTTTCAGCCGTCGCTTTTAGTATATGTTTTATCTTCACTGCTTTTCTTGGAAAACGTTCAGCACGTGTGTAAGGATATCATCCGTTTATTAACGTTCTTTTCTAGTTAACTACTATTGACGAAAGCAGGGGTAAACGTGATTCGAGAAATTTCAGCTTCCGATGCAGCCGCTTTTTTAGCGTTAAATAAAGAGCTTGATCGAGAAACAGCCTATATGCTGTACGAGGAAAATGAGCGTGCGACTACGCTTGAACAGCAGAAAAAAATGATTACAACTTTTTTAAAGATGCCGAACTCGACCATTTTAGTGGCGGAACAAGACGGCCAGCTTGTCGGACATTTATCTGTGATTGGCGGAAGCGTTAACCGAAAAAAACACAGCGCATACTTAGCTGTTGGCGTGCTTCAATCTTATGGAAACCGGGGCATCGGCACTTCGTTGTTTAAGGAATTGGAGAGATGGGCAGCGCAGAGCGGCATTAAACGAGTGGAGCTAACGGTTATGACCCACAATGAACCGGCCATTTCGCTGTATAAAAAGATGGGTTTTGAAATAGAAGGGAAAAAAGTATGTTCGCTCGTTGTAGATGAAAAATCAGTCGATGAATATTATATGGGAAAGGTTTTTGAAAAAACGTGCTTAAAGGAGAAATGAACATGGAAACGACGATTGCTCAGTTAGATGAATGGGTGATAAAGCTCCCTAAAAAGCTTGAAGTATTCTCTGAAGCAGCGGCGTCAAACCGTCCTGCTCCTAAGAAATGGTCACCTAAAGAAATTGTGGGGCACTTATGTGACTCAGCCATTCACAATTTGCAGCGCTTTATCAATGTGCAGCATGAAAAAAATCCTTGTGTACTGACGCCTTACAAACAAGATGAATGGGTAGAACTGCAGCACTATCAAGATACGTCCATGAAAGAAGTAGTTGCTCTATGGAGCAGCTTAAATAAGCAAATTGCTTCCGTTCTTTTGCATATACCAATAGAAAAGCATACGTATCAATTCGAACTAGGAGATGGAAAGTTCGTTTCGCTTGAATGGTTGGCTAAAGATTATATCGCTCATTTGGAGCATCATATCAAGCAAATCGACGCTCAAATGCCGCTAGGAGGCAAAGAGGATGAAAAAAGAACATAAAAAAGAAGAATCTCAGGTGAAAGTCGATTTGAGAGCAGGCCGCGCCTATGGTGACCATGAATACATAGGAGCTTCGAAAAAGGGCGTGCTTCTTGCTTTGTTACCCGTTCTGATCATTGCTGGAGGTATATTTTTTTTGATGGTAAAATGATAAAAGCCGCATTATAGCGGCTTTTTTTCATAAAGGTGCTGGGTTTTGCTTCCTTCGGGATTGTTGAGGCTTTCTAGGGTGGAAAAGCCTGCGTGTTCTGCGACTATTTTAGCTGCAGAAGGAAGCGTTTCGACTCTTTCCCAAGATTCTGGGTTCCACAGTTTTGATCGCTTGAACGCTTTGCTGCAGTGGAGAAAGCACTCTTGTACTTCGACGCCGATAGCGAGCAGCGGAGGTTTATTTTGAACCGCCATTGTTTCAAGCAGCGCTTTTTCTTTTACAATGCAAGCTTTGCCGTTAATACGCAGCGTTTCTTCTATGCCTGGAATTAAAAAAAGTAGCCCTATTTGAGGATTAGATAAAATATTTTCCAATGAATCTACTTTTTGATTGCCGCGCCTCTCTGGAATCAACAGCCTTTTCTCATCGACGACTTGTACAAAACCAGGGTGATCACCCCGCGGAGAGCTGTCGCAAATTCCTTTATAATCAGCTGTAGCAATGATAACAAAAGGGGAATGTTTAATAAATTCCCGGCAGTGTCGATCTAAATAAGGAATTATTTTTTGATGCGCCAATTTGTTAGGCGTGCCGACTATACGGCGAAGCTCTTCTTTCGTTTTTACTTGTTCTTTAAAGTGACTGTTTTTCATTCCTCTTTTCACTCCTACTGTATGCGTATACTGAAAATACCATTTTTATATATGAAATACTATATTTTTATATTAAAAAACAGAAAAATCAGTATATTTAAATGAAGTAGAAGTGTTATAACGCTAGCTTCGGTCTTTTTTTAAATTTTTGATTGCGTTATCAAATATGTCATTAACCGTTCTCATATGTTCGCTGACAAGATGATTCGAGTCTTTTTCTCGCTGGCGCATGTCTTTTAACAAATCATCCATATCATCTAGCAAACTTTGAAAATACTCATCTTTTTGTTCTTCTTTCATTGTGGAATCGTCCATTTCATCGAGCTTATCGAGCTTATCTTCAATTTTTTTGAAGTATTCATCTCTCAAGAGTCTCACCTCATTTATAAAGTAGCTTTCTGCTTATTGTATGCAAAATGTTTGTTTGCATGAGTAAGAAGTAGAAAGGGTATAAAGAAAAAAGAGTCTAAAAAGCTCATTTGCATCTTAGTAGGTTACTTTTTAGTTCCCATATTACTTTAAAGTGCGTACTTTTTTTTCGTGTTTCCATGCTTCATAATAAATTTTGTCAGGGAATAATAAGACATTTAATAAATTGATTATACGAATCAAATTCTAAAATAGAGGTATAAAAATTTCAGGAGGTTTTATTCATATGAGAGAGATACTGCAAGGAAAACTAGGTTTTGGAACAGCACCACTAGGCAATATGTATCGCAATATTCCAGAAGAAGAGGCCATCGCAACGGTTGATGCTGCTTGGGAAAGCGGCATCCGCTACTTTGACGCAGCCCCTCTTTACGGAGCTGGCTTAGCAGAAATGCGCCTTGGTGAAGCACTATCAAAAAGAAACCGCGATGAGTATGTGCTAAGTACAAAGGTAGGTCGCGTCATTTCAGATGAATTGGAAGATACATCTTCACGTGATATGGGAGAAAAAGGCGGGCTTTTTGAATTCGGCCGTAAAAATAAAATTATTAATGACTATAGCGCTGATGCAACTCTTCGTTCAATTGAACAAAGCTTAAACCGTTTAAAAACAGATCGCTTAGACTTTGTGTATATTCATGATGTTGCGCAAGATTTTTATGGAGATGAGTGGGTAGGACAATTTGAATCTGCTCGAACGGGCGCATTTCGTGTGCTTACACGTTTGCGCGAAGAAGGAGTTATAAAAGGATGGGGACTTGGAGTAAACCGAGTGGAACCAATCGAAATTATGCTGGAGCTAGAAGAAGCAAAGCCTGATGTATCGCTGCTCGCTGGCCGATACACGCTGTTAGATCATGAACGTGCGCTGCAGCGAGTGATGCCCGAAGCTGTAAAGCATAATATGGACATCGTTGTCGGCGGACCATACAGCTCAGGCGTTCTTGCTGGAGGTACACACTTTGAATATCAAAAAGCGTCTTCAGACATTATGGCAAAAGTAGAAAAAATCAAAGCCATTGCAGATCGTCATCAGATCAGCATTAAGGCTGCTGCTGTACAGTTCTCGCTTGCTAATCCAGCGGTTGCTGCCGTTATTCCTGGCGCCAGTCGTCCAGAGCGTATTGCAGAAGACAAAGCGGCATTAAACACGGTAATTCCGGCAGCCTTCTGGGAAGAAATGCGTGAACAGCAGCTTGTAGCGTCTCATGCACCGCTGCCAATAAACGTTAAATGAAGGTAGAACGGTAAATAGTAAGTAGAAAAAGAGGCTGGAACAAAAGTATTTTAGACGAAGTGAAAAACGAACCATTGATCAAAATTTTTGATTAGTGGTTCGTTTTTTTATTAGGGTGAACGTAGGTTTCACCTGTTTAGATCTTTCTAGCAGGTGATTGGAGGGCAAGACGAAGACTCCTGCGGGAAAAGCGTAACAGGTGAGACCCCGCAGGAACGCAAGTGACGAGGATTCTCATCGACCGCCCGCGGAAAGCGAAGTCTTGCACGGAAATAAACTGCGGTGTCACAAGCGGTTCAGCTCATGTATGCCATTTGTGCGTCTTTAAATTGGATTCATCTCGTTATGTCTCAGCCTCTTTTTTTGTTTTGAGATAGGGGTTTGTCATATATTTATTAAGAAATGGTTAAATACGAACGATTTATATGAATAATATTAAAATATTCGCTTTTTATATTGAATAACCATTTTGTATTTGATACATTTAGAAAGTGAAAAATATTGCTCGTATATGCTTGGAAATATGGTCTAAGTGTCTCTACCTGGTTCCCATTCAAAGAACTGGACTACGAGTTAAAGTATAAAAATGTTCGGTTTACCCAGACAGAAGCTGTATTCCGTACTTAATTTCTTATACTTTGACTCTAAAAAACGTAGACCATGAAACATGCTCTAGGTTTTTTTCTTTTGTCCAATCATCGAGTGTATGAAACAGCAAAACGAAATGGAGTGAAAGTAACGATCTATGAAAAACAAGATGTTAAAAACAGGGGCTTTATTTACTATTGGTATGGTTTTACTGCTATCTATACTTGCCGGGTGTAATTCAGCTTCAAAAAAAGAAGCCGGAGATAAACAGAAGCAGAAGCCTATTATTGTGCAAGGGCCGATGCCGATAGAAGCGCAGAAATTCGCTAAAAAATTAGAAAATGTAAAAGAAGAAAAGTCAGGGAATTTTGTTTTTTACAAAGGAACTGTCGACAATTATCCGGTCATTGTGGTTAAAACGGGAAAAGGAATGGAAAACACGGCAGCTGCTACAGCGATAGCTATAGAAAAATACCATCCTAAAGCAATTATCAACCAAGGAACATCGGGCGGGCATGATGAAAACCTGAACGTGTTTGATATTGTATTAGGAAAGCGAACAACGAATATAGGCTCTTTAAAAACAGAAGATAAAAAAGAAGGCGAAGGAATGGATCCTACTGCTTGGAAGCCGATGGATTTAATGGCTTCTGAAGGAAGCGCTGGAGAAGATCCTGATGCTGAAAAAGCTCGTTATTATGAAGGAGATAAGAAGTTACTTGCGGCTGCAAATGCAGTAAAAGATACATATAAAAAAGGTAAAGTGGTTGAAGGAACGATAGGATCAGCAGACACGTGGAATAACGAAGTGGATCGAATTAAGTGGTTCCATACTAAATATGGGACGTCTGTAGAAGAAATGGAAGGCGCAGCGGCAGCACAAATTGCGGGAAGCTATGACGTTCCATTCTTAGGTATCAGAGTGTTATCTAACAACAAAGTAAACAATGGAAAATATAATCCAAATACAGCAGCCGCTTGCCAAGACTATGTTTATGAAGTAATTAAACATTATATCAGCACAAACGCTAAGTAAATCTTTATTTAAAAAAGCACCAGACCCTTTGTTTCCTTAACAAAGGGTCTGGTGCTTTTTTGGTCAAATAATTGAAAACGACTACGCATGGATTCTACCTATAGAAAGACTAGTTAAGATCTTTTTTAGCATTTTTAGTTTATCTATTTTTCACACCGCTCATTAGTAAAAACAAAGGAATACGCATTCGACGCTCGTAAGTTTCAGCGCTGTCGAAATGTTCTTTTTGAGGACATGCTTCTGTTAAATTTGTAACGGTGAATCCGCTTTGCTGCATCAAAGAAAAGTACTCTTCAAGGGTGCGATGATACTTTTGAACGTATCCACCCATCCAGTGCTGCTGACGGAATCCCGTGAAGAAGTAGTTATCCACCGTCCAGTTTGTGCGTAGAGCGGAAGGCTGAAGAGTAGAAGTAATGACTGGATGTTCAACGGAAAAAACAAATCTTCCTTCAGGTTTGAGTGCTTGATTCACTTTAATGAAAATGGAAGCTAAGTCTTCGATATAGTGAAGAGACAGTCTTGCGGTAACTAAATCGTATTTGTCACGCGGTGGAGTATAGTGCTCCATCGATTCGTGAATCACTCCTGCATTTGGATAGGTTGAAAGCTGTTTGTGAGCTGCGTTTATCATATTGATAGAGCCGTCTACTCCGGTATAAGAAAAACAGCCTTGTGCAAGAAGCTCTGCGCCAAATCCAGCGTTTCCACACCCTAAGTCTAAAACGTTTGCATTTGTAACATCACCTAGAAGCTGCAGAATGGACGGTTTTTCAATCGTATCGTTGGCATTTTCTTTTTGCTGCCTGCGTTTTGTATAAGCCAAAAACGTCTCGTCATTATCGTAAAATTCAGCTCCTGTTGAGATCTTCAACTAAATCAGCCTCCTCTATGCAAAGTATCTTATTATAATCATATATTCAAATTATTTACAATGATTTAAATAGATATGGAAATGGTGTTTTATTTTGGAGATAGTGCTATCATGTGGAGTAACCGGCTTGTACACGTTTATGGAAGATAAGTCTAAAAGCTAAGAGTTGAGTATAGAAAAGGCCAGTCTATGCGTAACTCTTAGCTTTTGCTTTGAAGTCGTAAGGAACCATTTGTTTTTGGCGTCGGTCTTATTTGGGTAACTTTTCAACAATTGCTGCGTCTATTTGCTGAGATAATGCGCTGCTAATCTCTTTTTCATGCTCTACTTTTTCTAAAATGAGCTGCTTATTACCTGTCTTGATTTTTAACATCGTACCTGAGTGGATGGAGAAATCATCTCGCAGCTTTTTAGGAATGGTAAGTCGAAAACGTTCATCAATTTTTCGAGATTGAGCCGTAAATATTAAAGTCGTTTTTTCACCGAAATTCATTTCGTATTTTTGAATCACAATGTTATTTTTTTGGTTAATAAAAAATTGAACCTCCATGTTTGCATCCAATTCGACTGACGTTAAAAGTTCAGAAGTGAGCTGAATCTGCCGTCCGGTTAATGTTGCATAATAAGGAGGAGGCGCCCCAGGTTTTTGTGAAAGCGTTATCGTTTTTTCGTCTCTTTTTTTCATAACAATTTGCTGTTCTACTACGTATAGTTCTACATAATCAAAGGGCGTAAGTTCATAGTCATCTCGCAGGGATCTTGGAATGACTATTCTACCCATATGGTCAATTGTTCGAATGAAGATATGAGAAGGAACGGGGACATTTTCATCATGATGATCAATAATAATCCAATCATCACAGCTCCGTAAAAGAACTTTGTCGTTCGTCTCGAGTTTCGTTAGTTGCATAAACAAAGAAGGAAGGGATACTCTTCCCATTTCGTCAATTATACACTCTTCTTTTTTTGTACGCATCTTGCTACTTAATCCTTTCTAAAAACATTTTAGATGGGGTATGTTACTTAAATTACACAGCATTTATTTCTTTGTCAAATGAAGCAAATGAGTATTTATTCATCCTACAGATTGAGAAATACAGGAAGTTTGACCTCATTCAGTAGATGCACAGCTTTCCAGTGTAAATGGTAATCATCTGAAGAAAATAAGTTAATCTATAATTGAAAAAGCATAGAATAAAAGCGTTATTCTTTCTTTTGGTTTTATTGCAAGAAGAGAAAGAAAAAAAGGCTTAAAAAGGGCCAATACCCTATTTCTAAAGAGTAGATGTAGGTTTTTAATCAAAAAATGCCGCGGAACTCAGTCTGAATGATGAATAGATTTATGCATATTAAGCCTAGAAAAAAATTTCATGCAGTGCTTTTTTTACTTGTTTCGGAGAGCAGTTATAGTTGAAGAATAAAGAAAAAAGCTCAATGTAATGAGCTTTGAGCTAATTTTATCGTTTTTCAACCAGCAGTAAGATGAAGGTAGCAAGCGGTCCTAAAGCAAGAGATAATAAGAACCAGTTCAGACCGGTTCGATTTTTACCTTGCGCTAATCCGGCATTAATTAGAGCCAGCGTTCCCCATCCTACAACGTATTGATTATCCATATGACACCCCGCTAATATTATTTCTTTATATGATTAACAAATTTTATATTAGCATAAATATCCATATTTTTGATTGGAATTCCTGAATTAGGTGGAAAAGCAGTGAATTTCTTCATGAAACAAAATTCCTGTTTTCCTCCACTCAGTGAAGGTAGTAGTGAATAAGAGAAGGGTGCACGTAGTACACGTGAACGTACTGAGGGCGATGATAGTGAAGCTGATGCATATATTGATTCATAAGCCTTTGAATGGCATCGTACACATTGGGCGGATAGCCGTAATAGCCGTGATGAATCCCAACTCGAAGCAAGGAAACGGGAGGCGTGTTATTGTTTTTGTACATTGTTCGGCAATCTTCTGCGCGTTTAACCTTGCGCAGCTGCTCCGCCCGCTGCCGGCGCAGCTTTTCGCTGTCCTAGTTCTTGATCGAGTATAAAAATAGCTGCAGGGTTATTTTGAGCAATTTTTAAGCGGTCTACGATTGTCTGAGCCTGAGCTTCTTCATCGACTTGTTCTCTCAAAAAGTCCTGCACGATGACTAGGGTTTGAGGATCGTTCGCTTGGCTGATAAATTGAAACGCTTGACGATAAGAATTTGTGACGAACTTTTCATGCTCCAATACTTTTTGAAACGTTTCTAACGGTGTCCCAAACTCACTTGTCTGAGCAGGTAAAGAACTTAATTCAACCGTTCCGCCGCGGTCAACTAAGTAGTCAATAAGTTTTAGCATATGAGTGCGTTCTTCTTCAGACTGCAGGCGTAGCCAGCTGCCCATTCCTTTATAGTTTAATCGATTCATATAGTTAGACATAGCTAGGTACAAAGTTGAAGAGACGTGTTCAAGTTGAATTAAGTTATTGAGCAGTTTTTGAATTTGTTCGTTCATATTTGTTATTCCTCCTTAGGGAAAGAATTTCTTTCATATACTAGCTGCAACCCTCACGTTTTTTATGGTGAAAGAAATCTATAGTGATACTATATGTCACTTCTTTAAGTAGGTAACTTGCCCATCCTTTATTGGTGCTTCTTACTTACATAAAGGGGTTGTATAATATAGGAATAAACGTAGTTTAAAAGACTCTTTTTTTAGATGGTTAAAATTACTATGTTCTATTTAACCAATTTAATGATAAAATTGTCACTCTGTGCAATTTTAATTGGTATGAAGGAGTCAGAAAAATGAATATGCAACACGTATTAATACCTGGATTTGAAAAGCTCGCGAGCTTTGTTTTCTGGTATCCATTTATTATGTCTTTATTTTGGATTGCGGGCACGCTTATTTACATACGCTATCGCGACCGAGATCCTAAAGTTGATTTTTCAACAGTTGATTGGCCGTTAGTGAGCTTTTTAGTGCCTTGCTATAATGAAGAAGAAACGATTGAAGAAACGCTTAAGCACCTTTTGGCGTTAGATTATCCGTCTAAAGAAATCATCCTTATTAACGATGGAAGCACCGATGGAACAGCTGATATTTTAAAGGAAATCAGCAGGAATCACCCTGAAGTTCGTGTGATTCAGCTTTATGAAAATAAAGGAAAAGCCAACGCGTTGCATTTAGGTGCGCACGCATCTAAAGCTGAGTTTTTAATCTGCTTAGATTCAGACGCTATTTTAGATCAAGACGCTCCGTATTATCTAATCCATCATTTTCTTCATAAAGGGGAACGGCTGGGAGCCGTTACCGGAAATCCGCGCATTCGAAACCGTAATACGCTGCTGAGTCGCATTCAGCTAGTTGAGTATTCTTCTATTATCGGTTCTATTAAACGAACACAGCGAATTTTAGGAAAAGTAATGACGGTCTCAGGCGTAGTAGTGGCTTTTCGAAAGAAAGCACTTGTGGACGTCGGGCTGTGGGATCGTGACATGATTACGGAAGATATCGCCGTAAGCTGGAAGCTGCAGCAGCGCTTTTGGGATATCCGCTATGAACCGCGGGCATTGTGCTGGATGCTTGTGCCCGAAACCTTAAAAGGAATTTGGAAGCAGCGAGTACGTTGGGCTCAAGGTGGGCAAGAGGTAATGCTTCGCCACTGGAAAGTGTTATTAAAATGGAAGCAGCGCAGAATTTGGATTGTATACCTAGAGCAGTGGATCAGTACTCTTTGGTCATTCGCATGGCTTTTTGTGACGATCATGCTGCTTGTTACCGCGAACAGTCCTCAAGACATACTGTTTTGGTTTACGTTTACGTCATTTTCCCTTGTATTTATGAGCTTAATTCAGCTGTTTATTGCGCTGAAAATTGATTCGAAATACGACAACGTGAAGCGGTATTACGTCTGGGCTGCATGGTACCCAGCGCTTTACTGGATTGTCAATACGATTGTGGTAGTGGGCGCATTTCCTCGTGCTATCAGATCTAGAGTGAAAGGAGGCTATGCCACATGGAGCAGTCCAGACCGCGGCTTAACGAAGAGCAAATCATGATTCAAGCTAAGCAGCCTCTTGCTCGATTCGTGATAAGCATCATTGTTTCATCTGTTTTTTGGATGTATTGTGCCATTGTTCTTTGGTTTTTCCTTTCAGCTGTTATCGGCGTAAATGACCGTTACAGCGGGGTATTAAAAATTGCGTTCAAAACGACGAACGGCGAAATTCGAACGTTTTTAGTAATTGGACTCGCTATTTTTTGCTTCTTTTTCCTGGCTCTGTTTTTATGGAGATTCTACAACAAAAAGAGATTTGGAAGCTTAAACCGACGAAAAGAGCCGGCGTATACGAGTATTAAAGATTTAGAGCGTCTTGAGCTTTTATCGAAGGATCAAATTCAAGAGCTTCAGCGTGCACAGTACATCGAGTTTGATGTTAATCCGTTAAAACATACTGAGGAGAGGAAGCACGCATGAAGAAATATGTATTCTTTCTTTTAATTGCGGCAGCGGTAGTTGGCTTTATTTTCTTTAAAGTAGTGAACTGGGAAGATAAGGCGAAAGCAACAACGACCGTGGAGCCAGCGCTTGAGACGAACGGATGCTTAGGCTTAAATTATCATCGCGTGCGCAAGCATAATTGGTTTAATCGAATTGTCAGCTCAGTTACAAAGTCTGACGAACTGACAGAGTACAGCGTCTACAGCAATGATTTTGAACAACAGTTAAAAAAGCTGAAGGAACTTGACGCTACGTTTGTTACGCCAAAAGATATTGAAACGTATCAGCAAAAAGGCACGTTTCCAAAACGCTGCGTATGGATTTCATTTGACGATATTGACCGTACCGTGTATCAAAACGCTTTTCCAATTTTGAAAAAGGAAAACATTCCGTTTACGCTATATGTAATCGCAGGACAAGTGGGAGCAGAGGACTTTCAAAATTTAAATATGGCTTCATGGAGTCAGCTAAAAGAAATGAAAGACAGCGGCCTTGCGACAATCGGTTCGCATACATATGATATGCACCGTTTAGAAGAAGACAAGCCTTTATTTCTGACGCCTGCTAAATACAGCGCGTTTGCTCGTGATTTACGAAAAAGCAAAGAAACGATTAAGAACCATTTAGGAATAGACTCCGTTTACTTTGCCTATCCATACGGCAATACGAATGATGACGTAGCTAAGATTGTGAAAGATGCTGGTTTTCACCAAGCAGCTATTTTAGCTCCTCATGTTATTACAAAAGACAACGATCCGTATTATCTTAACCGGATTGTTGTGTACAACAAAACCTTTCAATATCTTATTCTTCCGTGGCTGACGCGTACGAGCTCATGAGAAGAAAGTGAAAAAAGCCTCTGTCTAAAGCAGAGGCTTTTTTCTGTTTACCATCAAAAGGTATGTCAATTACGTGAAGAAAGTACACTTTCATTTCTATAAAAATCATTTTAATGTTACCATAGAAAAGTTGTGATAACAGATATGGATAAACGAAACTATCTATCAATCCTTTTACAAACTGCGTGTAAGAAGTTTGTAAAGGTGTAAAGAGGAAAAGCGGCAATTGTACGCTTACTATTTTACGAATGTAAGGCAATCGGACAAACTAATTCGCTGTCCATTGCTAATTAAATTGTATTCATTATTCACGATTCCTCTCTATCATTTCGTCATGGGTTTTGTTTTATCGTTAAAATTTTGATAAAGGTGTATAGGATATGGAAAACAGGCATTTTGAATATAAATTTAAAGAAGCGCTGAAAAAACTAAATGATATTGAACTTGCGTTAAATGAATCATCGATTGTAGCGATTACAGATAGTCGCGGATTCATCAATCACGTGAACGATAAATTCTGTGAAATTTCTAAATATGAAAGACATGAGCTTCTCGGTCAAGATCATCGTATTATTAATTCGAAACATCACTCAAAACGGTTTTTTAAAGAGTTATGGAGTACAATCAGCTCAGGTAAGGTCTGGCACGGAGAAATAAAAAACAAGGCAAAAGACGGTTCGTATTACTGGGTGGATACAACCATTGTTCCATTTTTAGATGAACGAGGAAAACCGTATCAGTACGTATCAATTCGCAATGATATTACAAAGCGAAAAGCATATGAAGAAAAAATTAAGCAAATGGCTTATTATGATCCGTTAACTAATTTACCTAACCGCTACTGGTTAAACAAACAGCTAAAAAAACTGTTTTTAGATGAAGAATCTCCAGAACTGCTGGCTATTTTATTTTTAGATTTAGACCGCTTCAAATCAATAAATGATACGCTTGGCCATCATCACGGCGATGTGCTGCTGAGGCGCGTAGCAGAAAGATTAAAAAAATGTATTCCGTCCTCTGATTTTATCTCGCGGCACGGGGGCGATGAGTTTATTTTAGTGCTTCATACACTAAAAACTGTTGAGGAAATTGAAGAAATGACCGAGCAGATTGTAAAAGAAATGTCGCTTCCTTTTTATATAGACGGAGATAAAGTGCTAACCTCTACAAGCGTTGGCATCAGCCTATTTTCAAAGGAATGTCAGCGGCATATTATTCCAAAAGACGCAGATGAACTAATTGACAGGTTAATTAAGCAAGCAGATATTGCGATGTATGTAGCAAAACGAAATGGGCGAAACACATATGAAATGAGTTCTTCTTCATCAAATGAAAAAATCATTAAAACGATTAGCATGGAGAATGAGTTAAAGTATGCGTTAGAAAGAAATGAGTTTCAGCTCGTTTATCAGCCGTTAATCGATTTGAAAACGTCTGATGTCATAGGGGCAGAAGCGCTTATCCGCTGGAATAGCGCAAAATTTGGTACTGTCTATCCAAATGAATTTTTGCCCATTTTAGAAGAAGTTGGTTTGATTGTACCGGTTGGCAAATGGGTATTAGAAGAAGCATGTCAGCAAATGAAAGCATGGACGGAGATAAATTTAAAAGCGAGTAAAATAGGGGTGAACGTGTCACCTATTCAGCTGAAGTCCTCACGATTTGTAACGGACATGGAACAAATTTTGAAGAAAACGGGCCTTGATCCGCACTTTCTAGAACTTGAAATCACCGAAAGCGTTATTCAAAACAGTCAAGAATCGAAAAAAGTGCTAAACCGCCTGCGGAGTCTAGGGATAAAAGTGGCGATGGATGATTTCGGAACGTGCTACTCTTCTCTCAGCTATCTTAAACACTTGCCAATCAATACGTTAAAAATTGATAAATCATTTATTGATGACTTAGATGAAGTTGGAAAAGTGCTGGTGGAAACGATTATTCAAATGGGGAAAAAACTTAATTTTGCCCTAACCGCAGAAGGAATCGAAAACGAAGAACAGCTGCAGTTTGTGACGGAACAAGGCTGTCATATCGGTCAAGGCTATCTATTTGATAAGCCGCTTTCTCCTGAGGAAATGAGCCGTTTGTTGAAATGAAGGAAAATCCTATGTACGGAAAGAAGCTCTTTAATAGAGCTTTTTTTATGGTTTTTAATCGTATGTAAGGAGTGAGAAAGTCGTGAAAGAGTACGTTGGAATCTGCACGATATGTCAAAAGAACGTGTACTGTTTAGAGGGATTTTTGAACGGTGTGGTTGTTGAAGGGAAGCTTGTCTGCTTTGCGTGTGAAGAAAAGGAGAAGCGTGACTCTCATAAAAACAAAAACTAGCTACCTGGGGTAGCTAGTTTTTGTTTACTGCGCATTCACTTTTTCAGCTTGCCAGTAATACTCGCTGAACACATCAGAAAAGGCTTTGACGGTATTTGTGAGTTCTTCCATATTGTTATCGACGCCGCCTACTTCAATTAAAATGGAGCGGTCGGATAAGTCTTGATTATACAGGCCGTTATTGCCGCTTGTTTTCTTTTTGCTTAATACTCCGCGGCTAAGGCCTGGATATTTTTCCTCTAGCTTTTCATGAATCGCTTTGGCCATTTTTACATTTTCATCAAATTTCGGGTTGGCTTCACCTAATACAATCATTATTTTAGCGTACGATTTGCCGTTGATAGTAGCCGTTGTTTTTTCTTGGCGCAGTGAATCTCGATGAATATCAATTAAATAATCGACGTCTTTGTTTTGCTGAAGAGCCGTTTCCACCACGCTGCGAGACATCGCATAGGCTCGTCCTGTACCCCAGCCTTTTTCATTCAGCTTTTGCGTCATATTAGTTGTATCTACTTCCGAACCGATTCCGTCTGCTTTTAATTCCATTCCTAGCATTTGACCAACGAGCGTGATGTTGGTTTTGTTATCAACTGCTTTATTTTCGTTCGCTTCACCTTGCATACCAAGTAGAGGGAAATAAGATTCCCAGCTGTGCGTGTGGTAGATGTATACAACTTTTCTGTCTCCCGTACTTTGCTTGGCCTGTGTTTGAGACTGTTTTTTATTTTCTTCGTACGTTTTGCTTTCAGCAGGATCTAAATCACGTTCTCCTGAAATGCTTTCGAGCGGAGGAGCTGATTCATGAGGAATGGTTGTATAATCCGTTCCTTCACCGGCTAATAGAATATGAGAATCAAAAATAGAAAAGCCGGGCAGTTCTGATCCAAATAGACTTCTTGTATCTGCCACGCGAATGTTCGTCGCCAGCTGCAGAGCGACAGAAGAGAGAGGAGGCGGAGAGAAATCTTCTTCAAAGGCATGAGAGAAATGATGGTTTTCCGTATGCATGAAGTAGAACAAGCTTTGGGCTTTATAATTTGATAGTGCTTGATAGACAACGTTCGAGCGCAGCGTATGCTGAAGAGTTGAATACGTGACGGTAAAAATAGCGGCAGATGTTAAGAGAACAAATAGTATAGCGATAATTAATGATTTATAAGAAAGAATCCAAAAAAGCTTTTTAGGCTTTTCAGTGAACTTGTTTTTCATAGAGTAAGCCTCCTCTAATAAAATTTTGAAATCAGCGGATGAAAACTCTAAGAGGAGAATGTTATGTATCTACTATTTACTCTATTAAAAAGAAATAGAAATATGATAGAAACCACGATATTTAACACAACATAAAAAAGTTTATATTAGGGCATACTGTAAAAAAACGGTGCGTATTGGAGCTGGTTAGATGAACGACTCATGGGTTTATCATCATTTTATTAATACACTTTTATTTCCTTTAGCAATGTTTGGCGTGGCATTTTGTTTGCTGGGGCTGTTGCTGTACATGCTGTGGAAAGAAAAGCAAAAAGAAGGGCGAAAACAACGAGATTGAGGCATTTAATCTAAAGACGAACAAATGAGGTAAAGGAGCTAGTATGGAACGCTTTTGACACCGCGGTTGATTTCCGTGCAAGACTTCGCTTTCCGCGGACGGCAGGTGAGCCTCCTCGTCGCGCACGCTCCTGCGGGGGCTCACCTGTTCCGCTTTCCCCGCAGGAGTCTTCGTCTTGCCCTCCAGTCAACCGCTAGAAGCCGCTACATACACGAAACCTACGTTCACCATACCAATAAAAAAATCCGAACGAATAATCGTTCGGATCTTCCTTCAACTAAAATACGTTTGTCACAGTCTTTTTGTCCGAATTTCAGCTGGGAAAAGGAAGGTTTTTTCTTTCTAAGAACTCCATACGGTTCCCAAATGGATCATCCACGTAAATTCTTTCAGTACCGGGAATGTTTTTGTCTTCTATAAAAGAAATACCGAAGCTACTCAGATGATTTTTGAACGCAGGGAGGTTTTTAACATAAAAGCCTGGATGCGCTTTTTTGGCAGGTGAAAAGGTAGGTTCAACACCAATATGCAGCTGATAAGAACCAAATTCAAACCACACGCCGCCGCGTTTTTTAAGACTTTCCGGCTTTTCAATTTCTGTTAAGCCAAGAATGGTTCCAAAAAAGTGTCGTGCTTTGCTTTCTGAATGCGGTGGTGCAGCTAGCTGAATATGATCAATATGCGTTAGTGTAAAAGTCATAAACATTCCCCCTTAACTAGTAGAGTACTAGTTAAGTTTACGTGATGTATCACTGTAAATAAATGATAAAAAGTTGATGTGTTTCATAAGAAAAACTTATTATTTTATATACATATAACACCAAATGAGGTATATTTTATTTTGTTGTTATTTAGAAGAATTGGAGATTAATATGGAATATCACTATACGTTAACAAAAGATGATTATGTGGCTTTTAATATGCATCATGCTCAACATTCGGAAAGAGTACAAAAAGTGCTGAAAGTTCAGCGATGGATGTCGCTTATTTTTCTTCTTATTCCTTTGCTTGTTTCGTGGGTTGAAGGAGAGTTTTTACTTGGCATGTTCGTAGCATTTGCGCTGCTTGCGGTTCTTTGGTTTTTATTTTATCCGAAGTATTTTTACGGAAGTATTAAAAAGAACATTATAAAGGTAATAAATGAAGGAGATAACAGCAGTCTGACAGGTGAGCATACTATGATGGTTACGGAAGATGGCTTGGTAGAGAAAAGCTTAAAAGGAGAAGTGAAGACTCCTTGGTCAAGCATCACTCAAATTAGAGAAACCGATGAACATATCTTTATTCTTGTTAGTGCAATGAGCGGATACGTTATTCCTACAAGCGCATTTGCAGATGTAAAAGCGCTACAGCAGTTTAAAGAAACGCTGAATGCTGCAAGGGCTGGAAAAACAGGCTGAGTAGTAAATAATAATAATGTAAAAAAACGCCCTCCTAGATACTTTTCTAAGAGGGTGTTTTTTTAACAGCAGTCCCAGTTGTACAAAACATCTTTAAAGTTACGGTTGCGAAGGTCTTCTTCTTTAATGAAGAAATTGGCCACTCCCGCATCACCAAACATAATATCCGCTTCGTCGTCCATGGCGAATTGAAGAAGCAGAACGTTATATGCGCGCAGCGCTTCATCGTAGTCTCGAGGATCGCTTTGAGTGAAAAAAGCGTATCCGCCCATTTTATGATACTCGCCCGTAAGCTCATCCCAGTAGATCTCTTCCATTTCTTCATCATCAAATAAATCTGATTCCATATCATTATATCGATAGTCAGTAGGAGACACGGGTTCGCTTTTTATTTCAAACTGTAGGCCTACTTCTTGAGGAATAGGGAACATATCTCGGTCAACGTCTTCTAGATACGTAAAATCGGTTATTAACTTGTTTTCGTCGGTTGTTATGTCTTCATAAAAAACGACGCGAAAGTCTTTTTGAGACGTGGGTTGGTCAAAATCCAGACCATACACATCACCGGTGTTTTTGTTATCAGCTCCGCAAATGAAAAATTGAAGCATGCCTTGAGAAGGCATATTTTCATAGGGAGGCACGTCAGAAAAATTGATTTGTGCCATCATTAACATAGGTTTGCCCTCGGAGTCGAGAGGATGATTTGCTTCTAGAGGCAGGTAAGGGTTGCCGCCGAACTTGCTGTCATATAATTTGGGACTATTCCTGACCGTATGGATGTGGATATAAGGTTTACATGTTTTTTCGATTTCTTTTCGGTAAGGTTCTAGCTTGAGAGGCAGTGCTAATTTTGATAGAGGATTCATATGTACTCTCCTTTTTGTTTGTAATAAAAAGAACGTTTGTTCGTACTTGTATTTTATCGTAATACATACGAAAAGGGAAGAGAAATCGTATAAAAAACCCCTTTGCAGAAGCATCCGCAAAGGGCACAAAGAAATGATAGCGTTTTCATTACGAACCTTACTAAACGAACTGCTTATTTAGAAAAGAATCCTTTTAAAGCAAATGCGACGTTTTGCGGTCTTTCCGCTAAGCGGCGCATAAAGTAGCCAAACCAGTCGTTGCCAAAGGGAACGTATACGCGCATTGTATAGCCTTCTTTTGCAAGGCTAAGCTGCATATCTGTTCGGAATCCGTACAGCATTTGAAATTCAAACTGCGTGCGCGGGATGTTATTTTTGTGAGCGAACTCTTTTACTTTTGCAATAATATTGTGGTCGTGAGATGCAATAGCCGTGTATGTTCCACTGAGCAAATGCTCTTCGATAATTCGCATATAGTTCTCATCAATTTGGGCTTTGTCTTGAAACGCCACGGTTGGTGATTCTTGATACGCGCCTTTTACCAATCGAAGAGGAATGCCTTTTAGCTCTTTTACATCTTGTTCAGCGCGGAATAGGTAAGCTTGAATAACCGTTCCAACATTATCAAACGTCTCGCGAAGCTCTCGTAAAATATCTAGCGTCATTTGACAGTGAGCATAGTCTTCCATGTCGATTCGAACAAAGTTATCGTATTTTTTCGCCGTTTCAAGAATGCGGCGCATGTTCTCAACGCAAAAGCTGCGGTCAATATCCAAACCAAGCTGCGTCATTTTGACAGATAAGTTGCACGTTACACCGGCTTGGCCCATAGCTTCTAGTGTTCTGATGTTATATTGAGTTGCTTCGATAGCTTCTTCTCTGCTTGAAACAAATTCCCCTAAATGATCAAGCGTACAAACAAGCCCTTTTTCATTCAATTCCCGTACTTTTTTGATCGCATGTTCAATTGTGTCGCCAGCTACCACTTGAGCTGCACCAAAGCGAAGACCCCATTTTTTCGCCGCTTTGTTTAGCGCTTTATTTTGGGAAGCGTGAAGAAACACATTTTTAGATACCTCTGCTAACATAAATATCTCCCCCTATAGAAAAAATCCCTTGTTGTTTTAAGATAGAGCAGCCTAGGGCTGCTCTACTGAGTATTAAAGCGTTGTGCTTGTTGTTTTTGCTTGCAGGTGCAGAATCAAGTAATCAGGACCGCCAGCTTTTGAATCTGTTCCTGACATATTAAATCCGCCAAACGGCTGGTACCCAACGATGGCACCTGTACAACCGCGGTTGAAATAAAGGTTTCCAACGTGGAACTCTTCTTTCGCACGCTCAATGTGTTCAGGCGTATTTGAAAGAAGGGCACCTGTTAAACCGTAGTCAGTGTTGTTCGCAATTTCCATCATATGATCGAAGTCGCGCGCTTTGCAG
Source organism: Priestia sp. TGN 0903 (assembly GCF_050846855.1). NCBI lineage: Bacteria > Bacillati > Bacillota > Bacilli > Caryophanales > Bacillaceae > Priestia > Priestia sp. TGN 0903. The sequence continues at coordinate 512,440 of NZ_JBOZGL010000002.1, forward strand.
AATGCTACGACTGGGCCGAAGATTTCTTCTTGCATTAAACGTGCTTTTTCATCTACATCTGCAATAATCGTAGGCTGGATGAAGTAGCCTTTTGAATCATCTGCTTCTCCGCCCGTCATTAAACGGCCTTCTTCTTTACCGATTTCAATGTACTTTGTAATTTTGTTGAAAGAAGCTTGATCAATAACAGGTCCCATATACGTGTTTACATCTTCAGGGCTGCCCATTGTTAATGTTTTTGTCAGCGCAACTGCTTTTTCAAGAACGATATCGTATACGTCTTGATGAACAACTGCACGAGAGCCCGCTGAACACTTTTGTCCAGAGAAGCCAAACGCTGAATACACAATAGAAGAAGCAGCTAAATCTAAATCAGCATCTTTATCTACAACAACCGTGTCTTTTCCGCCCATTTCAGCAATAACGCGTTTTAGCCAGATTTGACCAGGCTGTACTTTTGCTGCGCGTTCATAGATGCGGCATCCTACTTCACGAGAACCTGTAAATGAAACGAATCGTGTTTTTGGATGATCTACTAAATAGTCGCCAATTTCGCTTCCGCTTCCCGGCACGTAGTTCAGTACACCGTCTGGAAGGCCAGCTTCTTTCATTACTTCTACAAATTTTGCTGCGATAACCGGTGTGTTGTTAGCAGGTTTTAATAGAACCGTATTTCCTGCTACGATTGCTGCTGCTGCTGTTCCAGCCATGATCGCTAGCGGGAAGTTAAACGGTGAAATAATAACGCCGACACCAAGCGGAATGTAGTTAAATTTATTTTCTTCACCTTCGCGGCTCTCAACAGGCGCGCCGTCTTTTAGCTGCACCATTTGGCGAGCGTAATATTCAAGGAAGTCAATTGCTTCTGCTGTATCAGCATCTGCTTCATTCCACGGCTTTCCTGCTTCTTTTACAAGGTAAGCTGAAAATTCATGTTTGCGGCGGCGAATGATGTCCGCTGCGCGGAAAAGAATGTCAGCGCGAGCTTCCGGCGCTTCTTTTTTCCATGTATTAAATGTAGAAAGTGCTGCTTGCATTGCTTTTTCAGCCAGGTCTTGATCTGCTTTTGACACACGTCCGATAACTTCTGCTTTATTTGCTGGGTTAATGGACTGAATTTGATCTTCTGTTGTAATGAATTCTCCGCCAATTACAAGAGGATAGTCCTTTCCAAGCTCTGATTGTACAAGTTCTAATGCAGATTCAAACGCATCTTTGTTTTCAGCAACCGTAAAGTCCGTGAAAGGCTCGTGTTTGTATTGTTTGATTTCGTTAATATTCATTGTGTTCATTTTCATTACCCCTTTTTTAGAAAATTTACAACATAATTAATATTCCAACACCCTATACCTGTATTATAATCACCTTATTCTCGTTTTGTACATAGTTTTTTAACAAAAATGTTCAAAAATTTTTAAAATAAACACTTTTGTTTAAAAAGCCAATAAAACGATGTTTTTTATAGTGATTTTGAACAAAAAGAAAAGAAAGGGATATGAGTAAGTAGATGAAAAGATATTTTGAAGTGAAGAATTACGATAAAAGAAAGAGTTTATCGATAGTAAGGTAAAATACTTTTTCGATCAAAAAACAATAGACAAAGTTGTTCAAAATAAATTATCATATAATTCGAAAAGTAATTTTGTCGAATGAAGCTGACTTTTGCGTTAAGTGAAAGTTTCATTTGCATGCACAGATAGAAGGAGGGTAGGAAAACGGCAGTTATTTGTCCACGATATTGTAAGGGCTTACATATTTAACGCGCGATGCGAAGAACGTGTAATTCTTTAAATGACGGTTTCTATGAGGAGGATTTTAATATGAGTCATCAACCGCCTGAGTTAAAAAAAGAATTAAAAATTCGACACATAACCATGATTTCTTTAGGAGGAATCATTGGTGCCGGTTTGTTCATTGGAAGCGGATCGCTTATTAACGCAGCAGGTCCTGGTTCCATCTTTTCGTACGCGTTTGCCGGTTTGCTGGTGATCTTAGTTATGCGAATGCTGGGGGAAATGTCTACGGCTAATCCTTCAAGCGGTTCGTTCGCGACCTATGCCAGAGAAGCGCTTGGACCGTGGGCTGGCTACACAATCGGCTGGCTGTACTGGTTTTTCTGGGTAATTGTTATTGCTGTTGAAGCGATTGCTGGTTCAACGATTATTCAATACTGGTTTCCATCTCTACCGTCTTGGGGTGTGAGTCTGCTCCTGACATTTTTATTAACGTTAACGAACTTATACTCTGTTAAATCATTTGGTGAATTTGAATACTGGTTTTCGCTTATTAAAGTAGTTAGTTTAGTGCTGTTTTTACTTTTAGGAGGAGCGATCATCCTCGGTTTAATACCGGGAGTAGAGTCTCCGGGAGCGTCGAACCTTCTTCATAGAGGCGGATTTCTTCCAAATGGAATCAGCTCCGTCTTTTTAGGAGTGGCGATTGTCATGTTTTCCTTTATGGGAACAGAAATTGTCGCAACAGCGGCTGGAGAATCGGCTCAGCCTGAGCGAGCGATCACCATCGCAACAAATACCGTTATTTATCGTATTTTAATTTTTTATCTTGGGTCTATTTTAATCTTAGTAACGATCCTTCCTTGGGATTCTTCAAGCTTGATGAAAAGTCCGTTTGTTTCGATATTAGAGCTGGTAAACGTTCCGGCAGCTGCTCAAATCATGAACTTTATCGTACTGACTGCCGTTCTTTCTTGCTTAAATTCAGGTCTATATACGAGTTCTCGTATGCTGTACTCAATGGCGCAAAAAGGAGACGCGCCGCGTATGTTTTTGAAAGTGAATAAAAAAGGCATTCCGTTTAATGCCATTGTAGGATGTACCGTGATTTCTTACATCAGCGTTGGGTTTAACTATCTTTCACCTGATAAAATCTTTTTATTTTTAGTAAATGCATCTGGAGGCGTAGCGCTTCTTGTGTACCTTGTTATTGCTTTTTCACAGCTTCGCATGAGAAAGAAATACGAAAAAGAAAAGCCAGAAGCTTTAAAAATCAGAATGTGGCTGTTTCCTTATTTAACGTATGGAACAATTGCGGCGATCACAAGCATCTTTATTGCGATGGCATTTATTGATTCGCTTCGCACTCAGTTTTATCTCACGCTGCTGATTGCTGTATTTGTGGTATGTTCGTACTTCTTTATGAAAAAGAAAAAAGATGATCATTCCCTATCAGGACAGGGAAATAAAAGAATCTCTTAAATAGAAGAGAAAATCATCACGAGGGGCTAGGGGGAAGTAAATTGGCAAACAAAGAGTTAAAAAGAGGGCTTGAATCTCGTCATATTCAAATGATTGCTCTTGGAGGAACGATCGGGGTAGGGTTATTTATGGGTTCAGCAAGCACCATTGAATGGACGGGGCCATCCGTCCTGATTGCGTATGCTATTTGCGGCGTTTTTATTTTCTTTATTATGCGTGCAATGGGTGAAATGCTTTACTTAGAGCCAAGTACGGGTTCATTTGCGACATTTGGTCATAAATATATTCACCCGTTAGCTGGTTACATTACGGCTTGGAGCAACTGGTTTCAGTGGGTGATTGTCGGCATGGCAGAAATTATTGCCGTCGGAGCTTATATGCAGTACTGGTTCCCGCATTTGCCGGCGTGGGTTCCGGGAATTGTCGCCATGATCATTCTCGGTGCGGCAAATTTAATCTCAGTGAAATCTTTTGGAGAGTTTGAATTTTGGTTTGCAATGATTAAAATCGTGACGATTGTGCTCATGATTATTGCCGGTCTTGGCCTTGTTTTCTTCGGTCTTGGAAACGGGGGAGAAGCGCTTGGACTATCGAATTTGTGGGCAAACGGAGGTTTCTTTACAGGCGGATGGTCCGGCTTTTTCTTTGCGCTGTCGCTTGTGATTGCTGCCTATCAAGGAGTAGAGCTTATTGGAATTACAGCAGGAGAAGCCAAAGATCCTAAAAAAACGTTAACAAGCGCGATTCAAAGCTTGATTTGGCGTATATTAATCTTTTATATCGGTGCCATCTTTATCATTGTAACGGTATATCCGTGGAACGAGCTGGACTCACTCGGCAGTCCGTTTGTTTCTACATTTGCGAAAGTAGGGATTACGGCAGCTGCGGGAATCATTAACTTTGTGGTCATTACAGCGGCAATGTCTGGATGTAACAGCGGAATTTTCAGCGCAGGACGCATGCTTTATACGTTAGGCGTAAACGGACAGGCTCCAGCGTTTTTTACAAAGGTTTCTCGAAACGGTGTACCTATTTATAGTACCGTTGCGGTAATGATTGGGTTAGCTGCGGGCGTTGTCTTAAATTATATTGCTCCGCCAAATGTTTTTGTGTACGTGTACAGCGCGAGCGTGCTTCCAGGTATGATTCCATGGTTTGTCATTCTTATTAGTCAAATTCGTTTTCGAAAAGCAAAAGGAGCGGCGATGGATCAGCATCCATTTAAAATGCCTTTTGCTCCTGTGACGAACTACGTAACCATCGCGTTTTTACTTATGGTGCTTGTAGGCATGTGGTTTAATGATGAAACGCGCATATCGCTGATTGTCGGGCTTATCTTTTTAGCTATTGTCGTGCTGAGCTACTATGTACTAGGTATCGGTAAACGCACGGAAGTACGGTCTTCTGAAAGACGTAAGCTAGTGAAATAAATGATTTTGTAAGAGGGGCTGAAAAGCATTTTCTTTTTTTACTAATGAGGTGCATGGCAAGAAGGAAAAAGAAAAAAGAAAAAACCAGAGTCAAATCGGCGTGTTCAGGCATAAGATAATCCAACTCAAGCGAAATGCAAGCGGCGTTTTTCTTGAGGAAAGAGTAACTAAAGAAAAGGAAGTGTTCGTATGTCTGGAAACGCTGGATGTGGATATGGATCTGGTTTTGCTTTATTAGTTGTATTATTTATTTTATTAGTAATCATCGGCTGCAGCTGCTACGGCGGAGGCCTTGGCTGGTAATTCACTCATTTAAAAAGCCCTATAAGGGCTTTTTTCAATGCTTATAAATAACGTTTTTTCCCGTTTTGATAAATGTTTACGTGAAAGCCGTTTACTTCATCCATAAAGATTTTAGAAGGAAAGTCGGCTGTTTTGACAGATGAAGTGATTTCGACAGTTTGATACGCCTTTGGTTCCAACGTAACAGTATGAAGCCTAGGCTTATTCATCATAAGTAAAAAAGGGGTATCTTCTTTAAAATAGAAGCGTTCATCCAGTGCTACTTCAAACGTAACGGGTTTTGAACTGTGATTTTCAAATGAAAGGTCACAGGTACCCGTTAATACGGTTTCTTTTTTATTTCTCTCAAATGTACAAATGCTGTTTTCCACATCGTAAGAAATGGCATACATACCTGGTAATACGGTCTTTTGCATCGCTTCAACTATATGACCAGGACCCGATATGACAATAAACGCAGCTAAAATCGTTAATTTTAAACGGTGACGATTTAAACTTTTGTAAAGTGCAAAAAGACCAAGTAAAAGTATAATTCCCCACGCATTGCTGGCATATTGAATTCCTGTCATTGTTTCTTCATCTCCATAGAGGGGAAGACCTAAAAAAGAAAAGACAGAATGACTGAGCGGTGTTGAATTAGGGAAAGGGATGTTTAAAATAAAAACAATCAGTAAAAAAATGAGTCCCTTTGTAAAAAGTGATCGTTCACGAATCATGTTGTTCCTCCTTAGCTATAAATCACGTATCATTATATACTATTATTATCTTTTTTTTTGTAATTAATGGTTATTTTTCCATGTGTGGAGGGAAGATGAATGAAAACTTTGTTATTAGTTAGGCATTGTGAAGCAGAAGGGCAAGAAGCAAAAGCATCATTGACGGAACAAGGCATACAGCAGGCCCAGCAGTTAATAGGTTATTTGAACAAGCTGAGTTATCCCATTGATAAAATTATTTCAAGTCCGTACAAACGAGCCGTTCAAACAATTGAACCTTATGCAAAAGATACTGGTCTCCCTCTTCATATAGATACAAGGCTAGAAGAAAGGCGTTTAAGCGGACAGCCTCTGTTCAACTGGATAGAAGTATTGAAAAGAACTTTTGATGACATAGACTTTAAGGTAGACGGAGGAGAATCGACGAAAGAAGCCACGGTACGTTCTTTAGAGCTGTTTCAAGAAGTAATGAATGAAAAACAGAAAACGACTCTGTTTGTTACGCATGGCAATTTGATGACGTTAATTCTTAGATATTTTGATCCGAAGTTTGGGTTTAGCGAATGGTCGCGTCTAACAAATCCAGATATATATCAAATCGATCTCGAAAAGAAGAGCGTTTCCATTACAAGGCTTTGGAATGAGCAGAAAACAAATTGATGAAATAAAAGATTTTTTGTGCATTTGTGCAGACGATAAGTTTAGCTCAATATAAAAACCTTCTGCCGCATCACAATTCAGAAATGTTGGTAACCTCAAAGCTGCCCCGTAGGCTTTTAGCAGATACATAATTAGGATAAAGCCTGTCTTAGAACAGAGACTTGCTATTTCTAAATTGATATGTTACACTAAGTTTAATTATTTTTGTTCGGTATGAAATTGAAAGAAGAGAAATATTCTTCAATAGAAATTTTTATCTGGAAATAGTACGATTGAGCAAGGGTAGTAATATATGTGTGGAGTAATTCCACCACTGGAGGAAATAGTATGACTGAAGGTACAGTAAAATGGTTTAATGCAGAAAAAGGTTTCGGTTTCATCGAAATTGAAGGCGGAGAAGATGTATTCGTACATTTCAGCGCAATTCAAGGCGACGGATTCAAATCTTTAGACGAAGGTCAAAAAGTGACTTTCGACATCGAGCAAGGTCAACGCGGTGCACAAGCTGCTAACGTTGTAAAAGCATAATTTTATGCAATCCAAAAAAGACTCCGACTTTGGACGGGGTCTTTTTTTATTGTAGCAAACACGCAGGTAACGGAGGAATACGTATGAGTAAAGCAAAAGGTAAAGGCGGCACGGGGCGAGGCACCGGCAAAAAAGGATGGAACCGCTGGCAGGCGAGTGCAAAAAAGAAGAAAAATGCAAAGCCTTATAAAAGTAAGGGAACAAAAAATGCTGATAAGCCGGAAGGCAACTAATCCTATATGCGCAGTATCATCTGCAACTTCGACTTACTCTGCTTGAGTAAGTTTATTTCATATGGAAGTATTTTTTTATTGCTTTTTTGACAGATTGCTGTCACTATATGAAATAATAAAGTGATTTGTGTGAATTTTCTATAAAAATTGATTTTTTTTGCAAACACTTTCATATTTCGACAACCTTTTTGATTTTTATCGGTTATACTTCTTTATAATAGATTATAGAAAGATGCAGGGGAGCATAAAGTGAGAGAGGAAAGCGACAGTTTACTCTGTACGCTTTTTACGTTTCTGGACCGTATTGCAGTAGCGTCGTAACAAGTAGATCATGCATCAGTTTAGAACACATCAAAACTCAACTAAGTGTAACGGGGGGATATGAGTGAGCGTAGGCATCGTAATTGAAAAAGTTCAAAATTATGCTATGTTAGAAGATCATGTTTTGGTTGAAATGGTTCACAGCGGAGACGAAAAATCATTAGAGTATTTAATTAATAAGTATCAAAATCTTGTAAGGGGAAAAGCAAGAAAATACTTTTTGATTGGTGCTGAAAAAGAAGACATCGTCCAAGAAGGAATGATTGGACTGTACAAAGCAATTCGCGACTTTAACGAAGACAAGCTAACATCTTTTAAAGGGTTTGCGGAGTTATGTATCACAAGACAAATTATTACGGCGATTAAAACGGCTACTCGTCAAAAGCACGGTCCGTTAAATTCGTACATTTCATTGGACAAGCCTCTGTATGATGAAGAATCAAACTATACGCTGATGGATATGATTCCTGGCGATCAAATTGCTAATCCGGAAGCGGTGCTGATTCATCAAGAAAAAGTGGAAGACCGCGAGTTAAAAATTGCGGAAACACTTAGTGAATTGGAAAGAAAAGCATTGACGCTGTATATGGACGGCCATTCATACGCTGAAATTTCGAAAGAATTAAACACGCACGTTAAGTCAATTGACAACGCGCTGCAGCGTATCAAAAGAAAGTTAGGTCGAGACGTAGAAAGCAGACAAGCTATTTCATAATAGGTAAAGAGGACCTTATTGGATAATAAGGTTCTTTTTTTATTGAATAGGTGTCTATTCTGCACTGAAATATTTAACAAATTTAGGTTTTTACCATAATTTCCTTTATGTGTTAAATTAATAGCACGTTAATTTCGAAGGAGGATTTTATGTTTTTCTTTCTAGACAAGCATCATGACAAGCTAACGTGGATGATTGTAGGAATCGGACTTATTCTTTTTTTCGTAAGGCGAGATATGCTTACATTTGTATTGGCCCTCTACATATGCTTACAGGAAATTCAACATCGCAGGCTTATTAAAAAGAAAATAAAAGCTACCTCTTGGGGTAAGCGTATTTTATACGTACTGTGTTTTTTACTATTAATTATTGTATTGGCTTATTCTACGACTCATATGCTTGCTTGGGCACATACGCATCATGTGTTCATTGTTTTTCAATTCATTATGATTTACCTGCTGATTCTTTTAGGTAGGTTTTTACTGTCTCACGTCATTCCAAAAGTGATGAATAAGCTACATGAATAGAAAAGGGCCGGACCTCAAAGGGGTTTCGGCTCTTTTTCACGATCTTTTAAAATGTCTTGAATAATTTCAATATGAACAGAAGCCCACGATTGTTCACGGAAATGAAGAAACACGCTTGGAATGAGAATAAAAACATACAGCACGACAAAAATAATCCAAAGCCAGCTGCCGTCTTTAAATAAAAATTGCTGCAGCCGCTGCGAAAATAAAAAAAAGAGCCAAGGCAAGGCAGAAACAAGGATAGGGATGACGCCGGAGCCGTTTTTTTCTTTGGTCATTCGGTAATACACTTTTCGCAAAGTAGCGCTTTCTAGCGTAAGGTAAAGCTGCCGGATTTCTTCCATTTCCGCTAATTCATCAATATCTGCTGCGTTTTGATTTTGATGAGCCGCTTTTTTCAGTTTAAGGTAGACTTTATGAGCATCGCCGCGCAGTGAAAACATATACCAGCCTCCCGCATATTGTTTCGTCTTCTTTAACAGAGTTTGCAGGTGCATGTAAATCTATACAAAAAGTTTCGTGATACGAAAGAATAAGAAAACAGAAGTGTAAGCGTAAATCATTAGTAGAAAATAAGAGAAAACAGCTGATTTTTACTCTTTTTGGCCGCCTTTACACATCAACTAGCAGCACATATACTAATAAAAGAGCAATTAGTTACCTAGGTAAATAAAATGAAAAGGTGAGGTGAGAAAAGTGAATAACTTGGTGTTTCATGAGCTTCATCAAAAGTCGAGATTGTCTATTAAAGAAGTAAATGAAGTATTAAAAGCGTACGGGCTATACAGCTCACAGTATTCGATTTTATTTTGTTTAAAGCGATTCGGCTCGATGACGCAAACGGAGATTTGGCAGTATTTAAATGTCGAAGCGCCAACGGTTACCCGCACGTTAACAAGGCTTGAAAAAAGCGGATGGATCGTTCGAAAAGCAGGCAGTGATAAACGAGAGCGCATCGTTTATTTGTCTCCTCAAGCGAAGAAAAAGCTTCCAGAAATTCAGCAAGAAATTGAACGTTTAGAAGAAAATTTGCTGATTGCTTTATCCGACAGCGAACAGGATCAGCTTATTTCGTTATTAAAGAAAATTTGTAAATCTACAGAAAAGGGTGAAATGAATGACGAACCAGCAGGAGCCAATCTGGACTAAAAGCTTTATCAGCATTGCGATTACCAACTTTTTTATTTTTGTCGTGTTTTATGCATTGCTGACGCTGCTGCCGATTTATGTATTAGACGCCTTGGACGGCACGAGTACGCAGGCAGGGCTTGTTGTTACCATCTTTTTATTATCTGCGATTATTGTTAGACCGTTTTCAGGGAAAGTCATTGAAAACATTGGAAAGAAAAAAACGCTTGTATTTAGTACCCTCATTTTTGCGCTTTCTTCCTTCTTATATATGTTTATCCACCATTTTAACGTGCTTTTATTACTGCGCTTCTTTCAAGGAATTTCATTCAGCTTAGCGACAACCGTCACCGGAGCGATTGCAGCGGATTTAGTTCCCGCTAAACGACGAGGAGAAGGGCTTGGCTACTTCGGAATGTCAATGAACTTAGCTGTAGTTGCAGGGCCGTTTTTAGCATTAACGCTTCATCAATACATGGCATACAACATTATTTTCCTTGTATTTGGCGTGATTATGCTCGTTGGCTGGCTGTGTGGAATGATGGTCAAAAATCTTCAAGAAAACGCTGCTTCGCCAGTGAAGAAATCATTTTCACTGAGCGACTTGTTTGAAAAGAAATCCATGCCGATTTCATCTGTAGGTATTCTCGTTTCTTTTTCGTATGCAAGTATTATTTCTTTTATTTCTGTGTACGCACAGTCGCTTGGATTAATTAAAACAGCAAGCTTTTTCTTTGTCGTATTCGCAGCTGCGATGCTGATTTCACGACCGTTTACCGGAAGACTATTCGATAAATCTGGTCCAAACATCGTGATTATTCCATCATGCGTTGTCTTTGCGATTGGTCTATTTAGCTTAAGCTTTACGCATTCTTCTTGGATGCTGCTGTTTTCAGGTGCATTAGTAGGACTAGGCTACGGAACGCTGCTTCCTAGCTTCCAAACGCTGGCGATTCAAGCAGCGCCTGCTCACCGAAGCGCATATGCAACTGCCACGTTCTTTACGTTTTATGATAGCGGAATTGCAGTTGGTTCGTTTGTATTAGGAATTGCAGCAGGTGCTTTAGGCTATTCAAAATTGTACTTTGCGCTTGGTATTTTTGTTCTTTTGATTACACTTTACTACAAGTGGATTGCAAATTTACGTCAAAAACAAAAAGCAGCAAATATCCAGGTGGGCATGAAATAAAAAAGCTCGGCGTAATATGCGCCGAGTTTTTTTATGGATTTTTTACAGGACTTTGGAAGGGAAGCATATTTAAGTCAAAAGGTACTAGCCAATTCCTATCCATCTGCACCATACTTTAACAGGGGAACCATTTACATATAAAACTTCTTGGATGAAATAAAAAACAAAGGAGAACAAACATGAAAGTAATGAAACCTCTTATGGTCACAGCGTTAGGGCTTAGTCTTGCCACTTTTTATGAAGGCGCTTTTCCTGCAGAAAAAGTTGTGCAAGTACAGGCTGCTACAGATGAAAACGTGATTGCTGATAAAGCAAAAACGTACGAAGGAGCCGATTATACATCTGGAGGAGAGACGCTAAGCGAAGGGTTTGACAGCTCTGGCTTCGTTCAATATGTGTTTAAGCAAGCGCTGGATACAACGCTGCCTCGTTCCGTGAAAGAACAGTCAGAGCTTGGGACAGACGTTGATAAAAACGAGCTGCAAGCGGGTGATGTATTGTTTTTTGACACTAATGAAAACGGTGAAGTGAACGTAGCCGCTATTTATATCGGAGACGATGAGATGATTTATGCATCTTCTTCAGACGGAAAAGTCGTGGTGAAAAACATTTCAAGCAGTGCCTATTGGTCATCACATTTCGCCAAAGCAAAGCACATTACAGGAGCACCGGAAATTGCAAAAGATAATGAAGTCATTGCAGAAGCATTAAAACATCTCGGCACGCCATATGTATTTGGAGGCGAGTCGCCAACAGACGGTTTTGACTGTTCCGCATTTGTTGCCTATGTATTTCAACATGCATCGGACGTCTACCTTCCGCGATCTACCGATCAGCAGTGGCAAGTTGGAGAAGAAGTTGCACGGGCAGATTTAAAGCCAGGAGACGTTATCTTTTTTAAAGACACGTATCGTGAAGGGATTTCACACGTAGGCATTTACGCAGGCGGCAATCAGTTTATTCACGCCAAGCGCAGCGAAAATGTGACGGTTGATTACCTAACAAGCAGCTACTGGACGTCTAAGTACGCCGGAGCAAGGCGCTACGATGACTTATCGCTGTCAAAAGACAATCCATTTGTGACGGAATCTCTTAAATATGTAGGAGAAGTACCTTACGCACAAGGTGGGACAAGTCCTTCTACAGGCTTTGATACAGCTGGTTTTGTTCAATACATTTATAAAGAAGCAGCTGGAAAAGACATTCCGCGCTATGCAAGTCAGCAGTGGGAAGCAGGAGAAACCATTTCACAATCTGACTTGAAGCCGGGAGATCTCGTCTTTTTTGAAGGAAGTTCACTTATTCCATCTATCTATATTGGAAATGACTATGTCGTTCACGTATCCACATCTGAGGGCGTGAAAATTACAAACTATAAAGTAGACAGCTACTGGGCGCCTAAATACTACGGAGCAAAGCGCATGCCATAAAGGTAAAAAACTAAGACAGTCTGGGGCTGTCTTGGTTTTTTAATAGGTAGCCAATTGTTTTTGTATATCTTTGATTCGCTCTAGAGTTATCCCTTCCCGCTGCTCGATGGCTAAAGGATGATCGGTTGGTTCTAATTCAATGAGAGGTCTCGTTCCAACAGGTCTTGTATGCACATTTGTTTTTAAATTTAACGTTTCAGGATAGCCTGGAATTGAAACTGAAAACCAGCCGAAATAAGGCGGTTCATGTTCTCTTTCGTCACTTTCCCATAAATTTATCATTCGATGAAAATTTTCTTCGCTTAAAGAAACCCAAATGTTCCAAATGAAAGGGTCTTCTTCATTAAGAACGGGAATTTCAACGCAGCCTTTGACGAAAAAATGTTCTTGATTCATGATACAAATCTCTGAATATAGTTCAAAGTCGTTTTGTTTTTCGTCTTCTGACGCCTCATAATAGTAAAAAGGAGCTTCACTTGTATAACTCATAGGCAAAGCGGGCAGAGGGTGTTCACAAGTTAAGTCTTTATAGTGAAGTTTGTTCGTTTTCTTTTTGCCGTATAATCGTCTTCTTCGCATATCATTTTAGACTCCTTAGATAAAAGTATCTTCATTATAATACAAAAAAATGGATGCTTAAGCGTATAATGTATAAAAAAGTTTGATTCCCCGTATCTTTTGAATTTCCTTTAATCGTTTAGTAAATAGAGAGTGCAAAAGGAGTGAAAACCATGTCACATTCAAAAAAAATTGAAAAACAAACAGAAAGCTTTGATGAGGCTTGCTGGAACGAGCATTACCCAAAACTGCAGCAGTACTGCCGCTTTTTAGCACAAAATGTGTGGGACGGAGATGATATCGCGCAAGAAACGTTTTTAAAAGCTCAGCGATATAAAGGCGAAGAGCACAATTTGTCTTCTGCGCTGTTAAATAAAATTGCGTACCACCACTGGATTGACCTGCTGCGAAAACGAAAGCGTGAAGGAATAGTCGAAGAAAAAGCTTTGGAACAACAAGCCGATAAGCATGCGTTTGATAGTAAGGGACACTCGGTCGAACTGCTGCTTAGTCAATTTACGCCGAAGCAAGCGGTTATCTTTTTCTTAAAAGAAGGCTTTCGCTATCAGCTGAAAGAGATCGCTTCGATTTTACAAACGTCAGAAACAGCGGTGAAAAGCAATTTACATCGTGCTAAGCAGCGATTAGAAAAAGACAGTGAGCCGTTTTCTACAGATTCTTTTTGGGATGAAAGAGAGCGTAAAAAGCTGTCAGAACTGTTTTATAAAACGTTAGAAGCGCAGGACCCAGCACTTTTGATTCGGGAGTTGCCTTCCTTAAAAAGCGTCATTCAAAAACCAACGTATACTCCGACATGCACTCTCTGCATGGCTGCATAGCCATATTACGCGTGACAAGGAGGATATATATGAGTACCATTCCATATGTAATTGAACAAAGCAACCGCGGTGAACGTTCGTATGATATTTATTCGAGGCTGTTAAAAGACCGGATTATTTTAATTGGTGATGAAATCAATGATCATATTGCTAACAGCGTGGTCGCGCAGCTCTTATTTCTTGCGGCAGATGATCCTAAAAAAGATATTTCACTGTATATTAACAGCCCCGGAGGTTCGACTTCCGCAGGGTTTGCGATTTATGATACGATGCAGTACATTGAGCCGGACGTTCAAACAATTTGCACGGGCATGGCCGCTTCTTTTGGCGCACTGCTTCTCCTAGCAGGAGCAAAAGGAAAGCGCTATGCACTTCCAAATAGTGAAGTTATGATTCATCAGCCGCTAGGAGGAGCTAGAGGGCAGGCGACTGAAATTGAAATTAGCGCTCGGCGGATTTTAAAATTGAAGCAGCATATTAATGAAATCATATCAACACGAACGGGACAGCCGGTTGAAAAAGTGGCAAACGATACGGAACGAGATTATTTCATGAGTGCTGAAGAAGCAAGGGAGTACGGAATTATCGATGGTATTCTGTTGCCGAAATAAAGAGGTGACAAGAAAGCATAGACGGCAGCGTCTATGCTTTCTTGTCTATAGAAATAAGAAAAAAGACCTTAGTATTATCTTTATTTTTCTTGAAAAGGTAGGTATTATATAAAATATAACAGATTTTAGAAAGAAGGTTTTACACATGCAAGAAGTGATTGGAGTAGAGCAGCGGTCTCTGTTTCAAAAAGTATTAGTCACATTTATTTTTTCGTTATTTATTTCAACAGTTGGCTTATACGTAGGTCAATATGTGCCGCCGGCTTATTTCCTTCCGTTAGCGATTGCTGAAATTGTGATGCTGGTTGCCGCATTTATGTTACGAAAGAAAAAAAGCGTAGGATATGGCTTTACATATGCTTTTTCATTTATATCAGGCATCACGCTGTTTCCGATTGTCAGCTACTATGCATCAGTAGCGGGAGCGCAAGTCGTTCTTTATGCGTTTGGAAGCACGTTCGTTATTTTTACGGTGATGGGTGTAATTGGCGCAAAAACAAAAAAAGATTTAGGGTTTTTAGGTAGCTTTTTATTAGTGGCGCTGTTAGCATTAGTGTGCATCAGCATTTTCTCGCTGTTTAGTCCATTAACAACGCCTGGACTTATGGCATTCTCAGTGATTGGTACCATCGTTTTCTCACTTTACGTACTATATGATTTTAACAAAATGAAGCATGGTGAAATTACAGAAGAGCTTGTTCCACTGCTGGCACTATCTCTTTATTTAGACTTTATTAATCTATTCATCAACTTGCTTCGCTTTTTTGGTATTTTAGGCAGCGATGATTAATAAGAAATAGGCTGGGACAAAAGTGTTCTAACTGAAGGGCGATCCGAACGATGAAGATTCTTGATGGAGAATCAACTTCGTTCGGATTTTTTATTGGTAGGATGAGCGTAGGTGTCATCCATTTAGATGCTTCTAGCTGTTGATTGGAGGGCAAGGCGGAGACTCCTGCGGGAGAAGCGGAATAGGTGAGACCCCGCAGGAGCGGAAGCGACGAGGAGGCTCAGCGGCCGCCCGCGGAAAGCGAAGCCTTGCACGGAAATCAACAGCGGTATAATAAGCAGTCCACCTCATGTATCCAATCTGTTGATCTTTAGATGGGATTGATGTAGTTATATCACAATCTCTTTTTTTTGTTTTAGTTATTCTCCGCCATCCCCATCTTCATCCTCGCTAACGTCATCCTCTGTTTTTTCATAGTTTGGTCCGGTAGCGTAAGGTTCTTTCAAAAACTTTTCAAGCCACGTAAAGCCTGTAGCGACCGCGCCGTTTTTAGCATGAATAAATTCACTGATTGTATATATTTCAACGACTTGCTTTCGATATTTACGAAATAAAAATGCGCTGGCAGCAACGCCAATACTGATGATTATATACGTATTCATGGAATCCTCCTTATAAAAGGGTTAGTGTTACGTATGCCGCATAGTAAAAGAATATGCATAAGGGGTTGTAACCAAACAGATTGATGTAAATCATAATTGTGACGATTTTTCATGGTTTCTCTTATGGATATTTTTGGTATTATATATTTGTGATGAAAAATAAGATGAGGAGAAGAGCGAGTCTTAAGAGGAGGGAAAGTATGAATAAAGTAGTTCTTACATCGTTATTCTTTTTCTTACTAGTTGGTTGCAACCAAGAAAAGGTCAATGTATCTACACCTAATGATGAACAAGTTCCAGTGTCAGGAAGCATTGTGGTTAATGACAAAGAGTATGAAATGCGAGTAGGAGAATATGAATGGAACGGTGACGATGGTGCGCACATAACCAAAACGGATTCTTACTCACCAAAAGAGGTTGCTAAAGAATTTGATGACCTCACGCTAGAGAAAGATACCAAAGTTACAATTCTACTAAAAAACAATCCAAAACTTACAATTTATCAACTAAACAAAAATAATCAAAAAGAAAAAATTAAAATAACGGATAATCATATTGAAGTGTCTTCAAAGAGCGGTTACTATCTTTACGAAGTATCGGGTAAATGGCCTCATGGAAAGGCAACTTATTTATTTGATGTGAATGTGAAATAGCGAACTGATCGGATATTTGGGAGTTATAGTGAACTGCTATACATGCATGAATTTAAAAGAAGTTCGTTTAGTGGTGCGAGCCTTTGAAAAAATGGTAGTATAGAGCAGGTACATAGAGAACGCAAATTTTTTGGAAGGATGCATGCTAGTGGTGAATTTTAACGAGTTTTTTACCATTTCTTCGTATGAAGTAATGGAGCATTCGAGTCGAAAAGAAAACGGAAAGAATATAGATGAATATGAAGTGATGTTGTATAACGAAAACGTTAGTCAAACAGAAAATGTGATGATCAAATTTAAAAAGGTGAGCGATGAAATAGCAGTGGAAAAGGTACAAACTCTCTCTTACTTTGATCAACAGCGTCCTAAACACCCCTGTAAGATTTGCGGCAGTGAAGTGATGGTAAAAGAGAACAGCACTGAAGAACTGAATGTTTACGCACATAATTGTTCATTTAACGACGAAGAAATAGAGGATTGTTTAAGAGCACTAGTACAAAATGAACTTTTGCAGGATGGGTTTACTCAAGAAGAATTTGAACGGAACTATGGAGTTAACTACCGTGATGACAGTAATAAAGAATATGGCTTTTACGACGCACAGCAACGAAATACTTTTTATACCATCTTTAACGATAGTGTTTATCACACCTCATACGCAGGACCACAAGAGCTCCGCTGCAAGTTTTGCGGGATGGACGAAGAGCTGCTTGTTGTAGACGGAGCCTTCTATCAAAAATGTACAGCATTAACTCCACATACTAATCGAATTATTCATATGATTGAAGCAAGGAAACAAAACGAACCAGACGTAACAAAACGTTGATGAGAGAAAAGGGCCGGAGCTTGAGAAGAACATAAAAAAGAAGCTTCCTTTTGAGCGAAAGGAAGCTTATCAAATTTGTACCTATAGGGTTGAGTGGTGCATAATTAAATAGCTATCGGAATAACCGATGAATCATTAAAGTAAGCAACTTCTGAAAGAATACTGCAGCCTTTCAGCTTTTTGAGCTGAGAAAGCGCTTCTTCTTTACTATCAAACTCGTACATTTTCATTTCACCTTTTCTGACATAACACGTAATCACATACATTTTAGAAGTACCTCCACCTATCATGTAGAATTTATTAATAAAAAGCTATAGCAGCTTTTATTCCCTATTAAAATAGCGTAAGTGCGCCTGTGACAATAGCAAGGACAATGAGAACAAGAGACGTTAAAACGGCCCATTTAAATGCAAAGCGCTGATGTTCACCAAGATCAACACCTACCATACCTACAAGTAAGAAAGTAGAGGCAACGAGTGGACTTAATAGATGAACAGGTTGTCCGAGTACTGAAGCTCGCGCAATTTCCATTGGATCAATTCCGTAAGAAGCAGCAGTTTCAGCGAAGATTGGTAAAACACCAAAGTAATAGGCGTCGTTACTCATCACAAATGTAAACGGCATGCTTGTTAAAGCAACGATTGTTGGTAAAAACGAACCGAGTGAATCAGGAACTAAATGAATTAACAGGCTTGCCATTTCGTCCACCATTTTAGTGCCGGAGAGTATTCCTGTAAAAATACCAGCTGCAAAGACAAGGGCTGCAACGGTTAACGCGTTGCCTGCATGAGCCATTAAACGTTCTTTTTGATCCTCAAGTTTTGGATAGTTAACCATAAGAGCAAGCGCAAAACCAATCATAAATAAAACAGAAACGGACCAAATACCAGAAACTAATACGACCATAAGTGCAATGGTTAAGGCTAAGTTAATCCAGATTTTTTTAGGCTGCGTAATATCTTCTTGAGAAGTTAAAGACGCGTCTTCAGCAAAAGCAAGCGAGCTTTTTAATTCAAACTGCTCGATGTCAATAGCACCAAGTCGTCTGCGCTCTTTTTTTCCAAGAATATAGCCTGTAAAAATCACCCACAAAGCTCCGCCAATTAACGTTGGAAGAAGTGGAATAAAGAACTCTGATGCATCGAGGTTAAGAGCAACAATCGCGCGAGTAGCCGGGCCTCCCCAAGGCGTCATGCTGCTCATAATACTAAGAGAAAGCATCGCAACCGTCGTTAACACTAACGGGCTCATATTCAAACGTTTATACAGTGGAAGAAGAGCAGAAACCGTAATCATATAAGTAGTTGTACCGTCTCCGTCTAGTGCAACTAAAAGCGATAGAAGAGCGGTTCCAATCACGATTTTGAGCGGATCGCCTTTTACGATTTTTAACAGCTGCTTAATTAATGGATCAAACAGGCCGGCATCAATCATAACGCCGAAGTATAAAATGGCAAACAGCAGCATCGCAGCTGACGGAGCTACTTGTTTTAACCCTTCTAGCATCATGTCTCCGACGCCTTTGCCAAACCCTCCAATCACCGCAAAAAGAAGCGGAATAACCATTAAAGCTACGATAGGAGACATCCTTTTTGACATAATGAGATACGTAAAGACAATAATCATTGTAAAACCTAGTAGTGCTAGCATTCAAACAACCTCCTTTATTTTCCCTCTTTTTTTGAAAGCGTTTACTTTTAGAGTAAAAAAACGTGACTAACATCTCTCATCCCCATGTATGAGCCGTAGTTTGATTATTAAGAATTTTTAAAGCCGCTCTTTACCCCCGCTGATGTTTCTTGTTTTCATGTTAGTACATTTTGAAAAATAAAGGAAATATAGGTTTTTTTAGAAAGTTCATAAAAATTTTTTATAATGGCAGTCCAGAAAAAAGCTTGGTCTAAAAGAAAGTTTCTTCCAAGACCCAAACTTTTTAGCTTTTGCTTTATTTTTCACTTAGCTTTAAAAAGTCAATAAATGCTTTTACGACCGCTAGATTCAAATAAGAAGGATCATACATGAGCCACGTGTTTCGAAGCAAAGGTGATTCATCTCGGTATGAAAGTCCGTATGTATATAAATTGTCGCTGGAGTGAAGGCAAATTTCTGGTAAAATCGCAAAGCCTAAATCATTTTTAACCATTTCTTTGGCCGTTTCTTGCCGGTCAACTTCCATCGCTACAAACGGAGGCTCTGAAAACTTGTCATGCCACCAGTCTTGAATGAGATCTTTTAGCGACGTATCCGTTTTATAATTAATATAAGGCAGGCTTGGCAAGTCATCAATCACAATTTCTTTTTTTGAAATTAAGCAAAGCCGCTCTTTCGTCAGCAGTGATTTTTCTCCGTTCCACGGGTAATTGCCTCGCAAAATACCAACGTGCACACGCGAAGAGTCTAATAGATTCATAACTTGCGTACTCCAGCCTGTATTGACACTGAACTGTACGTTTGGATAGTGAAGAGAAAACTGTTTTAAAATCTTTGGAAGCTTATGCTGTGCGAAGTTACTCGATACCCCTAAGCGAAGCGTGCCTGTAACGGTTTCGCTCATATTACGCATGCTGTCTTTTGTTTCTTGCAGCTGCTTCCACATGTTTTCTGCATAGCGAACAAGATGCTCACCTTCAGATGTAAACTCAATTCCTTTTTTCGTTTTAAAAAACAGCGTCACGCCAAATTCTTCTTCAAGATTTTTAAGCCGGTAGCTTAAAGAAGGCTGCGATACGTAGAGCCTTTCAGCCGTTCGCGTAATGTTCTTTTCTTCGTGAAGCGTTTTAATTAATATCCAATCTTTTTGATCCATCCCAATTCCCCCTTGTATTTAGATTATAAAATTTTTTTTAAAAAGACAATAAATTTTATGTATTTTACTTATGACCACCTCTATTATACGATAAATGGCAAATGAACCGGTTCTAAATAGTAAAAAAATAAAATGGTTTGATGAACGCCTGGGCGTTTGTTAGTAGGGGAGAAAGGTGATTAAGATGACGCGTATTCCTGTAACGGTTATGAGAGGTGGAACGAGTAAAGGGGTCTTTATCAATCATGAAGAAATGCCTGTGAACAAATCGGATTGGGAACCGTTTTTGCTAGATATAATGGGAAGTCCGGATCAACGTCAAATTGACGGGTTGGGCGGAGCTAATTCGCTGACAAGTAAAATTGCGATTATTAAAAAATCAGATTTAGAGAAAGCTGACGTAGATTACACGTTTGCGCAGGTCAGCATCAGCGAATCTCTCGTTGATTTTAAAGGAAACTGCGGCAATATCTCCTCAGCAGTGGGGCCTTACGCAATTGAACAAGGACTTGTACAAGCTGTGGAACCGGTGACCAAAGTGCGGATTTATAATACGAATACTAAAAAAGTAATCGTAGCGGAAGTAGAAGTAGAAAACGGGAAAGTGAAAACAGAAGGGGAATGTATGATTCCTGGAGTGCCAGGTACGGGTTCACCTATTTATCTTTCGTTTGAAAACGGAGAAGGAGCCGTTACCGGAAAACTGCTTCCGACCGGGAACGCTATTGATCTTCTGCAAACATCCATCGGAACAGTAAAAGCATCAATTGTTGATGTAGGAAATCCGCTTGTATTTGTTAAAGCAGCGGATATTGGCCTAAAAGGAACAGAACTTCCGCATGAATACACGGACAAACAGCTGAAGCTATTTGAAGAAATTCGCTCCATTGCAGCGGAAAAAGCGGGGCTCGCACCTCAAGGCAAAGCAACTAAACTATCACCAGCGGTTCCAAAAATGACGATTATTGCTCCTCCGATGGACCACCGCGACGGGACTGGCAGAGAAAAAGCTGCTTCTCAAATGGACGTATTAATTCGCATGATGTCGATGCAAAAACCGCATCAAACGCTTGCGATTACAGGAGCAATTTGTACAACGGCGGCTATCTATACAAAAGGCACGCTTCTGTCAGAAATGGTTCAACTAAAAGGCGATACGGTTCGACTTGCTCATCCAATGGGAATTATGGAAACCAGTGTAGATCTAAAAGAAGGACAGGTTAATGGAATCAAAGTAGTGCGTACGGCCCGTCTTATTTTTGAAGGATTTGTTTATACAAAGCATACGTACGATGTATGTTTATCAAGTTGATAACGTTCTCAAAAAAACTCTTTCTAGGAAACTAGGAAGAGCTTTTTTATGTTAGACTATTTTTACTGAATATTGAAAAAAAGTAGGTGGTAGTATGAAAAAAAGAACGTATATTGATTTAAGCCACGTCATTGAAGACGGAGTTATCACGCATAAAGGCTTGCCGGCACCGATTATTTGCGACTATTTAAGCCGAGAAGAGTCTAAAAAGCTGTATGAACCAGGGACTGAATTTCAAATCGGTAAAATTGAAATGGTCACGAATACCGGTACGTATATTGACGTGCCGTTTCACAGATATAAAAACGGAGCGGATTTAGCTCAAACGGCTATTGATAAAACAGCCGGACTGGAAGGAATAGTAGTTTCAATCGACCCGACTTTAAAAGCTATTGATGAATCTCATTTTCACCATATAGACGTAAAAGGCAAAGCGGTATTAATTCACACGGGATGGGATCGCTACTGGAATACAGACGATTATTTAGAAAACCATCCATACTTAACAGAAAGCGCGGCAGCTTATTTAGTGTCTCAACAGCCCGCTCTTGTAGGAATTGATTCGATGAATATTGACGACACAAAAGGAAAAGCAAGACCAGCTCATACGCTGCTGTTAGGAGCGGACATTGTAATTGCTGAACACTTATGTCACTTAAATCAACTAACGCAGTCCTTTTTATTTTACGCCGTGCCTCCTAAAATAAAAGGAGCCGGAACGTTTCCGGTAAGAGCATTTGCGGAGGTAGAAAGAAAATGATCCAATTACATAGATATAGAGAAGTGCAGGAATTTAAAAACCAAGTAGAACCGCTTTTATCAAAGAATGAAGTTCTTCATAACTTAGCGCTTGGAATTTTACACAGCTTAAATGAAAGCAGCAAACCAAATTTCATGGGTGTTATTTTAAAAGACAGTCGTGCTGCGCTTGTGTTACTGCAAACGCATCCTAAGCAAATCATCCTGTCTCAAATACAGAAGCTAACGGAGGGTGAACTAAGCGAAGCGGCAGAGCTATTACAAGAAATCGACGTACCGGGCTTAGTTGGAGAAAGGCAAACGGCTTTATATCTTTCTCAAAAACTAGCAGCGCTAAAAAATCAAGAAGCTTCTTTGAAAATGGATCAGCGCATTTATCAGTTAGACAAAGTAAAAAAAGCTGTGGACGCGAACGGAGTGCTGGTAAAAGCAAGGTTGGAGCACCTTCCGCTCGTGACAGAATGGATTTGGGAGTTTATGGGGACTATTGGAGAGCCTGTGTCAAAAGAACAAGCTGTCAAAACAGGCGAAGCTTTTATTAAAGCAGAACGGTTATTTTTATGGGAAGTGAACGGGAAGTATGTGTCGATTGCCAATGCTACGCGTCCAACGACTCATAACATTACAATTAACTTTGTATACACGCCGCGGGAAGAACGTAAAAAAGGCTATGCCTCAAGCTGTGTGTCCACGCTTTCTCAGCTTATGCTAGACAGCGGTTTTCAAACAACAAGTCTATACACGGACATGACAAACCCTACGCCTAACAAGATTTATATGGAGATTGGGTATGAACACGTAGCTGATTCAGTACTAGTTTTATTTCATGAAAAAAAGTAGCAGGCTGTCTGCTACTTTTTCTATTACTTAAGGTTTTTTAACTAAATTAACGTGATTTAACGTTTTGCTATCATCAAAAATAAATTCAAGATCATAGGCGCCGGCATGATACGTGTATCTCGTTTGAGTCGTACCATCACCTTTTACTTTACCTGTAAAGTTTGGCTGACCTAATTCTTTCTTTAAGTTAGCTTGCGTGATGGACCCTAAGTTTGTTTGACGCTCTATATTCGTACCAAAATAGCGAATTTCATTGATGACGTTATTTTGGTCATAGCCGAATGCATACCCAGGATGGCCCATTTCCGCATGATAGTAGTCAAAGCTATTTGATGAACCTTCAGGCGGCGGACCGAACTGATCGCGAACGTCTTGACGCAGGGTTTTGCCAATTTTAAAGTCTGCTGTTAATCGTGGTACTTCACCTTTTACTGCGGCGTTATAAATTTCGTTAATGTTCTTTACAGCTGTTTGACTTTGACTGCTTGTTTCTTGAGATGTAGCTGCATGTGCTGGTGTATCAAGCTGAGCGACAGGAGCAAATCCAAACGCAGCAATTCCTGTAATCGTCGCAGCAGCAGCCGCTTTTGATAGTCGTTGTTTCATTTTCATGATTTTTTCCTCCTATATATAACGATTTAGCAACCTCAGTCTACCTAAAAGAGAAGGTAGGCCAGAATAGTCAAGGAGTCTTAGTTGAGTTGGTAACTGATATATATATAATGTAACACGTCTTTTAGAATGTAAACGTCAGGTAAAGCAAAAAGCAAAAAACGATTCATTTATCATAGGTGAAAAGAGTGGTTTATATTCCTTTATTAGGTAAAAAAACGCAATATGAAGAAGGTTCTAATGCTTTATAAAAAACTGGATAATAATTGTAATTATGATACAATAAATCAAGTATTTGTTAAAAATATAACATTTATTGCTGGAGTTTTGATGTATGGAAAAAAATTTGATGAGAGGTACGCTTTTATTAACAGCGTCTTCTTTGTTAACAAAGATTTTAGGCTTTATTTATATTATTCCTTTCACAGCCTTAGTGGGAACGTCAGGTTATGCACTTTATAAGTATGCATACGGTCCATATACATTGATGCTAAGCTTTTCGACAATGGGTCTTCCGCTTGCTGTTTCTAAGTATGTATCGAAATATAACGGTCTTGGAAACTACCGTGCGGGACAAGATCTGTTAAAAGCAGGACTTCTATTAATGACGATAACGGGCATAATAGGTTTCTTAGTCCTCTATACGATGGCACCGTGGCTCGCTGAACTAGTTATTAACGGAAAAGATTCCTCAGGAAATAGTCAAAAAGACGTAGTGTACGTCATCCGAATGGTAAGCTTTGCTTTAATTATTATCCCGCCTATGAGTCTATTACGAGGCTACTTTCAAGGTAACCAGTCTATGGGACCGTCCGCGCTAAGTACAATTATTGAACAAATAGTGCGAGTGTTGTTCATTTTAGTAGGAGCATACGCTGTTATTCACCTTTTTCATAGCACAATGACAAAAGCTGTTGGAATCGGTACGTTTGGAGCGTTTATTGGAGGCGTAGGGGGAATTGGGATTCTTGGAGCGGTTTATTTGAAGCGCAAGCGGTTGATTATAAAAGAAGTGAACAGCGGAAAGAATAATAAATTCGTTCCGTTCTCTTTAATGTTCAAAGAGCTTGTGACGTACGCTGTTCCGTTTGTATTAGTTGGTTTAGCTATTCCTATCTATCAAAATATTGATACGTTTACGATTAACATGCTTTTTCAATCAATAGGATATGGACAAGCTAAGGCTGAAACGATTAACTCCGTCATTGGATTAGCGCAAATTTTGGTGATGGTGCCGGTATCGTTAGCGACTGCCTTCAGCATGTCGCTAATTCCGGGCATTACATCTTCTTTTGTGCAAAGAAATTTACGGGAAGTAAAAGGAAAGATTACAAAAACGCTGCAGCTGCTGTTGTTTTTTACTCTTCCTGCTGCGGTAGGGCTTTGTTTATTGGGTAAGCCGGTATATATGATGATTTTTGGAGCGAAAAACAGTCCTGAAATCGGTGGAGTTGTTTTACAATGGTATGCGCCTGCTGCGATTCTTTTTGCTCTTTTTACCGTAACAGCCGCAATTCTCCAAGGAATTAATCAACAAAAGAAGCTAATTTTAGGCTTGGGCTTAGGAATTGTTGTGAAGATAGTATTAAACGTACTGTTGGTTTCAAGCTTAAAAGAAATTGGACCGGTTGTCGCGACTTACGGAGGGTATGGTGTATCGGTTATATATAACTTCTATTTAATTGAAAAATCTATTTCTTACCGAGTTCAATCACTGGGACAAGCTGCGTTGACACCTGTTTTATTAGTAAGTGTGATGTCAGCCGCTGTGATTATCGGCAATTATACTTCTCACTATTTTTTAGAAAATAAGCTGTCTGCATCTTCACTTGCGATTAGCACATCTTGTATTTCAATTGCTTTAGGTGCTGCTGTGTATCTAGGGCTTGGCGTAAAAACAAGTTTAGGGCAATCTGTTGTATTAAATAGAAGAAAAAGAATGTAAATGTAAAGGAGAGAAAGGTGTGTCAAAACGATTTTTACTAACCGTAGCGGCTGGAGGATGTATCATAATTTTCGGCGCGCTGCTGCTATTAAATTGGGAAAGAGTGTTTGGAGACTACCGTCCCATTCAAACGGCAAAAGCTGTTTTCAAATTAGAAGTGGGAAGTCAAGGTGTAGCAGAGACTACGGATTCAGATGATGCTCTTTACTATATGGTGAAAAAAGGACATTTAGATGAATATATTCAACTGATGAATGAAAAAGGCTATGTGTTAAAAGAGAAAGATATTGATCATAACCGACTTGTTTTTAACGATGGGCAAGAGGATGAGCAAATTTACTACAAGCGCTTTGCAAGGAAGTATACGATGATTGATGGAGAAGGGTAAAGGCCTTCACTTAGAATTACTACATACTAAAATCATTAAAAGAAAACACCACCTTGCGAATAAAAGGTGGTGTTTTTTTGTTAGATTATCTCATCTTAGTTTTGCTCTTGCTACCCCTGTTACGACCATACTCGTAATAAAAATAACTACGATTCCAATGTTGGTCGGGGTATCAAAAAATATTTTTGAAACGGCTAAAGCGATAATAAGCCCAATGGCTATGCCAGATAATTCTTTCATTAATTTCAACATTAACACCTCTTAACAATATCGCTAAGGAAAAGTCTAACATTATTGGTAAAGTGGTTTCAATTAATAACACATTAACCGAAGAAGCATAATAGAATTTATTTGCTACCACTAAATCCTTTCGACAGTCAACAAATTCAGTATAAGCGCTTTGTGAAGAAGTATAGAATGATTCAAGAAATGAGGTAAAGGCTTTAACTTCTATTTTAGTAGACTAAAACCATATAATCCTATCTGTTTTTAAAGTTTTTTTGTATGAAAAAGAAAAATAATATTGACAATTATTAAAAAACTATTAATATTGACTATATTACATAAAACAAATAGCTATTGTTTTCCTTATCAAGAGAGGTGGAGGGACTGGCCCTGTGAAACCCGGCAACCGCTGTCTATGACAGAATGGTGCCAAATCCTTAAGAACAGTATGTTCTTGAAGATGAGGAAGAGACGTTTGGTTAACGAGCTCTTCCTTTATATAAAGGAAGAGCTTTTTTTATATTATAGGGGGAGTAAGTTAAATGAAGAGATTTCTTATTTTAGCAGTTGCGCTTGTACTACTCGTAACTGGCTGTCAGTCAAAAAGCACAAAAAGCAGTGGAAGTGAAGAGAAAGGAAAGAAGCGAATTGCTCTTGTTTTGCCTGAAAAGATTGGGGTTAACCCGTTTTTTCAGCAAATGGATGAGGGAGCAAAACGAGCTGGGAAGAAGTATAACATTGATGTAAAGACAATTGAATCTACAGATCAAGCAGCCATTGAAAGTAATTTGCGTGCTGCCGTAGCAGAAAATTATGACTTGATTATTACATCTTCTTTTGAATCCGAAGATGCGTTGAAAAAAGTAGCTCAAGAAAATCCGCAGCGTCAATTTGCGATTATTGATACAGTGGTTGATTTACCAAATGTAAGAAGCGTTGTATTCCGTGAACAAGAAGCTTCATATTTATTAGGAGCAGCCGCAGGATTGATTACGAAAACGAATAAAGTAGGAATGGTTGCAGCTGATGATATTCCATTATTAAAAAAATGGACGGTAAGCTTTAAAGAAGGACTAGAATCAACAAATCCAAAAGCAGAGTTTTTAGTAAACTATGTTGGAAGCTTCTCTGATCCAGCTAAAGCAAAAGAACTTGCTATTTTACAGGCTTCAAAAGGCGCTGATTTTATCGCTGGAGCATCAGCTGTAGGCGACTTGGGTGTATTTGAAGCAGCAAAAGAAAAAGGTTTTTATACGGCAGGCCAAGATATTGACCGTACGGAAGTAGATCCTGAGCATATCATTTTATCGCAGTTAAAAGGATCTGATGCGGCTGCTTATGAAACGGTAGAAGCACTAGCAAATGACAAATTTAAATCGGGCGTAGTGACATACGGCTTAAAAGAAAAAGGTGTTGGGTTAACGTATGTGACTCAAGACAGCAAGACACCTCTTAATGACTTTGTAGGACAAGATGTAATTGATCAATTAAAAGAAATTAAAGATTCGATTATTGATGGAAAAACAGTGGTAAAAGATCCGTTAGCAAAGTGAGTTGAGAAGAGAAGTCGAGTAAGGCTGGCTTCTCTTTCTTATTTTTGAAAAAAACCTAAAGGGAAAGGAGCAATGAATGGAATGAGTGAGCTGTTGCAGTTAACGAATTTGACGAAGAAATACGGTTCATTTTTAGCAAACGATAACGTGTCTTTTACGCTGAAAAAAGGGGAGGTTCACGCGCTGGTCGGAGAAAACGGTGCTGGTAAAACAACGTTGATGAGGATGCTTTACGGAATGGAAAAGCCGAGTTCAGGAAGTGTTCAGCTGCACGGGAAACCTGTTTCGTTTTCATCTCCTGCGGATGCGATTAAAAACGGAATAGGCATGGTGCATCAGCATTTTATGGTTTTTCCTCATTTTTCAGTGGCTGAAAATATTGTCTTGGGGCATGAGCCAAAGAAAGGTCTCTTTTTCAACAGAAAGCAGGCGAAAGCAGATGTACAGCAATTAACCCAAACTTATCAAATTTCAGTGGATGTTCATAAAAAAGTAAAGCATTGCTCAATTGGGGAACAGCAAAAGATTGAAATTTTAAAAGTGCTGTATCAAGGAGCAGAAATTATTATTTTAGACGAGCCTACCGCCGTTCTTACTCCTCATGAAGTAAAGGAACTATTAAAAACAATCCGGTTTTTGGCTTCTCAAGGAAAAAGCATCATTATTATTACACATAAGCTGCAAGAAGTGATGGAAGTAGCGGACCGAATTACAGTTCTTCGAAATGGTAAAGTAGCCGGCGTCACAAGTAAAGAAGATACCAATGCTCACCATTTAGCGAGACTAATGGTAGGGAGAGAATTAAAAGAGCGTCCTGCAAGAGTGCCATCACAAAGCACTTCTCATTTAAGCGTACAAAATCTCTTTTTAAAAGGAAAAGGACAAAAAAACGTATTGCAAAATGTGTCTCTTCACGTTTCTGCAGGCGAAATTGTCGGTATTGCAGGGGTTTCAGGAAATGGGCAGTCAGAGCTGCTTCAAGCAATTGCTGGATTAGTAGAAACAGACACCGGAAGTATCAAACTTGGAGATGAAGATCTTACAGGGCGATCTGTGCGTGAAAGAAGAGAGGCAGGAATTGCTCATATTCCAGAAGACCGCTATATGTGGGGAGCCTCTAAAGACGATACGATCGAGGAAAATGCGCTGATGGGCTATCAGTATAAAGCTTCTTACTCGAAGATGGGCTGGCTGAAAAGAAAGATATTCAAGTCGAGCGTGGAGGAATGGATAAATGAATTTTCGATTAAAGCCACTTCATCTAAGCAAAAAGCAGGAGAACTGTCTGGGGGAAATCTGCAAAAATTAATTGTTGCAAGAGAGCTTGGCCAAAACACCTCTTTTCTACTTGCTGCCGAACCAACGCGAGGAGTGGATATTGGGGCAATGGAACGTATTCATGATGCCTTGATTCAAAAAAGGAATAATGGCTCTGCTATTTTACTTGTATCGTCTGAGCTGTCGGAGATTATCTCACTATCAGATCGAATTTTAGTGATGTACGAAGGCAGTATTGTCGGAGAGCTTACAAGAGAAGAAGCGACGGAAGAGAAACTAAGCATATTAATGGCAGGAGGAACGGTAGAAGGTGATACAGTTGCAGAAACTTCTTAAATCATTAATCCAACCGATTATTGCGGTCATTTTTGGCTTAGCGATAGGAGGCATTATTATCTCCTTAACAGGTGGTTCGGTTTTCCAAACATATACAGAGCTCTGGAATGGAGCGTTTGGTAATTTTTATTTCTTCACCACTACGCTGGCTCGCGCTACGCCTATTCTGTTAATTGCGTTAGGTGTGGGATTTGCTTTTAGAGCAGGTGTGTTTAATTTAGGGGGAGAAGGACAAATGGTCGTTGGAGCGATTAGTGCAGCGATTGTTGCTTATTACCTGCCGGCTCCAGGGATAGTCAAGCTGATAGCAGCCATTGCCGCTGCTGTTGTGGCAGGGGGATTGCTTTCCGTTTTAGCAGGATGGATGGAAGCCGCGTTTAAAATTCAGCTTGTCATTTCGACCCTTTTATTAAATTATATCGCTGTTTTATTTGCAAGTTATTTAGCAGGTCACCCTTTTCAAGATAAAACAGGCTCAGCTGCTCTCGCTCAGACGCCTATGATTGAGCAATCAGCATGGCTTGGAAAAGTGTTTCAAGGAATGCCTCTTCATGTCGGATTTATCATTGCTCTAGTGGGTGCGCTGCTGCTATGGACGGTGCTTCGCTACTCTGTGTTTGGCTATGAAGTAAACGCATCCGGGAAAAATCCGTTGTTCGGAGCGTATGGAGGCATTCATCAGGTAAAAGTCATGCTGTTTAGCATGTTTATTAGCGGAAGCTTGGCTGGATTAGCAGGAGGATTTGAAGTGCTTGGTTCACAGTACCGATTTGTAGACGGTGCGCTCACCGTTCCTGGATATGCATGGACTGGAGTGATGGCTGCTCTGTTAGCAAATTCAAATCCAATCGGCATTGTTTTTACGTCTCTTTTACTTGCCGCTTTGCAAACAGGAGCGATGGGGCTAGAGCGTAATACAGAAATTCCGTTAGAAATTGCGAGTATTATGCAAGCTGTTCTTATTCTATTTATCTCAGCGAAATTTACAAAGCAGTGGTGGAAAGCCAAAAAGAAAGGAGCTGATATTCGTGGAGCTGCTTGATTGGTCACTGTTAAATGCAACGCTGCGAATGGTTGCACCGATTTTATTAGCGGCGCTAGGCGGAATGCTTTGCGCGCGCGTAGGCATATTTAATGTAGGGCTAGAAGGTCTAATTTTGATTGGAGCTTTTAGCGGGATTGCGGGCAACTATTATACTCATAATGTCTTTTTTGCGATCGTGATTGCGGCTGGAGCAAGCTTACTTTTTGCTTTGCTTTTTGGAATGATGGTCGTGATGTTTAAAGCAAATGAAATTGTCGTTGGGGTGTCTATTAATTTTTTAGCACTGGGCTTAACGACATTTTTACTCCGGACTATTTTTCATACAAAAGGTGCCTATTACGATAAAAACATGCACGGGATAGGTACATGGGATATTCCTTTAATTAAAGACATACCTATAATCGGCGACATTGTTTCCGGGCAGTCACCGCTTGTCTATTTTGCTTTTTTAGCAGCTATTGCTTTTTATATCTTCTTTTATCGAACGATTTTTGGTTTTCGTCTTCTAGCAGTAGGCTACAATAAAGTAGCAGCAAGTACGCTTGGGTTGAAAGCAATAAGATATCAGCTGTTTGCGATTGCAGCATGCGGAATCCTGTGCGGGATCGCGGGAGCACAGCTTTCGTTAGGGCAAGTCACGATGTTCTCAGAAGGCATGACTTCAGGGCGTGGATTTATCGCACTTGTTGCGATGATGCTCGGTCAGTCTCATCCGCTCGGTATTTTAGCGTCAAGTATCCTTTTCGGCTTAATGGATGCCATGAGCACACGACTGCAAGGTTTTTCAATACCGACTGAGTTTACGATGATGGTCCCTTACGTACTTACATTAGCCGCGATGTTTTTCTTACGAGATAAAGGTGTCGAAACGAATCAAACAAGTCAGCAAAGTGCACGCTGATAAAAAAATAAAGAGGTGGTACCTATGAACAAAGCAGACCGTATTAAACGAATGAAAACACCAGAAATTGATCCAAAGTATGAAGGACGAGTGCCTCCGGGGCAAGTAGTGACAGAGCGCTTTCCTATTTTACATGAAGGCGACGTGCCGGAGTATAACTTAGAGGAGTGGACGCTTCGCGTGTTTGGGTTGGTAGACAAAGAAGTGACGCTTTCGTATCAAGATATATTGAACATGCCTCAAACAACGGTGAAATGTGATATTCATTGTGTAACGAGATGGACAAGACTTGATAATGAATTTACGGGCGTGCTGTTTACAGACTTTTTAAAAGCAGTTGGCGTGGAGTTGAAAAGTAAATACATCATGCTGCACGGAGATAATGACTATACGTCAAACATTGAAGTAAAAGATTTACTGAGAGACGATATTCTTCTCGCTCATTCCTTTAACGGAGAGCCGCTTACACCTAAGCATGGATATCCGCTGCGATTGGTTGTGCCGCATTTGTACTTTTGGAAAAGTGTCAAATGGCTTCGAGGCTTTGAAGCTATTGATGAAAACCATCCGGGCTTCTGGGAGCAAAACGGCTTTCATCTTAGAGGAGATCCGTTTAAAGAAGAGCGTTTTTCTGGAGAAGATTTAGGCATTCCAGAAGATGAGTGGGTACATAAAGACTATGATTAATGAAAATGCCTATGCGCAAGCATAGGCATTTTGTTAGCGCTGGCGGTTTAATTCCCACACAACGTGGCGAAGTTCAGGCAAAATCAGTTTGGTCATAGCTAGGCGAACAGCACCGCTTGATCCTGGTGTAGAAAAAACGGCTTTTTCGTTAATCGTCCCGGCAATTGCCCGGCTCATAATCGCTGCGCTGCCAATGTCTTCGGTGTAGCTCAGCATGCGAAACAGCTCGCCAAACCCGACGATTTCTTTATGAATCAGCGCTTGAACGGCTTCAATTGTGACGTCACGTTTTGTAATGCCGGTTCCGCCGTTTGTGAGAACAACGTCAATGTCCTCAGCACTGCATCCGGCAAGTATCGCTTGTTGAATCGACGTTTGATCGTCTTTTACAATTTCATAGGAAGCGACCTGCATCTCGTGTTCTTTCAGAAGTTGGATCATCAGCGCGCCGCTTTTATCGGTTTCTTTTGTGCGTGTATCGGATACGGTAATGACTTTGCAGCGAACGGGCTGAGTTGCTTTGGATTTATGTTCATGTACGCTCATTATGTACCTCCTTTACGCTTCCGTACGCTTGTAGTCACCGTTTTTGCCGCCTGATTTTTCAAGCAGATATGTTTCGCCGATAATCATGCCTTTATCAATGGCTTTGCACATATCATAAACGGTTAGAGCGCAGGCAGAAGCGGCAGTTAAAGCTTCCATTTCAACGCCCGTTGAGCCTTCCGTTTTAACAGTTGCTTCTATTAATAAACGATACTTGTCATTGCTTGTATCCCAGTCAAATGAAAGGTTTACGCCTTTTAATAAAAGAGGGTGACACATCGGAATAATGTCAGACGTGCGTTTTGCTGCCATAATCCCTGCTACTTGTGCGACAGCAAGCACATCGCCTTTTCCGATTTTATGTTCTACAATGGCTTCGTGAATTTCTTTGTTAACGAGTATGCTTGAACGAGCTGTTGCAACGCGGCGAGTGATAGATTTTTCGCTAATATCGACCATATTGGCACGGCCTTGGTCATTAAAATGTGTAAAAGAAGACATCGGTGTTTTCATCCTTTTTCAGTAAATTTTGTTGTATGATAGAAATAGTGAGATATGCTATGATTTTACACCATAGCGTAAAAAGTGAACAGACATAAAGGAAGTGAAGAATGTATGTTAGAAAGCAGAACACCTATTTCAATTCCTGAAGCAATTGAAAAAGTTATGACATATAAAAGAAAAGGCAGCATCGAACGCGTATCGATCACCGAAAGCTACGGGCGCTATTTAGGAGAAGATATTATTGCCGACCAAAACGTGCCTCATTTTAATAAATCGCTTTATGACGGCTTTGCGGTTCGAGCACAAGACTGCGTAGAAGTATCAAATGAACATTCTGTAGAGTTCGAAGTTGTAGGTGAAATCGGCGCTGGTTCTGTTTTTGAAGAAGAAGTAAAGCCGTTTCAAGCAGTGCGTATTATGACAGGAGCACAAGTGCCTCATTCATGTGATGCGGTTGTGATGCTTGAAGTAACGAAGTCGTATGAAAAAGAAGGCAAAACGTATATGGCGTTAAGCAGGCGGGCTTCAAAGTGGGAACACATTGCGTTAAAAGGAGAAGAAACAAAAAAAGGAGACGTGCTCGTTTCAAAAGGAACGCGCATCAATCCGGGCGTCACCGCTTTTTTAGCTACGTTTGGCTATGCGGATGTAGCCGTGGTGAAGCAGCCGATTGTTGGCGTGTTAACAACAGGAAGCGAACTGCTTGATGTGAACGAGCCGCTAGAACCAGGGAAAATCCGCAACAGCAACTCTTATATGGCACTTGCACAAATCGTAAGAAGCGGGGGAATTCCGAAATATTTAGGGAAGCTTGAAGATGATTTTGACCGCTGCTATGAAGCGGTAGAAAAAGCGCTTGAAGAAGTGGATATTTTACTGACAACCGGCGGAGTATCCGTTGGCGACTATGATTATTTACCGGCTATTTATGAAAAGCTTGGCGCCAATGTGCTGTTTAACAAAATTGCGATGCGACCGGGAAGCGTCACAACAGTCGCAGAACGAAACGGACAGCTGCTGTTTGGATTATCAGGAAACCCATCTGCTTGCTATGTCGGGTTTGAACTGTTTGTACGTCCGATTGTTCGCAGCTTTTTACATTCACCGGCGCCTCATTTACATAAAACAAAAGCGGTGTTAAACGGCCGTTTTAAAGAGCCTAATGCATTCACAAGAATGGTACGGGGAGAAATGACAGACGAAGGCGGAAGGCTCTTAGTAACGCCTGTTGGCATGGACAAGTCAGGCGCTATTTCGTCATTAGCTGCAGCAAACGCACTGATTGTTCTTCCAGGCGGAGAGCATGGATATGATAAAGGAATAGAAGTGGACGTGCTGCATCTTGAAGACGAAGGTACGAGCTCGCTTTGGGTATAAAAACAGAAGTCTGCTTATTGCTTGTCCTTTTTTTCAATAAGAATTTGAATCAGCTCTGTAATTCGATCTAATTTGCTTTCAATGCGAACAAGTAAATAAAAAGATAGCGCAACTGGAAAGCCTAAATCTTTAATATAACTAACCAAGTTTTCTATAATAGCATACCTCCTTCACGTAGAAGATATATTATCATATGTGATTTCTAAGTATTTGTTCGCAGGGTATACGTCCATTTTTAAGACAAAAGTCCTTGAAAAATAAGAAAAAGCAGCCTCGGCATTGGCAAGCGAGGCTGCTTTTTTGTAAGGGTTCATTTATACGTATTCGAGTATAAATGACTACTGGATTTTAACATGTTTTTGAATATAAATACTACTTTGGATGTGTTCTAACATATGAATAAAAGGTGCACTTTTAATTCATCGATTATGTTGGTCCTCCTAATCAAAAGCCAACTAAATGAAGGGTGTATAAAAAGCGGCATATTCTATAAAAGTGACTCTTTCAGAACCCTTACTTCCCTAGGGGTTCTCTTTTTTTCTATGTGCCTAAGAGGGTGGTTTGTGTACACGGTCTTAATCCTGAGATAAATAAATCCAGTTGATTTCATCAAATTCCTCAATACTATAATTTGAGCCTATGTTTTTTAATATTTTATTGAAGAATTTTAGATTAACTTCATGATTATACAAATCTTCTTGAATGTATTCTTTTATAATAAAGTTTGTTAAATTTGTATTGTTAACAAAGTCTGAAAAGAACGATGTTATAAGGTCTGAATCTTCTGCATTTAATTTTTCATCATTAATGATTGAAATCTTAAAGACGTTTAAAATTGCGTTAATATCTTCTTCATCCATGTAACATAATGGATCTAGTTTTTTATCTTCTTCTGTAAATGGACTTCGAGTGTCTTCAATGACTACATATGATATGATTCTTCCATTTCTTGTTACATGGAAAATCTCTAAATCACGCAATTTTAAAATTCTATGAAGCGATATCATAAGTTCCTCCTGCTAACATGTTGATGTACGATATTTTTATAAATTAGATATTGTTAAATCTGTAGTATTCAGTTTACAGTAAAATAGTCTTGTGTGGTATTAATTAACACATATATAAACATATACTTTGTTAAGGAGGAGTAGATAAAATGTATTATTTAGAACCAAAAGATTATGATAAGATACATAACATTTTAAAAGCGTCATTTAAGACTCCTACATTTGCTTTTTCTGTCGTTAATCATGTTATTGAAGGATCTGTGTATGTAAATGATCGTATGAGGCCAACGTCAGGATTTCTTAGAATACCTGCAGGTGACTATTATGTATTTGGTAAAGGAAATGATGGGGTGTTTAATAAATCTCTCTATCGTTACTTTGTTGAGAATGTTTATGGTAAGGAAAAACGTTTTACTGTTTTTACTCCATCGACCGACTGGGAGGCTTTTTTTGACGAGACTTTCGAACCGTACGTAAAGAAAATGATGCGTTCTAAGTATAGATTTGTTGCTTCAAAAGTTCCTTCTAAGTATAATCTTCCCGATCTTTATGAGTTAAAAGATTTTAACTCCGACGCTTTAAGAAAAAGTAAGAATTTTAATGAATCATATATAGTGGATTACTGGGGATCAGAAAGTCATTTTCTGAAAAGCGGATTAGGCGTTTGTGTTATCCATAAAGAAAATATTGTCGCTGAATGTGTGTCGATCTTTCATAGTGGAACAATAGCTGAAATCGATATTGTGACTAATCCTAGCTATAGAGGACGGGGACTGGGAAAGATAGTAGGTCAAGAGTTTATAAAAAAGTGTTTAGAAAAGAACGTTATGCCTGCTTGGGATTGCGATAATAATAATGAAGCGTCAAAAGTATTAGCTAGTAAACTTGGATTTTCTAATGAAGAGAGTTACGCTCTATATGTATTAAAATGAAAAGCCCTAGAAATATGGTTTTTTTCTTTGTACCAACAACATATTTTAAGTTAACTAAGTCTAATTATGATAGGTATGTTTAAATACTGTTCTAAAGGTATGTTACAATGTAATTATAAGGAAGAAGAGGTGGATATAGGGATGTTGACGGCAGTAGTTGTAACTGTTTCAATTTTATCTTTAGCTTGGATTGTAGGGAAAAAAGAGCAGCCGAGGAAACAATGATTAGAAGAAAAAGCATCTGAGGTGGTATATATGCAAAGACAGCAAGGCATTACTGTCCTTTTATTAATGTTAGGAATGGCAGCTATTTCTTTAGGGATGGCTTTGAAAAATGTATTTGAGTACTCTCCTACGGTGGGATGGCTTCTAGGAACCGCAATATTAACAGGTAATTCTATTTATACAGGTGTACAAATTAAAAAGAAAAGTCATACATAATTAATTTCAAAAGTGCTTGGATAAACATTATCCAAGCACTTTTTTAGCTTATTACATTACAGTAACTACTCGTGTATAGGCTACATCTAAAGTACACGAATCTATTAATAAATATAATTTATATTTAAATTTCTTCTTTTTCCATTGCTCTCGCATTAATAATTCTGTTCTTATGCGTTTCTCCCCAGTCTTTCATAAGTAAAATGATTGGTTCGAGAGATCTTCCGAATTCGGTTAGGGAGTACTCTACTTTTGGGGGGATTTCTTTATAGATTTCACGGTGAACAATCCCGTCTTTTTCTAACTCTTTTAATTGAAGGTTTTGAGAGGACATAAGTGAATATAGAAGAAACGTTGGAGCTTCTCTTTTAAGTTTAATTCCATAATTACTTCTTGTTAGGTTTTAATCGTATTTGAAAAGGGTATAGTATCCTTTAGTCAAGCTGCTAGAATAATTGTCGCAAACGTTTGCAATCAATATAGATACACTGTTCTAAAAACAGCTGTCCACCCCAAAACAAAGGGAAGAACATCCAATTTTGACATGCAGGAACGCAAAGCGTAGAATCTTTCTAACAGATAAACAAATTACTATTTTAAGAGGCTTAAAATTTAGGTTGATTTTATATAAGGGAGCGTACATATTTGAAAAATCAGTTTGCTCAATTAATACAGAATAATGAAAGCGTTCATATTTACTACAACATTGACGATATGAAAAGTTACTTAGACAATCTTGTGTCTTATATTGTTTCGGGTATTGAACAGAAGAGACATACTTTAGTTATAGAAAGTGAAAGATTAATTCCATTAATTTTTGAAAAATTAGAGGGAATTCTAACTAAAGATCAATTAACCTATATACATACTATTAATAATTTTGATTATTACTGTTCAAGTGGAAGTTTTCAGCCTGCCATAATCTTTGAACACCTTTCTAGACACTTAGATCCTTTCTATAAAAACAATACATCTTTTCAAATATGGGCTCATGTAGAATGGGGACAGCAAGAAGGAATTATACCTATTCTAGAAGAGTTTGAAAATGAAGCCGATAAATTAGTAAATAAAGGCGGATTGTATTTAGTATGCGCTTATGATGAAGAGAGAGTACCAGAAGTTCTTAAGCTCGCTTTAATGAAATGCCATCCATACGTAATTTTAGAAAATAAAATTGCGCCATCCCATTTATATGTAATGACAGATGCAGTGTAATTGCTATTTTGGTTGGGATTTGCTCATAAAAACACAGGTGAATAGAGAACAAATAAAGAGCCTTATACTTTAAGGCTCTTTATTTGTTGTTTTCGAAAGTTATTATGTTAACTAAAATTGCATCTTGAATAGCTTGTTTAAGTTTGTGAAAACTTATGAACAGAAGAAAAAAGCCTGCATAACTGTGCATGAAATGTCGGATAGCTCTATTCAAATCCTGCTATTCTGATAATAAGGGAGGTCATATAAATGGATTTGCTTAGAAATATGAATAGAGCTTTAGACTATATTGAGGAGAATTTAACCAATGATATCGATTTTAGAGAAGTAGCAAGACTGGCTCTTTGCTCTGAGTATCACTTTAAAAGAATGTTTTCTTTTCTTGCAGGTATTACTTTATCAGAATATATTCGCCGAAGACGACTTACACTTGCAGCATTTGAACTTAAAGATAGTAACATCAAAGTCATTGATGTTGCGATCAAGTACAATTACAGCTCACCGGATTCGTTTACAAGAGCTTTTCAAAATTTGCATGGTATAACTCCTTCCGAAGCTAAAAAGAGCGGCAGTTCACTTAAAGCATTTCCAAAAATGACCTTTCAGTTATCAATTAAAGGGGGAAATGAGATGAATTATCGCATTGAGGAAAAAGAGGCCTTTCATATAGTCGGTATTAAAGAAAGAGTTCCAATAATCTTTCATGGAGTCAATCCAAAGATTGCTGCTATGTGGGAAAGCTTGAACGATGAAACAATACGTGAATTAAAAGAACTTTCTAATGTTACACCATTAGGTTTGCTTAGTGCATCTGTGAACTTTTCTGAAGGGAGAATGGAGGAAAAAGGGCAGCTGGACCATTATATCGGTGTAGCCACAACTAAGGATTGTCCCGATCATTTAGTACAACTTGAAGTGCCAGCTGGAACATGGGCTGTATTCGAAGCAGTCGGACCATTTCCTGACACATTACAAGATGTATGGGGACGAATTTATTCAGAATGGTTTCCGGCCTCAACTTATGAACAAGTAGAAGGACCGGAAATCTTATGGAATGAACATAAAAATGTAACGTCGCCAACCTTTAAAAGTGAAATATGGATACCCGTGTTAAAAAAGTAATGATGACTCCGTAATGGAGAGCAAAGGTAGATCGCAAATGTGATCTACCTTTGCTACTTTATAGCTTTCTATCAACTACATTACGTTGACTAAATAAATATGTACCGTCCTTACATAAAAAGCAGAAAAAGCTCCCTATTTCCGTAGGGAGCTTTTCTGCTAGGAGAATTATTTCTCACATAGTCGATACGTTGCGGTATCTTGAGTAGTTTAAGCAAACACTGGAATATTATTCGCTTTTTAACTTACAGCTTTTAATTTTAATCTTGCTTTAGAGTTCAAGCTCCATAAACTAAGTAATACGGTCATTAACCCAAGTATGACGCTAGACCAAAACACACCGTCTGTTAATGAATAAATAAAGGGAAAAAGAATAAACCATAATCCGGTAATGAGCGAAATCCAATGTTGCCATGAATTCCATCCGGGTTTAGTAACTCCCCAAAAAGACATAATCACTTGAAGGGTTCCAAATACAATACTTGCTGACGTAGCCCCTGCATCGTATGAAAACCCAAGCATCCACGGGGCCATAACAAACCAAATACCGATTAAAGCGTTAGCAATTCCTCTTGCTTTCATCATTATCTCTCCTCAAATTATGACACTCGTAGTGATGTCATGATTAAACTATATGTTTGTAAGTAACGTGTGTTGAGTATTCATCAACGCCTGTTGAGATTTTTTCAACTTTTCATGTAGGAACAAGCACTTCTGTTGATGAGTTCTCATAAGATGTTTCAAAATCAAGTATAAGAAAGAGAGTGAAAACAAATGTACTATTGTGTTAATTGCTGCAGATTGCAAAATGAACATCTTATTAAGAGTAAGTTATTTGAAAATGGAGTCTATATAGATCCATTTGTAGGAGAGAAAATCCCTTTAGGTATGTGTGCACATAGATGCAACCATGAGTCATGCGAGCCATGTAAAAAAGAAAAAATTATTAAAAAGATTGTGCCAAAGGAATTATCTAAATTAAAGAAGGCAATAGAGTATTTACCTGCTCATCGTCATGGTTCAGAAAAAGTTCCATTTTCACAATAAATAGCGGAATGCCGCGTTCAGTTCCCTTAATAAAACTCAGTTTTTATTCCGTAAGTTGATTCATCACTAGTTGTACAGCTATTGCATCGTCTAAATAACCGATTGGAAAGACGTAGTCTGGAATAATATCGGTAGGCAAAATAAAATACAATAGCGCACTTCCCAATATAGAGCGCTTGGCGGCTGAGGTTTCTTCGCTACAATATTCAAGATACATTTGCTTTAATTGGTCGATGAAAGTACCAACGCTTCCTACTTGCTCTATTTTGGATTGAAAGTTATTTATGATCATGCTGTGTCCTTCGTCTGTCTGTGCATATTGCTTATATTTTGTTAGTTCTTGTTTTACACGTTCAATCGTAAAGTTGGTATCTGCTATATTAAAAGATTTAAGTATTTCTTGAATTTTATCGATGGAGTAATGAATGCCTGTTTCTAGTTCATTTTCTGTATGGTTTGAAGCAGCTTCAGCAGGATCAATCAATGCTTCAAGAGGCGTATTTAAATAGTGTGCAAATTGCTTTAAATGATGTAGATTTGCTTGCTGCTTTCCATTTATAATCCGTGAAATAGTTGCCGTATCAATCCCCGTAAGTGAGCTTAGTTTCCGCATAGATAAAGCATTTTCCTTTAATAAAGACCGTAATAACAGACCAAGGCTTTGTTCATTTTGGATGTTAGACATTGCGATTCACCTCTTTATATTTTTCAACGCGCAGTAATCATTTTATTGAAGGTTTATCAACAATATATGCAACAAGTAAGCAAATTTCCTCAATATTATCATCAAAAGGAGAATACAAAATGGAATGGTTATTCATTTTAGGTTTTGCCCTATCATCAAGTATAGATAACTTTGGTGTAGGAATATCTTATGGAGTACGAAAAATCAGGATCAAATGGCTTTCAAATTTACTAATAGCAGCTATTTGTTTCCTCTTTAGCATGGTGGGAATTATGTTTGGCAGGTGGATTTCAACAATCTTACCGGGAGTGTTCCATGTTATTGTAGCCGTCGTATTATTAACGCTAATTGGAATTCGAATTATTTTATTAGCTGGTTCCCAAAAAAATAATGGAATTGATGAACTAGATAGTAGTGGTCAAGAAAACGTACGATATATTGGCTGGGTTGAAAGCAGTGTGCTAGGTGTTGCACTTTCAGCCAATGCACTTACAAACGGTCTAGGAGCGGGTTTACTTGGTTTATCACCTTTAGCTATTTCGCTTACATCAGCATTTGGTAGTTTTATAACGGTATGGCTAGGAGTAATGGTGGGGCAAAAAGCAGCAAATGTTCAAATCGGCAGCTTTACATTAGGTCAATGCGGAACGTTGATAAGCGGGATTACGATTTTAATTGTAGCTTTTACTCAAATATTTTAAAAGAAGACACGCCATTTAAAGCAAGTGGCGTCTCTTCCTTATGTTTTAAGTTAGTACATTATGTTGATCAAGTTCGTATATCGTGTTCATCCACTAACCTATGATAAAATGGAAATATAATCAATATATTCTTTATATTAGGGGGGAGGGACATATTGATCAACTCACAAATGCTGCAGTGTATTTACTTACTCAATATTTAAATAATAAAGCGTAATATATATTAGGAGATTTTACGTTAAAACAAACGCATAATTAGTGGAAGTTTGGACAAGGGAGGGAACGCTTATCATCAGTTGGTTTCGTCACTTGCCACAAATAAGCATGGACTTTTCTGAATGGACACCTTTTATCCAGAATACGTGGTATCGAAAACACTATATGAAGTTTGTATATTTGCTTCAGATTATTATTCTATCAATACCTTATTTCTTTGGAGCAGGCTTTACTCACATCAATCTCTTTTATCTTATTATAATGGGTATGATTGTCTTTGCTATTCATGAATGTCTGCACGTTTTAGTCGTATATAAAAAAGGTGATGTGAGCTTGACATTTAGCGGAATATTTTTCTGGCTCAATACAAATGCAACTCTATCTAAAACGAGATATTGGATCTTTATGAGCTTGCCTTTTCTTGTATTATCGATAGTTCCTGCTATTACGTCGTTCTATGTATCAGGAAACATTAGATCCATCCTATTATTTGTATGTTGGATAAATACATTCATTTCTGGCTCAGATATCTATAACTCATTTTTAATTGCTATTAAACCGAAGAACTCGTTTTTTTGCAGAGGTTATTATCACGTAAAATAGTAGTAGATTGGTTTATTTGTATTCACATCTAGAAAAGGAGCACCTGTAGTAATTAGGTGCTTTTTTTGTGCTGATAAAACGAGCCGGTATTCCAAGATAAAAGTAAGGATTGTAGTGTTTACTGTAATAGGTAAACTAGACGATGTTTTCTAAAGGTACTGTCTTTGGAGTTACTAATACCATAAAGTAATTCAATAATTTTGTAAAAGGTGTTTGACATTATGAAATTTTTACCATAAACTATATATGTAAAAGATGTTTTACATGTTGGTGTAGAGGGATATAAATGCACCACCGAATGAAAGAACCTTAGGAAACCAAAGAAATTATCCTCGGAGGGGCTAGTGAATGCGTGCTAAGTTTCCAGGCAAATGATTAATACTGTTGAAATTATTAAGTATGATTCAAGTTAGTTCTAGCGTTTCTAGTAGTACAGAATTTTAATGTAAGTGATGACGAATTATTTTTGTATAGAAGCAGGAGGGATTTATGGTGAATAAGGAGAGAAGAAACAATGTAGTTGGAGGTATTATATTAGGTATTATTACTTTAGGGCTGCTTACTTTATACATAACGGATTTTATAAATGACAAGAAATTAAATCTAAATAGTATTCTAGGAATTGTCCTTTTATTAATTGCCTGGTTGCAATTTAGTACATGGGGATCTGATAAAAAAGTACAAAAAGATGAAATGGGAAAGAAAATTGCTGCTATCAGTGCAAAGACAAGCTATCATATCCTAACAATAGCTCTTTTTGTTCTTTGGGTACTAGATCGAATTATTTTCGTCAGAAGAAATGATTTTGGCAACATATCTTTATTTGCAGCGATATGTCTTTCTTTAATTATTTTTCCGATTGTCCAATTCTTTTCGGCAAGGCGATATAGATAAAAATCAAAAAATTTAGAACCACTGTGGTTCTAAACTTTTTGATTTTTATAAGAAGCTAGAAGGATGTACACTATTTATTTACTAAAAAAATTCTTTTTTACTCTAAATTTCAACAAGGTAGAGCAGATTCCAAACGGCACTGAACAACTAAGAGAAAAAAAGAGGAATGGTTTAACTAAACTCAAGTTTATAAAAAACTTACGATCATCTATTGAGATAAGTAGTGAAATAA
Organism: Priestia sp. TGN 0903; assembly: GCF_050846855.1. NCBI lineage: Bacteria > Bacillati > Bacillota > Bacilli > Caryophanales > Bacillaceae > Priestia > Priestia sp. TGN 0903. The sequence goes on from NZ_JBOZGL010000002.1 coordinate 555,923, forward strand.
GTACGGAGCTAATGAATGCAGTTATAACACCGAACACAACATACCATACTAGCTCAACTATATATTTATGCCTCGTTTGATTCTTTACAATAGCATCGATTATGAAAGAAGAAGGAATTCCTAATACAATTACAAATAGTGCAATATACATAAATCCAAACATTATTTGGTCTAGAAAATGGTTTAAGCTCATTTGCTCGTAACCATTAGAAAAAGATAGTCCAGAAAGAACTAAGCTACCGCACAAGGTAGAAATTAAAAACGATATAACTTTTTTCATGATCCTATAATCTCCCCGCTCATCAATAAGCCTATTTTAACATTTAAAAGTAAAATAAGTATAATTATGTTAAAATATAACTATATTTATTTTTTTGGTGGTGAAATAGATGGATAATCGAAGCTTGGGTTTACTTTTAGTCGGCTCAGGAACAGTCTTTTTGATTTTAGCTTTAACATTACATATAGCTGGATTATTATATGGTGTTATTTTAGGAAGCAGCATATTATTAAATGTTTCAGGGGCAGGTATACTTATGAAGTTTATAGCTGATGAAAAACTGGCTAATTTGTAGAGATCTTATAAAGTAAGATCTCTTTGTTATGAATCTTACGCTAGAATGTATTTATTAGAAATGTTTGGGGGGTATCCTGTTTTGGAAATGAACTTTTTTTGGTTAGCGTTAGGATTAGCTGCCCTTGGTTATTTTATAGGCGATGGTTTAAAAAATTTTAGTAAACCTCAAAGGAAATCAAAATATCCTTATTTGATTAAAGAAAAAGATCTACACTACCACTTTCATTTGAGTAAGGGTGAAATTGAAGAACTGTTAACTAAATGTCCTGGAGCTCCAAAAATAGAGCTGAAAGGGACTACATATTATCCGTATCATAAATTCGTTGACTGGCTGTCGTCTAATGAAATCTATAAGGTGTAAAGGAGGGGAAGCATTTAGTCTTTAAAGACTAGATGCTTCTTTTTTTGAAGATTGGATTTTAATGCCATTGCCACTAGAAATAAACGCTATATAAACTACAAACACTAATAAAACGAAACTTTAATTTATTAGTGTTTTTAATTTTATTAAAAAAAACTTTAACTTTATTTAAGTTCATGGTATATTAAAAAAAGGAAGAGGTGGTTATATATGGATAATAAGGATGTTCCTTCATGGATACTGTCGTTAGAAAGTGATGATGTAGAGTTTATAAGAAAATTTGTATTAAATTCAGGCTCTTTAAAACAGCTTGCAAAAGACTACGAAGTGTCCTATCCAACTGTTCGTATACGTTTGGATCGTTTAATACAAAAGATTGAGATAAATGAAGAACATGATAAAGAAGAATTAATTAGTCTTGTTAAAAAGCTTGCCATTGAAGAGCGCATTAGCTTAGAAGATGCCAAGCTGATTATAGAGAAATATAAAGATGAAAAGGGGATTAAGTAATGTCTGATTGGAGTACAATTGCAGCTATTTCTATTGCAATTTTAAGTCATCATTTTTTATCTACTAGAGCAAACATGTATTGGGGAGCTATCGTTCCAACGGCTTTTCTATCCTATTGTGGATGGAGATTGTTTAAAAATCATCAAATACTAATGGATCATCCTGTAAAAGCTCCTTTAGCAATCCTTTTTGTACTGTTTATATTTATTGTGGATTGGGGAACAGGGAGAGATTCTTATAAACAGAAGCAGCAAAATGAATTAAATAAGATGAAAACTCAGGATATATAAAGGAAACTTTGAAAGGGAGATTAAATCATGCCTCATCATTTGTTATTTTTTGTACTGATATGTGCCGTTCATTACTTTTTATCTACTCGAGCAAGTGTATACTGGGGAGCGATTATGCCAACAGCTTACTTAGTATACTGCGGATGGATATTTACAGCTCACCAAATAAATCACCCAATCAAATTAATTTTATTGCTTTTATTTGGTTTAAGTATATTTCTCATCGAATGGGAAGAAGGAAGAAAGATTTTTAAAAAGAAGCAGCAAGATGAATTAAATAAGATGAAAACTCAGGATATATAAAGTAGCATAAAGGCAAAAAAGCAAAGAGAACATTCTCTTTGCTTTCTTTATCACGATTCACCATTATAAAGTGCAAAGGTAGAAACGCCTAGAAATATAAAAATATACGTATGTCATGGTTATCTAGGTTATCTTTGCCTAGAATCGTTGTGCATGTTACATAACCTTTCAATTTTAGGTAATAATATTTTGGAAAATATAGTTTGAGGAGACAATTCATGCGTAAGTATAAAAGAAAATTGATCATTTCTTTAAGCGTGCTAATCTTTCCATGGTTAACCGTGCCTTTTATAGGAACAAAATCATTTGTCCGTTTTTTGCCTGTAGCTACTTTCGCTAACTTATTCATCATTGTGTTTACCGTCATTGCCAATCAGAAAAAATGGTTTAGAAATAACAATCCTTTATTTCCTAAAGCACCTATAGATTTTACTTATATTTTAGGTCCGCACTTAATAGGAACACTTTGGATATTTAAGCTAACGTACGGCTCTTTTCTAAAATACTTACTTGCCAATACGGTGTTAGACTGGTTTAATATTTTCCCTTTTGGCGGTGCTTTGAAAAAAGTGGGCATCTTTAAAATGAAAAAGATGTCGCCAAGCATGTACTGGGGGATGACTACGGTTTTAGCCGTTGTTTTATATGGATATCAGTACATTGTGGAAAAAGTAATTAGGCAAACCAATGATTCTCAGTCAAGATTACAAGTGCTTAAAGCAACTATCCAAAAAGGATCTTCCAATAGCTGAAGATCTTTTTTTATTTATTTTTAACACTTTATCCGTCTGTTGTTTATTCTGAATATTCAAGTTTATTTTCATATAGAGTGTTATACTAGATATTAACAAAATTAGAAAGGGAGGAAGAAGTATGTTTAATCAATATCCCATTGGAAAATTTACCGTGAAGAAAAATATTCAAAAAGAAGATATTCAAGGTTGGATTCATGACATTGGAGATGCACCAAAGCAATTAGCTTATGCTGTAGAAGGGCTGACAAACGAGCAGTTAGCTACGCCTTATCGAGAAGGCGGTTGGAAATTAAGTCAAGTTGTCCATCATTTGGCTGACTCACATATGAATGCTTATACTCGTTTTAAATTAGGCTTAACAGAGCAAGCACCTACTATTAAGGCCTATGATGAAGTAGCTTGGTCGACTCTGCCTGATAATGATTTACCGATAGAAGTTTCTCTTCAACTTTTTTCAGCTTTACATAAGCGTCTTCATAAAGTTTTAAACTCACTTGATGAAAAAGATTTGAAGAAAATGATCCACCATCCTGAAAATGGGGAAGTGACGATTGAGCAATTAATAGCCACTTACGCTTGGCATGGAAAGCATCATATTGCTCATATTACCACATTAAGAAATCAAAGAGGATGGTAGAATGGCATTTAACATATGTTAGAACTAAAAAAGCTCTTTTTAAGAGCTTTTTTGGTTCTAATAAATGACATTATGCTAATTAAAGAGTATACAGCTTAAAAACAGAAAAACTCCCTCAATCCGTCAAGGAAGTTATCTCTAATCCTGAATAGTAATTCATTCATCCTGCATCTCGCTATTATATTGTACGGTGATGACTTATTTTTATAAGCCATCAGATCTAACTTTTGAAACACCTAAGGCAAGGTTTTTCCACAAAGTTTGTTCAACCATTTCGGCATCCACCGTACGACAATCCACAATGAGTATGACTTCTGAATGTTTGCCACGCAGAAGTCGTTGATTTTTCCTGATTACTTTAAATATAAATAGTTTAATTCCCAATCCTAAGCTAAATCCGATAAAAGCACTAATAATTCCCCAATAAATAGGGCCCCAGCTTAGTTTAAAGCCAATGCTTGCACCAATGACGGAAAAGGCTGTGGCTAAAGCCATTCCTAAATCAATAAGAGAAACTCCATCTGCTCGATGAAGGCTATCAAAAATCCGGCGATTTTCTGTTCGATTATTAAGAGGAACAATAAATATATCCCTTTTCTTTATCCCTTTTCTCTCTAGCTCCGAAACAGCTAACTCTATGTAACTGGAGTATTCAAATGTAGAAAAGATCTGCATGTTTTCACTCCACCTTTTTTCCTTTCACAATACAAAAGCTTGGATGTTGATACGTTTTCTCGAAGAAGTTTTTTTGCTCTCTTTCCACAAGTTTATTGTTCTCAACAGTATTCATGTAGGAATCAAAAGTAGCAAAACCATATAGGGAAGGGAAAAATAACAGCCATTCTTTATTTAAAGCGGAAGTAGCCTGTTTTATTTCTCCTAAAAATAGCAGAGAAATCCCTTCAAGTAGATGGGAATAATAAAAGAAAATGACTGCCCAAATGATAACAAAGAAAGCACCAATGATCCGATGAATATAAAGTTGTCCTAGACCTGGCATCAGCAAGGACCAAAAAACGGACAAGATGGGATTCCGTTTATCTAAATAGTTTATTTCCATGGCTCCTATACTAAAGGAGTTGAACCGATGATTTTCTCTTTCAGCTAACACGTATATTTTATTTAAATCAACGGTTGTTCGGTAACTATCCCATATAGCAAAAATATAAACGGGAATATAAATAAGAAGCCATCTTGTATTAAGCACGTCTTTGGCCATATCAATGTTTCCTTGAAAAGAATAAATCATTGCTAAATTTACATGAGATTTAAGGTTTATGACGACCTCCCATATAAATAACACAAAGCCGCGAAGGTATTTAGACAGTAGCAAGTGTCCAAACCCAGGAAAAGCTGCTGACCACCAAGCGATAATATAGGGGTTTCTTAAATGGATTTGCGTCGTTCCAAATACACTTACATGAGCAATATAGCGTCTTGCAGTATTGTCATTTTTATAATTATTCATTTACGATCTCCTATGGTTTGGAAGGAAATATATTTTTTATACCTATCATTCATATTTAATATGGTCTTGTTTACTTATTTTATGCAATCCATTGATATACACTTAATCTTTGTCAAAATAGAGAATTCGTTGATAAGAAAAAGCTCTTTATTTTTCGATAGAGACCTTTTTTACATGTTGTTTCTAACAATTGGTATTATGTTAATAAAGAGGTGGTTAGATGCTTCATGGCGTCTTGATTCGTTTGTTCAAGATATAGAAATATATTCAACTTTATGGCATTGGACATATTGGGTTGCTTTCAAATAGTCAGGTTAACGGGTACATAAAAGAAGGGATGAATGGCGACGGACAAAATACAAACTAATTATTTTTCAGGGGGACAAGGCAGGCTCGCCTTTTATATATTGGGGATTAGACCGTTTGCCTTTGTGTTTCACCAGTATGGACCTGATGAAACACACCCGAAGTCACAGTATCTCCCCCGTCGAAATAGAGTAGACTGCTAAAAGTACCTCGGTTAATTGAGGTACTTTTATAGGTTCTTATACAAAGAGTCCGTGATTAAAAACTGCTTAAAGTGTTTTTTTAATCGCGCATTGCGCCTGCTTCTCGAGAAGTCATTGCACCTTGCCCTTCATTTATGTCTCTTTGGATTTCTTGTTTTACTTTTTGAGCATTTGTTGCAGAAGCTGCTGATTTTTCAGTAAAGCCCGCATTTTCTTTAGCCGGTTGATTTTGCTGCATATAATCTCTCCTTCCTTTTTTATTCGTACAAAAAGGAAGAATGGAGATCCATTCTTCCTTCAGCCATCAATTATAAAGTTGTCTTAGAAGCGTCCGCCGCCAAGTTGTTGCTGAGCTAATTGCACAAGACGTTTTGTGATTTCGCCGCCTACTGATCCGTTTGCACGTGCAGTTGTATCAGCACCAAGGTTTACACCAAATTCGCTAGCGATTTCATATTTCATTTGATCGATTGCTTGTTCAGCACCGTATACTAATAATTCGTTGTTGTTGCTGCTTTTGTTGTTTGCCATGTTGTGTCACCTCCTTGTTTTCCTTAAGTTTCCTAGAGGGCAAGAAGTATATACATGGTAATTTGTGGGTGTTTAGACCTTATCATTTAATGATACTAAAGAGTAGAAACAAGTTACGCTGTGAAAAGTGGAATTACATGTTTCATTTCCTTGTGAAGAAAACTATACGCTTGCCATGTGTAGGAGAAAGAATGACAGTTCATTTGTCATTCTTTTTTCATGTTCAAGAGTATACTAATTGAATGACAAAGGACTAATTCTTTAAAGAATTAGTCTTTGGATTAATAAAAATGATTGCTTTTTATAGCTATTTTAAGAAGTGTGTTTAGTTATTCTTCCTCTGTAAATTCAGTTTTGACGTTTTAGTTTCCCTATTTCGTAAAACAATTAAGCATGTTGTACATATCTCTTAGCAACAAGTATCTAATTAATTCTGGGGAAATAAAAATATAACTTAACCTTCCACTTATTTTATCTTCAAATTTTCAAACAATAGGGCTAGGAGGTGTTTTTATGCCAAAGAAAGACTTTAAAGACGTTGATAATTCAGGAATTGCAGAAAGAGTTGATTATAACAACTATAAAAATAAAGATAGCAATAATGACCCTACGCTTAACCGTATTGTCGAAGAAGACGGACGTGCTCTTGACCCAAGGGAATCTTTAGAAAATTTCTTTACTGACCTTGAAGGCGAAGAGCCACAAGAAATTACAACGTAATAAAAAAAGTAGAAAACGGCGGATCTTTTTTAGCGAAAAGACCTATGAAACGTAGCTATTTTTATTAGACGATCTGCTGTAAACGAGTTAACATGATTTAAAAAAATGAGGCTATTAATAGAGGTGAAGTTAATGTCGCATACAGAAACTGAACGAACAACGTATATGTATGATCCTTTCACTATACAAGGTCTTGAAATGAATATACCTAAAGAAAACGAAGGCAGCCAACCGCTAATAAATCGTTCAGGACTGAGTACCTCTACGTTCAAAACAAATATGAATAGAGAACATTTTGAACGTTATATTTATTAGCAGGAATATTCTGCAGCGTTTTATTTTATAAAAAAGATCCTTCTATTTTATATGTTAGAAGGATCTTTCCACTAAATATTCTCATTTCAGTATAGTAATCAATTGCTCGTGCCTAAGGTATTGAAAAATTCATCTTGGTTTTAGGTGTGGATAGGTAATAAAAGCGGTTAGTGTTTTTTTATATATACTGTCTGTACATCCATTGTAGAAAGGATTTCACGAAATGCAGAAGCAAACCTTACTTTTTAATTTAGACGATACGCTTGTTCACTGTAATAAATATTTTAGAGACACCATAAATGCTTTTGTGGCTCAATTGCAGGAATGGTTTGAGAAGCTGACTAAGGAAGAAATAAAACAAAAGCAGTTAGAGATAGATTTAAAAAGCATCGAAAAGTACGGCCTTCACTCTTCCCGTTTTCCAGAATCATTAGTAGCTACTTATTTGTTTTTTAGTGAACAAAATCATCAAGATATTCATGAAGATAGAGTCGAAAGAGTCAAAAAAATTGGCCAAAGTGTATTTGAAGTACCGATAGAGCCTTTGCCAAATATGTATGAAGTATTAGATGAACTTAAAAAACAAGGTCATAGCCTATACTTACACACAGGGGGAGACGAGAAAAATCAAGGAAGAAAAATTGTGCAGCTAGAGCTAGCTAAATACTTTGAAAAAAGAGTGTTCATTTCTGAACATAAAGATACACCTGCGTTAAAAGAAATACTAAACCAAATTAAGTACGACCCCAAAAAGACTTGGATGATTGGCAATTCATTAAAAACCGATATAAGACCGGCAGTAGAAGCTGGAATACATGCGATTCACGTGCCTTCTGAACTGGAGTGGAGCTATAACCAAGTTGAAATTGATATTGAGCCAAAAGGTAAATTGATAACCGCTCATTCACTGCTGGAAGTTCCAGAAATCATTCAAAAGCACGCTCAAGAAACGGTGGTGTCTACCTAAATAAGGCCATATATAAACAAAATATACAGAAACAGCTAACCGTTGATTAAACCTTACCTAACAGTAGCCAGATAAAGCTCTTATGTTTTTTCCAATCAACTCACATACTATACAGAGGAGGTGGCTGACATGGAAGATAAATCCAAAAAACAGAAAAGATGATATGTGAAGATCATAATTCTCCAGTTGATGAAAGAAGCTACGATTTGTATGAAGCGACGCGTAATTCACTTTTACGTAATGAATTAGACGATAAAAACAAAACCATTTTAAATAATATTGATAACGGAGCGATGGATGTTAATCTTGAGGAATAATGGGCATTAAAAAACCTTTTATTTCTTAGTATCATAGCTATGTTACTAAGGATACACATTTTTTCTCTTAGTAAAAAAGACCCTAACTATTTAGGGTCTTTTTTAGGTATTTGTCCAAACATTTTATGGTTGTTTTACATACAGTAATAAGAGTCTACTAACAGAAAGGAGAAGGTTTTTAATATGAGAAACAACTATCCTTATCAGCACTCTAATTACGGTGGTTATCACGGGGCTATGTATCCTCAGCAAGGTAACTGCGGTTATCCTCAAGCTAAACCTTGTGGTCAATTGCCTCCTCAAACCATGCCTGCTCAGTATGACCCAGTTAAACAAAATACATCTTTTACTGGTCAAGATGTGTTTGTACCAGTGGTGCATCCGAGTCATACTACAAATGTTTATCAAAAAAATTATAAATATATGCACTCATTCCCGCATACAGAATCCGTTGTATGTCAGGAAACGCACCAACATTTTTGTGCTCCAAGCTGTCCTCCTAGACCTCGTCCTTGGTGCTGATAGCCAAAAAAGCCCCTTCATTTTAACAATGAAGGGTTTTTACTATGTGAAACTTAGGATGTTATTTAGCTATCGTTAAACAAAATAGCCCATTTTAGACCAAAATCCAATCGATATGAGCTATGTCTACATATAATACCTTAACCCATGTAAGTTTAAAGTTTTTTCCTTTAGTTAAATATCACGAAAGGAAGTGTTTATATGTCTAGTTATGGTGGAGCTGGTTCTGGTTTTGCTTTATTAGTTGTTCTGTTTATTCTTCTTGTCATTATTGGATGCAGCTGTTACGGTCGCGGATTTGGCTGTTAATAACAATAAAAAAGTCTTTCTCTAATTTGAGAAAGACTTTTTTATTCGAGGTTGTGAGGGAGTGCTTTTATACGCAATAGAACTGATTGGGCGGAATTCAAGCAATCTATTGCAGAGGGTGTACCACTCATATATGGGATCTGAGGATGCTTCATTGTATGTAAAAGAAACTAAAAGGTTATTGTTTTTTTTATAGTGATATAAAACGTAGTTTATCCACTTCGTGGAGCACATTTCGTTTTTCATCATATGCTAAATGTATGAAGAAGAAGGAGGTGGAGTTTATGTTCTTTGGCGGTTATGGCGGAGGTTGTGGCTATGGTTATGGCGGCGGCTGCGGTTACGGCGGTGGCAGTGGTTTTGCTTTAATTATCGTGCTGTTTATCTTATTAATCATTATTGGCTGTGCTTGTTGGGGAGGATTTGGCGGTTGCTAATTATTAGCCTGCCTTTATCTCTAACTTAAAAAAGTTAGCTTTATGCTAGCTTTTTTTCTGTGTTGAATTTGTACATGTCCAGTGATTACGCTTTATATTTGCCGCGTTAACCAATGGTTTACAGCTTGTTACTAAGCGTTTATGGAATTTTTTACATATTTATTGTAAGCTAAGCCTTAGAGGTGATGAGAGTGAATTTAGGGGAACAGCTGCAGAAGTTAAGGGAAGAAAAAAAGATGTCCAGGGAAGACCTAGCTGGGGAAATGAATGTATCTAGACAAGCCGTCTATAAGTGGGAAAATAATAAAGGGTATCCGGATATTGAGAACCTTATTAAGTTAAGTGAGCTTTATAATGTGACGCTGGATGAATTGATTAAGGGAGATCAGAAGTTTCAAAAGAAAATTGCAATAGATGAAGAGGAAGAGGAGCCAGCTACTCCAGGGTTCGTCATAGGGATTATCATTGTATTTATAGGAATATTTTTTGACTTAGGTAAATTTTCATTCTGTATTTCGATACTAGGGTTTGCAATTATGCTTTTTTATAACGAATTAAAACAAACGTTTTGGAATATAAAAAAAGATTTTAAGGAAGAAAGGTAAGTGGACAGGCTTTAAGGAACCTTAAAGCCTGTTTTTGTACTTGTAGTCATACAAACATTAACATTGGCTATTATTTTCTTTTAGAGGGTTTATTAAATATGAGTAATATAGATAAAGATGTTAGTAGTAAGGAAACGAAAGGTTTTTCACAAAATTTCGTAGTCTAATTCACAGTTTCGTCTGTAAACGAATGGTTTACGGGCGATTACCATACGTTTTCGACTCTATGGTTTTTTTGTATGATTTAGGTGTTTATGTTAAGTTATGGGTATCCTCTAATTGTTTTAGAAAGGAGTGAATTTATATCTTAAAAACAGCAGTTGCCTCAATCATTGCGGGGGTTTTATTTAGCCTATGTGCAAAAGTAATGATGCATACAAGATGGTCAAAGTATTTTCTAAAAGCAAATGAAGCTACTCATAGGCCAATAAACTTTGTTCTTCAGGGAGGTTTGTTTGCGATTATCATGTTTATTATGCTTTTAATTGTAAAACCTTTTACATAAGAAAGTAGTGTGATAGCTAAAGGTATCAACTCTTAAACATTCCTATTGGTTACCAAAATATTTGCCCGGGAAATGGGGGGATGTTGTTTTCTCTACTGAACCAGATATATACGGATATTAACAGTTTTTAGAAAGGAGTATTGGATGTTAGTTAAAGCACTAATTACAGCAATCATTGGAGGCATTCTGTTTCCATTGTTCTTCAAGCTATTTACCCGAAAATCCTTAGATAAAAAGACTACTAGCCCTGTCAGTCAAGGATTTTTCTTCGCGGTTATCTTCTTTATAATCCTTATGGTTACAAAAACCTTCAGTTAAAGTTATATTACAGATAATCTCTGTTCTATTATGGATTGCTCCAGAAGGAAATTAAGTGAATTAAAGGAACTCAAACTCAAGGAATACGTATATTCTTTGGGTTTTTTATAAGATTTCAAGAGTAAAGCCTCCTTTGACTTAGAAATATTAAAGCGATGATAATGAGTATGTACGCATAGTGTCACGAGATTCGAAGGTCTTTAAATATTTAAAAAATAATTTGTGCAAACGATTGCATTAAATTATTAGTTTAGTATATAATGTTCAAATAAAAGTATTCTAATGTTTTTAATAATTAGATTTTATGAAACTTTTAAGAAGGTATAAGCGATAGTCAGCAGCTTACGGATGAGCCGACAGTGAAAATTCTTACATACTCAAACAGCATTTTTAGACAGGACTATTAGTTATGCCGTATTCCTGAGGTAATCTAGCAAAATAGAAAACAGCCAGCCAAAGACACTAACATTTACAGTATTCATCGTTGTTTTGAAAACGTTCACAACGAATGTCGTAGCACTTTACATCAGAACATCTATCTTTTGCGGCTGTTAATTGAATCATAGGAGGCAGTTATGTTAGAAGAAAGAATCGTTGAAACCAATGAAAAAAGCGTTCAGCCAAACTTACCTTATCTACCGATCAGTACCATATGGTTAATTAGTTTTGGATTTTTAGGTGTACAAATGGCATTCTCATTACAGAGTTCAAATATGGGACGCATATTTCAAACAATCGGTGCTGATCCAACTACATTAGGCTTTTTCTTTATTTTACCGCCGTTGGCCGGTTTAGTGGTTCAGCCCTTAGTTGGTTATTTTTCAGATCGTACCTGGATGCCAAGGCTTGGCCGTCGTATCCCCTATCTACTGATTGGCGCAATTGTAGCCGTAATTGTTATGTGTTTGCTGCCAAACGCCGGCAGTTTTGGTTTTAGTGCGGTGGCTGCTATGACTTTTGGCGCCATCACTATTTTGTTTATGGATGTATCATCAAATGTAGCCATGCAGCCATTTAAGATGATGGTTGGAGACATGGTCAATGAAGAGCAAAAAGGTTTTGCCTATTCTATTCAAAGTTTTCTATCAAACAGCGGTGCTGTGCTAGCCTGTATTTTCCCTTTTGTTTTAACGGTATTAGGCGTATCAAATAGTGCACCAAAAGGGGTAGTACCACAATCAGTTGTTATTTCATTTTATGTTGGAGCCGTTGTGTTAATTATTTGTAGTTTATTTACAATACTTAAAGTAAAAGAATATTCACCTGCAGAATTTGCAGCATACCATGGTATTCCAGATGAAGCTACAAAAGAAAATGTAAACGTTTTTAAACTGCTTCGCAACGCTCCAAAGGTTTTTTGGACGGTCACACTTGTTCAATTTTTCTGCTGGATGGGCTTTCAATATTTATGGACATACGGTACAGGTGCAGTCGCTGAAAACGTTTGGTATACGAATCAGCCGTCTAGCTCCGGCTATCAAGCAGCTGGCAACTGGTTCGGCATTTTATCAGCTGTACAGTCGATTGCCGCAGTCATTTGGTCACTAGTTTTGTCACGCGTAGCCAACAACAAACGTAAGCCAGCGTATGCTTTTAGTTTACTGCTAGGCGGTATTGGTTTTGGATCTGTCTTTTTTATTCACAATCAATGGATGCTGATTGCTTCATTTATTTTAATTGGCATCGCTTGGGCTGCTATGATGACGTTTCCGTTCACGATGCTTACCAACGCCCTGTCAGGAAAGAATATGGGAACATATCTAGGGTTATTTAATGGAAGTATTTGTTTGCCGCAAATTATAGCTTCTTGCTTGAGTTTTGCTTTGTTCCCAATAATCGGATCTTCTATGCCGGGCATGATTTTAATCTCAGGTATTTTACTTGCTACGGGAGCAGCGTCTGTTTCGATTATTAAGGAAACATATACAAAGTAATTAGTAGCTGTCCATGGTACAAAAGCAGCGTGGTTTCTTAGTTTTTTTGTGTTCGAGCTATTGACCGGAATCTATAAACATCTTATTTTTGTATTGACTATCATGATAAAATGTAAACGAATTCAATCTAGTGGGAAATTTGATAACAAGAATGGAGAATGAATCAATGAAAACTGAAAAAGAAAAAATGGTGGATGGCGAGCTGTATTTTCCAGCAGACCAAGAATTAGTAAAGGACCGGGAAGATGCAAGAAGGCTTGTTCGTTCGTTTAACGGTACAGATGAGACGAATTATGAAAAGCGTACCGAGTTACTAAAGGAACTATTTGGTTCAACAGGAGAACGCATTTACCTTGAATCTAACTTTCGATGCGACTACGGATACAATATCCACGTAGGAGAAAATTTTTATGCGAACTTTGACTGCACACTTTTAGATGGGGGACGAATTACAATAGGTAAGAACTGCATGATGGCACCGGGCGTACATATTTATACGAATACTCATCCTGTGAATGCAGAACAGCGAATTACAGAAGTTGAATATACCAAGCCCGTCACGATTGGAGATAATGTATGGATTGGGGGACGAGCTGTCATCAATCCAGGCGTTACAATTGGACATAATGCTGTAATCGCTTCCGGAGCTGTTGTAATAAAAGATGTTCCAGATCATGTAGTAGTGGGAGGGAACCCCGCAAAGATTATAAAGAAGTTGGATTAATTTCTAATATGCTACAAAAGCCTATTTGTGTTAAAAAAATCCGAACGAGTTAGGGTCTTGGTATGAAATCTAACTCGTTCGGATTTTTCATTTGTATGATAAACGTAGCGAAAGAAAGTTGCGTTAATGTCTTATTTTGAAAGTTGACTTACAGGACGTTTCATATAACTTCTTGGTAAAATAAATAGTGCGCTTAATACTAATGACAAGATGCCTACTAGTACAACGTATTGTATACCCATTCCTGATATAAATAGTCCACCTACGGCTGTACCAATGGTTGTTCCTAAGTTAACGGATGCTAAAAATAATCCATTCGCGAAATCAGGGGCTTCTGGAGCTGCTGATGAAATCCAATATTGATTAATATTCGTTCCTATACCAGCAAATATTCCCCAAACTAAAGTCATGATAGCCATTGGCCAAGTAAATTGTCCGATAAAGAATAAAATGATGTAAACGACTCCCAATGCGAAAGGGAAAACGACTACAGTTTTAATGGCATTTTTCGTAAGTAATTTCCCTGCGATAATGTTTCCGATAATATTTGCCACACCGTACAGAACCAGCATGAAACTAATTAATTGTCCAGAGAGGTTCGTAACGCTTTTAAGATACTCAGCAAGATAGCTATATACCCCAAATACTGCTGAATTCAGTAAAAGGACGGCAATAATAGAAAGCCAAGTAACGGGTTTTTTTAATACGCTGAGCTGTTCTCCGTATGAAAGTCTTTCTGTAACAGGCATAGAAGGGAAGAATGCCCACGTAGCAATAAATACTATCGCGTTAATAACAGCAAAAAACGTCATTGATAGTTGAAACGAGACTGTACTTGCAAGAAAACTTGCAATCGGCACACCAAGTACCATACCTGCAGATACGCCAATAAAGACTTTTGAAACAGCTTTTGGAGCCTCTTCCTTGCTAACTGAGTTCGCTGCCATTGTAAAAGCTGCTGAAAAATAAATTGGATGAAAAATAGCTGGAATCACACGCGCAATGATGGCAATAGCAAAATTAGAAGTAAAGATAGAGATAATGTTACCTAAAATGAAAATACCAAGTACAAGCAGCATTGCCTTCTTGCGATTGACTCCCGAAAATAATAACGGCATCGTTGGACCGGATATTGACACGGTAAGCGCAAAGAGACTCACCAGCCATCCTGCTTTTGATACACTGATATGAAAGTGATCCGCAATGTAGGGTAATATCCCTATAACGCCCATTTCGGTATTTATAATACCGAAAGCTCCTAAAGTTAAGACAAATATAAGTAGCTTAGTTTGTTTAGACATAAAATAAAGATCCTTCTTTCTAAAAAATGTTGTGTTCTAGTGGCTGTAAATCGGGTTGTTTAAAGGTGTATTGTCATGTTTTTACTTAGTCACTTTTTCAATTCTACCTGTAAAATCACCATCAACATTTTCAACATTTTCTTTTCCTGATTCAATTTGACCTAGTATGATAAGGTCGTTTGTAGCATCCTCAAGACCTTTGTAAAAAATAGCTACATTTCCCCAAGGAGCGTAATAAGCAAAGTCTCCTTTTTTGGATAGGTCTTCGGCCTGTACATCATCTATAGATAATCTTTTTTGTAAAATACTAACTTTCTCTTTACCGATATAATCTTCAAACGTTACGGTTAAAGGCAGTTGAGCTAGAAAATCTTTACTTGCTGGGTTATCGTACATCCTAACAAACACTTCTTTGTTGTTGAACGTTAACTTTATTCTTGTATTTGAAATACTAACTTCTTCTGTTTGTTCTGGTACTCGGTTTAAATGCTTACTGGCATTATGGTGGGTTGCAGAAGAATGATTGTTGCCGCAAGCAGCGAGTGCAGCGCTTATTACTAAGATAGAAGGCAGATATAACATTTTTTTCATCTTAAGATCCTTTCCACATTGAATTATTAAAGATGTTGATGGTGTGGTATGAACTTCTTTGTTGTTTATTCTAACGGCTTCTTCCAAATATAAAAAATACTTATATCTTATATCATGATATGTTTGATAAGCATTTCTGGAGTGTATATACTAAAGCTTATGAAAGGAGGAGAGGGATATAGAAATTCGAGTTTTGCGGTATTTTCTTACGGTTGCAAGAGAAGGAAACATCACCAAGGCCGCTGATGTTTTGCATGTGACACAGCCAACACTGTCTAGACAATTAAAAGATCTTGAACAAGAGTTGGGCAAAAAATTGTTTATTCGCAGCAATCACAGTATTATTTTGACAGATGAAGGAATGCTTCTGCGAAACAGGGCAGAGGAAATTGTTAATATGGTCGATAAATTAGAGGCGGAGTTTAGTTCCATGGAAGAAACAATAGGTGGTGATATTTATATAGGGGGCGGGGAGACAGAAGCAATGAAACATATTGCACGAGTCGCAAAAGATGTGCAGGTACGTTATCCAAATATACGATATCACCTCTACAGCGGAAACGAAGAAGATATAACGGAACGGCTTGACAAGGGGCTGCTTGACTTTGGCATTTTAATTCAACCGGCTGATATTTCAAAATACAATTATCTTAATATCCCTGCCAAAGATGTTTGGGGCGTTGTGATGAGAAGAGACAGTCCTCTTGCCCTCAAAGAAAGCATTCAAGCTGCGGATTTATTAAACGCTCCACTAATCTGTTCACGACAGGCCATGAAGCAGACATTTTCAAAAAATGAATTTTCGGATTGGTTTGGCGAAGACTTTCATAAATTAAACATCGTTACTACATACAATCTTGCGTATAATGCTGCCATTATGGTTGAAGAAGGCATTGGGTATGCCATAACACTTGATAAAATAGTCAATACGTCTACTAATAGCAACCTTTGTTTCAGGCCGTTACAGCCAAGACTTGAATCAGGTTTAAATATTGTGTGGAAAAAGCATCATGTTCTTTCAGCTGCAGCTGATGCGTTTTTAAAAGAACTGCAGGGGGAATTTTCACAAACTCTAAACTGACAGCGCATCGGTCTAGTTCAAACAAATGGATTAAAAAGACTTATCTATACGGTATGGTAGATAAGTCTTTTTACTGCGGGTATGGAGGTGATGTTAAGAGCTTTAGGATGTATTAACTCCCATTCGCCAGGGTTAGTGTCATCTGGCGATAAACCGTTAATAATATCAAGATAATGATTAGCTTTTTCGTCCATATATTTTACAGTTCTTTTAGCTTCCTTTAATTGAGCTTTAGCGATCTCTTAAAAGTGACATCATTGATCATTTTACCGCCGATACGGCTAAGACTTTAAATGGATGGAAGATTCATGAATAACTAACGCTGAAAAATTTGCATAGCTGCATATCTAATACGGGGAGCGATTGAAGATAAAAGAGACGTACCTAAAAATAGCAGGCTTGAACGAGTAAGCGCTGATTAGAGACCGGTTAACTTTCATAGATCTTAATGGAATATAGATGTATAAAAGCGTAGCCTGTCACGAGTTCACGCTTTTATAGTGAGAGCTTAAAACGTAGACTTCATTTTTCAAAGAAGAAATTTTTAAAAAGATAAGTGAGACGAACATTTCACCAATTTTTCACTATTAGATGCTAGTATAAATATCAGTAATGCAATACAACATTTTCTATAGAACTCCCCTATTTAGGCTGACCTTTTAAGGTGAGCTTTTTTTGTGTCTGTAATTAATATGCTCCATAGAATATGGAAAAAAGTAAATATAGGCACTCCAATAAAAGCGATAAAAGCTGAAGCAATAAAAGAAGCAATCCAATAAAACTTCCATTTGCTAAAGAATTGGTAAACTAATGTAAGTATAACCGGGATAACTGCAAAATCAACGGAATTAAAACTATGAGTAAAGACCAATAATTGATGAGGGTAGCTCCATACGCCAAAGAACTTTCCGAGTTCATCCACAGTACCAACTAAAACAAAACTAATGAAAAATACTAAGAGAATAAATATTATTCGTTGTCGGTCAATGAGGAGATAAAAAACGAATAGAAAAGCGCACTTAAAATGATAATTAGCCACCATTGAGCACTAAATAAATCATGATGAAGCCAGTAATCGTATTGTTTATCATTAACACGCTGGGTAAGAAATTCTAACTGATTAACCATAAACACCACCTCCTTACGAGTATGTGCGAAAAAGAGGTGGTTCATGCAATTAGTCACTTCGTTAGATTTTTTCTTTTTATGGGTTTTGTAATGTATTAAATAAAAAAGGAAATCTACAGCGCTTGTTCTGAGCTTACGTTATTTTGTTTAAATGTCGTATGAATCATAAAGGCAATAAGAATGGAGGCTAGGACTAGAGAAGAGCCTGCCGTACCTAAGTCTAAACCACCTTTTTCATGTGGCTTTGTCAAAAGATCTCCAAATGTTGCTCCGAAAGGGCGAGTCAAAACGAATGCTACCCAAAATAAAAACACACGAGAAATCTTTGTATAGAAGGTACATATAACAATGAATGCTAGTAAGCTGCCAATTAAAATAGCTCCACCTATATATCCAAGGCCAGACGTATCAGACAAAAAATCTCCTAAAGCTGTACCTAATGTGTTTGAGAAAAGGATGGCAATCCAATAAAGTATTTCAGCCTTGCGGTTTCTAATATAGTTGATATTTAATGAACGCTCGCTAAAATACCAGTATGCAAATATCGACAACAATATAGTGATTAATATCATCGAGCCTTTTGCGTAACCTAATGCCAGTGTACGATCCATAAAATCAGACATAGTTGTGCCAGCTACGCTAGTTGACAGAATAACAGTCCAATAAAGGGCCGGAATATACCTCTTAGAGCTTAGTTGAGCTACAAGTGTAATTAAAAATATGCTAAAAAAGATCAGCGTACTAACTGCATATCCAACTCCTAATGTTTGTGCTAACAAGTCACCTGCGGTTTCACCCAGTGTCGTAGCAGAAATCTTCATAATCCAAAAAACAAGGGTAATTTGTGCAATTTTATTCATTGGCGAAGATGCTTGCATTTTTAATTTTTCTCTCCTTCTTGTGCTAACTATTTATTCTCTTAAATAAACGGCACACTTGCCTAACGTTTTTCTTAAAGAAATTTTTTAAAAGCTTCATCGCTGCAATTCAAACTGTACAGTCTTTTTCTAAAATCAAAATGAAAAATAAATAAGAATTTAATGAAATTTTTATAAAAAACTTTTTATTAATGTTTTATCAACTCTGTTGCACCATGATGTTTTTATAAAAATAAAATATTTATTTTTTATCGAATTCTCATTTTAATTTCATTTAAATTTCATTACACAGTATTAAATTTAAATTATGTGAGCCAAGTTTTTTAAACATAACGTTATGCCTTCAGCTTTTGAAACTAGAAAATAAGTACAATTCATTAAAAGAAGGAGAACGTTGAACAGTTGTTAAGAGGTCAAAGATGATGATACTTAAGAAATTTTTAAGAAACAGCTAGTAAGATTATAAATAGCATGACTATTGGTAGGAAGGTGCCATTTTGATACGTTTTCAAAGAAAGAAGAAAAGACATACATATATTTTGATAGGAGGGATTCTTACTGTAGGAGGACTTATTTTTGTTGGAACCTTGTACAAAGGTAGCTTACTTTCTTTAGACAAGCTTTCTTGGAGTGAACCTCAACAAGTGAGTCAATTATTTTCCACTTACAAAGAAAACTCTATCTTAAAGAATAAGCTAGCCACTGAAAATCAGGAGGAAGCAAATGCTTATAAGTTGGAATATGAAAATAAAGTCTTAAAAAAAATTTTAAAAACAGAAGATCAGGTGAAAACCTATAATCCTGTAACAGCTACCGTAATTGGCCGCTCAACGAACAACTGGAACAATGAATTAACAATTGATAAAGGAAAGAAGCAGGGGTTAAAAATAGATATGAATGTGCTAGGTACAAATGGAGTCGTTGGGAAGGTATCCAAAGTTTTTTCGTCAACCTCTATCGTAGAACTAATTAGCTCAAACCTTAGGACAAATCGTATGGCGGTAATGTTAAAGGATAGGAAAAGCGTGAATGGAACATTAGAAGGCTACGATGATAAAAAAGGTAATTTAATTATTAGAAAAATCCCTAGTGAGGCTGAGGTTAATGTAGGAGATAAAGTTCAAACCTCTCCTATCAGTTCAATCTTTCAAAGGAAGTTAGCCTTAGGAAAAGTCATCAAAGTAAAGCCTGATGAATATGGATTAACGCAATTGGCCGTTGTAAAACCCTCATCCAACTTTAATGATATTAGTGAAGTAATTGTTATTAAAGCAAAGAACAATGGGTAGGGAATTTAATATCACATTCTAATAGAAGTCTTTTATCTTATGTTTTTATGTTCAGCACTTAAAACTTCTTATTGTCCACTGAGATGTTGGTTTGTGATAGCTATACACTTCTCTTTATTATTGGAAAGAGCGATCGATATGCAAAGCAAAAATATAGAGATTGAAAAGAGGGGTTAGTTAGATGAAAGAAAGTATTTTAATTGTGGAAGATGAAGTAGAAATAGGCAATATATTAAAAATGGAACTTGAACATGAAGGTTACCAAGTGAAAATTAAAAACAATGGAAGAGATGGTCTCGAAATGGCCTTATCAAATATGTTTGATTTAATTTTACTTGACATTATGCTACCGGAAATGAGTGGTATAGAGGTCTTGCGTAAAGTAAGAAAGAGAGAAAATTACGTGCCTATTATTCTTTTGACAGCTCGCAACTCAACTCTAGACAAAATACTGGGGTTAGATCATGGCGCAAACGATTATATAACTAAGCCATTTAAAACTGAAGAATTGCTGGCTCGGATACGTTCTTTACTACGTTATAAGCACCTTGTTATTAGGAATAAGGTAGAAAAAGACTCGTTATTATTAATTGAAGATATGGTTATAAATACTGAATCAAGAGAAGTAACTAGAGCTGGGCAAAAAATCAGCTTAACCCCTAAAGAGTATGATTTATTAATTTACTTAGTCATCCATAAAAATAAGACGGTTACTCGTGAAGGAATCTTACTAAATGTATGGGGATATGAATACGAAGGAGATACAAATATACTTGATGTTTATATAAGTTATTTGAGAAAGAAAATTGAAGAAGGATTTAGTCCCTCACTCATTGAGACTGTTCGAGGTATAGGATACACCATTAAAGAAAGTTAAAGAAACAAGGAAAGCAACTTTATATGATTCATTAAAGAAGATTAAGAAATAAATTCATTTATTCTTAATCTCTTTTTTATTCAAATCTAATTTTTATTTGATAAATTGAAGAAAAGCCTATAAAGAAGAAAGTCATAGAAAACTTATTTCATATTTCTTCTTATTATCTTTCAAAATTGAGGGATATAGTACTAGTACTCATATTCATTTGTAGAAGCAGTTTTTACGTTTTTAATTTTTAGACAAAGGAGAGTACTTTATATGCAAAAGGTACTAATTGTAGAGGATGAAGAAGGATTAGTAGAATTTTTAGAATTAGAACTAAAATATGAAGGATATTTAGTTGACGTAGCTTACGATGGTCGTACTGGTTTAGATAAAGCAACCAAGCAGAAGTACGATATTATATTATTGGATTTAATGATGCCTGGATTAAATGGAATTGAGGTATGCAGAAGACTAAGAACAACTAAGGATACTCCTGTTATTATGCTCACAGCTAAGGATAGTGTCATGGACAGGGTAATGGGGCTTGATAATGGAGCTGACGATTATTTGTCCAAACCATTTGCAATTGAAGAATTATTTGCAAGAATGCGAGTCATTTTTAGACGTCAAGAAAACAACAAGATGCTGAATCAGAAGCTACTATTAACATTTAAAGATATTGAACTTGATTTGGAATCAAGAACAGTGATAAAAGAAAAAAAACTAATTGAACTCACGAATAAAGAATTTGAACTCCTAGCCATTTTTATGCGTAACATTAACAAAGTATTAACGAGAGACATACTTTTAGAGCAAGTGTGGGGGTACGATTCAGTTGTTGAAACGAATGTTGTCGATGTATATGTTAGATATTTAAGAAATAAATTAAGTGCGCAGGACAAAGAGTTATATATTCAAACCATCAGAGGGGTTGGGTACGTGATGCGTGATGTTTAAATGAGAAAGTGGATAAAGTGTATAAAAGATTTGCCTATAAGATGGAAGATAACGTTATGGTCTTCCATGTTTTTATTTTTTCTTTTTCTCTCTTATAACCTCTTTCAATACATTGTGATTGATAACGGCATTTTAAATTATGAGAAGCAAAATGGTATTCATCAATTAAACGAGGTTCTCGCTTTTATTCAATCTGATGATGAACCTTTATCCTTAAAACAAATTGAAAACAGTGAAGGATACTTATCGAAAATTAATGAAAAGAATCAGTTGATTCGTGTTCTTGATAGGAAAGGGAACATTATAACCAGTACCTCAAACAATGTTTCACCAAACTTGCAGCAACCGAAAACGGTGAAGCACCAAGAGTATAAAGTGATTCGAAACCACGATGAACGTCTACTCGTTCTTCGTTCTCCAATTGTCACCGACAACTTCACTGGAACTGTTGAAATTGTAAGAAATATGGAGATGTCCGATGTTTTTATGAATAAAATTTTTTTATTAATGCTTGCTGCAGGAGTAGGCTCACTGATCTTTAGTATTCTAGGTGGAACTATTTTAGCAAAGAAAATACTATCTAATATTCAAGCGTTAACATTAACGATGAAAAAAATAAAAACAAATGGCCTTGAAGAACGGGTTCCAGTTAATGAAAAAAACGATGAATTTGCTCAATTAGGCAGTTTATTTAATGAATTAATGGATAGCCTCGAAGACTCCTTTTTACAGCAAAAACAGTTTGTAGAGGATGCTTCACATGAATTAAGAACTCCGTTAGCCATTATCCAAGGACATTTGACATTGTTAAATCGCTGGGGGAAAAATGATGTAGCAGTATTAGATAAATCCTTGAAATCCAGTCTGAAAGAAGTAGAGCGTTTAACGAATCTTGTGCAAGAATTATTGGAGCTATCCCGAGCTGAAAATAGTCTGATAAATCCTGTAGATGTTGAACCTATTAACGTATTGGCCACTGTTCAACATGTTGTAAGGAATTTTGAAGTACTGTATAACAACTATGAGTTTAAAATAAGACACTCACATGAAAATCTGTACGTGAATATTTCTTCTCGCCATCTAGAACAAATATTAATCATTTTGTTAGATAATGCAGTCAAATATTCTAAGAAGGAAGAGAAAGAGGTAGTTATAGACTGTTCTCTCATCAATGAAAAGGTATCCCTTAAAATAATGGATAAAGGAATTGGAATTCCAGAAGAGGATATACCTTATATTTTAAATAGATTTTACCGAGTGGATAAGGCAAGGAGCAGAAAACAAGGAGGACTTGGCTTAGGACTGGCTATAGCCAAACGATGGATTGAAAAGTACCACGGTACGATTAACATCGAGAGTAAAGAGGGCGAAGGAACAAATGTAACGGCTGTATTGCCTCTGTTTACTAACTCTCTATAAATGTGCATATAAAACAAGCTCTTTATTTTTAATACTCCTAACTTCAAAAGCAAAGAAGCATCAAAATCTAAAAGTAAAAAGACCTTATCACATTTCATCAAAAGTAGCTTGATAAAGCACAGAAAGTAGAGGTGTCTAGTATGAAGTTGAAGTTTCAATTTACACTTGCTTTTATATTAAGCTTGTTGTCCCTTATTTGTTTTAGTGGGATGGCTCTTTTAATTAATGGATCAAAAATTGTCGCATTTGATCGGTCTATTATATCGCTAATTCAAGGGTTCGAAACTCCTGGGCTAACGACTATTATGAAATGCTTTACTTTTATTGGCTCTACGCCATCTGTTGCAGTGATTTCTCTCTTTAGTTTGTTTTTTCTCTATAAGGTATTAAAACATCGAACGGAGCTTATTTTATTTATCGCGATTATTGTAGGTTCTCCAATCCTCAATGAGCTGCTAAAACTACTTTTTCATCGTGCACGTCCTGATTTCCATCGATTAATCGAAATCAATGGTTATAGCTTTCCAAGTGGGCATGCTATGAGTGCTTTTGCTGTTTACGGCGTCCTTTCATTTTTGCTCTGGCGCCATATTTCTACTCGCTGGGGACGTACACTTTTAATCGTTATTAGCACTACAATGATTCTAGCAATAGGTATTAGTCGTATTTACTTAGGCGTGCATTATCCTAGCGACGTTATTGGAGGCTATTTTGCTAGCGGCTGCTGGCTAGCTATTGCTATTTGGTTCTATCAACGCTATCAGGAGAAGAAGATTGAGCAAAGAAGATCTACTCAAAGTAAAGAATGAATACGATGATATATCAACGCGAAAATAACCATATAGGGTAAGGATGCAAGTGACTGGCTTCATAATTAAGTGTGGATTATTAAAAGTACTGATATGAACAGCCAGCATTGATTTATGGACGTTTTTTCAGTAGGGGGAATAAAAAACGAATCTATAAGAACTGCATTTTTTATAAAGATGATACACCACCTAGGAAATTAAATTTTTGATAGCATTCTACTTAAAACAGTCATAAAATTGACTGTTTTTATTATTAGAAAATGTAAAATAACGGTTACTTTTTTCTTGAACTTATTACAAAAAAATCAAATAAAATTGATCCATTTCTATCAATTGTGGCGGAAACTGTTAAAATTTATCTTAAAAAGTGATATTCTTACAGGAATTCAATCAATATACTTTCAAAGCTATTTGTGGATTTAATTTTTACAGTACAAAAAATATTGAGAGTCATGATTACTGTATTACTCTGAGACTAAGGATGAGCAATGTATGAACAAGCTTATAATACCAGCCGTATTAGTGATCTTCGCTTTATGGATTTTATTACAATTGGCTTTAGGAGGGGATATTTTCAAAAATCCTCTAAATTATTTTATTTTAATAACGGTTTTCTTTTTATTTATCAAGCAAGCAAAAGAAAAATAGCCTAGAATGTTCGCTGCTGAGTAGTCTATAGTTATAGGCTGCTTTTTCTTTTGGCCGCGTTAAAAATAATTCCATATATAAGCTAATTAGAAAAAGAAGGTTGAACCTTGCTTTATAAAAAATACCTTATGAATATAAAATGGTTAAAATTTTAAAAAATATTAAACAGTACCTTGCAATAAACAATAGCTGGTGATATATTGTAATTATTAGGAAGTTATTATAAATCAGTACTATACAATAAACAGTAGTGGACTGTGAAAAGAAAAGGGTGAAGAGCAGTGAACGTGCAATTTAAAAAAGGGGTTTTAGAGCTGTGTGTCCTTGTGTTACTTGATAAGAAAGACCGCTACGGATATGAATTAGTTCAAAAAATCTCCGATCAAATTGAAATATCAGAGGGGTCTGTATATCCTCTTCTGCGCCGATTAACAAAAGAAGAATATTTTACAACGTACTTAAAAGAATCTACAGAAGGTCCTTCAAGAAAATATTATCAGCTTACAGCTAAAGGAAGGGAGTATTTATACGAACTTATCGATGAATGGAACGAATTTTCAAGAGGTGTTAATCAATTAATTAAAGAAGGTGTGAACAATGTCGAAGAGTAAATTTTTACAGCAATTAAATGAATCCTTAAAACCATTGTCCTCAAAAGAACGAGCGGATATTTTACAAGATTATGAAGAACATTTTTCCATTGGGTTAGAAGAAGGAAAAACAGAAGAAGAAATTGTAGCGTCGCTAGGATCCCCGAATCAAATAGCCAAAGAATTACTGGCAGATTATCACGTTGAGCAAGCAACAGCTAAGGCAACAACTCAAAATATTTTGAGAGCCACTTGGGCCGTAATTGGTTTAGCTTTTTTTAATGTAGTAATTGTTCTTGGTCCGGCCGTTGTATTAGCTGGCTTTATTTTATCAGCTTGGGCCATAGGTCTATGTTTCTTGCTATCTCCTATTCTAGTTCTCGGTGAGGCTATTGTACATTCAAGCGGCTTTTTTCTCTTTAATTTATTTATGGCGTTAGCATTTTGCGGAATTGGATATTTTATTATGTTAGGTATGTTTGTTGTAACGAAGCTAGCTATAAAAGGCTTTGTACGTTATCTGAAATACAATGTATCACTGGTGAAAGGCGGTTTAAAACGTGTTGAATAAAAAGAAACTCTCCGTTCTTGCAGGCATTCTCATTCTTATTGGGGTTATAGGAAGTCTCCTTACTTATCGTGCTATTGATCCTGAACCTATTTCAAAAGAAAAAACGATTAACAGTAATCAAGTATCCAAGGTAAACATCGATACGGATAATACCCGGGTTCACGTGTACTCTATCAAAGGTGATAACATCAAAGTAACATTAAAAGGAGAAACATCTCCTAATATAAAAAGAGACTTCACTACTGACGTTAAAAATTCAACCCTTTTCATCTCCTATAATGAACAGCAGCGCAGCTGGGTCAATTTTGATATTGTTAGTGTATTAAAACCGCTATCCATCAATGTTTATTTACCTGAAAAGCAGTATAATTCATTAAAAGTTTCTAGCAGCAATGGGTACGTGTCTGTTAAAAAATTACGCGCAGCGGATGTTTCTGTCCGTGCAAACAATGGACGTGTAGAATTAGAGGACATTGATTCACAAAACCTGACCACCAGCGTACACAATGGACTTACAAGCATAAAAAATGCTGCAGCCAAAACAGTTCAAGCAAAAGGAAATAACGGAAAAATAACGCTGAGTAACGTGGAAGGTAGTTTAGAAGGTGAAACCCATAACGGAAGTATTGTTCTTGAAACAGCAGAACTTGATCGAGACATTGACTTTAAAACGCACAATGGAAAGGTTGAAATTACAACGGAAAAAGAACCAAGTAACGTTCAATTTAACGTTTCTGTTGATAATGGAAAAGTCGATATTCTGAATAAATATGATCGTAACGCTGTTATTGGAAATGGAAAGAATATCATTAAACTAGCTACTCACAATGGCAATATTTCAGTAATAAAGTAACCTATTAGCTATAACTAAATTAAAAAGGTTTCCCTCATTTAGCGTTAATGAGTGGAACCTTTTTTCTATGCAAGATTAATAAGCTAAAAGCTTGTTACTACACAAAAAATAGATAGTAATATTATATTATTTTGAATTTTTATTCATTTTAATTTATAATTTGGTAAGTGAATGCAGAATAAGGTTCTAATAGAACAATTATTCCAAAACTTGCGTGCTAGAAAAACAAGCTGTATTCATTTTAATCTGAATATTATTAATAGTTTAATTAACTTTGGTATCACGCAGGAATGAGAGGGGAAGCATTTAAAAAAACTACTTTAGGGGGAACAACATGATATTTGGTGTATTAAAAGATAATAAAGTGGGAGAGTACCGAGTAATTATGACGCCTGTGGAGGCTGCTGCTATTAAAGATGATGGTCATACGGTCCTTGTTCAAAAAGATGCGGGCGCATTAGCGGGATTTACGAATGAACAGTATGAAAAAGAAGGGGCCGAAATAGTAGAAACAACAGAAGAGATGTATGAAAGATGTGACTTTATCGCAAAAGTTAAAGAGATTGAAGAAAGTGAATATAAGTTGCTTAAGGAAAATCAAATTATCTATACGTGTATACATCCAGCTGCACATAAAGAGCAGGTACAGGCTATACTCGATAGCAAATGTATTGCGTTCACAGCAGAGGATTCTCATAGATTTGGTTCAGTTAACTGTGAAGCAGCGGGAAAACAAGGTGCATTAATGGGTCTGCAGGCTATGCTGACGATTAACGGCGGGAAAGGAAAATTTGTTAGTGGCTTAGCCGGAGCCCCTGGTATGAAGGTACTTATCCTTGGAGGAGGACTAGTAGGAAGGTCGGCGCTGCAGGTACTACATTCTTTAGGTGCGTGGTGTACGGTTATGGATGTAAATTACGGAACATTAAGAGATATTGGCAAAACGTATAATGAAAAAGTGAATACGCAGCTATCAACTAAGCAAAATATTAAAAAATTGCTTCCTGAAATTGATATGGTGATTAACTGTGTAAAATGGCCAAAGGAACGCAAAGATTATTTAATAGATTGTGATATGCTCAATTTAATGGAAAAAGGATCAGTTATTGTAGATATTAGCAATGATACTGATGGTGCAATTGAATCCTTCCGTGAAACAACTCATGAAAATCCTACATATATCGAAAATGGTGTCGTTCATTATTGTGTCAGCAATATTCCTGGAGCTATTGCTAATTCTACTTCTGTAGCTTATGCGGCATCTGTATTGCCACATATCCAATCCATCCTAAATTCAGGTGTGAAATCAGCCTGTATTAAAGACGGATTTTTAAGACGAAGCTTAACCGCTTATAAAGGATACCTTACACATGAAGAAACAAGTGCTATCCAAAATAGACCTTGGATCAAACCAGAAGACGTGTTACATATAAAAGAAGAAAAACTAGACCCAGCACCACCGGCTACATCAACAAGATCAACTAATTTTTTAAGCATGTAACGTTACGAAAGGAGGATATGAATGACTGTATATACGATACTAGTAGATTTTGCTTGTGCCAGCGTCCTGATTCTAATAGGCATGCTGCTTCGCGCAAAATTTAAATTTATTCAAAGAAGCTTCATTCCAGCAAGCTTATTGGCAGGTTTTTTGGGTTTAGCACTAGGACCTAGCTTTCTAAATGTTCTACCTTTTTCTGAAGATATTAGCTCCTATGCAGGAATCATCACCATCTTTGTGTTTGCGGCAGTTGGGATAAACGGGTTTTCTTTTTCACCAGGCAACATGAAAAAGGATATTAATCGAATGGGCGCATATGCCACTTATAAAATTCTTTGTATAGGTCTTCAAATGTCTATTCCAATTGTTTTTTCAATTTTAGTGATTTCAAAGTTTGCCCCGGAGATTAATAACGGATTTGGTTTACTTTTAGCAGCTGGATTTTATGGAGGTCATGGAACGGCGGCAGCGGTAGGCACAACCTTCGAAAATTTAGGCTGGGAAAATGCAACTGACTTGGGAATGACAGCTGCTACTGGCGGTATTTTAGCAGGTATTTTTGGCGGATTGATTTTTATAAAATGGGCAACTCGAAAAGGTTATACTCATTATGTAAAAGATTTTTCGGAAATTTCGGAGGATCTAAAAACAGGATTAGTTCAGCCTAAAAATAGAACGGCAATGGGGAATGACACGATTTCACCAATTGCCATGGATCCATTAGCCTTTCATTTAGCATTATTAGTTGTGCCGTCAGGTTTGGGCTATCTATTAAATAACTATATTGCTACTGCTTGGGGACTGGAATTTCCAACGTTTACAATAGCGTTTTTAATAGCGCTGCTTATGTACATATTGCTAGGCAAAGGAGAAAAAGGGGTTTACAAATACGTTGATAGTAAGATAGTCGATCGTTTAGGCAGTGCAGCAACTGATTTTCTTGTATTTTTCGGTGTAGCATCAATTAAATTACCGATTGTTGTTGAATATGCACTTCCGCTTGGTTTGTTAATGCTTTCAGGTATAGTAGTAGTGGTGGTGATGCTAGTCGTAATTGGGCCCGCTATGAACTATGAAAGCTGGTTTGAACGTTCTATATTTGTGTATGGCTACTCAACAGGTGTATTCGCTATCGGACTTACATTACTAAGAATTATTGATCCTAACAATAAATCAAAAACACTTACAGACACAGCGGTAGTTGGACCGCTTAATACGCCGTTAGAATTATTTGCATGGTCAGCGGGGCCTGTTATGCTGCTAAGCGGACAGCACTGGACGTTTGTTGGGATTTTTGCAGGCATATCAATTCTATGTTTCGTCATCGCTCGAATCTTCAAATGGTGGCACTGGAAGGTTCCTTTAGGCGAGCGTCCTCCTGTTCCATTAGATAGAAATGAAGGCTTTATTCGGATATCGGGAGAACATATTGAAAAATAACGTAGGTTAAATAAAATATGTATACTTGACTAATTATATTTATATCTTATGAACGAGAAACAAGAGCCCGTAAACATATGTTTACGGGCTCTTACAATCCGATGAGAAGTTTGTGATAGAGAACGATAAATTCGTCCGTTTTCTACCATGATTTATCTCTTGTTTTTCTTAATTAATGGATTGTTAGTGCTTGACCTATATTAAGCCGATTGTCTAGATATTTATAGTCTCCGTAGGTAGAAATCTTTAAAAATATACCCTTCTTTTACTCGGAAACCGGAATATTTTTCAGAGTTGTACGATACTATTTTCTGATACAACCTATTCTTACAACAGGTATTTTCTTTGTTTTACCTATAAAACCCTATTGAAAGGAGCAAAAGTAAATGAAACGAAATGTTGTGTATGGCTTATTACTAACAGTGTCTTTAATATTTGCGCTTTTTTTAATTGTTGATTGGCGTCAGTACGAAAATGGGTTAGAACACGCTATTAAACCTGCTGATCAAAACTATGAAAACAGCGAAAACTATATTTCTGATAAACGTATGATAGATGTAATTGTAAAGCTAACGGAAGAAAGTCCTGCAACATTTGGAACGAGATTAAAAAGTGCGCAAAGAATAGATGAGAACCGTGTCCATGTGAATACCAATAAGTTAGAAGGTATTATTGAGTTAAAAGATATAGAAGGTAAGACCTTGGTATGGCGTGTCCTAGATAACACATCCAATCATTTAATTATAGAAAGCAAGAACTGGGGAAATGAATAAGGGACCTGCTGATGCTTTTTCTTATGAAAACAGGCCGAGACAAAAGTATGCTAGTGGTGTCTCGGCCTGTTTATACTTTTGTTACCGATTGTTCTTAAAGCACCAAAATAGAGGAGGAAAGATATTTTTGATTAATACTCATTAAAATATTCTTGAATCTTTTTAGGGTCCTTTGTTTTCGTTAAAGCAAGCATTAAAAGAATACGGGCTTTTTGTGGATTTAATGAATCAGATGTAACAAACGTATCTTTATCATCTGATTCTTCATGTGTCACAGCCCCGCTTCCTACGCGGCTAGATCTAACAATAACTATGCCTTTTTTTACCGCATCTCTAGCACCTGTTAGGGCAACATCGGATAGCAGCCCATTTCCTGCTCCTGCGACGACTATTCCTTTAGCTCCAGCTTTTACGGCCGTGTCATAAAAGTTCCTAGAGTCGTTTTGATACCCATATATGATGTCTACTCGAGGAAGCTTATCTAATTTTGATACATCGAATATTGATTGCGTTGTATGCTTGCGAGTTGGTTTGTTATAAAATATTACCTGATCTCCAGCTATTTCTCCTACATATCCTTGTTCAGTGGATTTAAACGTATCTACTGCCGTTGTATGTGTTTTTGTTATATAACGAGCTGCACCAATTCGATCGTTTAGCGCTACTAAAACGCCGTTATTTCGTGCTTCTTTTTTAGAAGCAATTTTCACCGCATTATACAAGTTTAGCGGTCCATCTGCACTTATAGCGGTAGCTGGTCTCATTGAACCAACCACAACCACAGGCTTGTCACTCTTTACTACTAAGTTTAGAAAATAAGCTGTTTCCTCCATCGTATCAGATCCGTGTGTCACGACAATCCCGTCAACATCCTTAGACGCTAATAGTGTATTAATTCGTTTGGCTAACTTTAACAAAATGCTGTTATTTATATTTTGACTTCCGATATTTACGACCTGTTCTCCGCTTACATTCGCTAGTTTTTTTAACTGAGGAACAGCTTTAATGATGGTTTTAATATCAAGGGCTCCTGATTCATATCCAGTTGTGTCTGTGCTGCTTTCAGAAGAACCTGCAATCGTACCTCCAGTGGCCAAAATCTTTATATTGGGCAGCTCTTCTTTCACTGAATGTTTTACAGTCATTTTAGAATCATCTACTGATGCATTGACCAATGATAAAGGTCCCGAAAATAAGATAACGCTTGATAAACAGGTGATGCCTATTATTCTTTTCAGTTCCATTGTTACGTAGCTCCTTTTACGCCAAAGACATGTAACGGTATTATTAGTAATTTGAGTTTGAAATATCCAATCATTTGTCCGCACGAAGAATAAATAGATAAACGCATTATTTTTATGAGATCCTTTTCGCTTTTTTACCCATTTAACATAATGTAGTCTCTATATAGGGATGAAAATAATGATTTTAATAGGAACGTTTATAAAAAAAATCCTTACTACAGCAGGGAAGGAGTCATTATTGATATAAGACATGCTTGACATTTATACGGTGAGAGTTGTCTTATTTACTAAAATTCAGGTATATAATGCTTGTTCAAAGTCACATATTACTATAGTATTTGAAATTAAATTTTAAGATTTTAAAATAATTGTTGAAATTTAATTTCAAAGACGTTATTCTGTACTTGAGAACGATTTCATAATAAATGAATAGATAGGATGGTTAATAATGCTAGAACATTTAACTACTGAGGCTCGTAATGAAAAAACAATGAATCTGGATGAAATGTCCGTTTTAGATTTTCTTACAACCATGAATGAAGAAGATGAAAAAGTTGCGAGTGCGATAAAAAAAGAACTGCCTTCTATTGCGAAAGCTGTAGAAGCTATTATAGAAGCTAAGAAACAAGGGGGGCGCCTTATTTATATAGGTGCAGGAACCAGTGGCCGCATCGGCTTGCTGGATGCTGTTGAGTGTCCGCCCACATTTGGTACAAACCCAGATGAAGTAATAGGCTTAATTGCTGGCGGTGAAAAAGCTTTTATCAAAGCAGTAGAAGGAGCAGAAGATAGTAAAGAGTTAGGCATGGAAGACTTACAAAATATTCGACTTACTAAGATGGACATTGTTGTGGGGATTGCAGCAAGTGGTCGTACACCTTATGTCATTGGAGCATTAGAATATGCTAACTCAATTGAAGCTCAGACAGTAGCAGTTAGCTGCAATAAGGGTTCTGATATTGGAAAAGTAGCAAACATTGCAATTGAAGTAGTAAATGGTCCTGAAGTATTAACAGGTTCTACTCGCTTGAAAGCCGGAACAGCACAAAAATTGGTTTGTAACATGCTTTCGACAGCTTCTATGGTAGGTATCGGAAAAGTGTATGGAAATCTAATGGTAGACGTTCAGCTTACGAACGAAAAGCTTGTAGAGCGCGCAAAACGAATTGTGATGGAAGCAACTTCATGCACGTATGATACGGCAGAAGAGTACTTAGCAAAAGCAAATTGTAATTCTAAGCTTGCTATAGTCATGATTTTAACAGGACTTTCATATGAGGAATCTTTACATCGTTTAGAACAAACACAAGGGTTTATCCGTCAAGCAATCGTGAATTAAGTAGCGAAACTATAAGGGAGATGGGAACAGCTATGAGTAAACATCATCAAACAGCTAAAGAACTGCTTCAAGCTCTTGGAGGCAGTTCTAATATAGCGAATTATACACACTGTATGACAAGACTCCGTGTCACCCCAGTGAATCATAATAGAATCGATGAAGCGAGTATAAAACAAGTGAAAGGAGTGGTAGGGGTTGTCGATGATGATACGTATCAAATTATTCTAGGACCAGGAGTAGTTACGAAAGTTGCTGAACAATTTGGTATTGTACTTCAAGAAGATTCTGTAGCTCCTTCACAAGAAAAAGCTTCATCTGAAGGTTTGACGTCAAAAGGTGCAGGTATGAAATCTGAGCTAAAAAAGAAAAACAATACGCCATTTAAAAATTTTTTACGGAAAGTTGGAAGCATTTTCATCCCTCTCATTCCAGCTTTCGTAGGCGCAGGTTTAATAGCTGGTATTGCCTCTATTTTAGCAAATAGCATAACCGCGGGAGACCTTGATAAAGATAATTGGCAACAATACGTTACGATTCTTAATGTAATTAAAAATGCAATCTTCAGCTATTTAGTTATTTATGTAGGTATTAACGCAGCAAAAGAGTTTGGTGCTACTCCGGCCCTAGGTGGAGTTATCGGAGGTATCACCCTTTTAACGGGAGTTACAGAAGAATTCCCTATTATGAATATCTTTACCGATCAGCCTCTAACTGCTGGGCAAGGCGGGGTTATCGGAGTTTTGATTGCTGTATGGTTACTTTCATTTTTAGAAAAATTCTTACGTCGATTTATTCCTGATGCAATCGATATTATTGTTACACCTACAATTGCTCTTCTGATTGTCGGATTGCTAACGATTTTCTTTATTATGCCTTTTGCAGGTCTAATTTCTAGTAATTTAATTGGAGGCATAGATTGGACTCTTGAACGTGGAGGGGTTTTTGCAGGTTTTGTACTAGGAGTGGCATTTTTACCATTGGTGATGCTAGGTCTGCATCAAGTATTAATCCCTATTCATATTGAAATGATTAATACAGCTGGTATGACCATCTTGCTTCCGATTCTTGCCATGTCTGGTGCTGGACAAGTAGGTGCAACTTTAGCACTTTGGGCTCGTTGCCGTAAAAATAAATCACTTGTTACCATTATTAAAGGGGCTCTTCCTGTCGGAATATTAGGTATTGGAGAACCACTTATTTATGGAGTTATTCTTCCATTAGGACGCCCATTCATTACTGCTTGTATCGGTGGAGGAATTGGAGGAGCTGTAATTGGAATGTTCGGAAACGTTGGTTCCATTGCTATCGGTCCATCTGGCCTAGCTTTAATTCCATTAATTGCTCATGGTTTATGGCTGAAATATATCATCGGCTTACTTGCAGGATATGCTGGAGGATTCATCTGCACATATTTATTTGGCATACCAAAAGAGGCTATTACAGAAGGCTCTAATAACAAAGAAGTACCTGAAGCGAAGTCAAAAACTGAAGTTGCTGCAACAGGTGAGAAAAAAGAAATGAACGATACAACTTTAGGAAGCGTATTCAAACTTCCGTTTGATGGATATATTGTGCCTCTAGAAGGAGTCCCTGATGCCGTTTTTTCTTCAAAGATGATGGGAGACGGTTTTGCCATCGAACCAACTAATAATACTCTTGTTTCTCCTATCAACGGGGAGGTTGTTAGCATCTTTCCTACAAAACATGCCATAGGTCTAAAAACAGATCAAGGTCTAGAGTTATTAATTCACGTAGGGTTAGAAACAGTGAACTTGAATGGGAAAGGGTTTACATGTCTAATTAAAGAGGGAGAAAAGGTTACACAAGGAACCCCGCTTTTAAAAATAGACCTAAACTACATTAAAGAAAATGCTAAATCACTTGTTACACCAATCATTTTTACAAATTTATCTGAACATAATCAAATACAGTTATTAAAAACAGGGTACAATGAGCAAGGTATAACAAATATTATTGAGCTAGTTTCTAAAAAACAGTAAGTTAATTAAATCTAATTGATTATTTAAGGGTACTTTTCTAAATAGAAGAGTACCCTTTGTTACTGGCGGCAAGTCATCACTTCTAGAGAGTAGCCAGGGCTGGATTGGCTATTAGTTCGTTTTTGTAATATTAAACATTAAGCAATGATAGGTTACTTTTACGCCATTTTCGTCACGATGATTATTTTCGTATAGGTTGATTAATTCACGAAAAAAGGAAGGGCGCTGACAGTAGCTTTCCTCGTTACTGTTACTTGCTCCAATCTTTTTTATTGATGTAAAAAATGCCTTAACCGTCGGAAAGTATTGAACCTCTAGCTCCTCCGTTTTTGATAGTTTAAATGGATGCTCTCTCAATGGAACTAATGCTTGTTCACAAATTTGAGACAACTCTTCAAGAGAAAAAAACGATTGGCCAGGTGAACTGTTACTGAAAAGACCAAGCTTTTGTTTCACATGGCTGTAGCATGAATGAAGCTCTTGAAACGTACGGTTACCAAAGGTTGAAAATAGCAGGCTGCCTGTAGGCTTAAGTTGTTTATACAATTTTTTAATTGTCGTATGAAGACTATTAAACCACTGAAATGTTGCATTAGAAATAATAAGGTCATAATGTCTTTCTATACTTAGTTCCTCGATATCTCCGCATATGAAAGAAATTCGATCTTTCCTTACTTTTTCCTTTGCTAACTCAATCATTCCTGATGACAAATCAACTGCTGTAATAGCAGCCTTAGGAAATTTTTTGCACAATAATTGTGTTAAATAACCCGTGCCGCAGCCAATTTCAAGAATAGCTATTTCCTCGTTAAAGAAATTGGTGGAAAGCTGATCTATTAATTGGTTTGCCATGCTTTTTTGTACATCGGCATAAGCATCATAAGTTTTAGCATGATTATTGAACCTTTTCTTTAAAAGTTGCTTATTAATCATAAATGAGCTCCTTTTCGAGAAATTTTTCTATAAGTTGCGTACAGTGCTGAGGCTTTGTAAAAAAAGGAATATGGCCAGCTTTTTCTAGAATACACAGCTGCGCTTTTCCACCAATTCTTTCAGCTATGAAAGAAGAAGACTCAGGTAAACATATTTGATCATCTTTTCCATGGATCAACAAACAAGGAGTTTGAATTTGATTGAGTTGCATTCTAACATCTTTTTGGAGTAAATAATCTAGCCCTGTAAGGAGGGAGTACGTACTGTCTCCTTGATAATCACGCTGAACAACTTCCATAAATTGATGATGAAATTCTTCTTCTTTTTCAGATTTAGTGAACATAGCGTTATAAAATGAAGTAAGGGTTTCTTCTTTATTACGCTGTAGTTGTTTTTTCATACGTTCAACGATGCGTTGCTCCCATCCAAATGTATTATGCATATCGTTTGTAAAGCGACTAGTTCCGCCAATTAATATGAGTCCCTCTATCTTGTTAGGGTATAAATTTGCAAGTTCAAGCGTTACAAGAGAACCTAATGACCAACCCATTAAATAAACAGTACCTGGAGTAGAAGTAAGCAATTGGATTGCTCGTTCTCTAAAGTCACTTAGTTCTTTTACACCTCTCCAGTCTGTACACAAAACGTTACATATAGTAGACAATGATTTTATGATTGGTTGAAACGCTGCTTTTTCCATTCCCCATCCGGGAAATATTATAATAGTGGATGGTTTCATTGAATCATACTCATTTCTTTTCCAATTAGAGAAATTCTCTTTATGGCCGAATCTAAATCTTCTCGCGTATGATCGGCTGTTACAGTAAAACGAATTCTTGCTTTATTTTCAGGAACAGTAGGGGGCCTAACTGCAATAGCAGCAATTCCTTCTTTCTGTAAACGCTCTGCAAACTGCATTGTTCTTTTGTTTTCTCCCGTTAAAATTGGAATGATTTGAGATTGACTATTGCATGTGTTAAATCCTTCGTATGTAAGTGCCTTCCTAAAAAATAGTGCATGTTCTTGAAGAAGTGCGCGGCGCTCTGTGTCTTGTTGCACCTTTTCAATCGCAGCCGTTATTGCACCGAGTATAGCAGGGGGAAGAGCAGTTGAATAAATGAGTCCTCGCATTCTATTTTTCAAATAATCTATGAGCCACTGTTTTCCCGTAACATAAGCTCCAAATGACCCTAGCGCTTTACTAAACGTTCCCATTTGAATATCAATTTTATCTTGCAGATTAAGAAAATGTGCGTATCCTTCACCATTTTTTCCGTATACACCGCTTGCATGAGCCTCATCAACCATTAGTAGGGCGTTATATTGCTCTTTTAATTTAACAAGCTCCTTGAGCTTGGCGAAATCACCATCCATGCTGAAAACAGTATCTGTTACAATTAACTTCCGTGACTCCAAGGGAACTTTTTTAAATAAATTTTCTAGATGGTTCATATCGCTATGGCGATAGCGCTGAAGTTTTGCACGGCTCAGTAGGGCCCCATCAATGATGCTTGCATGATTTAACTTATCGCTGAAGATGAAGCCATTACGCGGAACCAAGGCTGAGATGATTCCTAGGTTTGCATTATAACCACTATTGATAATAAGTCCTGCCTCAGCTTTTTTCCAATTAACAAGTGCTCTTTCTGCTTTCTCGTAAAGAGAGTGATTTCCTACTATTAAGCGTGAAGCTGTTGCTCCTACTCCATACGTCATCACAGCATCACTCATTGTTTTCTTCAGTCCACTATCTCCTGCATAGCCTAAATAGTTATTAGAGGCAAGGTTTAACATTTTACGTCCATTGACTGTAAGCCATGGTTGTTCAGCAAATTCTGTAGTAACAAGGTGCCGTTTTTGAAAAATCTCATCTAAATAGGCAAGTTCTCTCTTAATATCTTCTTCCCAATACAATACACTCTCACCACCGACAATGAAATTAGTTAACTTTAATTTTTAAATAGTTAACATATATATCTAATCACTCCTTTAGAAGAGTGTCAAGATGAGAGAGGTTATAAAAACTCTTGAATAAAAGAAGCAAACTCCTAACGGTAGGGAGTTTGCTTTTTTTGTTCTTTAAATATTCCTGTTTAATAACAAACGTCTTTTCCAACATGTTTTGGATTTATTTACACACATCATATTAATCTAGCAATTTTATTTACTTTACTTAAACACTTCATATTGATTATCCTCATTTTCTTAGTTATAATGTAATTGTTACATTTGTAATAATAATGTAATATAATTGTAACTTATATACATTTTTGCGGTGTTAGATAGAATGGTAGCTAATTTTAAAAAATGAAAATCTGTTTATGGGTAAGCCCTTAGCGATTGTGGAAGCAGCCGCGAGGGGAAAACTTTAGATAAAAAGGTGAGGACGATGTTGAAAAAAATATTTATTTTAGTTGTTCTAGGATATATATTCTTGAGTAGCAAGTATTTTCTTCAAAATTATGTGTATGCGGGCACGTATGAGCAGGATATAAAGGTTAACGATGACTTAGTGTCGAGTCTTCTTTTAGAAGAAGCTGTTTTTTGACGGCTTTTAAGGCGCTAAATTTTATATAAAGAGGTAATGGGTAGAGTTGTAATTTCTTAATGTTGTCAGTCTCTTCCCTTATCTTCAAAGGTAAAAAGCAGGCGGTAGTTAACATAATTGCAGGACTTCGGGTCCTAATAGATTTTTACATTGCCTAGACAACAACGAAGTAGAGAAGAACGATGTAGTTGAGAAGAGAAGGCTGAGGGAATAAGAATAAAATGAAAAACTATTTAAATGTGGAAGAAGGAAAAAATAGCTGGAAGCGTTATGTAAGTACAACAGTCCTTGCTTCTGTGTTTATGCTGTTAGGATCCATTATTTATATTATTGCTGAAATGATAATGGTTGCAGCTGATGAAAGTGGAAAATCATATGTTGATTTTGATAGCGGATTAGCTGTAGGAATCAATGCTAATCTTGATTTTCTGTTGTCTCATATTATGTACATATGCTGGATTTTTGGTTTATGGATCGGGATTCGTTTTATTCACAAACGAAAAATGAAATCACTAATCACTGCTAACAAACGTGTGAACTGGAAGAAAGTAATATGGTCTTTTGGAGCTTTTAGTCTGTTACTAATCGTTTCACAGTTAATTGATGTCGTGTTTAACCACTCGGATTATTCATGGAATCATGTAAGTTTAAAAGAGTATGCCCTGTTAGTACTGATCACGCTTTTATTAGTACCTATTCAAACAACAACCGAGGAGCTGTTTTTTAGAGGTCTTCTTCTTCAATGGGTGGGTAAGAAAGTGAAGCGTCCAATTTTACTTGCGATTATTGTGGGACTAATGTTTTCAATAGGTCATTTTGCTAATCCCGAAATGAATAAATCCATTATATTGGTGGGACTAGATTATATTGTAGCTGGTTTTGCTCTTACATATATCGCGGTTAAAACAAAAAGCTTAGAAATTACCATTGGCGCACACGCAGCCAACAACATGTTTCTCGCTCTGTTCCTTACAACGGACGATTCTGTTTTCGGGTCTATACCGAGTTTGTTTAAGGTAGCTAACACTGAGCCAGGAGCTAACCTTATTTGGTCGATTGTTATGTTCAGTGTTTTCTATATCTTATGTAGAGGGAAGATAAAAAAGGAAGAAGCAGCTGACAAAGATCAGCTTATTGCTTAAATTAGTAGAACCAATACCTAAACAGGATAGGAGATGTAACAGAGTGAGTGGAAATCACGATGAAAATAAACCATTGACTCGTGCAGAAATGAAGCGGGGCCACTTAGCTACTCAACATCGCATTTTAAATGTGCTTATCGTTCTTGCATCGATTGCTGCAGTATATCTAGTAATAAAAACCATACTTTAAAAGAGCAGCCTTAAAGGCTGCTCTTTTTATTTTGTAAAAACACGCGCACGCAACTACCAATTGAAAAAAGCTTTTAACGAAATCATTGTAGCCGCGTAGACAAGAGATGAGATTAAAAAGGTTGGCAAATGCGCATGTTTTTCAAAAGGGAGCTCTTTACTGATGACGTTAAATAACATTGCACCTGAACTAAAAGCAATCATCGACTCAATAAGCAGGCCTGATGAGGGGCCAAAGACGCCCAAAATTGACCCAAGAAAAGTTGCTCCGGCAAGCATATAGCGACCTCTAGTTTTGTGTAAGCGCGGATGTTTTTTTCCTAGATGGTAAGACCACCCGATAAAATGAAGGCTGATAGCCAGTCCGTAGAATACTGATTCAACTCGCTTAACATCGGTTGAAAACACGACATAAGAAATGATAAAAGAATAAATCATAAAAAAACTAGCCTGTACCATATAAACGGTCAGTTCCGTTAGGTGAGTGGCTGCTTTTGTCTGAGCAAATGAATACACTGAAAAATAGACGAGTAAGCCGAGAAGACCAAGAAAATATAGTTCAGTATCAAGGGCTAGCGATCCTCCAAACTCTTCTTGTTTCTTATGAAGCGTCGGTAAGATATAAATAAATACATAAGCAATAGCTACACCGCCTGATAATGAGAGCAGCTTTTGCTCCCCGATTGGAGAACGTTCGACAATCGTTAATGCGTATAATTGAATGAGGATAAAAACAATACCTATTATAATTGATTCAATTGTAACCATGGTGGTCTCCTTTTAAGGTTCACTTTTAGGGTTTAATTCCCTTTAATAGAAGAAGAGAAACCATGATTTAGATA
Organism: Priestia sp. TGN 0903; assembly: GCF_050846855.1. NCBI lineage: Bacteria > Bacillati > Bacillota > Bacilli > Caryophanales > Bacillaceae > Priestia > Priestia sp. TGN 0903. The sequence goes on from NZ_JBOZGL010000002.1 coordinate 596,468, forward strand.
GAAACATTGCTCAATTATAGGTAGATGTTCGTAACCATCATACTTTTAAGAATGGTGTTAGTTTATAGTATATACATATTTTACTTACTTATTATTAGCTAGAGAAAGGGTATTTATTATAAAGGAAAGCTGTTGAGTTCGTGGATGAAGGCAAATTCATTCTGTATTTTGGTATAGCTAGAACGTTTAAATGGCGGCCCTGAAGGTTTTCTTTAAGAGAACACTTTCCTATTCCTTTTATTTATTATGTTAACTAAGAAACAACATTATGATATAAAATATAGAAAAAATGTTATTATATAGATATTGTTCTGAAAATAAAATGATGTATGGGGGATATCAGCTAATATGTTTTTTGTCATTATAGGATTTATAGCCGTCTTTATCACTTTATGTTCGTTAGAAGCTAAGCTAAGAACGATAGTGAAACAAAATGATAGATTAATTAAATTACTTGAAAAAAAGAACAGATACTAACAAAAAATCACCTAATAGGATAGTTGGGTGCTTTTTTATCGTGTAGGAGGATTTAAATTGAAAAGGAAGTTTTTGTTTTTAGGACTTATATCTATTTTTTTATTAGTATTGGGTAGCTGTGGCAGCAAAGAAGAAAGTGTGCGTTTCGAAGGTGAAGGAGATCATTGGAAAGCTTTATATCTTTTAAATAAAGGAGAGAATACTGAAAATGGGCAAGGCAGTATCATCTATAAAGGAAAAGACAAGGAGAAAGTAGGAAAAGTTTCTTATGTTGTTGAAGGGGAAACAAGCAAATTATCAGGTACGGATGACGAGACAGAAGGGAAAATTAATTTAAATGGAAGCTGCAGCGGGTGTTCGACTCAAAGCAGCAACGCTCCTTATCACGTGACAATAAAATGGAATGGGAAAGAAGATAAATTTGATTTAACATCAAAGTAGAACGATAAAACGTTGTATGTATATGAAACTAAAAATCTGGCCACGTTAATAACATATTTTTCCTATTCTAATCAAGTTAAAAATCCTTTGCCTACATCAGGGAAGGATTTTTTTAAAAAATTTTGCATTTATTGGTTGTTAATCTGAATAAAGGGGAATTACATCTAGTAAGAGCATACAAAGGGGATAAATAGTAGTGACAAATTATAGGTACTATACGGGATCCCTGTTCGTCAGGGAATTAGAACGTTTAAAAGAAGAATATATTCAACTTGATCTCGATGATATGAAAAGAATGGTTGAAGAAGATATTTTACTGTTGGAAAAAGCGGTTAATATGCTGTCTACGAATACCATTTCTTAAGTTAAGCAACTTACTCAAGAAGCAATAAAGCATTATTTAATGACTGCTGTTCATTCAATTTTTAAAAAAAGCTACCTCTTTTGACTGGGAAGAGGTGGTCTTTTTCAATTTCTAGACTGGATAGGGCATATGAAACAAAAAAAGCGTTGGAAAGAAGTTTTATAACATTTCCTAGTTTATAACAAATGTTGCCCAAACAAAAAAAGGACATTTCTTCTATGCCCTGTTCCCTCATATCAGCCCCGCCTACGCTAAATACTATGACAGCCACTCATGCCATCCAACCTATACTTAGTATAAACGAAAACGTTTACAAAGTAAATATATTAATGAAATATTCTGTCTATTTTTTAGATTAAACGTATCTATTTGGAATAATATCAAATATAATAGATGAAATTTTTAATGTCTAGAGATTAACTCACTCATTAATCTGTTTAAAGCAATGTGTAATATATCATGTTCTGTATACTCTTGTTCAAAGGCTAGACTTCTTTTTTCTTTTTTCCTCAACAACTTTCTAATTTCCTCACATAAGTAAATTTGAGAATCCAAAAGCTTTATTTCTTTTCTATCTTTTGTTTGTTTAGACATGAAATCAACTCCTTTATGATTCTTTAAGGAACTATTCTATCTTAAAAAGTAAAAATCCTTCTTCTATTACATCGGATTAACGTAATGGGGTTTATTAGAAGGACCAACCTTAGATTAGAGAAAATTGATTTAATAGCTCAAACCGATGAATTAACCCTAATTAAAGACAAAGATTAACTATACGTAAAATGTAAGAGAGGGTTTTTTTATTGATTCCAGAATTATATACAAAAGTGTTCTATTTAAACAGATTAATGGCTTCATTCAATTATGCACCTACTTATTTTAATTTGGCTGTTGTATATCGTAAGTAGAAATACACATTTACCTTTGTCAGCGATATTTATGGAATCAAGTATGGAATGAATTGTAATTTGTGGTTGCATTTCTTTAGAAGGAGAAGATAAATCAATGAGTACAAAAAGAATACATCTTACGCCATTTGAAACTACTCACATTCAATACTTACATAAATGGTTAAATGATGAACGGGCAATACGAATGATAGGCAGAACACCTTTAACTTATGAAGAGGTGGTACAAGAAGTAGAAAACAAAAGAATGAACAACGATTTAATTTTAGGAATTGAAAGCGATGAAAAAGAATTAGTCGGATGGGTATTTTTGAAGGATATAGACTATGCACATGGAAGAGCTAGTATAGGAATTCTCCTATCTTCAGAATCTAGAGGTCACGGATATGGTCGAATGGCTATGGAGCAAATGATTGATTTAGGGTTTAAACAGCTCCGTCTAAATAAAATCTATTTAACCACAAGAGGAATAAACGAACAAGCCATTGCACTATATGAAAAGATTGGTCTTGTTACCGAAGGAAAATTAAGAAACCATGCCTATGTGGATGGGAAATACGTAGATACATATTTTATGGGTATATTAGCTTCAGAGTGGAATAAGTAAGCTTACCGGCCATGATGAAATTTTTAAAAATAGTGCTTCTTAAGGTATGTATTTGATTTTAGACAACGGGAGGGGTATAAATGAAATCTTATAACTATTTTTGTTCTACTCAAATTGAGGTAGGAATGGGGAAAGCTAGAGAATTACCAGAAATGCTGACATCTTTAAATATTGGTTCATCAATTTTAGTCGTGAGTGACCCTGGTGTAGTTCGTGCAGGATTAGTTTCACCAATTGTAACTGCCCTGGAGAATTCTGGTTACCGGGTGCTGGTATTTGATTCAATTGAACAAAACCCTCGAGATACGAACTGCTTGGAAGGTGCTAAGTTATTTCGTGACTTTAGTGCGGAGGCAGTTGTGGCCATTGGTGGCGGGAGTGCAATGGATACAGGAAAAGCTATTGCGCTGTGCGGCCCAAACGGCGGGGAACCATCTGACTATGCAGACGGCCGACTTCTGTATTCAAACATTGCACCAGTTATTTGTATTCCAACTACTTCAGGTACTGGCTCAGAGGTTACTCGGTCTGCTGTAATTACGGAAGCATCTACACATCGAAAGATGACGCTCAAACATGCTTCATTAAGACCTGTCTTGGCGATTCTTGATGCTGAACTAACATTAAGTCTTCCTCCTTCTGTTACGGCTGCGACTGGCATTGATGCACTCGTTCATGCGATTGAAGGTTATACATGTAAAGTAACAAATCCTATTTCACAAGCGCTTGGGGCTCAAGCAATGAGAACGATTGTTTCAGCATTGCCTATCGTTTTCCGCGATGGTAAAAATGAAGCGGCTCGTCAAGATATGCTGGAAGGAAGTCTCTTAGCTGGCTTGTGTTTCGGATCTGCAGATGTTGCTTCGGTACACTGCTTAGCAGAAGCGCTTGGAGGGCTTTATGATACCCCGCATGGAGTTGCTAACGCAGTGTTTTTACCATACGTATTACGTTTTAATTCTATGGAGAATAAGCAGCTGCATGCTACATTAGCAAGGTATATGAATTTTGCCAAAGATTCAGATTCAGATGAAATAGCTGTTGAAAAATTAATTCAAGGAATTATAGAATTAACAGAATCATTAAATATTCCTAAATTAAAAGAGCTAGAGGGTGTAAAGAAAGAAGACTTTCCGAGCATTGTAAAGTTGGCTATGCAAAACAACTCAACGCCAAGTAACGTCCGCTTAATTACCGAGGCTGATTATATGCAAATTCTTGAACAAGCTTACTTTGACCGTGTAGATAAAAAACGGCATTCTGAAGTAGAGAGCTTGAATTAAAGAATGAAAATTAAAAACCGGCCCCAATTGTCAGACAGTGTCTAACGATTTGGGGCCAGTTTTTAAGTAGTATCTATTTTTAATAAGAAGATACGTAATACCAGTTCTTATGTACTTTTTCTATCTGTTTAAAATCTCCGTCAAAATCGCTTTTTGAAGGTTTATGATCATTTGGGTCATAAACAAATCCTGAGAAATTGTCTAGCATCCCGCGGTACGTAAAGAAAAGAATGGATGTCGACTTTCCTTTTGTTTCTACTTCAATGTCGCCTCCGCCTTTAGACAATTGAGTATACTCTTTTGGCAATTGAATAAGTGATGGACTATCGGGGACGTTAGGTTTAATCACGCCATTTTCTATTTTAGCCGCAGCTTCTTCTCTCTTCTCTTGATGGATTTTAAAGTTCAAATCCAAGTTGACTTGAGTAAAGGGAAAGAAGAACCATAATATAATAGTAATGAGCTGAATAACAAGCGGCTGCCACTTTCTATTTTTAAAAAGATGAATCAATGCCCATACAGTTATGATGATAAAAAAGGCATATACAAATAACCAAACAGGCAACATTAAAAATTCCGTTATCATATCCACCAGATCCCACTGGAACAATGATACTAGAATAACTAGCAAACTACTCATTAACGATAAAAGCAACAAACGACTACGTTTCACACATTTTCCTCTTCCTGAAATTCTTCTTTTTTAGTCTTAATTATATATTAAAATCCTTATAAAGACGTATGTATCATAATGTAATTTTTCGATAGAAATAAAAGCAGACCTTTAATTAAAGATCTGCTTCTTTTCTTTGGCAAAAACTAAATATGTTCCCACTATAAGCATAATGCCCAAGCCAATAAAACCTAACCAATATACCCAAGGGTAACTATACGAAACTGTCACTGCTCCCGTATTGTTATTCACTGTTGTAGTTGTATAAGGAGTATAAATCATATTAATAGTTAAGTACGTTAATAAAGCTTGAGCAATAAGAAATATTCCTATTGCACGTTTCATTACCTTGCCTCCAGACCCATCGATATTTCTATGTACAGTTTAACATAGGACTAGTGGATGTTGGTTCCTATAATACGCATTAGTCCCATTAAAAAAGGATCTTTCGTTAGAAGATCCTTTTATCTGCTTATTTATTTACTTAAAGTGTCTTTAGAAATGAAAGATAAAGGCCGATACAACCAAGTAAGCTAATGAGAATAAACTCAACAGAAAAACAAAAGATGCAAAGAGTAAAACCTTTGACTTTTTATTGATGGTTGTACCGTTTTTGAATAAGGTAGAGAACCCTAATAACAAACCTCCTAAAATCGATACTAACCCAAAAAATTGGTGAACCGTACTTGCCGTCCACATCCCTACAACAAGGACTATTAAAGCAAAAAATGGATTAAAAATCATATTTACAGCCATATGAATCTATCCCTTTCCAATAAGCTTTTCTTATCTTTTACAACTCAAATAACTCCTCTGGATTATTTCACAATAAAAACGATCCGAAAGTAAATTGCTAATGTCAAATAAATCGGTGGATTAGCTTTACCCAGCCCAAGTAGGAGATTCCTAAAATAAAAGCCCAAAGAAATGCTACACGAATATTTCTAGGTATAGAAATCCATAGCTTTAACATGTTCCAAAGTAAGTGATCTTTATTCGATTTTTTCATAGTTCGTCGATCCTTTCTTAACTAAGGCGTTCTAAACCATTCTTGCTTACGTAATAGACTAAGTTTCTTTTTAGCAGCCATTGTTTCCTTGGAAGGCAAAAAGGGTAGTGTTCCTCCAAATAAATCTTCTATCAACAAAATCACCTCTTATACAGTTAAAGGTAATTATATCATTAATTACCATAAGTGGAGTTCTTTTTTTATTAACTATCATATGAATTCCTTAAAATGTAGTATGTACAGCAACGACATAATAAAATTCTTGTTTTTTCACACATTGTTTACATATATACCTTACTAGAAGGGGATTCTTTCTATCTAAAATTGTATGACAACCTTTCAATTAATATGCTATAGTTATTTATAGACCTAATCTTTCTTAAACTTTTGCAATGCTTAAAATTCGAAAAAGCCATCTCACTTTTTAATATCAAAAGAATGAGGTGGCTTTTTATTTTATTTTATGATGTAGTTTATTCCTCTTCAGGAATCTTAATTAAAATAGTGATAGCAACTGTTGTCAGAAATATAACCCCTAAAATGATCAATAGATTTGTACTCATATGTCCCATCTGCCCTTCTGCTATAATCCCTATAATTTCATTGTAACAAAGGAAATGAGTTAATAGAATAAAAAAATGAAAGCGTTTTATTTTTTGTTTTTATCCATGAACTCTTTTGAAAAGATATATACTTTAGTTCCATATATTATTAATAGAAGAAATTCATCAAAAAGAAGCCCTTGCTACAATTAGCAAGGGCTTTCAAAATTACGAGAATCACATTTAATAAATATTTTTCCTTGTTCTAAGCAGTAAGCTTTGAATCATTATTATCTTTAGATGCTTGATTGTTGTTTCTTAAAAGAAATGCACCAAATAGAGTAAAGACAGTCACGATAACCCCCATGATTAAGTATGTGTGACGAAAGCCAATGGAATCGTATAGGTTTCCTACAATAGGGGAGAGTATAACCGCTCCTAGTTGCATTGCGAATTGGTATCCAACTAAATATAAGATGGAAGAGAATTTCGTATCAAAATGTGTAGCCAGATATTTAAATACAGAAACGATGATAATGGCAAACTCTGGTGCGTTAAGAAGCTTGATAAAGGAAATGCTGTATGGATCGGATACTAGCCCTGAACCTACTACGCGTAAAATCATAATGATTCCCGCTAAAATTAAACCGCCTTTAGGACCTACTTTGCGCACAATGAATGGAGCAACTAATAACATCCCGGATTCTAAAAAGACTTGACCTGCATTCAAGTAACCAAAGATTTGATTTCCTAATTGTTCTGTTGGGAACAGGGAGGCATAATATACAGGAAATTGCTGGTCAAAAACATTATAAATGCAGCCAGTCCCGAGCATAAAAATCATAAAAATCCAGAAGTCTTTTCGTTTAAATAAGCTACCTAAATCTTGAATAGAAAGGGACTTTGCTTTCTTTTCTTCAATAGTGGATACTTCTACTTTTGTAAGGAAAATAACAAGTAATAAGATAACGCCTGATCCCGATGCAATCCAAAAGTTGATATCAGGGTTAATATTAAGCATTCGTCCTCCAATAGCAGCAGCAACGGCAGCTCCTATTGATCCCCAAAGTCTTGCACGACCGAATTCAAACGCATACTTTCTGCCAACTTTTTCGATATATGACTCGATGACTGAGATTCCAGCTAAAAAGGTGATGGCAAGATAAGCTCCGCCTGTCAGAGCTCCTACCCAAAAATTCCAGTTTAAAAGAGGTTGATAGATGAAAATTAGAAACGGTCCAGATAAAATAACTAAAATTGAAATGAAGTATAATAAATTCTTTCGTAACCCCAATTTATCAGAGAGATATCCATAAAGAGGTTGAAAAAGCATAGTAAAGACAGCGTTTACAGAAAAAACAATACCTGTTTGTGCTCCGGAAAGGTTAAGGCTTTGTCCCAACCAGATAGCAAAAAAAGTAAAAATAGAGGCAATAGATAAGAAGAATAAGAAAAAGAAACTGCTTAGTTTCCAATAAAGTTTATTGTTTTCCATATTTAAATCCCCTTTGCTGTTTATGTATCTAAATATTATTTAGAAAGCGTTTTCGATTGATTGTATTATATATGGTACCGATTTCATATGTCAACAAGAAAATAATCAACAAAAATACCTTCCAGAAAAGGTTTGTTTAAGTGTAATGTGTTTTTTTAATATGGTACTGATTTCTTACATATAAAATAAACAATTTGATATGTACTGATTTATTAATCATGAAACATTTTATATAAAAAGGGCTGTTTCAAAGACCTATAGGGATTCTACTGTATTCTTATTGAACAGATGGTATAGAGTTGCAAACGAATTCATTCATTGCATTTTGCCTCTTTTTTAACGTAAAATAAGTATGAAACTGATTTCAGTTAGTGATGGAGTGATAAACACATGCCTACAATATACGACGTAGCCAAATTATCGGGGTTATCAAAAACAACGGTTTCCCGTGTTATAAACAATCATTCGTATGTTTCAGAAGAGAAAAAAAATCGTGTGCTAAAAGCAATGAAAGAGCTTAATTATACGCCAAATCCTTCGGCAAGAAAGTTAAGAGGACAGGTAACGACTACAATTGGTGTTATTGTACCAAGGATTATAAATCCATTTTTCTCTTATTTAGTCGATTCAATTGAACAAGTTGCTTATAAAAAGGGCTATCATGTATTAATCTTTCAAAGTAATGAAGATAAAGAGAAAGAATTAGCATTTTTAAATTTACTGAAAACAAAGCAAGTTGACGGAATTATTATGACGTCCATTGAAAATGACTGGAGTCTCATAGAGCCGTTTACTGAGTATGGTCCTATTTTGTTGTGCAACGAATATGTAAACAACGCAAATGTTCCAATCGTTCGATTAAATCAATATAAGGGTGCGTATATAGGCGTAAAGCATTTACTTGAAAAGGGACACCGGAAAATCGGGTACTGTACAGGTGGATTGTTCGCTGAGGAAGGTAAGGACAAGGACCGTAACCAAGGTTATCAAAAAGCACTTCAAGAGGCAGGAATTCAGCCGGATCCAAAATGGATTTTTGTTAATCAACATAGTATTGAAGACGGAAAACAAATAGTTAAAAAAATCCTGTCAATGGAGGATCGCCCAACGGCTATATTTACAGGAAGTGATGAAATTGCTGGAGGAATGATGATCGAAGCCAAAGAGTCTGGTCTAAGTATACCTAATGATTTGGCGATTATTGGATTTGATGACCAACCTCTTGCACAAATGTTAGATCCAAAGCTAACAACTATACGACAACCGATTGATCAAATGGGGATTAAAGCAATGGAAATCCTGATCGATATGCTGAATGATTCTGAATCGACAGTAGAAACGTTTGAACTCCCAATCGAGCTAGTTGTTCGAAGCTCAACGTGATAGGAGATAACAGATGAAGGTGAGAGCTAAATCTATTAGTTCTCACCTTTTTTGAAAAATTTTCAGAAAAGTAATTGAAACCGTTACCATAATATAATACAATAAATTTACCTTAAAGCAGAAGACAGTTCCTCTACATTCAGCTATTTATCGCATACTAGAACAAAGAGTTTGAGGTAAGTATAGAAGCGTGAGGTATAAAGGGTTATATCAGATTTTTTAATAACATAAATTTTTTTAATTACATATGGTATCGATACCATAAAAGCAGAAGAATATATACATCATTTTAATATAAATACATAGGAGCTGATAAGCAATGGTTCAACTAAGCGAAAGAAAGAATCCAGAAAGCGCTATAACGATGAATAAACAGTGGTGGAAAGAAGCAGTTGTATATCAAATTTATCCGAAAAGTTTTTACGATTCGAATGGTGATGGAATTGGCGACTTAAAAGGAGTTATTCAAAAATTAGATTACTTAAAAGAGTTAGGTATCGACGTTATTTGGCTAAGTCCAGTTTATCAATCTCCAATGGATGATAACGGATATGACATCTCTGATTATCAAGCCATTGCAGAAGAATTTGGCTCTATGGAAGATATGGATCTACTGATTGATGAAGCCAAAAAAAGAAATATAAAGATTATTATGGACCTAGTCGTTAACCATACTTCGGATGAACATGAGTGGTTCCTAGAATCAAAAAGTGATGTAAATCATCCGAAAAGAGATTGGTATATTTGGAAAGATGGAAAAGAAGATGGAAACCATCCTAATAATTGGGAATCTATTTTTGGCGGTTCATGCTGGGAGTATGATGAACAAACAGAACAGTATTATCTTCATGCATTTTCTAAAAAGCAGCCTGATCTTAATTGGGAAAACCCTGATCTTCGAAATGCTGTCTATAACATGGTCACATGGTGGTTAGAAAAAGGAATTAGCGGCTTTCGAGTAGATGCCATTACATTTATAAAAAAACGACAGGACTTTGCTAATTCGGATGGTGAAATGAATGTAATTGAAACAAATCAAGAAGGCATTCATGAATTTTTAAGTGAACTAAGTAAAGAAGCTTTTGCTTCACATGATATCTTAACTGTGGCGGAAGCTCCTGGAGTATCACACAAAGAACTGCCTATTTACGCGGGAGAAGAAGGACATTTTAGTATGCTTTTTGAATTCGATCATGTCGATTTAGACGTAGGAAAAAAAGGAAAATGGTATGAACCGCATAAGTGGAATCTGCTTGATTTCAAAAGAGCCATTTCTGATAGTCAAACGTTCTATAACAATACAGGGTGGGGAGCGCTTTATTTAGAGAACCATGACCAGCCTCGTTCTTTAAATAAATTTATTAAACCAGAAGATATAGGACCTACGTCAGCAAAAATGTTAGCTACGGTCTATTTTTTACTAAAAGGCACACCATTCATCTATCAAGGACAAGAAATCGGAATGACAAATGTAGAGTATCCGTCGATTGAGCATTACAATGACTTAGCTTCAATTGATCAATATCACTCTGCGCTGAAAGAAGGATTTTCAAAAGAAGAAGCATTAGCAGCAATTTGGAGACGCAGCCGTGATAATTCCCGAACACCTATGCAGTGGAATCATTCTCAATATGCAGGGTTTAGCCAAGGCACACCGTGGCTAGAGATAAATGCTAATTACTCTTCTATTAACGTTGAGAATGCTTTAAAAGATGATAATTCTTTATTTTATTTCTATAAAAATTTAATTAAATTAAGAAAAAGCAGTCCATATTCAGAGGTTATCGCTTTTGGTAAATACGAAGATTTGTTTGAAGATAGTCTACAAATCATGGCTTACGCAAGGGAGTTTAATAATAAAAAAATAGCGGTAATCGCTAACTTTGATCATAAAGAAGTAGCTTTAAACTTAGATTTTACTATGAAAGAAGTTATTTTATCGAACTACGATCATTTGGAATTACACCCAAATCAACTAAAATTGCGACCTTACGAATCCATTGTTTGTGAGATTGATTCATCGTTTTAATCTCTTTTTATCACACGTAACTCATTCACGTAGAGAAAGGCAGGGAGAAATCGGTTGAAAACATTAAAAAATCAACATCAAGAAAAAATCTCAAAGGCAATGAAGAGTGTGTTAAACGAGCAGGAGGCTGTTAATCAGAATTATTGGCGATTACAATACCATGTGTCTACACCGGCATATTGGATGAATGACCCGAACGGATTTTGCTTTTACAAAGGTGAGTATCATTTATTCTATCAGCATCATCCATATTCTCCCGAGTGGGGGCCAATGTTTTGGGGGCATATAAAAAGTAGAGATCTCACTCATTGGGAACATCTCCCTATTGCTCTTGCTCCGAGTGAAGAATATGACCAAGATGGATGCTTTTCAGGAAGTGCAGTTGAAAAAGATGGAAAGCTTTATGCCATGTATACAGGGAATGTGTGGACGGGAGCTAACTATGATACGGACTTACGACAAGTTCAGTGTCTTGCTGTAAGCGAAGACGGCGTTCATTTTAATAAAGCAGTTCAAAACCCAGTTATTGATTCAGTGCCTGAAGGGAATATTCACCCTGATCATTTTAGAGATCCAAAAGTATGGAAGAAAGATGACTATTATTATTGTGTTCTTGGATCACGCACGAAGGATCATGAGGGCCAAGTTCTTTTGTATCGTTCAAGAGATCTAATGGATTGGGAGTTTATAAATATAATGGCCAAAAGCCAAGGGAATCTTGGTTTTATGTGGGAATGTCCAGATCTTTTTAGTCTCGACGGACAGGACGTGCTTGTCATGTCGCCTCAAGGAGTAAAACCAGAAGGAGATCTCTATCATAACTTACATCAAGCTGGATATATAAAAGGAAAATTAGACTATAAAACGGGGCTGCTTCAACATGAAGATTTTCAACTTTTAGACTATGGGTTTGACTTTTATGCTCCTCAAACAACAGAAGATGAACATGGCAGACGAATTATGATAGCGTGGATGGCTATGTGGGAAAGCTGCATGCCTGAACAAAAATACAATTGGGCAGGAGCAATGACTATTCCACGTGAGCTTTCTATTAAACAAGGGAACATAATTAGTAAACCAATTCCAGAGCTTAAGCAGCTTCGTCAACATCACGTGCAGTATAAAAATATTATCGTTAGTGGAGAACAAGAACTTGCAGGTATTTCAGGTGATTGTTACGAACTTGAAGTGAAAATTAACGCAAAAGCCGCTTCAAAATTCGGAGTGAAATTGCGAACAGATAACGAAACTCACCAAGAAACGCTTTTAACCTATGATAGATTAGAAAGTTTGTTTATCTTTAATCGCGATAACTCAGGTGAAGGTGATGGAGGAGTAAGAAAAGCACCTGTTGGATTAAATGATAACCACCTGCATCTTCATCTCTTTGTCGATAAATCGTCCATTGAAGTTTTTATTAATGAAGGCGAGAAAGTGATGACGAGCAGAATCTATCCTGTAGAAAATGCAAAAGGTATTTGTTTCTTTGCTGATCAAGAAATTGAATTGATTACCTTAAGCAAATGGAACTTAAGTAAGGGCGTTTCCCCGCTGATGTTTAAAGGATAATTAGATTCACTTGAAGAACAGGCTTCCTAGAGAGGTGCTGTTCTTTTTTATAGAGTCAAAACTCCCATTCGTTTTCAGAGTTTATTAAATGTTTATACTCATTAAGAACAGGTAAATCAGTAGTAAAAGACGTTTTCAAGGAGGAATACTATATGCCTTACAATTCATTAAAAGAATTGCCTGATGGAGTAAAAGATAACCTTCCTCATCATGCTCAGGAAATTTATAAAGAAGCATTTAACTCAGCGAGTGACGAATACAAAGAAGAAGCTACGGCGCATAAAGTTGCGTGGAATGCAGTGAAAACAAAGTACAAAAAAGATAGTAATGATAACTGGGTGAAAAAATAGCGAGAAAAGAGCTTAAAAGTAGTTTAGTGGAAGGAAGATCCGAACGATAAACTGTTCGGATTTTTTTATTATGAGGGTGAATGTAGGTGCTTGTAGCCGTTAATTGGATAGCAAGGCGAAAGACTCCTGCAGACTCACTTGCCGCCTGCGAAAAGCGAAGCCTTGCATGGAAATTAACAGCGGTGTAACAAGCCATTCATACTCGATCATTTATCCCTTTTATATCATTACTTATTCTTTTTCAGCTACGGTAAAGTATTGAACGCTGCTTTTAACGAGTACCAAGTCATTTGCTAAGTCCAATACTTTACTTTTATCTTCAAATCTATATTGTATGTAGTTCTTTGCACGAATAAGTGATTTAGTTTCAACTATATGACTGATTTCACCATTGATTAAATGAAACGTTACTTCAAACTTTTTCATAAGAAAACACCTCCATAATATCAATTTTTACTATTCCTTCATTTCTAATACCATTTCTTTTGAACGTTTTTACAAAAGATTACACTCTTGAGTTCACTCAATCCATGTCTAACGAATGTTTTAACGCTACCCAATTTTTGATATTGACAGATTGGCAATACTTTGTGAGACTTAATATACATGATGTTCATTAGTTTACATTATGTATAAAATGTATGTTGACGATACAGGATAGTTTAAATAGTCCATCGTATGTCTTAATAAAAGTGATACAAGGAGATCAACTATGACTAAAAAAGTAGATCCTAGGATAAAAAGAACAAATAAATACTTAAGAGACGCTTTAGTCGAACTTCTTAAGGAGAAAGATGTCACGTCCATTACGATTCAAGAAATTACGGAAAAAGCGGAATTAACGCGAGGAACATTTTATTTACATTATCAAGATAAGCAAGACTTTCTTGTTCAGATTATGAATGAAGTTTTAGAAGAGCTAATAGAGCAAGTAAAGCCTAAACAAAATAACGAGGTTTCCTCAGAAGTGGAAGAAAAAGATGAGTCTGTTTCTTTTTTAAAGCTTTTTGAATTCATCTACGAACACGCGGATTATTTTAAAGTCATGCTAAGTGACCGAGGATTGCCTCAATTCAGAAGTCATATGACGGAAATTGTAAAGAAAAGAGTGTACGGAGAGCTAATCTCTTCGATTGGAGAAGAAGAGGATGGACTGGATATTCCTAAAGATATCCTGATTAGCTATATTACATCAGCTCATATAGGTGTCATTTGTTCTTGGTTAGAAAGCGATATGAAATTTAGCCCTGCATTTATGGCTGATAAATTAACCCGTTTAACTCTTCTAGGGCCAATTCGAGTGGCAGGTTTAGAAAATAAAATAAAGCTTCCTTACTGAAGCTTTATTTTTTAGTTTGTTCAAATAAAGATATTTTACAATCATGAAAGGCAGAAAGGAATTGTGGTATGAAAATAGAAAAACACTGGGGGATTTCCTTACTGGCAGTTTTAGCTATTGGTCCTGGTTTAATGTTAAACACGTCATTAAATTCTATACGTGACATTCTCCAACAAACGTTTCACAATCAATCTTATATTTCGATAACACCGGTTTTAATAGGGGTTATAAGCTTTGCATTTTGTATTCCGTTTGGACCTATCCTTCGACACAAGTTAGGGGAGAGAAGGAATTATGTTCTTTCGATGTGTTTGTTTCTTATAGGAGCTATCGTAAGTATTGCTTCTAACAGCTTCTTAGGAATGGGAATTGGTCGTTTTTTACAAGGGATAGGAACGGGTTTAGCACTTATGATGATGATTCCAATGCTGGTTCTTTCTTTTCCGATTCAGAAACGGAACTTGGCATTACTGATTCTTATTGGCGGATTTTATGGCTCTAGCGTTGTGGGTATTTTTCTCGGAATGTTAGTGAAAAGCTACGGACACTGGAGATGGTTATTTTATATAGCGGCCGTACTTTCCTTACTGGGAATAGGTTTTAGCTACAAATTTTTAACAAATGATCATGCCAAGCAACAGCAAAAACATCATGAACCATTTGACATCATCGGTGCAGCGTTAATGTTTATGGTTACTGTATTTATTACGTTTACATTACTTAATCTCCAAAAATCAGGATGGGCATCTACTTATGTATGGATAGGCATAGTAGGAAGCATCATTTTTTTATGTTTTTTATTTATAGCAGAATGGCATATTAAAAATCCTTTAATTCCCTTTCGATTAGTGGCTTCTCGAAAACCAGCTCTCGCTATCTTAATCGCTGTTATAGGAAATATTAGTATGAGTCTCACTCTTTTATCCCTACAAGGATTGCTTAAAAGTGAATCTGGTTTTGATAAAGGAGAGATGTCACTGATCTATATCGGGCTTTTTGCCGGGATAGTAATTGCAGCCATATTAAGTGCCGTATTATATGATAAAGTCGGGCCGGGCGTATTAGGTATTATAGGAGCCGTCATTATTATGGGAGTAAACATACAGTGGATGTATGTGGACGGTCATGCTTCAGCTTTTCTCTTTATTATCAGCTTTGCCGCTTTAATCGCAGGAGTAGGATTCACAGTCGCTGCAGGTCTGATGGGTGCTGCTTTAGGCGGACCACTACCAAGTTTAGTCCCTCGAATGGTCACGGTTCAATTTATAAGAGTTACAGTATCGGCAGTCATCCCTGTAATCAGCAGTATTGTTTTTGCAAAGGTGTATAAAGATCACCTGGCGACAGTAAGCGCAGAGAGCCAAGTTGCCAGTAAAGAAAATTTTACTCAGTCTCTACATGTAAAATCTGAAATCATTACGTATCATACCTTTTCTACGTTTTCGTGTGTATTAAGCATTGTGGTATTCATTCTCTCGTTTTTGATGTTTTTAACAGGTAAAGGACACAAGCTGGCTCACAAGCCGCATGATAAAGAAAAAAATAAAGAAAAGCTGAGTACTGAAGAGGTTCACAGTAAAAAAGCTACTCCCGTTTTTAAGCGTTCGCCTAAAGAGATTGTTTCGAATGGAGTCATTGGTGACAGCGAGTATAGAGAAGCTTTGAAAAAGTTTGGTCAGCCTAAACCTTCTCCTGATAAAATGCTGCATATGAGAGATCAAGAATATAGAAAAGCTCTCAAAAGGATGAAGGATATAGGACAATAAGTTAAACTGAAGAAATTGGAATAAAGAAGAGAAAGAGCAAACTCACGTGCAAGGAAGTTTGCTCTTTTCATTTCTACATGTACGCTTTACAGGTATGTTTTATGTAAATTAATAACTAATACAAAAAACACAGTGCAAATATAGGTGGATATATGTATAATTATTTATAAAATAGAATAAAAATCCAAAAGGAGAACCTAGATGAATTCCTTCATAAAAGAAAGCATTGAATCCCTTGATACACAATTGGATATAGTCCAAACTTGTATTAGTAGATTAACAGATGATGATATTTGGAAAAAGCTCCGTCAAGAAACGAATAGTATTGGAAACTTATGTTTACATCTTGCCGGCAGCGAATATGCATTTATCGCCAGCATAATTGGTGGTAAGCCTTTTATTAGACAGCGATCTAAAGAGTTTACTGACAACAGAGTAATGAATGCTGATCAGCTGATAGAAAATTTAATCCTTACACGACAACAAAGTAAAGAAGTTATCGGGAATTTTGATTTTAACGATTTAGAAAAATCCATACAAATGCCCTCTACAACAAGTACCTTAATTCCAGAACCAAGTAAAATACAGTCTTGCTTAAGTGTTATCTTATATGCCGTTGAACATTATGCCTATCATACGGGACAAATCGTTTATATGACGAAGCTGCTTCAAACGGAAAATGAACATATCTTAAAATGGAGACACTGAATTCAATCATTCTGTTCAGAACTATTAGTTATTCATAGGTATATAGATATCATTATTTAGTGTATTTTAGATAGAAACAGTGCTTATAGCTGTGTTACAATATTCCTGGATACAAAGTGGAAATTCATTTTTCCTTTGTGCAGGGGAATGGTATAAATATGTGCCTTTCCTCTTTTCATTTTTTGGTTCTATCTTGCTTATTGAAAAAGCATATACATAAATGGGAAACAGTTTACATACGTAATTTAGAAATGAAATGGAGAGAGAGGTATCTGTGGAAAGAAACGAATTTAGAAGACAAAAAGCAATCCGGTCAAAAGAGAAGAGAAGGAAAAAGCTTAATCAGCACAATGTCTTAAACTTATTACTAATCTTTATATCGGTATGTATCGTTTGTCTGCTAATCAACTTATCATTGAGATAGAAAAAAATTCACCAAAAAGAGTACGTAAAAGAGAGGAAGACAATTTAATATGAGTAATCAACAAACAGTAGCCGAAAGCTCTAACATCAAAGCGCTGCCGATTATTACATCGTTTCTTATTGCCGGGTTTATCGGTTTATTTAGTGAAACAGCGCTAAATATGGCGTTAAAAGAGCTAATTTCAGGCTTTGGTATTCACGAAACAACGGCACAATGGCTAACAACAGGGTATCTATTAACGTTAGGAATTTTGGTACCTATTTCAGGTTTTATTCTTCAGCGGTTTACGACGAGACAGCTTTTTATAGCATCGCTAATCTGCTCGATTATTGGAACATTTATTGCCGCTATCGCACCAACATTTGGGGTACTCATGATTGCCCGTGTCGTGCAAGCTGTGGGAACGGCCTTACTTTTACCGCTTATGTTTAACACCATTCTTGTTATTATTCCGCCGCATAAGCGTGGAAAGTCAATGGGAATCATCGGCCTCGTTATTATGTTTGCGCCAGCTGTTGGACCAACTGTATCAGGCTTAATCTTAAAAACATTAACGTGGCACTGGATTTTTTGGATTTCACTTCCGTTATTAGTGGTTGCCTTGGTGTTTGGAGCTTTCTTTATGCAGAACGTTACGACACCAACAAAGCCAAAAATCGATATGATTTCCGTTGTTCTTTCAACGATAGGTTTTGGAGGAATTGTATTTGGATTTAGCAGCGCTGGAGAAGGCGGGGGCTGGGGAAGTCTACAGGTTATTCTAACTCTTGTCATTGGAACGATCGCGTTAGTTGCATTCTCTATTCGTCAAACGAAGATGAAAGAGCCAATGTTAGACCTTAAAGCCTTTAAGTATCCAATGTTTACAATTGGTCTTTTATTAATTCTAGTCTGCATGATGGTACTACTGTCTGCCATGATGATTTTACCCCTGTACTTACAAACATCATTAGCTTTATCAACCTTTGCCGCTGGTCTAATGCTTCTTCCAGGAGGAGTGATTAACGGAATTCTTTCACCGGTTATGGGCGGATTATTTGACCGTTTTGGTCCCAAATGGCTAGTTATTCCTGGTCTTTTGATTGTAGTCGGCACCATGTATGGTTTTTCAACCGTAACGCTGGAAACGTCAACAGGGTTTATCATTGGGTTACACATTGCGCTTATGATTGCCATTTCGATGATTATGATGCCAGCTCAAACAAATGGTTTAAACCAGCTTCCACCAGAGCTGTACCCGCATGGAACAGCGATTATGAACACCTTGCAGCAGGTTTCTGGAGCAATCGGAACAGCTGTTGGAATCTCGATTCTGTCATCAGGTTCAAGAAGCTTCCTTGAGACGGTGTCAGATAAAATGGATCCATTAAACCAAGTTCTTGCCTTTACCAACGGTGTTCAACATGCATTCGTCTTTGCGATTATTGTTTCCATTGTTGGATTAGTGATCTCGTTCTTTATCAAGAGAGTTAATGTTGAACAAAAAGCGCATTAATAAAAAACACAGACCATTGTATGGTCTGTGTTTTTTTAGGTTTGGGGAAGGTTTTAAGGTACTCTTTTTTGTATAGCTGTATGTGTCTTTTTAAACCTCAAGCATCTAATTCAGCAAATATTTATTAGTTTTCATTGTGCGTGATTTAAAATGTTTTATTGATTTTTTTAAAGTATAAATTATTATATTTAATTTTTAATATAAAATTATTTAATTTTATTGTTTTTAATATTAAATAATTGTTGTATAATCAAATTAACTAAAAGAAGGGGATTTGATTATGGCTTATAAAGTACTTACAAATTGTCCTGTCTGCAGTGAAACGTTAAAAATTACAAAGCTACAGTGCAGCCATTGTCACACGACGATTGAAAATGAGTTTGAATTATCTAAGCTGGCATCTTTATCGAGTGATCAGCTTCATTTTGTAGAAGTGTTTCTAACGTGCAGAGGAAATATCAAAGAAGTTGAGAAAGAACTGGGCGTTTCATATCCAACGGTTCGAGGCAAGCTGACTGACATCATTTCATCTCTTGGGTATGTAGAAAAGAAGAAAAACGAAGTAGACGAGAAAAAAGTTGTGTCTATGTTAGAAAATGGTGAAATTACAGCAGAAGAAGCCATCAAGCTCTTAAAAGAAGAATAGGGGGGATTTTTGTGAAAGAGGAAATTACAAAAGTGTTAACAATGGTTCAAGAAGGAAAAATTGATGCAGAAAAGGGATCAGAACTGATTCAAGTGTTAAAAGAAAAAGAAGAAACAAGCAATAAGCTTTTGAAGAAACCGAATACGTATTTAGATAAAACGTTAAAAGTTCGAGTTGTTTCAACTGAAAATGATAATGTGAGGGTTAATTTGCCAATAAAGCTTGTCAAGCTGGTATTAATGGCTGGACACAGCATCGCAGCAAGTATTCCTCAATCAGAAAAATATGTAAAAGATATAGATATAAACCTGATTGTTGAAGCAATTGAAAACGAGTTAGATGGCCAGATTGTTGATATTAAATCGGCGAACGGAGATACCGTTTCAGTCATCATTGAGTAACGGTGCGCTTATGATTCATGTAAAAGTGAAAACCAAAGAAGCTCGGTTTAGTATCCCAATTCCATATGCTCTTTTAAACGTTGCTATTAGTGTTGCTTTTTCGAAATTTATCCAGAAGCATATAGATAAATGGACAAAAGAACATTTTAAAAGAAAAGAGCTGAACTTTACTTTTCCGCTAATAGATAAAAGTGTGCTAAAGCCTATCGTCAAGGAACTAAAGAAACATAAGGGAATGGTACTAGTAGATGTTAAAGCTACTGATGGTACGGAAGTTAGAGTGAAACTATAATTTAGCTTTGGAGAATTAAAGTGAAAATTGCTTCAGATGTCTACGCTTATGTAAGGATAAAGCCTTATTCGTCTATATAACTGTGAAAGAGCTGAAAAAAGAGACCATACAGCGCGCTGTCGTACTGTATGATTTCTTTTTTTATTTGCTTCTTTCCTTTTTTTGTTTAATCTATACCCGGAGTATGCGCCCCAAAAGATGGCGACAAACATAGCAATCCAAATTCCTATCCAAATCGACATCGTATCGAAGCTCCCCTTTGCTGCATGATTTTATTAAGTCTTTCTTTTTTAGCCTTACTACAGTTTAATACTATAAAAAATAATTAATTCCTTTTTATGTAAGCCGTGATGCGGTGTTTACTTTACGTGCCAACGAATGTATGGCCAAAGCTGTATTATCCGCACTGCATGACGCAGGATTTCGTTCAGGTTTTGTGATTGTGAGAAATGATAGTGGAGGACGTGCGTTGGCGCAAAGCTATGGGTATGGAAGGCGGTCCAGAAGAAGATGACTTATCCTTCACACCAAAGGTTATTGATGCGGCTGAGACCATCTTTGATGTAGTTGCACTCCCTCCAGAGACGCCTCGATCCGCTATGCAAGCAGGAAAGGGAAAAAAGTCATTACCGGAGCAGAAGTTTTCGCCATTCAAGCATGAGAACAGTTCGTCCTTTATACAGGTGTAAGGCCTAACGACGAACAGTTTGAACGAGCTGCAGCTTATGCTCGGGACGGTGCTGTTTCAAAGCCGGCTGCTAGTTTAAAGAAGTAATAGATCTGTAGAGGAATACTCCCTTTTTAAAGTTTATATAACGAAAGCAAAAGGGCAGCCAGTGATGCTAAATGGCTGCCTTTTGCGCTGACGAAGAGTGAGAGGTTTTGCTGCTAAAACAAATAGCAAGCTGTGAATTTCTAGCAAATTCCTTCATTTACTCTCAACTCTTAAAAGTGACTCTAGAACGAAAAGAGCTTACACTCACATCATCACCATTCTTTTTGTTATTACACAACAGGTAGATAAAGGTCTCAAAATAAAAGAAAGATAGTAGCAATAAAAAAGATTCTATTTTTTAAGAGTAATCCTATGTTGAATCATAGGGTTACTCTTTTTTATTATGGAGAAGGTTGTCATTTAAATGAAATTTTATAAGGGAACAAGTATTGCACGGGTAATAGTAACAAACTTCAAACATTGACTAGATAAAAAGGTTAATAGAAAAATCTCTTTTACTTCATATACTTTTAAAAGAATTTCTAAACTAAAGTTTTATTATACTAAATCATTTGTTTAGATAATTCTTAAAATTTTTTAAATAATTATAAAAAAAGTCTTGAAAAATTGTATCCGTTTTCATATTATATTAATAAAGGTACCTACTTTTAAAAAAAGATAGTTATGAATTAGGAGGAGTTAAAGTGAAATATTTTTTAGACAGTGCCATTATTAATGAAATTCGTTATGCATATGAAAATTGGTCAATTGATGGAGTAACAACTAATCCACGTCATATCATGAATAGCGGTAAGCCTTTTCTAACTGTATTGGACGAATTAGCAAGTGAGTTTAAAGGAGTAGAGAACTTTCCTATCTCAGCCGAAATTAACCCTCATCTAGACAATGCAAAAGAAATGGTAGAAGAGGGGAAAAAAATTGCAACATTATCTTCTAACTTTATCATTAAAATTCCTTGTACAGAACCTGGTTTAATTGCAGCTAAGGAGCTTGAGAAAGAAGGGATTCGTACAAATGTGACACTTGTATTCTCACCTTCTCAGGCATTACAACCCGCAAGAATTGGAGCGAAATTTGTTTCTCCTTTCGTTGGCTGGAAAGAGAATAGTGGAGAGGATACAAGTCAATATATCAAAGATATTGTAGATGTTTATAAAACATATAACTATGAAACTGAAATTATAGTCGCAGCATTACGAAATGGTAAACAAATCGTAGATGCAGCTAAAGCTGGGGCTCACATTGTAACATGTGGATTTGATGTATATAAAGAAAGCTTTTATCATGCGTTTACCGACTATGGTTTAGACAAGTTCCGTAAAGCTTGGGATAACACGGTAACAGAAGAACTTTTATTAAAATAATAGCCGGTTGTTAAATAGAAGGTGCCTCTTAGATTAAATAGTTATCATCTTTGAGGGGCCTTTTTTATAGAAAAAGGGAAGTGAAGGATAATGACCAATTTTAAATTGTTAAAGAGCTTAAATGAACATTTGTCTTTTTATCATATAGAAGATATCCAATTTAAACCATATGGAAAAATAATTAGCCACTACGATTTTAGCGAGTTACAATCATATATGGAGCAAACAACTGTACCTAAGGATCAAAACGTATATGTAGCTTCCGTTTCAGAAATGGAAAATACAAAGGTGAAAGAGCAAATTCAATTAGCTTTTTATGGTGATATGCCAGTTCAAGTTGGTTACTGTAATGGGCCAAACTCCACTTTAAATGGGTTTGAATACCACAAGAGCAGTGAGATTAATATAGCGCTAACGGACCTTGTTCTTCTTTTGGGGAAAGTACAAGATATTGATCAAAATGGCTATGACTCAAAAAATGTAGACGCTTTCTTTATTCCGGAAGGAACAGCTATTGAGCTATATGGAACAACACTCCATTTTGCTCCTTGTAAAGTAACAGATGAAGGCTTTAAAGCGATTGTTATTTTACCAAAGGGAACAAATGAACCGTTAGACCAAAGAGTGCCTACATTAACAAGTGAAGATGAGTTACTTTTTATGAAAAATAAATGGTTGCTTGCTCATCCAGAACGTAAAATGCTTATAGACAAAGGGGCACATGCTGGAATAAAAGGTGAAAACCTAGAAGTAAAATACTAAATAGTTCAAATATCCAGTAGGTATGAGGGGAGAATGCAATGGGAAATCACAATGTTTTATTTACTTTGCTTTCATGTGTATTTTTTATGGGGTTAATTGGATGGTGGACGTATAGAAAAACAAAAGGAACAAATACAACGACTGAAGGTTATTTTCTAGCAGGGCGTGGATTATCAGGAGGATTTATTGCAGGTGCATTAATTTTAACAAATCTATCTGCAGAACAGATGATTGGACTAAATGGCCAATCGTATGGGGCAAATATGACAAACATGGCCTGGGAAGTAACGGCAGTTCTGGCCATTGTTATTATGACATTAATCTTGTTGCCAAGGTACTTAGGCGGCGCATTTACAACGCTTCCGCAATTCCTGCGTGATCGTTATGATGAAGGAGTTAGACGTTTAGCAGTTCTTTTATTCATGTTGGGATATGTATTAGTGACAATTCCTTCGACCCTGTATTCAGGTGCATTAGCAGTCTTAAAACTATTTGATGTACCAGGTCTATTGGATCTTTCTTATACACAGTCAGTATGGCTAATGGTTTGGGTAATAGGCATTATTGGCGCTTTTTTTGCTATATTCGGTGGAATGAAGGCAATTGCGGTTTCTGATACACTTATTGGAGGCGGATTGATTATTGTTTGTTCCATAATTCCGTTAGTAGGTCTTTTCCAACTAGGAGATGGAAGCATTTCAGAAGGTTTGAAAACGATTACAACTGTGCATCCGGAAAAAATGAACGCAGTTGGTTCTAGCTCCGATTCTGTACCATTTCTTACTATATTTACAGGAATGATTTGGGCAAATTTATTTTATTGGGGGACAAACCAGTACGCAATTCAGCGAACATTAGGGGCGGCCAACTTAGCAGAAGGACAAAAAGGTGTTTTATACACAGGTTTCTTTAAGCTGTTAGTTCCAATCTTTATGATGATTCCAGGGATTATTGCCTTTCATTTGTATGGTGGAAAAATGAATCCAGTGGATTTAGCATTTCCGACTCTAGTATCTAATATATTGCCTTGGTATTTACAAGGGTTCTTTTTAGTTGTTTTATTAGGAGCCGTATTTAGTACGTTTAATGCATTAATCAATTCTGCAGCCACTATGTTTGCATTAGATGTTTATAAACCACTTAACCCTAACGTAACAGATCAAAAGCTTCTTAGATTAAGTAAGTGGTTCGGTGCAGTGTTAGCACTTGTCAGCTTCTTTGTATCACCATTATTAATGTATGCTCCAGACGGATTATGGGAGTTGATTCGACGCTTTACAGGATTCTTTAATATACCAGTTATTGCTGTAGTCCTTATCGGTATCTTTGCTAGAAGAGTTCCAGCGATCGCTGCTAAAGTCGCTATCTGTTTCCATGTAATTGCCTATTATATGTACCTTTGGGGTACAAAGCAGCTATTTGGAGTACAGTTAGAGATTAATTATATTCATGTATACGCAATTTTATTCTTTATAGAAATTGCCATGATGTTAATTATTGGGAAAGTCTCTCCGAGAAAAGAAACATGGAGATTCACTCCGAAACCAAGTGTTGATATGAAGCCTTGGAAATACTCACTATTAGTATCTGTTATTCTAATTGGCTTAATGTTTGCATTCTATATTGTATTCTCACCAATTGGATTAGCCTACAAAAATGGAGTAGTATCACCTTATTTTATACCTGCTCTCCTTGGTTTAGGGGCTATAACAGGTTTATTGGGATATCTGTCTGTTTCAAAATGGAATAAAAAGTATAGTAATTACGTTGAAAAGCAAACCGTGCCATCAGAAGAAGATAAGAAACAATTTCCTGCGTAATTATATAGATATTGAGGAGGAAAACTAAAGTGTTAGACACACTAGTGAAGAATGAAAAATTACATGTAGAAATATTTGATGAAGGATTCGAAGTACTTTTTAATAGTGTCCCCTTACTGCATCATACACTACAAAATCCGATGGTATTCGTAGGAAAAGGTGAAGAAACTATTGAGATGTATCGAGGCAACTTCGACATCAAGGATTATTTAACAGAACGCATACCACTTAAATATGCTAAGGTCGAAAAGAAGGAGAAAGAATATATAGTTAACCTTGCTAAATTTGAAGAAGGGAAAATACTACTCTCTCTAACAATTAAAGAAGAAGATAATCGTTTAAAAGTTGAATATAATCCAGTTGATGATAGTATCAATCGTTTTTGGATGAGAATTAAGGCGGATGAAAAAGAAAAAGTTTATGGATGCGGTGAACAACTTTCTTATTTCAACATGAGAGGGAAAAACTTCCCTCTCTGGACATCTGAACCTGGTGTAGGCAGAAACAAGAACACATATGTAACATGGCAAGCCGATGTAATTGATAAGGCTGGAGGAGATTACTATAATACCAACTTTCCTCAGCCTACATATGTATCTAGTAAAAAGTACTATTGTCATGTAGAAACAACGGCATACGCGGACTTTGACTTTCGCAATGAGACATTCCATGAACTGCAGGTTTGGGAAGTACCTAAATATATGCTGTTTGAAACGGCGGATACGTACCTTGAATTAGTTGAAAAAATTACGGGTTTATTCGGAAGACAGCCCGAGCTACCAGACTGGGTATATAACGGCGTGGTTTTAGGTATTCAAGGTGGTACAGATGTTGTTGAACAAAAATTAGAAAAAGTTTTAGCGAAAGGTATGAAGGTATCTGGAGTATGGTGCCAAGATTGGCAGGGCAAACGTATTACTTCTTTCGGCAAACGCTTAATGTGGAATTGGAAATGGAACGAGAGTGAATACCCGGAGTTAGATAAAAAAATTGAAGAGTGGAAAGAAAATGATATTCGTTTTCTAGGTTACATTAATCCATATGTAGCCATTGAAGGTGATTTATATAAGGAAGCTGAAGATAAAGGATACTTAGCATTAAATACGGAAGGAAATACGTATTTAGTGGATTTCGGTGAATTTTATTGCGGAGTTGTGGATTTTACCAACGAAGAGGCTACTGAATGGTATAAACAAGTTATTAAAGAGAACATGATTGATTTTGGATTAGACGGATGGATGGCCGACTTTGGCGAATACTTACCAACGGATGTTGTGCTCAAAAATGGAGTCGACGCTAAGATTATGCATAATGCTTGGCCGACAATGTGGGCAAAAGCGAACTATGAAGCGGTATCAGAAGCAGGAAAACTTGGTGAGATTGTATACTTTATGCGCGCCGGATATACGGGCATACAAAAATACTGTACGCTTCTTTGGGGCGGAGATCAAAGCGTAGATTGGTCGCTGGATGATGGTTTAGCTTCCGTTATTCCTGCAGCTTTATCATCAGGAATGAGTGGCTGTGGCTTACACCATAGTGATATTGGCGGATACACAAGTCTACATGGTAATAAACGTTCAAAAGAGCTGCTGATGAGATGGGCAGAAATGGGAGCCTTCACGCCTATGATGAGAACACATGAAGGAAATCGTCCGGATGATTGTTTCCAGTTTGACGGTGATGAGGAGACACTAGAGCATTTAGCAAGAATGTCTAATGTTTATGTAACGATGGCACCTTATATTAGATCACTTGTAGAAGAAAATGCGCGACGTGGAATTCCTGTTCAGCGACCTTTGTTTATGCACTATGAAGAAGACGAAAAAACATATGATATTCAATATCAATATTTATTTGGTGAAGATGTACTTGTTGCGCCGGTTCATCAAGAAAATCAAACAGAGTGGGAAGTATATTTACCAGAAGATCAGTGGGTCCATGTATGGAGCGGTGAAGAGTATACAGGAGGATCGGTTACTGTTCAAGCGCCATTAGGTTATCCACCTGTATTTTACCGTAAAAAATCTATATGGAGTGAGTTGTTTTCTAAAGTACTTCACATCTAATTTAAGAGCTATTTATATAAGAAATATAGTCAAACGGAAAAATTCAAACAATAGTGTTGATAAAGGTAATGATGTATTTTAAAATGGTTATAACAAATAGTTTTACGACAAGGGGAACTCTATATGCAAAATACAACAGTTTTATATGTGCCTATAGGTAGAAAAACATTTGATATTGAAGCAGCTGAAATGTATCGTCAAAAAAGTATGGAGTGGCTGAAAGGCAACTGCAGTACTCTTATCGCGCCAGAGCAAATTATAACTTCAGTTGAAGAACTACAGGGATTTCTTGATTCAATTAAAGGGGATAAGATTGATACCGTTCTATATCAAAGCGTTACGTTTGCCGACGGTGAATTTATGGTTAAGATATTGGAGTATTTTAAACAGCCTGTAATTGTTTGGTCCGTACGTGAGCCAAGTGTAGGGGGGCGTTTACGTTTAAACTCGTTAACAGGCGGAAATAGCACCAGTAATGTGCTGCGTAATCATCAGCATCCGTTTGCATTTGTATTTGGAAATCCAGATGAGAAAGCCTTGCAGGATCGCCTATTAAGACAAATTAACGTTATGCGCGTGCTAAAAGCATTAAATGAATTAAAAATTGGGGTAGTGGGAGATTATCCGCCGGGATTCTTCTTTTCACAAGCCAACGAAGAAGAATTAAAAAGCGCACTTGGCGTAACTCTTCATAAGATGGATTTACAAGAAGCGTTTAAAGAGTGCGTAAAGCTTCCAGAACACGAATGGATAGGGGAAGTGGAACGGGCAGAAAAGCAGGTGATTGGTTTAAATCGAAATGATGAAACGGTTGCTAAATTCGCTCAATTTTCCACTTATATTAAAAAGCACATTCAAAGTGAAAAGTTAGATGCATTAGCTATGCGATGTTGGCCCGATTTCTTTAATGATTTAGGAGCTGCTCCGTGCTCAACTCTGTCTCAGTTTACGGAAGACGGAATGGTGACATCCTGTGAGTCGGATATTCACGGATCGATCTCCATGTTTATCTTACGTGAGTTAGCGGGTGGAAATGCGCCTTACCTGGGAGATTTAGTTCACATAGACGAAGAAAAAAACTCAGTTGTTTTTTGGCATTGCGGTGCAGGAGCATATTCGCTCGCGAATCCTTCTACTGGAGCAACAGCAGGGGTGCATCCTAACAGAAAAATTGGTTTTGCAATGGATTTCGGATTAAAAGCAGGAGAAGTAACGATCTTCAGGGTAAGTCATACGCCTGATGGGTATCGCCTTCTAGTGATGAAAGGAGATGCCTTAGATGTAGAGCAGCCTTTTACAGGCACATCTGTAGAAGTTGAGTTAGCGACAAATGCATCAGACACCCTTTATGAACTTATGCATGCGGGGTATGAACCTCACTTTGCACTAGTTTATGGTGATGTGACAGAACATCTAATTGAACTAGGACGTATGCTTAATCTAGAAACAAAGGTCTATATCTAAGAAAATCGTACTTCTCTGCTACAGTAAAAGTTAGCCAATACTATATAATAATACCAAACGCTAACTTAAAAGGAGTTTGAGAATATGAAAGATACAATAGGTTCTAATAAAAATATCGCGCTTTATCTTCAAGTAAAAGATGTCTTAATTAAACGTATACAAGAGAAAACTTGGAAGCCGAATACGTTAATTCCAACAGAACAAGAATTAATGCAAGAATTTGATGTAAGTCGTACTACCTTAAGACAAGCTATTTCTATGCTAGTACAGGATGGACTGCTGGAAAAAAAACAAGGCAGGGGGACAATCGTAAAGCCTCAGCCACTGATCGGCGGCAGCTTAGGCAAGCTTAAAGGACTAGCAGAAGAAGTAGCGGAAAAAGGATTAACACCGAATTCAAAGCTGATTCGTACTGATTTTAAAAAAGATTTATATTATGAAACTTCCATGCTGGAACTGGATGCTGGAGAAGAAGTTTTAGTTATTGAACGAATTCGTTTTGCCGATGAAGTGCCTATTGCCATTGAACGTTCTTGCTGGCCTACGCATATTGGGAAAATACTAGTTGAACAAGATTTAAACCGTGCAAAATTTTATGAAGTACTAGAAGAGAATGAAATCTTCTTAAAACGAGCTAAAGAGAAGGTATCCGCTATTAATGCAACGATATATGAAGCCGATCTGTTAGGCATACGAGGCGGAGAAGCTTTACTTGAAATGACACGAGTAAGTTACGGTTTTGATGATAAGCCACTCGAATTTACGGTAACAAAATATCGCAGTGACAAATATCATTACAATATTGAGCTTACAAGATAAAACGCTAATACAATTAGGGATGTGGAGATAATGACAAGTTTAACTCAAGTCAAACAATATGGTTTATATGTAAACGGGGAATGGGAAACAACAGCAGAAAAAATGGAAGTCTTAAATAAATATACGCAGCAGCCTGCAGCTGAAATCTCAGTAGCTACAAAAGACGATGTAAATAAAGCTGTGGCCAGCGCGAAAGAGGCATTAAAAAATACTTTTTCACCTTACGAACGCTATCAAGTATTAATGAAGGCTGCTGAGCTACTACTAAGCCGTCAAGAAGAATTTGCTGAAATTTTGGCTGTTGAAGTTGGAAAGTCTATTCGTGAATCTCGCGGAGAAGTTGAGCGCGCGGCTACAACTTTACAAATTTCAGCGGAAGAGGCAAAGCGTATTCATGGAGAAGGTGTACCTGTTGAATCGGCTCAAGGCTCGGAGAATCGCATGGCTTTTACAGTAAAAGTCCCGGTTGGCGTTGTTGCAGCTATCACACCGTTTAATGTACCTATCAATCTAGTTTGTCATAAACTCGGACCTGCACTTGCAGCTGGGAACAGTGTAGTATTAAAACCTGCTGAAGTCACTCCAATTTGTGCGCTCAAGCTCGCTGAATTAATGGAAGAAGCAGGACTGCCAAAAGGGCGCCTTCAAGTATTGACTGGAGAGGGGGCAGAAATTGGTGAATGGTTATTAGAAAACCAGGATGTTAATATGTTTACTTTTACAGGAAGCCCAAGAGTAGGAGAGCTCATTCGATCTAAAGCAGGTTTGCGTAAAGTTTCACTTGAACTAGGAAATAATTCGGCTACTATCGTACATAAAGACGCTGACTTAGAAAAAGCTGCATCTTTAATTTCTCAAAAAAGCTTTAATAACGCGGGACAGGTTTGTATTTCCGTTCAACGAATTTATGTTCATACGAATATTTATACTGCATTTGTTAATAAGCTAAAAGAAAAAACAGAAAAGTTAGTAGTCGGTAATCCAATGGATGAGCAAACCGATATTGGACCTATGATTCGTCTTAAAGAAGCAGAGCGAGTGGAAGAATGGGTAAAAGAAGCGGTGGAAGAAGGGGCAAAAATTGAACTAGGAGGAAAGCGTGACGGTGCTTTTTATCTTCCTACAATTTTGACCAATGTAAATGATGAGATGAAAGTTTGTCGTCAAGAAGTATTCGGGCCAGTAGTAGCTATTGCTCAATATGATGAGATTGATGAAGTGATTTCAAAAGTAAACGATTCTGACTATGGGTTACAGGCAGGCCTTTTTACGAACGACTTACAGTTTGCTATGAAGGCAGCTCGCGAAATCGAAGTAGGCGGATTAATTGTAAATGATGCTTCAGCGTATCGTGTTGACCATATGCCATATGGCGGCGTGAAAAAGAGCGGTAACGGAAAAGAAGGGCCGAAGTATGCAATTGAAGAAATGACTGAAGAACGTATCATTGTTCTAAATTTATAATGTATCAGTTTAAATGAAAGACCTAGATTTTTAATTTTCTAGGTCTTTCATTTGGAAAATAACAAAGAAAACATGACGAAGGTGAACAAACATGGAGTTCCTAACAATCCTTCTTCCTATTTTTGGGATTTTTACACTTGGATTTATTGGGCAAAAGAAAATAGGATTTGATACCAAAACGATTTCAACAATGGCACTTTATTTGATGTCTCCAGTTCTAGTATTCAAAACATTTTACACAACCAAATTTACGATTGATTACTTATATCTTACGTTATACACATTTGCACTTTGCTTCGCATTAATTGCTGTCGTCTATATTATTGCTTATTTCCAGCGATATTCTACTTCAGAAACCTGTGGAATGATATTAGCGTCCTCATTTATGAATAATGGAAACTACGGTACGCCCGTTGTTTTATTACTTTTTGGCGTTACCGGCTTAGACTCTGCCATTATTCTAATGGTCATACAGCAATTGGTCATGTGTACAGTTGGAGTTTACTATGCCGCTAAAGGGAGTCCACAAGGAAATGGCATAAAATCAGCCGTTGACGCAGTCCGGCGGATACCAATTGTGTATGGGGGACTTTTAGGAGCTATATTTCAGTTTCTTCATATTCCATTAAGCAACTCTGTAAAAGAAGCGGTTGATTTAGTAGCGGGTGCAGCTATTCCCACCATCATGATTGTACTTGGAATGCAGCTAGCTAAAATATCAATTAGAAATTTAGCCAAAGCAAAAGTTTCATGGTCATTAGCCATCAAACTTGTGATTTCGCCATTTATCGCTTATATACTAACACTTCTGTTACCGGTGGATGAGATGGTCAAACAAATAATGATTATTATGGCTGCTATGCCCACAGCTGCGAATACAACTATGTACGCGCTTCAATTTAATACAGAGCCGGAGTTTGTATCAAGTGCAACGTTAATTAGTACCTCCTTAAGCCTTGCTACATTACCTATCATTTTTCTAATCGTTTTATAAAAGCATTCTAGATCATATAAGAGAGATTTCAATTTCAAATGATTGTAAAAGGAGTAGTTAATGTGAATTCTCCTCATAATTTAGTTTTGAAAGGCATTTTCTATTTTAGTTTTTTCCTTTTTTTATACTTTTATTTTGTATATGGATTTCAATATTCTCTGACTAAGTTTTGTTTTCTTAACTGTTTAATGACGGGAACCTCTTTTCTAATTCAAGATTCAAAAGGTGCTAAAGAAAAATTGGAAAAAGGATAATGTATGACTGAAACGGTAGGCATTCATTACTTTTACAAGCTTTATTTACATGTATATAAAAAGGATGGTATATAGATTAGAGAGGAATATTTTCATCACTAAAAAGCACTTAGTTATCCAACTAAGTGCTTTTTGGTGAATGAGGAGCAAGTTTCTTTTTCAACGGTAGAACAATCATAAAAACACCTATGATACTCAATATGCTCTCTAGAACGTAGAATTGATGCTCTTTTATATATCCTATAAAGCATTGACTACCAAAGATGAGAAATAAAACAGCTCCCAAATAAAACGAAGGATTTTTAATACACCAACTCATTCTTGATTCCATCTAATTCCTCCTTGTACGCTTTCTATAGCGTATTTATTGTATGTCGACTAAGAAAGGAGTAAGGTTGTTCCTTATGGATATACGAGTGGGTGTAAGAAAAGTTTCAAACATAACATCAACTCTCTTTTAGTGTAGGCGTTTATTTTACATTCAAAAATGAAACTAATTTTTTTAGTGTTGTTCCTTGAACAAGAAGAGAAAAGACTACATTACTAAATGTCATTGCTAATAACAGATTTTTCCCTTCAAATTCGGGTGTAATGCCTAAAACAAGCGCAATTGAAAGAGATCCCTTTAATCCTCCCCATGAAATAATAGGTTTCCATGAAGTTGGAATGGATTTATCAAAAGCTAAGCTTATATAGACAGCGAGAAAACGTGCTAAAAGAACAGTAAGAATACTTCCAACGATAAGCCATCCTTTATCTAAAAAATCAATACGACTCACTTCTAATCCTACTAGTAAGAAAATAAGCGCATTGGAGAGGAAGGCAATCGTTTCCCAAAAGGAATTTACTTTTTCATGTGTTAGATCTGACATACCTACGTTTCGTCCATAAGTTCCTAAGATTACGCCACCGACTACTACAGATATTACTCCAGAAACATCAAAGTGTTCAGCAAGCTGAAACGTACCATAAAATAGAACCATTGATAATCCAGTCTCCACTAAATAATGATCAATCTTAGATGTAATACGAGAAGCTAATAAACCAAATACTCCACCAATCAATATGCCTCCACTTACAACTTTCAGAAATTCAAGCAGCGCATTCAATGTACCCGTTAAGCTCAAGGCAGTAGTTACCACAGCAATTTGAAATAGTACAACAGCAACTCCATCATTTGCTAAACTTTCTCCTTCGACCACAATGGAGAGGCGCTTGTTTAGACCCATTGACTTAAAAATACTTAGAACGGATACAGGGTCAGTAGCTGCCATAAGTGCACCGAAAATTAAGGCTTCTTGTAAAGAAAGGTGCAAGAAAAAATAAGTAGAAGCAGCAACTAGTAAGAAGGTAAGAAATGTACCTAAAAAAGCTAATAAAGAAATCGATTGCTTATTACGTTTTAATTCATCAAAGGGCAGTTTAAGTGCTGCATCCCCTAACAAAGCTGATAAAAAGATAAAAATAACGGTCGTTTGGAAAACAGTATCATTTACTACATAACGTTTTATTTCTCCTAACCCAGGAATTGGAGTTAAACCAATGATTAATCCCATTACTACAAGGAAAGTGGGATAAGGTTGTTTCATTTTTTCTGCGATAAACACTACACCTACAGCAATAGCTAATAAAATAATCCAATATGTAACCATTTTTATGCTCCTTTGTCTCTTTAAACCTAAAATTATGCTTCATGTGCCAAGTATTGTTAAGGGTACATCCTTTTTATGGATAGGTTTCTGTTCACCTGGAGAGATATACGGCTTTTCTTATAACTTTGTTTATTATAGATAATATTTTCCTAAGGTATCATTAATAAGTAATAAATTACTTATATAATGCTAAATAATATAAATTTGAATTTGAATACAACTTCAATCATAGAAAAGTAAGTTTGTGCTTACAAACATGCATGAAGAGAAAGGTTGTTTCTTCACTAAGAGGAAACAACCTTTCTCATAGCTTACATACATGATGTTTAATATAAAGTTTCCCTCAAACAAAAATATAAATACTGGTTTGAAAATAAATCATAAACCTGTTAAAGCTTCATGTTGAATAAGTTAAGCAGTTTTTTTATTTTGCTTTTTATCTTCAGAAACTTCTTGTCGGAAGGACTTAATTAATGCATAGGACATAAATAGAAGAACAATCCCTAAGGGTAATGCACTGACAATAATAGCTGCTTGCATGCCTTGCAGGCCACCTGTACCTAATAAAATTGCTGAAATAGCAGCTAAAATAATTCCCCAAATAAATGTAACAAAGAAAGGTGGATTTAAATTCCCATTTGTAGTTTGCATCGCCAAAACAAAAGTGGCCGAATCTGCAGAAGTCACAAAGAACGTCAAAATAAGGACTACAGAGATGGTAGAAAGAAAACCTCCAAACGGCATTTGATCATACACAAAGAATAGAGACGTTTCTAAGCTTTGTTTTGCCACATCTAATCCTTTCACAAAATCAAAATAAATACCGGTACCTCCAAATACGCCAAACCATATTGAGCATACAAGTGTTGGAACGATTAATACAGCCATAATAAATTCACGAACCGTTCTTCCTTTAGATACGCGTGCAATGAAAGTTCCCACAAATGGAGTCCATGATATCCACCAAGCCCAGTAAAAAATGGTCCAATCTTTTACCCACTGGTTATTGTCAGAATTAAAGGGAGCAAATCGCAGCCCCATGCTTGGTAATTGTTGAACGTAGGAACCAAAGGTTGTAGAGAAAAGCTCTATTAAGTATTGTGTAGGTCCAAGAAAAAGAAAGGAAACAAATAGAATGACAGCTAAAACCATATTAGTGTTGCTCAAATATTTGATTCCTTTTGAAACACCAGTTCCTGCAGATGTAATAAATAAAATAGTCGTAATGGCAATAATAACGAGTTGAACTTTATAGCTAATAGGCATACCTGTTAGGTAATGGAATCCACTATTTATTTGTGAAGCTCCTAATCCTAAAGATGCCGCCACCCCAAATATAGTAGCAAACACAGCTATAATATCCACAGCGTATCCAATTGGTCCTTTGCTCTTATTTCCAATAAGAGGAGTTAGGGTTGCGCTCATTAGTCCAGGCATGTTTTTTCGGAATTTATAATAGGCTAAGGCAAGTGCTACTACAGCATAAATTGCCCAAGCATGAAATCCCCAGTGTAAATATGTATATTCTAGACTCAGTTTTGCAGATTCAGTAGTTTGAGGTTTCCCAAAAGGGGGCGTAGCATAGTGGGAGATCGGCTCAGAAATTCCGTAAAAAAGTAAACCAATTCCCATCCCAGCGCTAAATAACATCGCGAACCAAGTAGGGGTACTAAACTCAGGTTTTTCATGGGGTTTGCCAAGTTTTATTTTTCCAAATCGACTAAAAGCTAATACTAAGGCAAATATTAAAAAGAATGTGGCAGAAAATTGATAAAACCAGCCAAAACGATTAAGCAAATAACTTTCGGCGGTGGTCATGACGTGAAGTAGATTAGTTGGTTTTAATATACCCCAGCCTACAAATAAGACGCTAATGATTAAAGAGATCCAAAAAATAGGTGTTGTTTTCTTCACAATCTTCCTCCTTTATATTTTAAGTTAAAATTAAGTAGTTTCAGAAAGACTTAATTTTACTATTATAATTTTAAACATAAGTTTTGGAATATTTCAAATTGTTATTCTTGTTTTCCTATCTCAATCTCTCTATAGTTTTCTTTTTTGCTCATTTTTTTACATCTTGATTCTTTCTTTTTCCTAAATTTTTATTTTAATTCCCTTAATACGGAATAAAAAAAACGTCTTTTATAAAAAACATCTATTACTTTTTTCATATAGTACCAATACCAACCTTCTCAAAACAAAAAAGCTGTGGCTACTCTGCAGTTTGTTTTCTCTTTAAAATTAAATTTAGATAATGTTTCGTTATATCAAAACGAGTTAGATGGTCAAATTGTTGAGATTAATTCGGCAAATGGAGATATCTTTTCGGTCATCATTGAGTAATGGTTTGCTTATGATTTATGTGAAAATGAAAACAAAAGATGTTCGGTTTAGCATCCCGATTCCAAATGCTCTTTTAAACGTTGCTATTCGCATTGTATTTGACAACAACTGAGAGATTGAAAATTTCCAAAGAAGTATATAATGACCAGGATCAAAGCGTATACGATATCTTTTTAGATGATATTTCTAATATCAGATCTACTTTAGAAAGATTAGATGTAGATGTTTTTAAGCGCGCAGTAGAGAGCCTAATTAAAGCTAAAAGAGTGTATATTGTTGCAAATAGAAGTGCTACGGCTTTGGGTGTGTTTTTAGAGTACTATTTGCAATTTCTTCTAGAACAAGTCGAGCTTATTCATTCGATTGAGAACGTATCAGAACGTATATATGATTTAAATGAAGATGATGTAGTAATTGGAATTAGTTTTGCACGATATACGACAAGTACAATAAAAGTTCTTTCGTATGCACAGGAAAAAGAAGCAACAACTGTTGCCATAACAGATAATCTATTGTCTCCCCTAATTCCTTATGCAAATATCCCATTAACAGCATCCAGTCAAATGCCGACTTTTATTGATTCGTTTGTAGCGCCACTTAGTCTTATAAATGCACTAATTATATCTGTGGGAAAAGAAAAAGAGGAAAAATTCCATGATAAATTAGAGTCCCTCGAAGAACTATGGGACAAATTTAATATTTTTTATAAAAAATGATTCAGATAAAATTACATTTTTAAACAATAATGATTAATTTTAATTATGCTTCATTTGCAGCCGTAGAGAAAAAGAAACATATTTATTGCAAATAGCCGTTATGTATAGATGCTATGCAGGCTGTTAAACCTAGTAATTCTTCTCAAAATTTAAATATGTCTAATGAATTCTCAGATATATTTAAAGAAATCAATCAAAATAATAAACGAAATCCTACTCATCTTCAGTAGCCTATCTAAGGGTTTTTGGGGAAAACAACTGTTGAGAAGAGTAGTTTTTTTAGTATTTGTAAGGAAGAACTTATACTCTGAGCAAACTACACAAGATGGATGAATCATTATTCTGCATTAGCTCTCAATAAAACAGAAAAAGCTACTGAATTCCAGGGGCTGACCCACTCTTCAGTAGCTTTTTCTCATTTTAAGATGAATAGGATATAAACATTCTAGATAGCAAATTCTTATAGCTTTTAATAAAACTTTAAACGTCGACTCCATCACTATACTTATATCGACCTGGAAGAAAAAATAAAGGAGCAAATTATTAAAAAGAAAAGGAGAATTCAACCAAAGAGATCGAAAAGTTTTTATCCAATAATAATTCGTTCTTTTGGATAATGATATTTTTCTTCTTTAACTTTTCCTCTTATCAAGAATAAGCATGAAAAAATGCCAATTCGTCCTATAAACATCAATATGATAATCACTACCTTTCCCGAAGTACTCAGTTCGGGAGTTATTCCCATCGAAAGGCCTGTAGTTCCAAAGGCTGACGAAACTTCAAAAAGGATTTCTAATGCTGAAAAATGTGGTTCAAGATATGTAAGTATTATAACTGCAATTCCACAAATCATAACGGCTGTTGCAATAACCATGAAAGATTTTGTAATATCTTCATGTACTATTTCTCTTTTAAAAGCCTTTATTGTACTATTTCCTTTTGAATAAGAGTAAATGCTTAAAATCATAATTGCAAAAGTAGTCGTACGTATCCCTCCACCTACGCTACTTGGCGATGCTCCAATAAACATGAGAGTGCTTATTACAAGAAGTGTAGGGGTAGAAAACTTACTAATATCCATAGTGGCAAGTCCACCATTTCTAGTTGTAACCGATTGAAATAGTGAATAAAAGAAGGCTTCATGCCAAGTCTTTGTAGCAAAAAAATGATTGAATTCAAATAAATAAATAGCTAGTGTACCGAAAATAACTAACGCAAAAAATGTAAAGGTTGTTAGTTTAACGAATAAAGAAAAACGAAAGGGACGCTTACTCTTAGCACGACCTCTCATAAAATACCCTTTTTCTTTAAGGAAATATCTGCATTCTATTAATACGGGAAAGCCAATTGCTCCGACTATTAATAAAATCATATTCACTATTTGAACAAAATAATCGTGAGCAAAGGGGATTAAAGAAGACCCTGTTATATCAAACCCCGCATTTGTAGTAGCACTTACTGATGCAAAGAAGCCTTGTAAAAAAGCTTCTTCCCAGGTAGGAAAGTATTCTAAAAAATGTAGCCCTAATACAACGGCCCCTATAAATTCAATAGATAAAATTAAAAATAAAATTTGCCTCATTAACTGAACTAAACCAGAAAGAGTAAACTGGTTTTGATCCGTCATAATTAGTTTTCGTTCTCGCAAACCAATTTTTTTTCCTAGTAGCAACCAAAAAAATGTTCCAAGAGCCATTACACCAATTCCCCCAAATTGAAGGATAAAGGCAAAAATGAAAGTTCCCGGAACGCTAAGAACTTCATTCATAGGGATAGTAGAAAGACCCGTTACACTAATAGCACTAACAGAAGTAAACACTAAATCCACGATGCTGATGTGAGCAGAAGGTTTCACTGTTATAGGTAAAGCTAATAAAATGCTTGAAATCATAACAGCTGAAACATAATATAAAACAATTATTTGAACTGAGGATAGTCTCTTCGTTAGTCTATAAACCTTATTTCTCATACTTAACCTCTTTAAAACATAATATTTATTCACAATAACATTATACAAAAGAGATGATTAGATTTGAAAGACTATTACAGTCCACTTTTCTAGATTTTCACCTATTTCATTTGTGATAAAGTCCTGTAAGAAGATAGTAGTTAACGTTATTATTATTCTAGGCAGTTTAATTAACTCTTAAGAAATACATCACAGTACGGTGAGGGAAGAGAGAAGAGGTTTTGTACAAAGTATTGTTATTATTTATTATGGGGGTGGAAATTATGAAAGTGACAATTTTAACGTTAGGCAGTAGAGGAGATGTACAGCCTTATATTGCACTTGCTCGAGAAATGATTAAGATTGGACATGAAGTAGTCATTTGTACAGGTGGGACGTTTCAACATTTTATTGAAGAAAATAAGGTTTCCTTTCATCCCGCTGCTACTGATTTGATGGCGATAATGGAGAGCGAGGAAGGAAGAGATATACTTAATGGTAAGAAGTTTTCACCTTTTAAAATAATGAAATTTTCAAAAGAAAAAATTGCTCCATCCTACAGAAGAAGTATGGATGATTTTTATCTGGCTTCCCAAGGAGCCGATCTAATCATTTATCATCCTAAAGCTCTTGGTGCCGTTGATATTGCGCTGTACTATCATATTCCTTGCATTTGCTTACCGCCCGTTCCAATTATGTATCCAATTACAGAGTTCCCAAATTTCTCTTTATCGTCAAAACAAAGCTTTGGTCCTACATTAAATAGATTATCCTACAAGATAGTAAAGTTCAGTGAGTACCCTTTTATGAAAGAAATTAACGATTTTAGAGAAAAAACGTTAAAATTCCCGAAGAGAAAAGCCGGACTTTACACATATGACGTAAACGGTGCACCTATTCCTATAATTTATCCGATTAGTCCTTTTCTTTTCAAAGAAGTAGAGAGTTGGAAAGGTTCTGTATGTCTACCAGGTTTTTTCTTTTTAGAAGTAGAGGAAGAGGTGCTACCCAATGAAATAGAAAACTTTCTAGAAAAAGGAAAGAAGCCTATTGTAGTATCATTTAGTTCTATGCCTTTAAAGAGTCCATCAATTTTTAAACAAAAGTTAATTCAGGCATTAAAGGAGACGGACAATCGCGCAATAGTGCTAACAGGAACAAGCGGTATGAAGTTTAATCAACAAGAGAATATACTCGCCGTTAAAGGTGCATCCCATAGACTTTTATTTAAACGTGCTAAAGGCATTATTCATCATGGAGGTGTTGGAACAATGTCTGAAGCTTTACTGAGTGGCGTACCACAAATTATCATTCCGTTTACAGTGGATCAACCGTTTTGGGCAAATCTTCTCTATAAAAAAGGGTATTCACTAAAGCCGTTACAAGAAAAAAATCTCCAAGTATTCGAATTGGTTTACGCGTTAGAACAAGTAGAAAATAAAGAGTATATTGAAAATGCTCAACAAATAAAAAGCATCATTCAATCGGAAAATGGTGTATACCAAGCGGTGAAGCATATAGAAAGCGTAGTACACAAATTGCGGGATAAATAGATGGATTGAAGGATAGCTAAACAGCTAGTATGTGTTTTAAGAGAGGAGTTTTATCCAATCAACTCTTATATATGAAAACAGCTTTGTTTGTAATAAAGTTACGTTCTCCAGTTAATAGTAAGTAACGACAGGAAGTGACTGTAAGTCGACTTACATACATAGGTGTTTAAATAAAGGAGTTTTTATGGATATAAATAAGGGAAAGCAAAAGCTCGAACTAATAAAAGGATTACTACTTATAGCCAAAATATCTATAGCTTCTGGTGTATCGTGGGAACTGGCAAAAATGTTAGGCTCTAAGCATCCTTATTTGGCGCCTTTAACTGTGATTCTTTCTATTCAAGAAACCATCCAGCATTCTGCTGTGTATGCTTTTTATCGAATTATCGGCACTCTTTTTGGAATTGCTGCTACGATTTTTATCATTAAACATGTAGAAGTGAACGGATGGACGATAGGGTTATTATTAACAATGGGAATGGTGCTTCCTGTTGTATTAAGGCTACATAAGACGATCATTCATCAAATTGCGCTTACTATTTTATTAGTTTTTGTATTTGTTCATAAAACAAATTATTATGTCTCTGATCGAATAAGAGACACGATCATAGGAGCTCTTGTCGCTATTATTGTTCATATCATAATTGTTCCACCAAATTACGTAAAAGAAGCTCGTAGAACTTTAACTCAATTTGGAATAGACCTTGGACAATTATTTGAAAAGGTGGCTTACTGGGTAAATAATAACTGTACATTTGTTGAAGGAGAAAATTTAATAGATGATACAACCAACTTGCTTCAGGAACTTCACCAGGTCGAAAAGGAATTAAGGAAAGCAGAAAAGAGTTTAAGGTTGAACCCATTTGGCAGAAATAAAAAGCAGCAGTTAAAACAAAATGAACAATTCCTTTTTCAACTGAAGCATGGGTATACTTATATTTCGAGTGTACTCACTACATTTAACGACTGGTCCAAAACGAATTCTCTACCCACAGTTGATGGACAAAACTGGGCTGTTCAACTACAGGTATTAGGAGAATACATAACAGAACAAGCTAATAAAAACGTAGAAAATTACTCTATAAAGAAATCATCTTTGGATGTACTCGATCTTTCTTCGATACCTTTACAAATCCGTATCCCACCTGAACTAGAGTCCCAGAGATATCAATTAAGTCTATATAATGATACGCTTAAATTAATTGATAAATTAAAAGCAAAATGATACTAATTCAAGTGATCCAGATATCCCTTTTATAAGTGGGGTGATAACTTCAGTATCCAGTTATTGAACTATACATGCACAGTAGAAGAGGGAAAGAAGTTACCAAGGGGTGACTTCTTTTTTTTATTGAATAAATAATACAATTTAGCTTTTATATTTTCCGCTCCAGTGCTCATATCCACATAAAATCTAGAATATGTTTTTAATACGTCGCTAAGTGTTTCAACTAGCTACAAAAAAATATAAAAATTTATGTTGACAGTAGGAGCATATGATTTTATAATTATCCTTAATTCAAGATATTTTAATTCAAGATTTTAAAGTGATGAAAAACAGGAGGAATAAAAAATGGTGAGCATTGGTTTATTGTTAATACGTTTAGTCATTGGATTATCTTTTATGGCTCATGGAACTCAGAAGTTATTTGGATGGTTTGGCGGTCACGGCTTAAAAGGAACGGGCGGCTGGTTTGAATCCATCGGAATGAAGCCGGGTGTTAGAATGGCTTTAATGGCTGGTTTATCAGAGCTAGTAGGTGGAGCTTTATTTGCTGCAGGACTTCTTACACCGCTTGGAGCACTTTTGATTGCCGGAACAATGATCATGGCGATTGTGAAAGTACACGGTCCAAATGGATACTGGGCAACACAAAATGGGTATGAATATAACCTTACGCTTTTAGTTGTAGCGATCGGTGTAGCAATTGCAGGACCAGGTTATTACGCACTCGATACGTTTATTTTTTAAAAGAGAAAATGGGTTGGAATAAGAAAGGTGCTTTTATTTTTTGACTAATATCTCGAATTCGAGATATTTACGATAAATAGTTGTAATTTTAAGAGGGATAACGAAACATATGACGAAAAATGTATCGAAGGAGATGGTAGTAATGAGTAAAAAAACAACGGGTATTCATCATATCACGGCGATTGTAGGTCATCCTCAGGAAAATGTTGATTTCTATGCGGGCGTGTTAGGATTACGTTTGGTCAAACAAACAGTAAACTTTGATGATCCAGGAACGTATCACCTTTACTTTGGGAATGAAGGCGGAAAACCTGGAACGATTATCACATTCTTTCCGTGGGCAAATGCACGACAAGGAAAAATAGGTGACGGGCAAGTTGGGGTAACTTCCTATGTGGTTCCAAAAGGTGCGATGAGCTTTTGGGAACAGCGATTAGCTAAGTTTGGAGTTCCAGCTGCAAAGATGGAGCGATTTGGAGAGCAGTATTTAGAGTTTGACGATCCTCATGGTTTGCATCTAGAGATTGTGGAAAGAGAAGAAGGTGAAAAGAATACGTGGCAAGCTGGTGAAATTAATTCGGATGTTGCTATTAAAGGATTCGGAGGCGCTACGTTATTATCGGTTCGACCTGATGAAACAGCTCAATTATTAGAAGACGTAATGGGGCTACAAAAAGTAGGGCAAGAAGGAGATTTTATACGTTTTCAATCATCAGCTGACATTGGAAATATCATCGATTTAAAATTAACAACCATTGGACGCGGGCAAATGGGCGTTGGAACGGTTCACCATATTGCATGGCGAGCAAAAGATGATGAAGATCAGTTGGAATGGCAGAAATACGTAGCCGATAGCGGATACGGAGTGACGGCTGTTCGAGATCGAAATTACTTTAATGCGATTTACTTTAAAGAACACGGAGACATTCTATTTGAAATTGCAACAGACCCTCCAGGCTTTGCACATGATGAATCACTTGAAACTATGGGAGAAAAGCTTATGCTGCCTGAACAGTACGAAACCCATCGAGATCAAATTGAAAGAGCTTTGATTCCTTTTGAAGTGAGAGAATTAGACTGAATTTTACTGAAAGAATTCTTTTAGTAATAGTAAAACGCTAGTTTAACCCTAAATTAGGTACAAAGAAGGAATTAATTTATCTATATATAAAACTAATATCTATATTTGAAACACCGTGGTAATA
Organism: Priestia sp. TGN 0903; assembly: GCF_050846855.1. NCBI lineage: Bacteria > Bacillati > Bacillota > Bacilli > Caryophanales > Bacillaceae > Priestia > Priestia sp. TGN 0903. The sequence continues at coordinate 639,804 of NZ_JBOZGL010000002.1, forward strand.
TGAAATTAATTCCAAGTGAGGAGGTGAATAGATGACAAAAACCATTGGTCTTATTTGTGGAAGTTTACGAAAGAATTCGTATAACCGAATGATTGCTGAGTCATTGACTACATTAGATGACTCAGCTCAATATCGCTGGATTGAAATAAGCAGCCTGCCTTTTTTTAATGAAGACTTAGAAGTTGACGGATCACCAGAATCTGTCGCATCCTTTAGAGCTGCGATTCAAGATGTTGACGGCGTTATCATTGTAAGTCCAGAGTACAATTCCGGAATTACAGGGGTATTAAAAAATGCTTTGGACTGGGCATCAAGGCCTCGGACTTCTTCTGTTTTAAACAGAAAACCAGTTGGTCTCATTGGAGCAACTCCAGGAGGCTTCGGTACGGCTTTTGCTCAAAAGCAAACGAGAGAAGTACTAGAAGCTATGCAAGTTCATGTTTTACCATTTCAAAAAATGCTGATTTCGCAAGTTCATGAAAAAGTTGATGCTCAACAAAAGATCCTAACTGATGAGTCAACGAAACGCTATCTTCAGCGCTACTTACAGCAGTTCATTCATTGGATTGATCAAGCGCCTGTTCCTGTTCTAGATTAAGAAAGAGAACACACCTCACGAACCTTCACCTCAGAAATAGCTTTTCTTTCTATAGATGTTTTACTCAACAGATCATAAATGAAATCCAAAAAACCGTTCAAATGATAGACCGCTTGTAAGGAACGGAAAAGGTACGTGTCCTTACTTGCTTTAATTTAAGGAGGATGATAAAATGTCTGATCTTTACTCTCGCCTTTCAAAAGATGATGCTGCCGTGCTTTTAGTTGACCACCAAACGGGGCTTATTTCCGGCCTTGTACGTGACTATGGTGTTGATGAATTTAAAAACAACGTATTGGCTCTTGGTGATACGGCTAAATTCTTTGATTTACCGGTTATTTTAACAACTAGCTTTGAAAATGGACCCAACGGCCCGCTAATGGGGGAACTCGTTGATTTGTTTCCTGACGCGCCAAAAATAGCTCGTCCTGGACAAATTAACGCGTGGGACAACGAAGAGTTTGTTAAAGCCATTAAAGCGACCGGGAAAAAACAGCTGATTATCGCCGGTGTAGTGACAGACGTCTGCGTTGCTTTTCCTGCGCTTTCTGCCATTAAAGCAGGCTACGAAGTGTTTGTTGTGACAGATGCTTCCGGGACGTTCAATAAGCAAGTCGCAGATGCAGCATTAACGCGTATGGCTCACGGCGGCGCGCAGCTTATGAACTGGTTTAGCGTAGCGTGCGAGCTGCAGCGTGACTGGCGCAACGACGTTGAAGGTTTTGGCAATTTAATTTCTAGTCATCTTCCTGGTTATCAAAACTTGATGGGCAGCTATAGAGGAGCTCAGCGCGATTTCAGCAAGCAGAGTGTCTAACGTAGCGGAGCTTATGTTTGGCATCGGTCGTTCTCTTTACATATAAGACACGAAAGTAGAATGGCATCTATGGATCATTTATGTGACTGGGAAAATGTAACAACATAAAAGTAATTGTTAGATAGGTGAGCCGACTAATGAACCGTTGGCTCACCTATCTTTTACTAAGCTGCCTTTCATGAAGTATGCGTCTCTTGTATATAAAATAAAGTACATTCATGACAGCCTGGTAAATGATAGGAAGGGATGCGGAGTAGTGGAAGAAAAAAAAGTTACGTGGCTGGAGCTTTTTTATGATTTGTTATTTGTGGCAGCCGTTGCTACTGCTACGCATGTTTTGCTTTACGTTGAACAAGGGTATATTCATGGGGAGTACTTGTTAAAGTTTGTCTTAATTTTTATTCCTATATGGTGGGCGTGGACCGGACAAACGATGTTTATCAACCGGTTTGGACAAGACTTTTTGCATCAGCGCATCTTTATGATTCTTCAAATGCTGTTTGTTCTTATCATGATCTCAAGTCTGTCTGTAGATTTTGATCAATATTACGTCTCTTTTCTGATTGGCTATATTGGACTAAGAGCGTTAACCGCTCTTCAGTATCTTATTGTTCAAAAATTTGAACAGAGTGAGAGAAAAAAAGTTGCTGTGTTTTTAGGCACATGCTTTGGGATTGGGATCTTTATCTCGCTTCTTTCGCTTTTTTTTGATTCATGGATTCGCTACGCCGTGTTGTATACAGGAATTGCAGTGGACATGATTTTACCTATTTTAGGGCATAATAGACTGGCAAAATTACCGACCAACACCGCTCATTTATTAGAGCGCTTTGCTTTATTAACATTAATCCTGTTTGGAGAATCCGTTGTCAGCATTCTTGCTGTGATACAGCCACAAGAAGGGGACTGGAATACCATTTTATTTTCGGTTATTTCATTTGTCCTGATTATTGCTATGTGGTGGCAGTACTTTGAGAATGTAGAAAAGAAAGTAAACAAGTCTATTCAAAGAGCCGGACAAACGATTATTTACGGACACTTACTTATCCTCATGTCTCTAAGCATGATTGCAGCATCAATTAAACTCATGTTTTTACATGAAGTTCACTATACATTCAGCTTATATTTTGTATTTGGCTCCGTGCTGCTTTATTTCATGGCAACCACTCTTGTTTTTCACCAATATAGATTTGAACAACATCGTTTGAAAGTGTATCACTTGGGAATGTTTTTAGGAATTTTAGCGGTATTTTTTATTGTTAACTTAATACTTATTGTTCCCAACACTGTTATTATAGGAGAATTAGCGATCTTTTTTATGATCTACGCTAGGTTTACGACCACTTAACCAAATAAAGAACGACTATATAATGGAGGTAGCAAAATGGCAAAAATTACGGTAGGAACAGAAAATGAAGCACCTATTGAACTATACTATGAGGATCACGGGACAGGAAAGCCGGTCGTCTTAATCCACGGCTGGCCACTAAGCGGACGGTCTTGGGAATATCAAGTTCCGGCTCTTATTGAGGCTGGACACAGAGTCATCACGTATGACCGCCGAGGATTCGGCAAGTCTTCTCAGCCATGGGACGGCTACGATTATGATACATTTGCTGCTGATCTACATCAGCTGCTAGAACATTTGGATTTAAAAAATGTGACACTAGTTGGGTTTTCAATGGGTGGCGGAGAAGTAGCCCGTTATGTAGGAACATACGGCACAGATAGAGTAGAAAAAGCCGTATTTGCAGGAGCCGTACCACCATTTCTTTACAAGTCAGAGGATCATCCTGAAGGAGCATTGGATGATGCAGGAATCCAAGAATTTGAAAACGGCGTAAAAAATGATCGTTTAGCTTTTCTTGATGATTTTACAAAAACATTTTTTGGAGCTGAAGACGGAAAGGGCTTAGTCAGCGAACCATTTCGACTGTACAACCGGGATATTGCAGCAGTTGCATCGCCCAAAGGAACATTAGACTGTATAGCTGCTTTCAGCAAAACGGATTTCAGAGACGATTTAGCTAAGTTTACAATACCGACTCTTATTATTCACGGTGATGCAGACGAGATCGTTCCATTTGAATATAGCGGAAAGCGAACGCATGAAGCCATTTCTAATTCCAAATTAGCCTTAATAAAAGGCGGTCCACACGGCTTAAATGCAACGCATGCACATGAATTTAACGAAGCGCTGCTTTCGTTTTTAAGAGACTGAATGTAAGTGAATGTTTTGTAGATGGCAATCTGATGTATAAATAGGAAAAACGGGAAGAAGTTGCCGAAGGGTTGCTTCTTTTTTGTTTTTTACGCCGATAGAAAAGCGTACTATAGTAAGGGAGGCCATTTAAATTGCTTTACTATAGCTTTAAAAGATAAAAATCAAATAATAAACGTTTGCCATTCTGTGGTGCGAGAGCTTATGTTAAACTTTTAAATGGGAAATATAACCTTCAGTCCAACAGCTATTCTAAAATGACAACAAAGATTGGATTGAACAGTTATGTAATCGCTAACACTTCTATTTTATAATAAACATGAGGAGGATAATAAGATGTTTGATCATAAATCATTGCAGCTGCTTGAGCAGATGATTAATTACCCGAAGTTATCAATTCCGGAGTTGAGACTTCAAATAAATTTATCACCTCGACAATTTGCTTATACGCTTGATAAGTTGAACAATGCATTAAGCAATTTAGATTTACCGGAAATTCAAGTGATTGATATAGAATTTAAGGTTGATGAAAGAATTAAAAATTATTGGAAACTAGAAGGCACATCGCTTAACCGTCAGCAGTCAGTTTTTCAAGAGACTGAGCGGATATACTTAATTTATTTATACACGTATATTCGAAAAGAGGCGATAGCAAATATACATTATCAGTCTTTTCTGCAGGTAAGCAGGAATACAGCACTAGCGGATATTAAAAAGCTTCGTTCGTATTGTGAGAAAGAAGGTATCCAGTTATCTTATAACCGGACAGATGGCTTTCACCTAGAGGGAGAAGAGAGGCTTAAGCGTCGATTTGCAACTATTTGTATTGGAACACTTTTGCAATTGCCAATGGGCATTTCAGGGATGAAGCAGGTTCTTAATAGTTGGAATTATGAAAATACAGGCTCAGCAATTAGAGAGAGCGTAAATGATTTAGCTAAAAAATATCGGATTGATTTTGTTAGTAACCGGCTAGATCAGCTAGTTTATGAACTCTTATTTCTACAGTGCAGGTCAGGGCATCATAAACTGATTCTACCAATCAAGCAAATTAAATTAATGAAAGAACAGCCCTTACTAAAAATGGGGGAAGAGCTATCAGCTTATTTATTTGATGAAGTGGCTGAAGCAGAGGTTATCTATCTAACGGTTCAATTGTTATCTGCTATGCAGAATATAGACGAGCTCCATATTGATGAAAAGCTTGACCTTGTATCGAGTACTATTATTTCAGAAGTAGAGCGCTTAATATTAGTACCATTTAAGGAAAGGCATATTTTAAAATCGCTCTTATATAAACATTTGGTACCAGCCTATTTTAGAATCATCTGTGAAGTGCCATTATCAAATCCGTTGATTGACACAATTAAAACAGAGCACGGTGTACTCTTTGAATTTGTTAAACAGGCGTTGAAGCCGCTTTCTGAATATACGGGAAAATGTATTTCAGATGAAGAGATAGGGTATTTTACGATTTTATTCGGTGGGCATGTTCGAAAACTGGAGGCTAAACCTAAAGTGTATAAAGCCACAATCGTTTGCCCAAACGGGATTAGTTCCTCTATGATGCTACGAACGCAATTACGACAACTGTTTCCAAAATTGCATTTTACAGAATCATATTCGGCTGCAGAAATCGAAAAACTGTCACCAGACAGTTACGATATGATTTTTTCAACTATTTATTTGGAATCATCCAAGCCTGTTTATCTAACACGTCCACTATTAACAGCGCTAGAGGAAAACTATTTGCAGCAGGCCGTGGCAGCTGATTTCAATTTGCCGGTTCAATCAACTATCCCAATGGATAAGTTAATGGCGACCGTACGAAAATATGCAACTATTAAAAATGAAAAAGCGCTTTATGAAGATTTAACGAAACATTTAAGACAAAGCCATACACGTGAAAGGAGTTACGCCCCTATGCTTTCTGAACTTTTAACAGAGGATAAGATTCAATTCTCTGACGATTCTCTAGAGTGGGAAGAAGCAATCCAATTGGCAGCAAAACCTTTGGAGGAACAGCATTATATTACCTTAGCCTATACTCAAGCAATGATTGATAGAGTTTTAGAAATGGGAGCTTTTATTCATATAGGGAAAGGAATTGCTATTCCTCATGCCCGGCCAGAACAAGGTGTACAAGAGCTTGGTATGTCCCTTCTACGAATGAAGAAACCAGTTTTGTTACTGAACCAAGAAGAACATGCAATTGACTTGTTTATTTGTCTAGCAGCCATTGATAACAAATTACATTTAAAAGCGCTGGCAGAATTGACCTCATTTTTAGTAAATGAAGACTCATTAAAACGTTTAAAAGAAGCTGAAACTTCAGCTGAAATTATAGCTATGATGCGAAAAAAAGGAGAAGATGAATAATGAAAATTTTAACAGTATGCGGATCAGGATTAGGAACAAGTTTTATGGTAGAAATGAATATTCAACAGTTGTTGAATGAGATGGGAGTAAGCGGGGTGGAAGTAAATCATTCTGATTTAGGTTCTGCAACACCAGAGGATGCAGACGTGTTCTTTCTTGCAAAAGATATTGCAGAGGGCGGGGCAAGCTTAGGCAACGTCGTAATTTTGGATAATATTATTGATTTAGAAGAATTACGCACCAAATTAACCGGGGTTCTGCAAGAAAAAAATCTACTGTAAAGAAATTGAGAGGTGATAGAGATGAATCAGGTGTTAAATGTATTAATTAACGTTCTGAGTGAACCCTCAGTTTTAGTAGCCATAATTGCTTTAGTAGGTCTACTGGCACAAAAGAAAAATCTTTCAGATACACTAAAAGGAACAACAAAAACGTTTGTTGGATTCCTGGTTATTACAGCAGGGGCAGGGATTCTTCAGCAAGCACTCGCACCATTTGGAGAAATGTTCAAAGCAGCATTTAACGTAAACGGTGTCGTTCCAAATAATGAAGCCATCGTTGCGATTGCACTGAGTAAATATGGTTCTTCAACCGCATTAATTATGTTTTTTGGTATGATTGTAAACCTGCTGATTGCTCGTTTTACACGATTTAAATATATTTTTCTGACAGGACATATCACTTTGTACATGTCCTGTATGATTGCCATCATTTTATCCGTAAGTGGTTTTACATCGTTTTCATTAATTCTTTTTGGTGCTTTAACAGTGGGAATTTTTATGACTCTTTCTCCAGCCCTCGTTCAGCCTTTTATCCGTAAACTAACAGGTAATGATAATGTGGCACTAGGACATTCTGGAGCAGTTGGTTTTGCAGTTGGTGGTCTCGTGGGGATGGCTGTAAAGGGAAAGAAAGAGATTGTATCAACAGAAAAAATTAACTTTCCAAAAGGTCTCGGCTTCTTACGAGACAGTACGGTTAGTATTGCATTAACTATGGCGATTTTCTACGTTATTGTCGCTCTTTTTGCGGGGCCTGGTTATGTCGAAGGTAAATTAAGTGACGGAAAAAACTATATTTTATTTGCGGTACTTCAAGCAGGAATGTTTTCTGCCGGCGTTTTCGTCATTTTAGCTGGTGTACGATTGGTATTAGCTGAAATTGTACCAGCATTTAAAGGGATATCTTCTAAAATTGTGCCAAATTCAAAGCCAGCATTAGATGTTCCAATCATCTATACTTATGCACCAAACGCTGTATTAATTGGTTTCTTTTCAAGTTTTTTAGGCGGCATTGTTAGTATGTTAATACTAGTTTTATCAGGAGGAATCATTATTTTGCCAGGTGTAGTACCTCACTTCTTTACGGGTGCAGCTGCAGGGGTGTTTGGAAATGCAATGGGTGGTGTACGCGGTGCGATTTTAGGATCATTTGTGAACGGCCTTTTAATCAGTTTCATGCCAATTCTATTAATACCCGTGTTGGGAGATTTGGGTCTATCAAATGCTACATTTTCAGATTCAGACTTCGGTATAGTGGGACTATTCTTGAGTGGGCTAGCTCATTTCGGTGGAAAAACTACCATTATGGTTGGTATTGGTTTAGTGTTGCTGATAATGATCTTGGGCAGTATAAGCAAGCAAGAAAGTCATGCAGTGCCTTACAAAAAAGTCGAGAAATAAAAAATGATAGACAAGAGCTTGAAGTAGTATCGTCAATCCATTTATTATCAGTTCATGCAATTAACAAAGGCATTCTGACCGCTTCAAGGATTCTTTAGGGTGCCGGCATCTGATTCGTAAGCATAAGGTTACAAATAAAATCCCTTAGAAGCTCATCAGTTTCTAAGGGATTTTAACTGCTCTTTTCTAGATATAATTGCTTCAAAAGAAAAGGTGGTACAACTGACTAATCTGTTAAAAAGAATGTAATAAAAAGTTCAATATAGTGTTTTGCAGGTTTTCATGAAACTCTTTGCGATTAAAGCCTTCCGGATCCTGAGAAGGGAGGAAGGTAGGAGATTTCATAAAGTCCGGAAATGGACTGAGAAATGAAAAATGTCCTCCATTTTCTACAACGATATGCTGAACTTTTTCCGCATCAGAAACCCCATTTAACACAAATTCCCCGTGAAAAGAAGGAGTAATCGTATCCTTTTCTCCTGTAATCATTAAAATAGGTATATTCACGTCTTCAAGAGCGCCTCTTTCTCTGAACCATCCGGCGGCTGGCGCTAAAAGAATAAGTGATTGAACCCGCTTATCATGATCAACAGATAAACAATAAGGCTTTTGATCAGGAGATTCAGAAGGAAAAGAAGTGGGAACTCCACCTGCTACGGCAAGAGCCGTATATCCTCCCATTGAATGGCCAATAAGAGAAATATTATTTGATTTAATGGACGGAGAAAAGGGACTTTCTTTTAAAAACCAATCGATTACAGTACGTATATGAGTAGGCCGATTTTTCAGGTTATCTATTGTTCCAGATAGCGTATTATTCTCTCGATTATTAAATGGATGCTGAGGTACCCCTACAATAAAACCATGACGTGCTAAAAACTGAGCAATGGTTCGATAAGCAAGAGGCGTGCTTCCATCTCCATGAGAAATAATGACCAAAGGAAATAATCCGTCTGAAAGCGGAGCATCTTGCGCAGCGCTTATCGTGTAAGGTCCGATCTTTTCAACTGTTTCTTCTTGGTATGTAGGATACATAATAAGTAAAGGCAAGACGTGTTCATTTCCTTGATCTTCTATATCTACGAATTGACATCCGGCATAAAATGCCTGTCTTTCATCTTTTTTTATTTGCACGTATATTCTCCTCCTTGCTTTTAAAAATCCCTATTACAACAGGCTCATATATGAAATTTGATTGATTTAGCTCTCTTGGAAAATCAATTTGGATACTGTTAACTAACAAATATATAAACATGCTTTTTTAAAGTTATTCATCGCTAGTATCTTGAGATAATTTAAGTTCCATATTCGTATGTGATGATAAAACGATGTTTGTTGAAGGTGTACCAAACTCCATAGCTTTATCAATAAATTCTTCTAAAGTATGTACGGACTCTGTACATATTTTTGCTATGTAACTTATTTTTCCTGCCACACGATAACATTCCATTACATCAGGATGAACGCTACAAAACGCGGCAAGATCCTTACATTTTGTCGTTTCAAATAAAACAAACGCAGTTATGTTTCTATTCAATTTTTCTGCATCAACAATTGTTTTATAGCCTTTTATAATCCCGTTTTCCTCTAACCTTCTCACTCGTTCAATGGTAGAAGGAGAAGATAAGTAAACTTTTTGAGCTAATTCTTTCATTGAAATCTTAGCATTTGCCTGCAGTTCATGAAGTATTTTTCTATCTATTACGTCCATTTTATCGTCAACCTTTTTTTATTAATTATTATCAAGTAATTACCTAATTTAGTAAAGCTATCTTTAGAAATAACCTAATTATTTGTATATAACATTGCATGAATATTTCATAAAATTTACTGAAAGGAGATGATTTAATGAAGAAAATATTATTACTTTTAGCAAATGGATTTGAAGCTGTAGAAGCAAGCGTTTTTACAGATGTGTTTGGATGGAATAAATTTGAGGGAGACGGCACGACTGAACTAATAACAGCGGGCTTACATCCAAAACTAACATGTACATGGAATTTTACTGTAATTCCAGAAATGCTAGTATCAGATATTAATGTAAAAGAATTTGATGCGCTTGCTATACCAGGTGGCTTTGAAGAAGCAAATTTTTACGAAGATGCTTACGATGAGAGATTCTTGCAGGTTATTCGAGAATTTCACTCAGCAGGAAAACCTATAGCCAGTGTCTCTGTTGCCGCTCTTTCACTTGGAAAAAGTGGAATTCTTGAAGGTAAAAAAGCTACTACCTATAATCACCCTAAAAGTATAAGAAGGGCACAGTTAAAAGAATTTGGTGTACTTGTTCAAGAAGATTATATTGTCGTAGACCACAATATAATTACTTCCTCAAACCCCAGCACCGGGTTTGATGTGGCCTTTTTACTATTAGAAAAATTAACTTCTTTAGAGAATGTTCAACAGGTGAAAAACTTAATGGGATTTAACTAATCAACAAATATTGTTTTTAGCGAAGAAACGAAAATGAACCGTTTTTAAACAGTAAAAGGAAATGAGTACTTTATTTTTTGATGTTGAAATAGAAAAAGAGTTAGACTCCTCGCTAAGAGTCTAACTCTTTTTATTTCCCTAAATTGTATAATAATATTTATCTTTTGTATAAGTTTACTTTACCTTTATCAAAGTTTGTTGTATTATATACTTGTAGTCGAAAAAAGGAAGGTGATTACATTGAAAGAAAAAAATGGTGACTACGTTGAAAATAAAGTGTATGAGCACCGAGTTTTAAACAGGATGTCTCAAAAAGAATTGGCTGACGCAGTTGGAGTATCTAAACAAACTATATATGTGATGGAGAAGAATAATTATTCGCCTTCTCTTGTTTTAGCTTTTCGAATAGCTGATTTCTTTAACGTAGATGTGAACGATATTTTTAGTTATGTGAAAGGAAGGGATTAAAATGATAACTGACAAAATAGAAAATGCCATTTTTACTCCTTTGAGAACCTGGACAGAACAATCAAATAGTAACTGGAATATGCTTATTTGTATTGGATTTATATCGCTTATAGTAGGAGCAGTTTTAATATATGTTTTTCAAAAGAAAATGGGCATGAGTGTGTCTGACGAAAGAACAAGTCAAATCGGTTTAAAAAGTGCCCTCGTTGTACTGTATGGAGTCATTTTGTGCGACTTGATTTTCCCAAAAGAATATATGTGGCAAATTTTCTTCTTATTTAAATATTCCATTGCATTCATTGCTTCAGGTATATATCTTGCTGTTCGATATAAAAGGGATTTTTTAAACTAGAGAATGACGCAGATTTGCCAGCAGTAAAAAAGCCATAGAAGGCTATACATTTCTTTGGCTTTAGTGTTTTAACTATAATTTTCTTACAACAACCTTATTAACTTCATGACAATCCTACTCTTATTTTTATGGTCGTCTTTAAACGAATAAGATTGATACATTTCTATAGACCAACCATCATTCATTCTCTTTCTTTAGTGCTCAACATTTCAGACATTCAATTATAGTAGACCATCGGTTACGCTTTATAAAATGAAATAGATGATGATCAATAACTAAATCATATTTATCATTAAATTTATAGTTAACTATATTCTCTACCTAGACGAGTGTGTCTCTACAGGAAAATATAGTGTTTACCGGAAAAGTATACTATAATTCATAGTAAAACAGATTCTATATTAAATTTCTCGTGAAAGCTGCCTTATCTGACAAACCGAGGCGGCTTTTACGTTTTTTATTTAAAAGGAGTATGACTATGAACAAGTATGATGAAATAGATTTTGAAAAGATCGCGCTTCACATGCAGAAGCAAGTGGAAGCAGACTCAAACAACGTACAGCTAAGAAAGGATGGGGTGATGGAAATAAGAGCATAAAAAAAGCTATTTCAATCGTATTGGCATCGGAGTGAAATAGCTTTTTCTATTTTACATTCAAGAGTTTGTTAGTTCATATGAAGATCCTTATATGTGAAGTATATCACAAATTATTTTTGTTGTGAAGGTAGCAAACGAAATTTGTATGACAAATTTTAAGGTACAAGAAGCAATCTCATTATTTGCGAGAGGCTGCTTCTTTATTGCGTTGATGGGGTTTGAATATTCGGTTTAGCATAACTCGTACGCAGATAGAAAAGAGTGCTTGACTTAGAAGAGAAAGAGCAGCAAGAAATAGATCTTGATAAGGTATATGGATATGCTGAATACATTAGGAAAAACAAATATCTTATATAATATAATGTTTCTATAAGCTGAAGCGTATAGTTTTAGGAAAGAATAGGGGTACAAGGATAGTATGAAATGGACAAAAGTAAAGAAAGATATGGGGAATTTAATCTGTGGTAAATTGAAGCATAGATTGAGTATTCATCTAACTAAATATAACGTTTCTCGTGGAGAGCAGACGCGTATTTGGATTACTTTAGATAAAAAGGAAGTTTTTAATGCTTCTTCAGCAGAATATTTAATGGAACATGATAACCTCTGGGAGGAAGTGAAGAGAAAAACAAGCAAACCTTTTCCCGAGTGTTTATATGAATGTTTCCCAGAATTCATTGGCCAGGTAGATGATATGGACTACACTGCAAGTATTCTAAAACATAGAGGCGTTTTTAACGCTGAACATGTTTATGGCGCTTTTATCCAGTATCCTCAGCTGACCATTCATCGAGCATTAAATTCTGAGAATATTATTCTTCAAGCTCTTGCATTAGTAGATAGAAGGTTAGGCAAGAGGACATTGGAAGCTTTAAGATATGATTCTAATGTCCCCCCCTTAATCATGCAATTTTATGAACTAAGGTGCGAGGTTGATAACATCACGCCGTTCAAACATACGCCCAGTTAATAAAAAAGGAGGCTAAACTGTGAAGCCCACAAATTTCTTCATTAAAGATATCCAAGAATTTCAATCCACTAATAAAAATTTAAAAAGTATCTTTAACACAAATAAGGAATTGCCTGACCAAGTATTTAACCAAAGGTGTGATTATTATTTATTTGAAGAGTTCTATTGGGTGATGTGTGATGATTTTTGGCCTACCGTACAATATTTAACAAAAATCTTTAGTGAAAAGGAAGTTACAGTTGCGGTTTTAGATCCACACCCCACAAACTATTTTTATAAAGAGTTTGGCTATTTTAATTACTTGAAGCTTCCTACTTCTTTATCAAGTGAAGAGTATAGAAATGCCTTAGAAATTGGACCGGAGGATTACCCTGCGGATGCCCCTTACTATAATTCAGAGAAGGTGGTATGGTTTTCTTCTTCTAAGCAGTGGGCGATATGGGGAGAAAGGAGCTTAGATATATGTGTCATAGGTTTTAATGAATCTGTTTTGTTAGACCATTTAATGACATCACCATCTAAATGGTCGTATTTAAATGAAGATGTTGAAGATTTAATTGGCTTAAATTTTAGAAATATGAAGCTTCCTCAAGACTTTAAAGACAGCTTATCAAAAAACTATGCTCATGATAGAGATAGTGGATGAGTATTATATTAATCTGTAAAAGGGACAAAGCTCTCTATAACTGCAAAAAAATTCTTTGCCCTGGAAGCAAAGGATTTTTTTATAGATAAATTCATTACGTTCAATAAGTTTCCTTCTATTACATGTGGGCAGGGGAGAACTATCGAGCAGAAAAAGAAGCTATATCAGTCCATTGCAGAGGGACTTCACACTGACTTAGACCTTTCTACAAACAATATCTTTATTACATTAAAAGAAACAACCCTTGAAAACTGGTCATTTGGGCAAGGGATCGCGCAAATGGTAAATCAAAAGGAGGAAAAATAAACATGGATAACCGCATTGAGTCTAAGCCGCTGAACGACATGAGAGATCTTGCTCCTAACTTTGTGACTTTCTGCTTTAATCAGTATTGGCAACACTGAACAAATGCCTTTTCATCTGCAGCTGGCAAAAAAGAATGGAGTGACTGAAAAAGAAATTATTGCACTAATAACTCATATGGCTTTTTACGTGGGGTGGCCAAAAGCAGCTGCAGCACTGAGTATAGTGGGGAAGCAATAATAGAGGCAAAATAGATAAATATTATTACTTTTTAGTTTGTTTTTAATAGAAAAAACTCCCTGTGGTGAGGGAGCTTTTAAATATGTTACTTCATCCATTGAAATTCTTTTAAAGGCCAATAAGCTAATTTTGCTTTTCCTACGATTTTGTCTACGGAGATTGTTCCTACTTGAGGTGATCTGCTATCTAAGCTATACATTCTATTATCTCCCATGACAAACAATTGACCTTCTGGAACTGTTTTGCTGCCTGTAAAATCCTCAAGTTTAAAATTCTCAGTTAACGGGCCTGTTACTATTTCTTTTTTGTATTGATCCAAATAAGGCTCTTCATATTTTTTTCCGTTTATATATAGCGTGTCATTGCGATATTCTATATGATCACCCGGTAAACCAATTACTCTTTTAATATAGTCTTTTTCCTTTGTAGCGTGAAAAACGATAATATCAAATCTTTTTATATTATCTGCGTTATTTTTGCCCACTTCATTAAGAATAATATGTTCACTATCTTTCAAAGTCGGCATCATCGATTCGCCGTCTACTACTATAGGCGTAAAGATATACTCTCTCACCACAAAAGCCAGGATACAAGCAATAACGATGGATTTGATCCACGAAAAAATCTCTTTTTGTTTCAATTTAAAACTCCTCTACAACGGTAATACATGTTTAAGAGTATAACACAATATATAGAAATAAACCTTTAATTTAACAATTAAAGGTTTACTTAGATGATTTTTTAACAAGTTCAATAAACTTCATTGCATGATTTTGATCCTGCTTTAGTATCTTTACTTTTTGGGGATCTAAAAGAATCTTTTTTATTTGGTTATCTTTCTAAATGATAGTGTTATAAGATGGAACCTTATATAAATCTCTAAACCACTCCTCGAAGGAAGAAACACGTACAGCAAAGATGCTCGCAAAGGCTATTAAAGTTGTACTAGAGGAAACAGCTGATTAACACTTAATTAGATAAAAAGAAAGCCTTGTTTTATTTTGCAAAAGGCTTTCTTTTTGCAATACAAAGTCTTTTAATATGCTAAATGCGTTTGCGCAGCAACAGATACAAAAGGGGACCGAACGAGCCAATTATTAGCGTGACTAGTGCCCATGGCCAAAAAGAACGATTTGTCTTTTTTGCATCATGCCACATCCATACAAGCACTAGAATTAGTGCTATCAACAAATCAAAGAATATTTGCATAGAAGCATAGTTGTTAAATGCCTGAGAAAAAATACCAAGGAAGCCATAATGATATACGGCCAAACCTGTTAAAACAGAAAAAGATACTAATACTAAAATAAGTAATGCTTTTGGTATTCGATCATTTCTAGAAAGTGTGTTGCTGTCCATTGCTTTGTGGTTTTTACTTATCAATTCAATCATCCCCCTTTCTTAAAATGTAGCACTCATTACATTTTTTATCAACAAAAAAATGAATGGGAATAATGCAAAGCAGCTAAGTTTCCTTCATAATTGTATCTATACGACAGAAAAAGACAGTAAGGAGCTTTATATGAAAAAAGGTGAAAAGAAAAAACAAGAAATTATAGAAAAAACGGCTGACTATATTTTATTAAATGGTCTGCAGGCCTCCAGCTTGCGAAATCTTGCGAAAGCAGCAGAAACCAGCGATAGAATGCTACTTCATTATTTTAATGACAAAGAGGAATTATTTACGGTTGTGCTATCCTTTATTTCTCAAAAGCTTATTTACATGCTGCATAATACAGAAATGGAAAAACATTCATTTCAGACGCTAGTTCCCCATTTGTATAACATGATGAGAGATCCTGAAGTTCGTCCATACATTAAGCTGTGGCTTGAATTAGTTGCGGTTGCATCAAAAGAGGGGGATCCCTTTTATTCTGTAGCAAAGGAAATCTGTGACAGCTTTTATCAGTTTTACATGGATATCATTCAAGTGGAAGAAGGAGAGGATAAAGAACAAGTAGCGGCACTAGCTCTTGTTACAATTGAGGGAATTGCTCTTTTAGATACAATAGGTGATGATGTTCGTATTACAAAAGCGATTGCGGCAATTAATAAGGGTTGATCTGCAATAAGCGGAAAATAGAACCCTCTCTATTTTTTGAGTGATAGGTTAGGAACATCAAACTCTAAAAGCAAGCGAGTAAGATAGATGTAACTACTTCTCCTAGAGAACTGTACAGAAGGCCATAGCAGCAGAAATGGTGGGGGTTCTCAAAATAAGAACATAAAAAAAGCTATTTCAATCGTATTGGCATCGGAGTGAAATAGCTTTTTCTACTTTACATTCAAGAGTTTGTTAGTTCGTTATGAACATCCTTACATGTGAAGTATATCACAAACTATTTTTGTTGTGAAGGTGGAAATCAAAATTTGTATGACAAATTTTATTGCGTTGAGAGATTTTGAATGGGTTATTTAGCGTAACTCTTACGCAGAGGCTATTTTAAAACCGCTGGGGGTCTAAATAAAAATTAACGCTAACTCTAAAAATTTCAGACGAACCTGCTTCTTTCAAATGAATCTTTTCAATTTTTATAGATAAAAAAACTATCTTATCAGGTATAGTGTTAGTAGAAGTCTCAAGTAGTAAGTTTGTGTTCACAGTATTTGGTATGATAAGTGCTTTTGGATTTTTACTCGTGTACAACATAAAAAATATAGATAACAGTAGCTCGAATGATAAACCATCTTTTTAAAGAAAGACATCTGACCGATAAAAATTATAAAAAGGAGAGATGTAAATGAAATTTGATGTGCCTGAATTAGTTGAAGCAAAACGTCAAATTGATTCAACTTTACATAAACTCAGACAGACAGTAAAAACGTTTGAAGCTAAAGAAAATGCTGATAGATATAAATCCCAAATAACCTTAGCTAAAAGAAGGATACAAGCATTCGAACTTTCAGCAGCTCTTATTGAAAGGGAGATAAACGAACTTTCTGAAAGCTAGGTGCCTACTTTTAGAAAGTGTGTATTTAACGACGTTATTTAATTTATCTCCAATTGTCGCTTAGAGTGGAATATCAGAAAGAAAGAAACCTTAAAAATACTAGGGTTTCTTTTTTTGTAATTAGTACTCTGCGTAAGCCAGTATATCTTTTGGATTTTGGCTAAACCTGTTTCCAAAGCAGGCAGCCTTCGCACTTCTCAAAACGTATCTACGCTCTCTTTATTGCACTAAAAATAATTCATTCATTCATTTAAAAATAAGGGTTGAAGGTGACGCAACGTAATCTAATATAGTTGAACTATGAGATATCAAGAAGGGGAGCAACGAAAGTAAAAGTAACGAATGGGGGCATGGGAAGTGGAGAATAAAAACCGAATTCGCTCGTTAGATATATTAAGAGGACTAGCGATTCTTGGAACGTTAGGAACCAACATTTGGCTGTTTGCTTATCTGGGAGATATAAATTATATATTTACTTTCACCCATAACAAATGGTGGTTATCAGGAGATGACTTTTTAAGAATCCTTTTTCTGTCCTTAATTAACGGAAAATTACTTGGCCTCTTAGCCATTATGTTTGGTGTTGGTTTAGAACTGAAATATCAGCAATCAAAACGGTTAAATCAGACGTGGCCAGGAAGATACATATGGCTGTCTTTGATTTTATTAATGGAAGGGCTTTTGCACTTTATTTTTGTTTTAGAGTACGACATTTTAATGTCTTATGCCGTAACTGCTATTGTCGTATCGTTTATCGTAAAAATGCGGAAGACGATGATACGAATAACAATGATTAGTGCAGCGGCAATTCATCTTTTTTTTATATTGCTCGTGTTCTTAGGTGTGCTAACTAACTCAATAGGAGATGAGCTAGTTGCTGTCCCAAAAGAAGTGGTGAACCTTTATCAACATGAATCATGGATAAATCAAATTCAGTATCGACTTTTTCATTTTTGGGAGCTGCGCACAGAAGCCATTTTCGTCATCCCATTTAATATATGTATGTTTTTAATTGGTGTTTTACTAGTGAGAATAGGGGCTTTTGACAATAACTCCAAGGGTATTAATATCAGAAAGAGGATGATGAAGGCAGGACTTTTAGTTGGGCTACCTCTAAACCTATTATTATTTGTTCCTGGAGGATACTTTGATTTTCCAGTAAGGTACGTATTTGCCCCTATTTTATCGATTGGATACATGGGAGCTATTAGTTTTCTAATTGAAAAATTTCAGACCTTTTCATTATGGAGCGTTTTAGAGAAAGTAGGTAAGATGTCTTTAAGTTGCTATGTGTTACAGAATGTTTTAAGCTCCATTTTATTTTATGGATGGGGCCTTGGGTGGGGTGGACACCCACGTTCATTCTTCGTCATCTTTGTTTGGGTATTAATCTGTTTGTTCCAAATGCTATTTGCTACTTTGTGGCTTCGTTATTTTAACATGGGTCCTATGGAATCAGCGCGTAAACGCTTAGCCAATTTAGCTATAAGGAAAAATATAAAGAAAGATCTTAAAACGTAAGTCAGCTTCTTTTTGATGAATATCAAACATGTTATAAGAAGCAAAATTTTCACATAGAATGTTATGTTAAAGTGATATTAGGTATTGGGTATTTTAACCAATTAATAATCCGTAGAGGAGAATTAAAGAAAATGGCTACCTTTTTCTTAATACTTATTGGCTTCTTTATTATCATTTCAAATGTCGTTGGATTTATCTCCTACAAAAAAAAGAAAAGTTTATACGCTGCTGCTTTCACAATACTAATACTGGCGGCTTTATTTGGGGCAGTAGGTGGTATATTAGCACTGTTGATCATTAGAGACGCTTTTGCAATATTTTATGGTTTACAAGTTGGATACTATTTACTTATAAATAGCGCAATTGTTCTGTTACTGGCAGTTATAGTCACAGTTATAAAACAATATAACGATAAATAAAAATTTGCCTAGTAAGATTTATACTTTGTAAGTTTGTAGTTACTATAATCTCAGTTATCCGTACAAAAAAGCCTTTAGATTCATAAATCTAAAGGCTTCAAATATGATTAACACTTTATTAGTTATATCATATAAAACGCTAGTTTACATAATCTCCAAAAGACAAGAAAAAAAGGAGCCCTTAATACTCAAGGGCTCCTTTGATTTTCCAATTTATCGTTTATACACCGCTGTTTTAGCAAACCTTTTAGCTTGCTAAAAAGACAAACAAGTGCTTAAACAGGCAGCTATTTATATATAAACTCTTTTTTTAGAGTAAAAGATAAACTTCCACTTTATATAAAAAGAAAATTAAGAAAAACGTAAGATTTAAGTAAGAGAAAAGAAAATTTCATTTTATACAATAACCATATAAATTGAAAAGGAGAAAATAAATGACATATATATTGAAAACTAACCAACTTACAAAGTCGTTTAAGGGAAAAGAGGTTGTTTCTGAAGTTAATATGCACGTGAGGAAAGGAGAGATTTATGGCTTCTTAGGTCCGAATGGTGCTGGTAAAACGACGATTATGAAAATGCTCACAAACTTAATCAAGCCAACGAGCGGTGAAATAGAGATTTTTGGCGAGAAATTAACGAACACATCATTTGAAGTATTAAAGCGGATGGGAACTATTATCGAATATCCAATTTTTTATGAGCAGCTCACTGCTAGGGAAAATTTATCTTTACACTGCGAGTATATGGGTTATTACGATAACGAAGCTATTACTCAAGCTCTAGAGCTTGTTAAGTTACATAATATTGAAGGCAAAAAAGTGAAGGATTTTTCATTGGGAATGAAACAAAGGTTAGGAATAGCTAGAGCTATTTCTACAAAGCCAGAGCTTCTAGTTTTAGATGAACCAATTAATGGACTCGATCCTATAGGTATAAAGGAATTAAGAGACCTTTTTAAAATACTCTGTAAAGATTATGGAATTACCTTATTAATATCTAGTCATATTTTAGCTGAAATGGAACAGATGTCAGATACAATCGGAATTATTCAAAATGGAAAATTAATAAAAGAAGTTTCTATGAAGAGTATCAACGGAAAACAAACTGAGTATATAGAAGTACAGGTTCAAAATATAAAAAAAGCTTTGTATATTTTAGAACAAAATTTAGGAATAAAAAACTTTAGAGTTATTGGTGAAGAGATGATACGTATATATGAGACAACATTAACTCAGCAAGAGATTTCTAAAGCATTCGTTATGAATGATGTTGGTATAGAAAGTATCAACAAAAAGAACAGTTCACTAGAAGAGTACTTTTTAAGTTCAATGAATAGTGAAGAAATTCACATTTAATCACGTATATCATCTTAACTTCCAATTCCTTATCACATCATTTAAAGAGCACTAAATTGAAACGTCTTAAATTCCATTGGGGGGAGCTTTTGAAAATGTTAAAACTAATGAAATTAGAATACAAAAAACATCGATTATCAAGGTATATAAAAAATGTAGTCATTTGCATTTTAGCTATCTTTTTTATAGCTGCACTTATGGGGTGGGGATCAAGAAATGAAATTGAACCTATGTATCCAGATTATGCGGACTTTATGTCGTTAGCTAATATTTTTATTAGAATTGTATTTATTTGTTTCTCTAGTGTCATTTTGTCTCGGCTAATAATTGATGAATATAAAAATAAAACAATTCAGTTGTTATTCACTTATCCATTAAAAAGAAAAAAGTTAATGCAAGCGAAACTGCTTATTGTTTTCGTATTCTGCTTTGTCAGTATTATTATTGCTACTTTTATTATCGATTTATTAATTTTTTGGATCAACCCGCACGTATATCTGGTTGAAAAACCTGTAAAGGTGAATGACATTATTTCTACAGTACCTTCAACTCTTATTGGTGCGCTTATGATGGCTGGCGTGAGTTTCATTCCTTTATTTTTTGGTATGAGGAAGAAATCAGTTGCTACTACAATAACTTCGTCTCTAGTAATTGGATTCTTAATTAATGCAACAATTTCTAGTGGAGGAGAGACGGTAAGTTTATATGAAATTGTAGCAATTCCTGGCGTACTTTGTCTTCTTGGACTTCTAATAGGTTATCTGGCAATAAGAAAAGTAGACAGTGTTGACATAGCATAATACATAATTTCTAAGAGTAGAAATAGGAGGAAAAGAGATGAAGAAGATTGTATCAACTTCTGTAGCTTTAGTTTTAATTTGTGGGTTCACTTTCAAAGTCAATATTGCCGAAGCAAAAAGCTTTGAGAAAAATAAGTCTTACAATATCGAGAGTGTTAATGCTTTAAAAGTGGATAGTGAGTCTTGGGATATAAGGTTGAAGAAAAGTCATTCAAATGAAGTGATTGTATCAGCTAAAGGGAAGAAAAAAGAAAAACAACGTGTCACTTTTAAACAAGGTGGAAAAACATTAATAATCAAGCAAAAGGATCAAAAGAAAAGTGGCTTTTTGGGAGGGTTTACTTTTGGAAAGAAAGGTACAATTTCTATTGCCATTCCAAGTTCAAAAATAAACAAAATTGACTTAAATAATAAATATGGTGATATCCAATTGAGTGAAATTTCTACTAATAATTTTATAGTTCACAACAACTCTGGTGATAAAAAAATAAAAGGCCTTTCAGCTAATACAGCAATGTTTGTATCCGAGGATGGAACGTTAAGTATGGAAGATAGTACTTTTGGAAATTTAAACATTTCCTCTACAAGTGGCGATAACTATATGGAAAATGTAAATGCTTCAAAGATTAAGGTTACTTCTAAAGATGGAGAGGTTTCAATTAAGGATATAAAAGAAGGAAAATCCTTAGCTGTAGAAAGTGATTCTGGGGACATCAGCGTTTCTTATAAACAAGCCCCAACTTCTCTGTCCGTGGCTGCTAAAAGTTATTCCTCCGATGTAAAACTTAAACTAGATACACTTAAGAAAAACACAGATACTGAAAAGCTTCAAAGAGGAAAAATTGGACAGGGATCCAATAAGTTAAATTTATTAAGTAACAACGGTGTTATTAATGTAACAAATTAATCATTATAATATGTTTGATAAGAATACTTGAACTAAACTAATAATCAATTACTTATTGAAAATGCTATCTTCCTCGAAATTAAGATAGCATTTTTTGATTAATATCTTAGAGAAACTATAGGCAAAGAATTCATATCGTTTATTTACTACTAACTTTTTTTAACGCTATATTAATTAGTTATAACATTTTGTATAAAAAGGATTATAATGTAATTAATTGTTATTTTTTATGATAATAGAATAGTAAGCATACTAAAAGGTTTTAGGAGTGGAAAGTATTGAGTCACAAGATACTAATTGTAGAAGACGATCCGTTTATAAGTGAGATGGTTAAAGAGGGGTTAGTAAAAGAAGGATATGAAGTCACCGCTGTTTTTGATGGCGAGGAAGCTTTAGAAATACTTAATGTACAAAATGTACAAACGTATGACGTTATTTTACTTGATCTTATGCTGCCCAAAGTGGATGGCATGGAATGTTTAAAAATAATTCGTTCTAAAAGTATGGTTCCTGTTCTTATTATGTCTGCAAAAGATGAAGACGTAGACAAAGCACTTGGACTAGGTTTTGGTGCTGATGATTATATTGCTAAACCGTTCTCTATGATTGAATTATTAGCGAGAATTAAAGCGATTATAAGAAGAGAATTACATTATATGCACTCATCGCAGTTAAAAAAAGAAAGTCAAAGCAAGGTCATAAAAATAGGAGATATAAGTATCGATATGGACAGCTTTTCTGTGAAGAAACTAGATAAGGATATTAGCCTCACAGCAAAAGAATTTAACATCCTAAAAGTATTTATTTCCAACCCTACTCATGTATACACGAAGTCACAACTGTATAAAGCCGTATGGGAAGATGAATATCATGGAGATGAAAACGTAATTAATGTTCACATTAGAAGACTTCGAGAAAAAATTGAAGACAATCCCTCTCATCCAACGTACATAAAGACTTTATGGGGAATAGGTTATAAATTGGGGGATTTATAAAAATGGTTTACCTGGTCGTCATCTTATTGGCCTGTTCTATTTGTATAAACCTATTTCTGATTCATAGGCGATTAAAACATAAAGCAGAAGTGAGATACATAGAAAGCAAGCTCAAAGCTATTATTGATGAAGAAACAAGTGAAAGACTATTATTATATACAGACAATAATCAGATAAAGTCTTTATTGAAACAAATAAACCGTCTTTTAGAACACAATCAAAAGACAGTGGCAGATTACCATAACGTAGAACGTTCAATAAGAAAAATGCTATCAAATATTTCTCACGATTTAAAAACCCCTCTAACAGTTATTTTAGGTTATATTGAAATTATAAATAATGATAAAAGTCTAAGTACAGAAAAAATGATGAGTTTGTTAAAAACCGTTAATTTAAAAACCTTAGAGGTGCTAGAGTTAATAAATCGTTTTTTCGAACTTGTAAAGCTTGAATCCGGAGACAAAAAATTAAGCTTTTCGAGAATTGATATATGCGAAATTAGCCGGAAAATAATATTGGATTACTACGAAATTTTAATCAATAAAGAATTTGAAGTAGCTATTGAAATACCAGAAGAATCACTCTTTGTTAGAGGAGATGAAAGTGCAATTGAAAGGGTTCTTAATAATTTAATTTCTAATGCAATTCAGTATGGTTCTGATGGTAAAATGATAGGTTTAAAGCTTAGAACAGATAAAGATAATATCTATATAGAAATATCAGATAGAGGAAAAGGAATAGATGAAGTACATAAAGAACGAGTTTTTGAGCGAATGTATACGCTAGAAGACTCAAGGAACAGTCGCTATCAAGGAAGTGGATTAGGGTTAACTATTACGAAGAGATTGATTGAACAAATGGGTGGAAGCATCTCTTTAGAAAGTATTCCGTTTAAACATACTACTTTTACAGTATGTTTAAAACGTATTAATTTTTAAAATTAGTAATACGTTGTTTTAGGTATTGCAAGAAAAACACCTATTTTTCTACCTTTTACTAACAGTAGTCAAAGAATAATAAGTAGAAAAGAATTAGTAGAGAGTTGAAGGTGCATGTATGAAAAAGGTTTTAGCAACTTCTGCTGTATTATTGCTAGCATTAGCAGCTTGCAGTAGTAATTAAACTAAGTAAATAAGAGCGGACCTTCATTTACAGGGGCTCTTATTTTTGGGGCTGTCAAAGTCAACAATATAAGTAGGTTTTATTTATAGATGATTGTTATAATACGAATAGTGCAGGGGCGATTACAAGCCTAATACAGAGATAAAATCGGAGGTAGCAAAATGGGGAAAAGTGGAATGTTTAAAGATTTTAATTTTAAATTAGTGGTTATTGAAGCTTTATTAGATCAAGAGCCATTATTTCTAAAAGAATTAACCGATTTAAAAGATAAGTATACCAATAATTTTGAATGGTATTCTGGTGCTGGCCCAATTGTTGAAATCAAAGATTATTTAGAAGAGTTAACTCTGGAAAAGAGTGATTTGGAAAAGGTTGAATGCCTTTGCTTTGATGGAGGTAATGAAATTTATCATATCCTAAAGCCAGATTGGGATGGCGAAGACAGTTTGTTTGATGTATTATCTGTTGAAGGATTTCAGAACTTAACGAATTTAAAAACAGTGGACTATATTTCAATGTGTGATCCACAAGTATTAGAACCATTTAAGCAAGCTGGAATTGAGATTGAGGATTAATGAGAAGGATGTTATTGTGCTAAAGGAAGCAATCCGTCTTTATGAAGAATAACGTTTCCTCATTATTGCCATCTAGAAAAATCAATAAGCAATTCTCCTATACTCCGTTTACAAAAACAGAAAACCCAACCTTTAGAGCTCACAGGTTGGGTTTTCTATTTTTAGTTTGTATACGCCACATATGTTTAGTAAATATGGTACCTCTTTGCAATACAAACTAAAAAAACGTTATTGGCTTTGAATTTGAAGTTGAATTCTTGTAATTGAATTCTCTATTCCATCCGCCATTACCTCATCAATCACGTATTCCTCATATGCATACTCCCCTATTTTTAACCCTTTTTCTCTAACGAATTGAATAATTCGATCGTAAGCATGTTCCGTTTCGGCACCTTTTTGATACCCAACAACATATAGTCCCTGGGGACGTGTATGACAATGAATTTTTTCTATCTCTTCTGGGATTTTGATATACAAATGTTCGTAATTGTAAAACTCTTTTTTTTGGATTTGGTCTCTCGCAAGCATTGCTCCAATTGGATATCCTCGGTCTAATTTATGAAGTTGAGTATAATGAATGAGCTCCGGAATAACTGTAGTATATTTTTGTTCGGCTTCTTCTAAAATATTTTCACTAATCATAAAGGTTTCTTCATCTAAATATTGCAATGAAATAGAAGAAAAATCAGTTTTTAAAGCATGTTCTGCTAACTGTAAACGCGTTTGAATAATTGCTTGTAAATGATTAAGGCTCTTAATTTTTTCTTCAATTTCAAGAGATTTTTCCTTTAAAAGAGTAATCATATTTATTGGTTTTTTATCTTTTAAAAGAACTTTTATCTCTTTTAATGGAACACCAAATTCTTTAAATAAGGCAATCACTTGAAAGACTTCAAATTGTTCATACGAATAGTATCTATATCCATTCTCTTTTTTTATTTGAGGTGAAAGTAACCCTATCTCGTCATAATGAAATAGAGTTTGCTTTTTTACACGACAGAGATTCGCGAATTCACCAGTACTAAAGTACTTTTCCAACTCTTCACTCATAAAATCCTCCTTGACTATACGGTAACCATATACTTTATGATGTTCATTGTACTGGAAAGGGGATATAAACAGCAATGACGAGTCCTTTATTTCATTAAAGTAAGTGAAAAGGCAAATTGATGATGAATTTGAAGATAAAGCAATGAATAGAATTAAAGTTTGTCTAATTAGAGAAAAGAAAGAGTAGATAAGATGCAAATGATAAAAAAGAAAAAATCCTCCGTAGGTCAACTCCTTCAAGGTATATGGTCAAAAAACCGTAAAGGAATTAGCCTTACCTATATGCTCACTCTTGTTGAAAATGTTTGCGATCTTCTTTACGCTGCAACAATTGGTTTTGCAATCGATGGGTTGCTTAAAGGGAATCCTGCTAGCCTTATACCACTTGCTCTACTATGGATCCTTCACCTAGGGGTTGGCTTGTTCAGACACGTTTACGATACCAAAGTATTCGTTGGAATTTATTCTAATGTTGCTGCAGAAATGGTAGAGCGCCAGCGTGCTGATGGAGTA
Organism: Priestia sp. TGN 0903; assembly: GCF_050846855.1. NCBI lineage: Bacteria > Bacillati > Bacillota > Bacilli > Caryophanales > Bacillaceae > Priestia > Priestia sp. TGN 0903. The sequence goes on from NZ_JBOZGL010000002.1 coordinate 665,722, forward strand.
AAAGGAACTCGAATTGTAGGGCGTGTCTCATTGTCTCGAGAGGTAGTAGATTTCTTTCAGATGGAGCTGCCAGCAGTTGTAACAACGGTTATTCGATTTTTAGGCGCTATTATCATGTTATTTCTTTATGACCAGTTTATTGGGTTCTTAAGTTTATTGGCACTAATTCCAATACTAATCATAAACCATTGGTTCGGTCGACGTTCTTATCGTTTGAATCACGCACTTAACAACCGGATTGAAGAAGAGGCAGATATAGTCGTTCATCGTCCACTTACCATTGTTCAAAAACATTTTGCACGATTACGTTTGTGGCGTGTTGCTATTTCTAACGCTGAGGCTAAAACATGGGGGATGATGGAGATTGTCGTCATTCTCTTAACCCTAGCTACACTACTTAGACTTACAGGTGTTCAGGGTACTACGCCTGGTGCTATTTATGCAGTTCTAGCTTATATTTGGATGTTTCAAGAGGCAGTAGTTGGTCTTCCTGAAATTGTGCAAAATATTTCGCGTGTACTTGATATTGGTGAACGAGTTGCTGAAGACGTTAACAGCTAAAACCACAAAAGCTTAGCCAACCATTATTGTTATGTTATCCCTTAAATTATTGTTGTTGTCTTTTCAGAGAAATAAGCCCGTAAATATAGGTTAGGAGGATTTTTAATGAAAAAGATTGAAACTGATCGATTACTATTGAGAAACTTTTCTAAAGCAGACTCTCAAGCTCTTTTGGAATACTTGGCTAATCCAAGGGTAAACTGCTTTCTTGAAGACAAAGTTCACACAATAGAGGAAGCTGCTTTAAAAGCTCAAAAAAGAAAAAAAGATGACTCTTTTGTTGCAGTCTGCTTAAAAGGCAGTGATTATCTAATAGGAGAAATATTCTACTTAAAGGAAGATCCAGATACTTATTCCATTGGTTGGCACTTTAATGCTCAATATGAGGGGAAAGGGTACGCAAGCGAGAGTGTGAAGGAGTTCCTTAGGTATCTGTTTACTCAATTGGATGCAAGAAGAATCTATGCATACGTTGAGGAGGATAACTATAAATCACAAAAACTATGTGAAAAATTAGGAATGCGTAAAGAAGGACGTTTTGTTGAGTTTATTTCGTTTACTAAATACGAAGATGGAACACCTAAGTATGAAAATACTCTTCAGTATGCATTATTGAAAAAAGAGTGGATAAAAAATACTTCTTTTAATGAACCTGAGGAAAAAGTATCTCCTTGATTCATTTAGATAAACAGAATCAGTGTTAAATGCATTGATATTTAATAATCTAAGACATAGGCAATTCGTAGAAAAGCTATGTATTTGTCGTTATTTAATGTGAATATTAAAACCTTTATAATAAAAAACCCCAGATATTTTGATTATCTGGGGTTTTAAGGAGGGTAGACAAAAGCTGTTTTTAATCATTTTTTTTATCTATTTTTACGTATACAAAAATAAAAAAGAAAATTATTGTAATCCACCTTGTATATAATTATGAATCTATATTGAGCTCATTAACTGAAAAAAGTATTCGGACTTCTGAGTTTTATTTAAGCTATACCATGAATCTAATGTATTTGATGCAAATACATCTAATTTTTTTAATACGTCCCTCGCGAATTCTAGAGGTGCTACTCCTGAAGCAGTAATCATGTTATTATCGGATACTACAGGTCCAACCTCATACAACTTCTCCCCTTTATAATTAGGACAGACCATTTTTGTATATTCTAAGTTATTAAGCGTATGCTTTCTAGAATCTAAGTATCCACTATTTGCAAGGGCATCAGTAGCACCACAAATTGCAGCTACAATAGTACCAAGCTCTAAAACTTCCCCAACTTTTTTCAATATAGGTTGATGAATCTCCTCACTCCATGTATTTCCTCCCGGTAGAATTAAAAGATCTTTATCCAGAAGAGTGCACTCATCAAGAGAAATATCCGGCTGTATATTCAGCCCCCCCATTGTTTTAATAATTTCTTTATTAACTCCTACCGTCATTACTTTTAAAGGGGCTAAACCTTGCCTAAAATATCTTCCTGAATTTAGTTCAGAAATTAAATATCCATACTCCCAATCTGACATTGTATTGAATACATACATATAAACTTTTTTGGTTTGCATATTAAGCCTCCCGAACTGACGTTCTCTATATTATACCATTTTAAAGACATATATCTATAAAAATGTTAAAATATTCAGAAAAAATAAGGAGGTTGAGAATCATTTGAAAGAAAACAAAATAGACAAAGTCGTAACAGTAGGATTAAAAACTCCACATTGTGTATCAACTGTTACTCGAATGAGTGATAATTTAGGATTTGAAACGTATCTCGTATCAGATGCCACAGCTGCATTTGCAGTAAAAGGAGCAGATCATGCATATTATCCAGCTGAACAAATACATACTGTGTCATTAGCAACTTTAGATAATGAGTTTGCCAAAATTTTAACAACTGAAGAATTGATCAAAAAGTTAAATTTGACTGAAGCAATACAATCATATTAATAAAAAAGGTATTGTACTAACAGAAATAACTCATTTTGATAAAAAATGGTTTTTCTATAATAAACAGCATAAAAAATTTTGAAAATCTTTTTAAAAATAGTTGAAATGCCCGGTACTAAGTATTACAATCTACATATACTAAGTATTACTTAATAGCTTAATTTTAAAAGTTATTAAGTAAAAATTGGTTTGGTACTAAGTAATACAGAATATAAGTCAGACGATATAGAGGAGGTTCTGAAGATCGAAAATTTAACTGAAATGCTGAAGGGTTCGCTGGAAGGCTGTGTGTTAGAAATTATCAGCCGCCATGAAACCTATGGCTATGAGATTACACGCCGCCTGAACGAGCTTGGATTTATCGAGGTCGTAGAAGGGACGGTCTACACTATTCTCGTACGATTAGAAAAGAAAAAACTTGTGAATATAGAAAAAAAACCATCGGATATGGGCCCACCCCGCAAATTTTACTCGCTTAATGAGGCGGGCTACAAGGAGCTTGAGTTGTTTTGGAAAAGGTGGGATTTTGTATCATCAAAAATCAACGTCTTGAAGTCAAACTAGCTTCATAGGATAGAACGCCGGATATTTTTAAAGCAGCTTATGAAGCTTTATAAAAAGGAGGAAAAATGACATGTTGGAAATATTCAAAAAAATGATTGGTGATAAAAAAGAGTATAAAATGATGATGGCACGGGTTGAAGCCTTGCCAGAAGACTATCAGTTTGTATTTAAAAAAATTCAAAACTACATGTGGAATTTCTCATCGGGCAACGGAATGGATATGCTACATATGCAGTATGAATTAATTGATTTATTCGAAGCAGGTGCTGCAGAAGGTAGACAGGTGCTCGAAATTACTGGAGACGATGTGGCTTCCTTTGCTGACGAATTAGTGGCAAATGCTAAAACTTATATGGTTAAGTATCGTGAAGATTTGAATCAGAGTATTAAGGAACGATTAGGAAAAAATAAATTTAATCAATAACATCGACTGAATAGCTAGTTGCTTTTGCTATTCAGTCATTTTTTAAACTCAGTACTAAGTGATACAGAATATCAGTCAGACTAAATAGTGAGATATCAAAAACCTAGCTCTACGAGATGCTCAGCTTAGTTATAGCATGACAGTTCTAGCAAGAAAGCTTGTGGAGCTTTTTAAAAGGAGGAAAAACGTATGAGAAATACAGCGATTTTTGTAAAAGAGTTAAAAAAGTCCTTTAAAGACAAAGAAGTTTTAAAAGGGGTGAATGTTGAGGTGCAGCGCGGTAAAATTTTTGCACTGCTGGGCTCAAATGGGGCAGGTAAGACGACGACAGTTAATATTCTTTCAACGCTGATGAAGGCTGATAGCGGCGAAGTGAGTATTTGCGGATTTGACGTCCAACGTCAACCGGCTGACGTCCGCCAAAACATCAGCCTAACGGGGCAGTTCGCAGCGTTAGACGGCATGCTTACTGGGAAGGAAAACCTGATAATGATCGCCAAATTGCGAGGGGTATCTAATCCTGATGAAGTAGCTGACAATCTTCTTGGAAGATTCAGCTTGACCGATGCAGCTAATCGCCGGGCGGATCAATATTCCGGTGGAATGAAGCGCCGACTTGATATAGCTATGAGTCTGATTGGGGGGCCAGCCGTTATTTTTCTCGACGAACCGACGACCGGACTTGATCCGGAAGCCCGGATTGAAGTCTGGAACACCATCAAAGAGCTTGCTGGCGGTGGTACAACCATCTTGCTCACGACTCAGTACCTAGAGGAAGCTGAACAACTGGCAGACCGTATAGCCATCCTACATGGCGGAAAAATCATCAAAACCGGTACCCTTACTGAACTTAAAGAGATGTTCCCCCAGCAAAAGTGGAATACATTGAGAAACAGCCAACATTGGAGGGAATCTTCCTCGCAATCATCGGTAAAAAGGAGGAAATGTAAATGAAAAACAATACAGGTGTATTACTAGGACGTTTGATGCGCACTATTATGCGCAGCCCGGATACGATTATTACGGTGGCGATTACGCCGATTATGATGATGCTACTGTTTGTCTACGTATTTGGTGGCGCTATAAATACAGGAACAGCCAATTACGTCAATTATTTATTACCGGGAATCCTGCTGATGGCTATCGCATCCGGCGTCGCTTACACTTCCGTGCGGCTATTTAATGATGTAAAAAGTGGACTGATGGCCCGTTTCATCACCATGCCCATTAAACGTTCTTCGGTATTATGGGCTCACGTGTTGACATCTTTTGTTTCCAATGCGCTTACTATCGTGATAGTTATCTTCGTCGCGCTTTTGATGGGTTTCCGTTCCAGTGCTGATATCCTAGATTGGTTCGCGGTAGCCGGGATACTTGGGCTGTTTACGCTAGCCCTGACATGGTTGGCCATTATTCCAGGACTGACAGCGAAATCTATGGAAGGAGCCACAGGCTACTCGTACCCACTAATCTTCCTACCTTTTATTAGTTCCGCCTTTGTTCCCACTGAAACGATGCCTAAAGCTGTTCGTGCATTCGCCGAAAACCAGCCCGTGACTTCAATCGTGAATACGATTCGTGCACTCTTGTATGAAGGATCTGTTGGCAATGATATTTGGAGTGCCCTTGCCTGGTGCCTAGGTATCATGGTCATTGCTTACTTCTTCGCTAGTAAAAAATTCAAACGCAAATTAGGGTGAATTTTATAGACTGAGCAAGCTACCCAAGGTATATGGAATCATCGGAATTTTAATGTAAAGTATTGATAGCATAAAACAGGGATTACTTCTAGTTGTCGTAATGTGAATTATCGGTAGAAATAAAGAAGACCTGGAACAAGGTCTTCTTTTATTCATCATCTTCCCATTCATTTTGTTGTTTTTTCTTAACCGGTACACATAGTTCATGGGTATAAGACCACATACAAAAATAATGCCTCCAAATATGTAATTTTAATATGCTGCAAATTTAAAAAGGTAAGCCTTTCATCAACTATCTTTTTCATTCAAAATAACTCCTTATCTATCCAAAATAATTCGTCCAATGTTTCTTCAATGACGTAGCAAATTTGCAAGCAAAGCTTTAACGACGGGTTATATTTGCCTTTTTCTATGAGGCTAACAGTCTGTCTTGTAATACCAACCTTATCTACAAGTTGCTGCTGAGTTAATCAGTTTCTGTCATAAGTATTTTTGTTTAATTTGTAAAAATATTTTGAATTAATGATCTGTCTATGATAGTATTTAAATCAGTAAATCATATATAAAATTCAAAATCACATATGTGATTTAGAGGGGATTTCTTCATGTCAGTAAAATCAGCAGAACGTGTATTAAGGGTATTTGAATTGATTGCTCAACATCCCGAGGGATTAACAGTAAAAGAGGTTAGTGACTTACTTTCGCTTCCGCAAAGCAGTACGTTTAATCTTGTGGGAACACTTCATAATGAAGGGTATTTGAATCAGGACTCATTAAAAAGGTATAAGCTAGGGCCAAAGCTAATTCAAATTGGAACAGCGGCTATGGAATCATTGGATATTTCTTCTGAGGGAAAACCGTATTTAAAGAAGCTGATGGAGGATGTTCAGGAAACTGTGTTTATGGCCTTGCTGTCAGATGGAGAATTGGTCTATGTTGTTAAGATTGATAATAACCGCTCTATTAGAACAACCGCTCAGCCTGGTAACCGAAAGCCGCTTTATTGTACAGGACTAGGAAAAACCTTTTTAGCTTTTCTTCCTAAAGATCAGCGAGAGCAGCTGCTTGAACATACGGAGCTGCTGCCTATTACGGACTATACAATTACAGATAAAAAAGTTCTTAATGACAATCTAGATTCTTTTGTTCAAATGGGCTATGCAATTGATGATGAAGAAAATGAAGAAGGGTTATTTTGCCTTGCTGCACCTGTATTTGGAGCAAAGGGAAGCATTCAAGCTGCTATTAGTGTAGCTGGTCCTAAGGAAAGAATGCTGAAGCATAAAGACTTTATTGTAGAAAGGCTGCTTCAAACAGCGACTAATATATCTTTTATTGCTGGATATGAAGAGGCGAAGAGATAAATGAAAAGAGGGGTAAAATGGATGTGATAAGCATGGGGGAAACAATGATTCTGTTTACCCCACACTCGAATGGAAAGATGCGATATGCTAAAGATTTTTCTTCGAAAATTGCTGGGGCAGAAAGCAACACGTTAATCGCCCTGTCAAAACTAGGTTATCAAACGGGATGGGTTAGCCGATTAGGAAAAGACGAGCTAGGAGAGCGGGTTCTTTCAAGTATTAAAGGAGAAGGAATAGATGTAAGACATGTAATATTTGATGATCATGCTCCTACAGGTCTTTTTTTAAAGCAAAAGACAAATGAAATGAACAGTAAAGTGTTTTATTACAGACAAGGGTCAGCAGCAAGCTTTATGAATCCGCATGATATGAATGAAGAGTACATCTCTTCTGCCAAATACTTATACGTGACAGGGATTACACCTGCGCTAAGCGATTCCTGCCACGAAGCTGTATTTCAAGCAATGAAAGCAGCTAAAAAAAATGGTGTAAAAATAGTGTTTGATCCAAATTTACGCAAGACGCTTTGGGATGAAGAAACTGCGCGTCAAACTCTCATTAAAATGGCTACATATGCAGATGTTATTTTACCAGGAGTGAATGAAGGTCAGTTTTTATTTGAGAAGGATAACCCTGAAGACATTGCATCAGCGTTTCATGAATTAGGTGCAGAGCTAGTTGTTATTAAGCTAGGTGAGGAAGGAGCTTATTATTCAACTAAAAATGAATCCGCTTACGTAGAAGGCTTTAAAGTTGCTAAAGTGATAGATCCAGTAGGAGCTGGTGATGGGTTCGCCGCTGGGGTACTATCGGGATTAATAGATAAATCCTCTTTAAAAGAAACAGTTAGAAGAGGGTGTGCTATAGGAGCTATGGTTGTAACCGTAGAGGGTGATATTGAAGGCTTGCCTGATAAGAAAGAGCTTTACGAATTTATGAATGCGATTACAAAAGAAGACGTTATACGATAAAAGAAAGGGGCTTACCCATGACGGATAGTTTATCACATTTATTAGAGCATAAAATCGTTGCGATTATTAGAGGAGCCAAACCGCAGGATGTAGTGAAAATTGCTTCTGCGCTTAATGACGGCGGTGTAAAAAATATCGAAATTACTCTAAATTCGCCGGACGCACTTTCAGCCATTAAAGAGGTTTCTACAGAGCTGGGTGATCAAGTGTTAGTAGGAGCAGGTACAGTGCTTGACCCTGAAACAGCACGTTCAGCTATTTTAGCAGGAGCAAAGTTTATCCTTTCTCCAACTGTTAACACGGAGACGATTAAACTAACAAAAAGATACGGTGCGGTTAGTATCCCTGGTGCTTTTTCACCTACTGAAATCCTAACGGCATTTGAAAATGGGGGAGATATTATCAAAGTATTTCCTGCTAGGCTGGGTGCTAGCTATATTAAAGATATTCGAGGGCCGCTTCCCCATATTCCACTTCTTCCAACAGGAGGAGTGAGCTTAGATAATATTCAAGAATTTGAAGAAGCAGGTGCTGTAGGGTTTGGGATTGGAAGTTCTTTAGTTGATACAAATCGTGAAATTACTCATGCATACCTGCAGGAGCTAAAACAAAAGGCTAAAGCATACGTAGCCGCAGTTAATGGTATAACGAAAGGGGAAAAAGTACATGAAAATTACTAATTATGAATTGTTTCAAGTGCCGCCACGCTGGTTATTTTTAAAAATAGAAACAGACGAAGGAATTGTTGGGTGGGGAGAACCTGTTATTGAAGGAAGAGCCTCTACCGTTAAAGCTGCAGTAGATGAGCTGATGGAGTATCTTATTGGCAAAGATCCACTAAATATTGAAGATCATTGGAACGTTATGTACCGAGGCGGCTTCTATCGAGGCGGACCTATTTTAATGAGCGCGATATCAGGAATTGATCAAGCATTGTGGGACATAAAAGGAAAATATTACGATGCTCCTGTACATCAACTGTTAGGCGGAAAAGCAAGAGAATCTATTAAAGTATATTCGTGGATTGGAGGAGACCGCCCTTCAGATGTAGGCGAAGCAGCAAGAGAAGTGGTTTCAAAAGGATTTACAGCGGTAAAAATGAATGGAACAGAAGAGCTTCAATACGTAGATTCATATGAAAAGATTGATCAAGTAGTAGAACGTATTGCTGCTGTCAGAGAAGCAGTGGGGCCTTATGTAGGAATAGGTATTGATTTTCACGGACGAGTACATAAGCCAATGGCAAAAATTTTAGCTAAAGAATTAGAGGTCTATCGTCCAATGTTTATCGAGGAGCCGGTTTTGCCCGAAAACAATGAGGCGCTAAGAGAAATTGCCAATCACGTATCCATTCCTATTGCCACAGGAGAAAGAATGTTTTCAAAATGGGAGTTTAAAAAGCTCTTAACGGACGGATACGTTGATATTATTCAGCCGGATTTATCACATGCAGGAGGAATTACAGAGTGTAAGAAAATTATTTCGATGGCTGAAGCCTTTGATGTAGCGGCTGCGCCTCATTGCCCGTTAGGACCAATTGCATTAGCGGCGTGTCTTCAAGTAGATGCAACGTGCCACAACGCATTTATTCAAGAGCAAAGCTTAGGCATTCACTACAACCAAGGCAGTGATTTACTAGATTATATTGTTGATAACCATGTATTTAAATATGAAGAAGGATTCGTAAAGATTCCTGATGGACCTGGCTTAGGTATTGAGATTAATGAAGACCATGTTAGAAAAATGGCTGATATCGGTCATAATTGGCGCAATCCAGTATGGCGTCATAAAGACGGTTCTGTAGCGGAATGGTAAAGGGGAAATCATTTTAGTACGGGAGATCTGATTGATAAATGACCGTTAGTCAGATCTTCTTTTTAAACTAGTTATATACAGGGGGATAAGGGAATGAAGGGGTATAGCGAAAAGCCGACTCGCGTTAGATTTCGTGTTTTAGCATTTATTTTCGTAAGCGTTGTCATCAACTATATGGATCGAAGTAATATTTCTGTAGCCGCCACAGCCATGTCCAAAGATTTAAAGCTATCATCAGTAGAACTGGGTCTCATATTTTCAGCCTTTGGATGGGCTTATGCTGCTTTACAAATACCAGGAGGGGTAATGGCTGACCGCTTTGGCGCTCGTGCTACGTATGCATTTAGTTTAATTACCTGGTCTATTGTTACGCTGCTGCAAGGATTTACTAAGGGATTTGTGAGTCTTTTTGGTCTGCGTCTAGCTACAGGAGCATTCGAAGCACCGGCTTTTCCGACCAATAATAAAGTAGTCACCAGCTGGTTCCCGAATCAGGAAAGAGCATCAGCTATTGCTTTTTATACTTCAGGACAGTTTGCAGGGCTAGCATTTTTAACACCTACATTGGTGACCATTCAGCACTTTTTAGGGTGGAGAGGTCTGTTTATTACTACAGGGGTTATTGGTATAGCATGGGGCATTATATGGTATATCTTTTATCGTGATCCTTCTCAGCATAGTAATGTAAATAAAGCAGAATTACAGCATATCGAAGAAGGTGGAGGCTTAGTTAAAGCTGCTGATACGAAAGGAGAAAGAGCAAAGTTCGAATGGGGAAATCTTAAAGAAGCCTTTTCTCACAGAAAGCTATGGGGCATCTACTTAGGACAGTTTGCCGTCAACTCTACTTTATGGTTCTTCCTTACCTGGTTTCCAACGTACCTTGTGGAATACAGAGGGTTAGATTTCTTAAAATCAGGATTCTTAGCATCAGCTCCATTTTTAGCAGCATTTGTAGGAGTATTATTATCTGGATTTGTATCTGACGCCTTAGTGAAAAAAGGAGTATCTTTAGGTATTGCAAGAAAAACACCGATTATCGTAGGTCTGCTTTTATCAACTTCAATTATCGGAGCCAATTATGTAAATAGCACATCTCTCATTATCATGTTTATGGCTATTGCGTTTTTTGGAAATGGTCTGGCTTCTATTACGTGGGTGTTTGTCTCGACGCTAGCACCTAAACATTTAGTGGGTCTGACAGGGGGAGTTTTTAACTTTATCGGAGGTTTAGCTTCTATCATCGTTCCAATTGTTATTGGTTTCTTAGCTAAAGGAGGAAACTTTGCTCCAGCGCTAGTATTCATAGCGGCATTGGCCCTTTTAGGAGCACTTTCGTACATCTTCCTTGTAGGAAAAGTGGAAAGAATTAAAGTGGTTAAAGATGAAAAATTAAATCGAGATATTGTTTAAGATTATTTATAATCTGATAGTTTTTATAGGAATCCTACATCTGGAATTATTTATGGCGGGATTAAAAGAGAATCCTTAAAAACCCTATTAAAGAAAGGGCATAAATTTTGAATGATGCATCTGATGTAAGAATTGAACTTTTTAGAGATGAAAAAAATTCTACTAGTAAATATGGAATTGTTCATTCAGAAAGAGAAACATTGGATAGAGACGATAAAGAACCTTTTTACTTTGCGAATTTCCCACTGTCTGAAAAAGCTAAGAAGCTAGAAGTAGTGATCACATGGAAAGAAAAAGGCAGCAATAGAAGCTATCAAGAGCGATTTACGTTTAGTCAAGATTAACAAATAAGCAAATCAAAGACCGTCCATAATTTTAGAAATTATGGACGGTCTTTTTTATAGATTGCTTCGTAAGTAACATATATGACGAATAGGGCTATAAAAGTAATGCCTATTTCTATAAACGATCCGCAAATTATCCCTTCAACGCATATTTGACCATTATAAAAAGATACGCCCATACTTAACACCTCTATATATACCGGTGTTAAAGTATATGTTTAAGTAGTCTTTTCTAGTTACCATAAAACCTCTTATAGGAAGTATTTATGATTTATTCTTCATCATCTTTAGACCGTTTTTTTATTAAAAAATAACCAAATGAAAAAGTTCCTAAAAAACATAAAAATATAACTGAACCAATTATTATACTATCAGCCAAGCTATTATCAGATGTTATCTTTGTTAGTAAGCCAAAAATAACTCCGACAGCTAAACAACATAGTACTAATAAGTAATAAGGCATTTTTCTAATTTGTTTCTCATTTTCATAGGAGTCAACAGAAATACTCAAGTTCAAATACCCTAATATAACGCTAGTAAGTATCAAGACTAGCCATATAGGATTGTTGGTAATATTATTGGATCCTTTCGTAATGCCGTCGTATATTACAATTCCCACAAGTGCCAAAGTTTGAAAAGCAAACGCAAAACGAATATTCTTTAAGTTTTTGATAACAAGTCTTTCGTCTGTTATTACTTTCATTTAAATCTCCTCCTGATCAATCCAAAAAATCTCATCTAAGGTTTTATTGACTGCATAACATATTTCTAAGCAAAGTTTTAATGTAGGATTATATTTTCCTTTTTCAATTAGACTAATGGTTTGACGAGTAACACCAACTTTTTCAGCTAATTGATGCTGAGTTAAATCAGCCTGTACACGAAATATTTTTACATTGTTTTTCAATATAAACCAATTCCTTCCTAATTCAAATGTAACATATATATTACATTATTCAATATATATGTTACATAAACCTCGAATTAAAGTTACATAATCCATATTCTAGAAAACAAATAAAGACAGCAGCCAATATAGAATTAGCTGCTGTCTTTATTTGTAGGTTTAGTTTTCATAAAAATCCCTGCTAATCCAATGAAAATAGCAGATACAAGTAATGCAGTTACTCCCTGCTTTAAAATAAAGCTAAAGACCATTACAGAAAGTAAGCTTAACAAAAACATTAATTTGACTAACATATTTCTCTTATTCATTTATAATCATCTCAATTCTGCGTACGGATAACATATAAAATTATTGTCGTTGCTCTCTTTGTCCAACAATCCAAGCTAAAACTAAAATAGAAGCTGTTACTACTGAAGCTGTAAACATAACTATATTCACCTCTTATTCCTTATAATTACATTTTAACACATTATAAAGAGAGAGAAATGAATGAATACGATATTCATTGCTAGTTTACATAAACACTCTTTCCGGAAAACACGAAAAAAGAGAACCCTTATGGGAGTAAGGGTTCTACAAGGGTCACTTTTATAGAATATTCAGCTTTTTATACATCCTTGATATGACGAATTTTTCCTTACAAGTAGTTGAAGAGATGATGCATAAAAAGCGCACCTTTTATTCATATGCAGCAACACGTTAAAAATATCCTTTAAATACATAAAATGGTAATATACTTATATTTCAATACTTCGGATACGTATGAACAAACCCTTATAAAAAAGCAACCTTGTTCATTGGCCACTCCATGCCGAGGTTGCTTTTTTATAACGTTATTCAAGTTCTAATCTTCACTCAAAGCTTTCGACCATCTCATTTTCTGATGCTCTTAACCACTTTTAAGGGTGAGTTAGATTTCCTAATACTGTATAACCCTTAGTACAACTTAATTTAATATGTACAAGATTACATTTTAACGGTATTGCTTCCTATATACCAGTTCTTAATTGATTCCCAAGATTTAGAGTATTTTACGATAGGCAAATATTTTTGTCAAAGCTCTCTAATCAAAAACCTTCTCCATGTTCTTTCCCCCATGTATGCATCAGGTCTAAGATGGGCATTAACGTTTTTCCCTTGCTGGTTAAGGAATAGTCCACTTTAGGTGGTACAATATTGTACTGAGTCCTATTAATTAAGCCATCTTGCTCAAGTTCTTTTAATTGTTTCGTCATTACTTTATGGCTCACACCAGGTAACAAATGACGTAATTCACTATACCTTAATGTCCCGTCTACGCCTAAATGCCATAGGATCACCGTTTTCCATTTGTTACCTATTTTTCCTAATGTATATTCAATAGAACATTTTAATTTTCCTGTATCGTCTATCGGAGTGCTCATTTCATTCTTCAGTCCTTTCTTACCTTTAGGTTAGTTTCTTACAAAAAAGTGCGTTCTTCCATAATTTAAAATTGTGAAATACACTATTTATGTGTTCGACAGCAAACACTAAAATTATTAAAAATATTGGAGGAATATAAATTATGTTCACATATCCTAAAACATTTTCTCATATCGGTCTTTCAGTACCTAACCTAGATGAGGCAATTAAATTCTATACTGATGTGTTTGGTTGGTACGTTATTATGGAACCTTCAGATGTAGAAAATGATGACACACCTATCGGTCAAATGTGTCGAGATGTATTTGGGAACGACTGGGATAAATTCAGAATTGCACATTTAGCTACGGGAGATAAAATTGGCGTAGAAATGTTTGAGTTCCCTGAAAATGAAAAACCTGAAAATAACTTTGAGTATTGGAAAACAGGAATTTTCCATTTCTGCATTCAGGATCCAGATATTGAAGGTCTTGTAGAGAAAATTAAGCAACATGGTGGTAAACAACGTATGCCTATCAGAGAATATTACCCAGGAGAAAAACCATATAAAATGGTTTATGTAGAAGATCCATTTGGAAATATTTTTGAAATTTATACGCATAGCTATGAGTTAACTTATTCACAAGGCGCTTACTAATAAATAATCTCTTTCCACCAGCAAAATCTTTTGCTGGTGTTTTTTATTATATGGTAGCGCCATGTTACAAAACAATAAAAAAGAGAGTTTATTAATATTTCTAAATTTAATGATCCAATGGTTTTTGACACTGCGAAACAGAAGTAAAAAGAAAAGGCCGTAAAAGTATACTGACTCCAAACTTGATGATAATAGAAAGAAGAGTGCATAATGAAATATGCATGTTTTTTTCTAAACTATAAGCAGCCGTATGAAATATATTAAAAACTATATTCGTAAAAAAGAAGGGGACTGTTCTATGAAAGCTGTACAAGTAACAGGGTATGGAGACGTAAGTAAATTAAGCCTAGTAGAAATTCCTATACCTGAACCGAAAGAAAATGAAGTTCTTATAAAAGTGAAGGCCTGTGCTATTAACAATACAGAAATTTGGATGAGAGAGGGTGCTTACGGTACTGACTCAAAATCTGGATGGCGACCGGAAGGAGTCCAGTTTCCACGTACACCAGGATCTGATATCACGGGAAAAGTAGTAAAAGCAGGAAAGTTAGTAGAGGAGTCTATAGTGGGAAAAGACGTTGTGTTATTCCCTTTTATATCTAGCGGAGAAGAAGGGTACGAACATATTGCTGATGATATGTCCTTTATAGGTTCAGAATACGATGGTGGTTATGCTGAATATGTGGTTTGGCCTGCTGAACTTTGCTTTGACATGCCCCTATCAAGCTATTCAGAAAGTGCTGTTTTTTCGGTGAGTGGGTTAACTGCTTGGCACATGGTCAACCAAATTCAAGCTCAACCAGGTGAGACAGTGATAGTAACTGGAGCAAATGGTGGTGTGGGATCATTAAATGTACAGATTGCCTCTAAAGTCTTTGGTGCTAAAGTTATTGCAATCACGGGGGACTTAGAGAATCAAGAAAGAATTAAGGAATTGGGAGCCACACACGTATTATCATATAAATCTGATACTCTTTCAGAAGACATTTTAGAACTGAACGGAGGTCCGGTCGATTCCGTTCTAGATGTTGTAGGAGATGCTTTGTTTTCCATATCTCTTCAAGTTTTAAAAAACGGAGGGAAATTTTGCATTTCAGGTTCTGCTGGTGGTCAGCATACAAATTTTGATTTTAGAACATTGTATCTAAAACATATTACAATGTATGGATCTGTGTTGGGAACGAGAGCAGAGTTTAAAGATATGCTTAAGGCAATTTCTGAGGGGAAAATTAAACCAGTTATTGATAAAATTTTCCCTTTAGACAAAGCAAAAGAAGCCCAAGTGTATTTTAAAAATAAAGGGAAGTTAGGGAAGATTTTATTACTTCCCGAAGAATAACTTTGTATCACAAAGGGTTCTTTCAACGAGCATGAAAGAACCCTTTTAACATTATTTTTGGTTTTTGTTTGCTTGAGCGTTTTGACGTTTAACGTGTTGTACGTCAGTCTCGCTAGCAAATTCCGTACCGTATTTGCCAGAAGATGCTTGAGCATTCTTTTGCTTCACGTGTTGTACATCTGTTCCTGAAGTTGTCTTGTTAGAGTATTTGTTTTCCATTACTATCACCTCCACAAGAATTAATATATCCAAGTGGAGAGACAGTATCCTTAGAAGTACCTGGTAAGAAAAAATTGAAAATTTCAGGAAATATTGGGCATATCACTATGAGGCAACATGTACAAGAAAACATCGTCAATAGGTTGTTCAAATTTTTACCGATTATATATTATAATCCTTAGGCAGCATGCTCTTAAGATAATTCGTTGTGTAATTTTAGAATAGATGTACACCTTAAAATAGAGAGGTGTATAAAATCATGAAAAAGAATAGACTATTTTTAATACTGTTAGTTATCACTTGTTGGTCCAGCTTTTCATTTATGAAAGGCAAAGATTTTAAACGTTTTCTTCCAGCGTCCATTGCTATTTGTATGGTAACTAAATACCTTAATTCTTATGCTAAGAGAAAGAATTTTTGGTCTTTTAAACAAAGTATACATCCGAAAATTCCTGGTGAAGATGTGTGGACATGGGGGCCCTTTTTTACTGTATCTATGTGGGTGCTTAAATCCACATACCGTAAATTGCCTCTGTATATAGCTGTAAACTTTATGATTCATACTACATTTACATTTGTAGTTGTACCTAAATTAAAAAAGGACAGCATCTTTAAGCTTAAGAAAATTAATCCTTTTCAGTACGTAACCATTTTGACTGTTAGACAACTTCTGTTATATGGTTTTCAACATATGAGTGAGTTTATAATGTCGAAGAAACTAGAGGTAAAGCCGGATAATGGTGAGCATTAATAGGAGCATTCCTTTATTGGGTAAGTGATAAAAATATCTAAGCATCTTCATCAGTACACAGGGCACGAGCCGTTTGGGTAAAGGCATCCGTTTCTTTTGATGTACCTTTCCTAGCACTGCTATATTAATTTTTCTGAACGTGTTGGGCTTTAACTCTCGAGAAACTACTTGTTCTGGCAGTGACAAGTAGTTTCTTTTCGTTGTAATCGTAATTCCTAATCCTTCTTGTACCATACTTAAGGCTGTGTCATATGTAGTTCTTCACCGCCTTTTGTAAAACTTCCGGTTTTCGATATCTGAACAATAAGTTGAATTTGTGATTTTGTCATATCAATTTTGTTATATTCCATATAATTAATATGCATTTTATTTATGTTGGAACCTAATGTACCATAAAAGAGAATTAAACTTCAAGAAATCAACCGGAGGTAATTAGTATGGTCAATCGTCATAAATTGTTTCTACTTGCACTTATACTAGCTGCATTTAACCTTAGGCCGGGTCTAACTTCAGTTAGCCCAGTATTGCATGGAATAACGAAGGATTTAGGTATGAGTTCAACTTTAGCTAGTTTGCTCACTTCCATTCCTTTGGTATGTTTTGGTTTTTGTTCGTTATTTGCTGGTCGTTTAGCAAATCGCTATCAACCAGAGAAGATGATTACTTTTGCTATAACTTGCATAGGTATTGCAACGTTTCTAAGGGCCTTTACAAATTCCTCAATTTACCTGTTAATAACGGCTTTATTAATTGGTGCAGGAATTGGTGTTGTAAGCCCTTTGCTTTCTGGTTTCATTAAAAGTCATTTTCCTGACAAGGCAGCATCGGTGATAGGCATATACTCTACTTCAATGGTAGTGGGTGCATCTATTTCTATTGGGTTAACAACACCACTTCAACACTGGTTCAATAACTCATGGAAAAATGGATTAGCATTCTGGAGTATTCTTGCGCTACTCGCTATTCCACTTTGGCTTATGGTAATAAAACCATCTCGTATTCCTGCGAGTAATTTTTCACAAAAGACGAAGGTTTCTTTACCGTTAAAAAATAAAAAAGCCTGGCTATTAACTTCTTTTGTTGGGATTATAACTCTGTTGTTTTATTGTTTTTCAGCATGGCTACCAGCCATTGTAGAGGAAAAAGGGTGGACACCAGCATTTGGTGGTCTTGTAGGGACAATCGCTATGATTGCACAGCTACCAGCTACTTTTTTATTACCTAATCTTTTAAAAGTGCTACCGAGCAGAAGGTTTTGGATTACAGCCTTTACCTTAAGTATAATAATTGGTTTATCCCTTTTATGTTTTACAAACGTAACACCTATTGTTTCAAGTATATGTTTAGGAGTTGGTGCCGGTGGTCTTGTGTCGCTAACTTTGTTGTTACCATTAGATATGGCATCTTCCCCTATGGAAGCAAGTACTTGGTCAGCAATGACTCAAGCAATTGGATATATGATCGGTGCAGTCGGCCCGTTCATAATTGGATTTCTGCGTGATTATCTAGGAAGTTTCGTTCCGACGTTATATCTTCTTATAATTTTAGGATTCATTGCCATCTTGTTAGGGTGGAAAATTACCAAACCAGCTAAGGGTAAAGCAGAGGGCCTACCTGTGAAATAAAAACCACGAAGTAAATCGTGGTTTTTATTTTAACTTTTGAGAAAGCTCATATAACAACTTTTAAAACGTAGAGTGATATTACTGTGTGTAAGAGGGGGAGATCCCATGAATGCATTTGATCAGATAAATAGTAGCGATTATATAGAATCACGCGTGGGTATCGCCTACTAATAAGACTTTATATTATTCGATTATTAGCTAAAGATATATTTTTCTATCTTTCTGAGGTGACGTTATGGATTTACATGATTTAACAAGCCATCTTATTCATCGTACAGATGTAAGAGCAATGAACTATTTCAAGAAAAAGCTCAAACCTTATGGCATGACTCCAGTACGATGGAGCATCATTAGTGTTCTAGACTCTCACAAAGGGATAACCCAAACAGAACTAGCAGAAGCAATTGATAAGAAACAAACAACTATTGTAGACATGATTTATGCGATGGAGGAAAAAGGACTCATAAAAAGAACGTACAGTGAACGAGATCGTCGCTTACACTATCTATTTCTTACAGAAAAGGGGGAAGAGTTAAAGAAAACTCTTTCACCTTTAGTTAAAGACGCTCACCTCTTCGTCACGCGTCAATTAAGTGATGAAGAAAATACTCAGTTAAAGACATTGTTAAACAAGGTATATAACGGTATACAATAAGCCGTGTTACTGAATATTCCTTTCTCTAATCAGGATCCTATAAGGATTCTTCCATCATCCTTTTGTTTGATCAACAACGATTAAAAATAGTAGAAAGAAAAAAGACAGCCACTTTTTGAATCAACCGGCTGTCTTTTTTATATGCACTAAATAGCAACACATGTTTCTTTAAGTGCTATTTAAGCATCTTCTTGAGCAAAAAGAGTGAGAGCTGTTTGAATAAAGGCATCTGTTGCTTTGGATGTATCTTTCATATCTAGCACTGCTATATTGATATCTCTAAACGTATCTGGTTTTAATTCACGAAAAACGACTTGGTCTGGCAACCACCAAATATTTTGTTTCGTTGTAATGGTAATTCCTAACCCTTCTTGTATCATACTTAATCCTGTCTCTATATAATCCATTTCAAACCGTACTTTAGGAGTCAAGTTATACTCGTTGAATAAAGCATGAATCTGTACCTCATAACCGCATTTTCCAATTAGTATATCTTCACCTTGTAGGTCAGGAATACTTATTGTTTCTTTCTGAGATAAAGGATTGCTTGAGTGCATAAGTACAATCAGTTGATCTTTTATCAAAGGTACGGTATCAAAATCTTTATCAGGAGGAATAATAATTCCTACATCAATGCATTTGGAACGTAACCACTCTTTTACTTGATCTACACTACCTTCCGAAAGCTTGATTTCTATACCAGGATACTGACTTTCCATTGTACGTATGATTTTAGGAATAAACCTAGTACAAGCAGTTCGGTAAGCGCCAATGTGTACCTTCCCAATTTCTAACCCCTGTTCAGCCACAATTAATTCATCTACTTTTTGTAATTCACTCAGGATTGTTCTAAAAGTAATTAATATGCGCTCTCCTACATCTGTAAAAGATAATCCATTCTTCTTATCTCTCTTGATTAACTTCGTTCCTAGTTGCGATTCTATTGTTGCTACAGCACGACTTACCGCAGGTTGTGTCATATGTAGTTCTTCACCGGCTTTTGTAAAACTTCCTGTTTCTGATATCCGGACAATAAGTTCAATTTGTGATTTATTCATATCAATTTTGTTATCTCCTGTATAATTAATATGCATTTCATTTGTATTAGAATCCAATGTATCATGAAAGAGAATTAAACTTCAAGAAATTAACCGAAGATAATTAGGATTAGCGATTGTAATAAATTATTTTCATTTGTGCTTATAGTACTGTTTTGAAAATTTTATTTTTAAAGTGCATTTGGCTTTAGTAAATGAGATCTCAATAGTGTATTTGCTACTGTAATGTTAGCTTGTACTCATATGATGTATCTAATTGATTTAGGAAAGCGGGGTGCTAACAATGGAGAATAACTCGAAGTTACAGCAAGCGATAAAAATATATAAAGCACTCGGTGAACCAACACGATTAAAAATTGCTCGTTTGCTTGCTAATGAAGCAATTTTATGTTGTTCGGATATTGGGACAAAACTTGAATCAATTGCTGGATCAACTTTATCCCATCACTTAAAACAATTAACTGATTGCGGACTTCTGAGTACTTATAAAGAAGGCACATATATATACTACAGCCTAGACCGTGAGTTAATTGAAAAGTATGCTCCATATGTGATGGAGTAATTTCTCTTATTTCTATACTTAAGGAAATATAGAAATAAGAGGTATGATCTTTCTTGTCTGGATTATGGCTAAATTGCTTAATAGGTATCCTCATCTAAATTATGAGTATATCCATTACTGGTACTTTAGATAAAAAGGCTAAAGCAAATCACTTATCGTTATCATAAGCGCGTTAAATTCATGGTGTGTCACCTTTATAAAACATTTTTTAAGAAACTGTAAAGGTCACTTTGCTATATGCAAAAATCAGCTCTTTACAGTGAACTTTTCAAATACTCGGTTAATTTATGAACTTAAATCTGTATTTCTAGAAATACCGAAATATAAAAACAAAAGGTGTGATTTATTTTGTCAAATATATGGAAAATTTATTTATTAGCTGCCATTAGTTTTCTTAATGGTACATCAGAATATGTTATTGCCGGAATCTTAGATAGAATTGCTGAGGCCAATAACATTTCAGTTTCATCTGCAGGACAGCTAATTACTGTGTTCTCAATAGCTTTTGGAGCAGGGACACCTTTTCTAATTGCTATGACTGCTCGACTGGAACGAAAAAAACTTCTTGTCTATGCTTTAACCGTTTTCTCTGTCATCAATATTCTTATTGCGATTATAACAGGTTATGAAATGCTAATGGCAGCTAGAATCATCTCTGCCCTTAGTGCCGGCGTTATTCAAGTTACGCTTTTAACCCTTGCTGCAGTTTTAGCAGCTCCAGGAAAGCAGGGAGGTGCGATTGCTACAGTTGTTACGGGGCAAAGTACTGCTTTGGTTGTAGGTGTACCTATAGGAAGAGTTGTGGCTTCGCATTATGATTGGAATGTAATATTCATTGGACTTGGTTTAGTAGGATTACTTTTCACCGCCTTAGCGTCGTTTACTATACCAAAAACAGTTGCTGAAGAACCTGTACCTTTGCGTGAGCAGTTTAAATTTCTTATGAAACCACGTATCTCAGCATACTTGCTCATTACGTTTCTATGGTTAGGTTCATATTCCATTGTATTTACGTACATTTCACCGTATTTCTTAAATACATTCGGAATGAGCAATCAAGGGGTAACTACAGCTCTCTTTATATTTGGTATTGCTAGCGCTATTGGATCCAAATTAGGAGGTTTTAGTACAGATAAGTGGGGATCATTTCGTACATTAACTGGAGGAATATTACTCCATGCTATTGCACTACTGCTATTTCCGTTTATCGGTCAATTTGCTTTTCTTTTCTATGTATTGCTTATTTTCTGGGCTCTTTCAGCTTGGTCTTCCGGCGCGCCAATACAATTTCAGCTTATAAGCCTTGCTCCTGCTGCAGCAAGCATTGTGCTTAGTTTACACAGTGCTTTTGGACAACTTGGAATGGCAGCTGGAGCTGGTATCGGCGGTGTTGCTGTCAAAAATGGCTTGTTGAATTATATTCCTTGGATTGGTGCTTTTGCTCTTGCCGTTTCTGTCGTAGTAATTGTTGCCGACAACGTTCTATCTAAACGAAAACAGACCAAACAAACTCAGAGTAATCTTTGTATAGAAAAATAAAAGTCTCATATCTAACGTAGCAAAAGGCCACTTGTTTTATACAAGTGGCTTTTTACGTTGGCTATTTTTTTGTTTTGAATCACTATACAAAGCGAACATCGATTAAACCGCTTAACCTCATTTTGTTCCTTCATAAACCATCCATTGAAATGGATAAGAAGGAAATTAGTAAACTCGCTTCAACAGTAGAGGCTACGTATATGAAAGACGAAGAAGACATTGATTTTGTTCCCAAAGATGTTGAATTTTTAGGTGGAGAAGATTTAAGTACAGTATTAGTCCACGGATATGCTAATGGTAAAGAGAAGAAAAAAGGAGTGTCTGTCACAGTAGATTACGGTGATGATTACTGAGTAACAGGGTACGGTTACAATTAAAGAAAGCCTATGTAGAAAACTCTGTACACCTTAATGGAAGCCTTACATACAAATAAACAAGTATACCTTAGATATTATGTATAACAAAAACGAGATGCAAACGATTATGCATCCCGTCATGTGAAGAAGGAAAAATCAGCTTTTAATGCAGCATATGATCTTTAAGGAACACCTCATTTACGTAATTCCATTGCCTAATGAAACAGTAACTTGAAAAAGTATATTCTCTTTAACAAACACCTCATTTAAGCATTGAACTAAAAAAATATACAATGTGAACGAAATCGTTCTTGGTCTGGGACAAACACCTCATTTGTACAGTGATAAATGAATATTATTGTCTACCCATTATATATATTCTTACTACGTTCATGACTACCATCCCCTTATGAATCAAACATACATCGATTTACAATAAGGTTTTCTGAAATAGGCCTGCTGTAGACACCTCATCCCAAATGTAAGAAGCTTTGTAATGATTAGTTGTAATCAATAACTTGTTTTCCTTCTTCCCTAATTAGAATATCCCAATAGCCTCTTTATAATTCAGTAAAGTTAACAGGTGTTTTTTGGATTACATATATCCTTTATTTATAAGAAAGGTTAAATAGTGAATTATCATGAATAGCTATAATAAATGGAGATATATACATATTCAATATGCTCGAGCATTTATAAGCTATGCTACATATGCCTACCATAAGTCTTGGTAGGGGAAAGATGAATAGGTAGAACTTGTTGAAGGGGATATTTTTCTTGTTTGCTATCAATCCTACTATATGTTATACTATAGATAACTTATTTTTGTTCGGTATATTGAGAAAAGAAAAAACCCTAAGTAGAAGTTTTTATCTTGAAATAGTATGTTTGGGCAAGATTAGTAATACATTTGTGGAGTATTCCACAGCAGGAGGCAACATTATGACACAAGGTACAGTAAAATGGTTTAATGCAGACAAAGGTTTCGGTTTCATTGAAATCGAAGGCGGAGAAGATGTATTCGTTCATTTCAGTGCTATTCAAGGTGAAGGTTTCAAATCATTAGAAGAAGGTCAAAAAGTTACTTTTGATATCGAGCAAGGTCAACGCGGAGCACAAGCTGCTAACGTTCACAAAGCATAATCAAAAGTGATAAAAAAAAGACTCCTATGAAGGGGTCTTTTTTTTATGGTCTCATAATTAGCATACTATTGGTTCAATAGAAAACCCAGGCTTTGAAAAAGCCTGGGTTTTAGACAAGACGATTGATACAAGGTTAACTAGTTATAACATACAATAGAAATAGAAAGCAAAGATGAACCAAGCCTTTTTTATGGATAAATAGTGTTTAATCTTTTAGAAAGCATAGGTTTATATTATCTTCTATGCGGATTACGGGGGATTTTATCAATAAGCCGTTTTTTAGCTTCCATCTGACTTTTACACAAAGGACATTTCTGATGACTATCGTAAGAGAAGTCTTTCCTCATCCAGCCTTTACACTCTTCTACTGTACATTCCCAAATTTCTGTTTCCTCTTGAATCGGAGGTTCTTGATTTCTTTTACTATAATGCATATTAATCACTGCTCCTCTCTTTAGAAGTATACCTTATAAAGAGAGCATAAATACTTTATATCTTTTATTTCGTTCATATTTCATTAGCATCGATCTCATATTTGAAAATAAGAGTGAAGTGAGAAGAAGCAGGGAAAGTTCCCTGCTTCTTTTTTTATATTATGAGTTAAAAATATTCCAATCGTAATATGATGTTGTTAAGAGGGGGAATGAATGTGAGTAATTTAGCACAGGAAGACAGAGAAAAAGAAAAAAAGAAAAGAAAACTGAGGCTTATTGTTTTGACATTTGTGCTCATTATTGCAGCATTTGCTTCGCTTGGTGCTTATCATAATCACCAAGAACGCGTAGCAGCAGAGCAAAAGAAAAAGGCCGAGCAAAAATATAAAGAGAATTTGTCGTCAGTCTATGACCAAATGGTAGCTGCTGGCTCAATGATGGAAGACATCATTAATGGTTATACAGAAGTTTGGCATGCGGCTATATGGAATGATGGAGCTACTGTCGATGGTCAACACTATACAGATTTTAACATGGCCTTAGCTGCTCAAATGGCATCTTATGATACGAATGGAGACTTAGCCACGGTAGAAGCTACCATGACTTCGTTAGGCCAGACAATGGATAAATTAAAGAATCCTCCGGCTAAGTTTAAAGGTGAATACGCTGTCGCTCTTGATGCTTATACGGCTGTCAAAAATATGAATACTTACCTAAATCCTTCTGGTTCTTATCAGACTTATTCCCAGACCACAAATGAAAAAGATAATGAACTGGCAAGCAAGTTAAATAGTTTAGAAGTGCGTATTGATTAAATCAAATAATGGGGGAAAGAGAATGTCGAGACAAGAGGAGTAAAAAGGGTTCTTTAAAACGTTATTTAGTAAGTGGTGGGCATGGGCACTAGTCCCTGTGGCATGTATTGCTCTTATCTTTACTGCTCTAATTATCAGCTTTGGGCTTACGCCAGAATCAGTAAAAGAAGTGACATCACAAAAAGTAGAAGTTCAAGAAAAACTCGATAAAAGCGAAGCAAGACTAGAGAAGGTAGAGTCTTCCCTTGAACACACAAAGTCTATTCTTAAAGACGCTCAAGCTAAGCTAGCGGATAGCAAAACAAAGCTGAAGAAAGCAGAGTCTACATCAAAAGATAAAAAAGAAGCTAGTAAAAAGGATTCGGAAGCACTTGAAAGTAAGTTAACTAAAAGTGAACGCAGCTTAAAAGAAACGAAAGATGACTTAAAAAAAACGGGGGATAAATTAAATAGTGCGAATGCTAAGGTAACTGAGTTAACAAAACAATTGAAGGAAGCTAACAATCAAGTCGCGAAAGCCAAAGATGAAGTGAAAACGGCCAATGCGAAAGCGGAAGAGGCAAAAGCAGAAACTGAAAAGGCACTGGCTAAAGCGAAAGAAACACCTGCACCTGCTAAAGAAGAGCCGGTAAAAGAAGAACCTAAAAAAGAAACTGCATCATCAGGTAGTTTTCATAACCCTGTTCTTGATCTTAATCCAAGCAATGTAGCTAGTACAATTAAATCAAATGCAGAACAAAGGTGGAAAGATGACTATCAAATGCAAGACTATGAGGTGCAGCAGCAAACGTCAGCTTACAATCAGTTGAAGAACGTAGCGGTTGATAGTGAAGTGAAACAAACGCAAATGGAAAACGCATTAAGCAGATGGAGCTATGACTTTGAAATGGTTCAGTATGAGTACAATGAGCAGATGGATGCTTATAATAATTAGAGGGGGAATACAGGGGGGGAATAGCCGAGGCTGCAGTTTCGGTTATGCTATTTTTCTATAAAAATATTAACAATCTATAAAAAAACCTGACTTTATTCCTTTAATATTTGAAATCAGATTGAAAATCAGCATCCGTAAATGTATATTTTTACGGACTTTTCTGTTTTATAAGAAACCTGCTATTTCTATCGTTCGTTTAAGTTTTAAAATAAATTATGAACGTCTCCTTTCATACTTACACCTTTACGAACGTTTTCGGTAGCATGAATAGAGAAAAACTCGTTAAATCAGATGAGAAAAGAGAGCTGTTTTAAAAAGTCAGCTCTCTTTTTTTGTTACTATAAATGACTTATATGGAGAGTATTCCAAATAAAACAGCTACAATCGTCATAACTAATGCTGTTCCAATGGCATACTTGGCAGCAAAACGAATGTGATCACCTATATCGATACCAAGAAGTCCTACTAAGACATAGATAGAACCTTGAAGTGGACTTAGTAGATGCAAGGGTTGTCCTAGTAGAGAAGCTTGACCAATTTCTATTGAAGGGATGCCAAAGTGAGCAGCTGTTTCAGACATAATAGGAATAATCCCGAAATAGAAAGGGGCATTTGCCATAAAAAATGTGAATGGCATACTTATAAGCGCAACTATTACTGTTAATTTGGGGCCAAGAGCGTCAGGAATAACTGCTATTAAAGTATCCGCCATAGCCTTAACAATACCTGTTCCATCTATAATTCCAGTAAATATACCTGCAGCAAATATCATGGAAACCACCGTTAATATATTCCCTGCATGAGCATGCAAGCGTTCCTTTTGATCTTGTAAATTTGGGTAATTAACAATCATCACGATAGCAAATCCGATCATAAACAAAGCTGGTAATGGTAAGAACCCTAGAACTAAAGCAGTAAGAAGTAAAAGTGTTAAAACTAAGTTAAACCAAAATAATTTTGGACGCTTTATTGATGCATCCATTCCTACATCAAGAGCTGCAGCAATTTCATTATTAAATTCTGTATCTATATTGATAACTCCAAGTCTTTTACGCTCGCGTTGTCCAAGGAAATAAGAAACCCCTAAAATCCAGATAGTTCCTGCAATCATAGAAGGAATAAGTGGTAATAGCAAGTCTGTTACATCTGCTTTTACAGCCGCCGTAGCTTGTACAGCAGGACCACCCCAGGGAGTCAAATTCATAACACCCATTGCTAATGCAGGAATACAGGCTAGGATAAGTTTATTCATACCTAATCGATTGTATAGTGGGAGAAATGCAGTTACTACAATTAGATATGTAATGGTACCGTCACCATCTAAAGCAACTATTAAAGAAAGTACTGCAGTACCCATTACAATTTTTAGAGGATCACCGCCAACCATCTTTATAATCTTCGCTACTAATGGGTCAAATAATCCTGTATCAATTAACACCCCAAAATAGAGAATGGCAAATATGATCATAATTGCTGTTGGAGCAATGGTTTCAAGCCCTTTCATCATCATTGGACCTAAATCAGTAAATCCGCCCAATAAAGCAAAAATAATAGGAACCACTGTTAATGCACTAAAAGCAGATAAGCGCTTACTCATGATTAAATACATGAATACTACAATCATAGAAAAACCTAAAAATGTTAACATATTATACCCCCTCTAGAACTTTCTTTCATTTTCCCTCTTGTTTATCTTTAATGTCATACTTTTTTTAATTATCATGAAACTATCTAACTATCATTCTTTATTATAAAGCTTCTTTTCACAATTATTTGTGATTAAAAATAAGTAGGTACCTTTTAGAATTTATTGTAAAACCTGTTCCTACAATAAATGTAAGGGTTTACAAAAAAGCTAACGTGAATTCCCCCTTAAGCCCACTGTATATATAGAATCAGTAATAAATTATCTTCTATTCCCATGTTCCTTTAACCAATCACTCCTTTACTAAAATCGTTTGTTGATGGTTGCTCAGAATCAAGGGTAGTGCTCCCATCATTTGCGTTTTAACAAGCAAAATACAAGTGTTAGAATTAACAAACTTATAGTCACTTTGTAGTATCTAAGTAATGGAGCAGTCAGATATCTCCGGATGATATCTAAAAATGATTTTACGGAACTAACTATATTCATTATTACAACCTATCGTTTGAAGTAATAATTATTACTTTTTATTTAATTGTTGTAATAATTGTGACTATTTAAAAGTATACTATCATGGCTTCTAATGAAAAGTAAATGTTTTTTTATAGAAATGAAAAGTGAAAGGAAAGTATGAGACTTAATTAAAAAAATAAAAAAGTGATAAAAACATAAAATATCGAATTATTTTATACATTCGATATTTTATGCTTTTACCACATTCGTAAATTTAATCAGTGTAATGATAATTAATTTTTGTAAGGACTGAATTGATTTTATCGAGACGATCCTTTGTCTTGTCAGGATAATTTATAGCTATCGCACTTACAAGATAATCGGCCACAAGTAGCGATGCTATAGGTGAATTATGAAAAGCGATACTACTCGAGCTACAAGTGAGTACTAAATCTGAGTACTTAACTAAAGGAGAAGAATAACTGTCGGTAATTGAAATGACCTTGGCATCGTTACTTTTGGCAGCTGTTACAAACTCAACAGTTCTTCTAGCGTACCTTGGAAAGGAGGTTGCAATAACTAAATCTTTAGAAGTTAAAGTAATTCCTTTATCCACCCAATCACTTAAGTCAGAGACAATTAGCTCACAGTTTCCGAGTAGTCGATTAAGCCCAAAAGATAGATGCTGTGCCACGGGTAAACCACTTCTAACGCTTGTACAAAATATTCGATCTGCAGAGACAATCATTTCTAACGCTTTATTTAGGCTCTCTGTAGAAATCATTTCTACTGTTGATTGAATGTTATTGAATTGACTTTCTGCACAGCGCATCCACAAATCACTCTCATCTAAGCCCTTCAAATTTGTTTCTAATCTGATTTGAGGAGCAGCATTGTTACGTAAAAGCTCCTGAAGTCCTTTTTGAAACTCTGCATATCCAGAATAGCCTAGACTAAAAGCTAATCTCATTATCGTGGTCGTACTAGTTTTTACTGTCAAAGCCAATTGATCAACAGTTAAAAAAGCTACATCGACAGGATTTTTAAGGATATAGTCTGCTACTCTACGTTGAGTTTCTGTTAGTTGTGATATGTTATCTTTTAATTTTAATATTGGATTTTCCATATATTCGCTCCAATTAAACAGATTATATTGTAAATTTTATTTTTTTAAGTATACAAAAAGTATTTATCACAATACTTACTTGAATTTTAGCATGTTTGATTTTTTATGTAAAAATGTTTCTTCTAAGTAATAAATCTTAGGATATGGATATGATTTTCTAACGGTTTGTTTTAAAAAATAGATTTACTTTATTAGGCATCGGTGATAATATAACACTTAAATAAAGAGTAATAAATATTACATTTAAATAAAATGTAGTAATATTTATTACAATCACTTTTTTTACGATTTTCTCTATCTTTTTCGAAGTAGGAATACGTCACTAATTCTATTAAACCATTTTAAAATTTGTAAGCGTTATCTTCGTTTGTTAAGTAGAACATTTTGAAAGAGGTACGTTTAGTGCAATTTCTGTATTACAAAAAAAGAATAGGAGTGTATATTAATGAGTCATTTAGCACCAGTATTATCTGAAGATATTATTAAGAGAACCAAGCGTCTTAATACAACCCTTATCTCTGATGCAATGGGATGTACAGGTTCAATGGATTATAAAATTAAGCCTGTATCTCCAGGAATGAAGGTAGTTGGAACTGCCTTAACTGTAAGTTTAAGACCTGGAGATAACTTATTTCTTCACCAGGCGATCTATGATGGGACAGAAGGTTATGTATTAGTTGCTGATGGGAAGGGGCATACCGCAAATGCTTATCTCGGAGAATTAATGGCAGCTGCAGCTAAAGCTATGGGAGTAGAGGGCATTATTATAGACGGGGCAGTTCGTGATAAGGAGACGCTTAGCCAATCAGAGTTCCCTATTTTTTCAAAAGGGTTTATTCCAAATGGCCCTCTAAAAGACGGTCCAGGTGAATTACATAAACCTATTTCTTGTGGAGGTGTAGCCGTTATTCCAGGAGATCTAATTATAGGTGATGATGACGGGGTTGTTGTAGTTCCAAAAGAAAAGGTTGAAGAGGTTCTTTCTAAAGCTGAAAAAAAATTAGAGTATGAGAAAACACGTTTAGAAACGATTGAGGTATTTGAAAAAGCGCGTCTGCAAGGTGAAGTTGGAGGCAACATTCAGCCTTCATGGTTAAGAGAACAAATGAAAGTATATGGATTATAAACAGAAGGGAGAGCTTTAAAATGAGATTGGGTTTTATTGGATTTGGAGAGGCAGCCTTTGAGTTGTCAGTTGGCCTAAAAGGCGAAGGGCTAGAAACCATTTTTGCTCATGATGTTATGATAGACCATCCTACATTTGGTCCACAAATTAAAGAACGGGCTACTCAAGCTCAAGTAGAAATTCTTTCTAAACCTGAAGAGATGTTAAGTCAAGTAGATGTAGTAATGGTGGCAGTACCAGCAGATAAAGCTCTCGAAGTTAGTGAAATGCTGAAACCATTCATAAAGAAAGATTGTATCTATGTAGATGTATCAGCTTCTACTCCAGTAGTGAAACAAAAAATTAATACAAATATACAAGAAAAAAATGCATTTTTTGTGGATGTCGCAATGCTAGGTCCCTTGCCAGTTTACAAACACAAGGTCCCCATTTCAGCAAGTGGAAATGGTGTAGATCGATTAATATCCTTAATGAATCCTTACGGTATGAACATAACTAAAGTAAGTGAAAAACCTGGTGATGCTTCTGCTGTAAAACTAATCCGCAGCATTTATATGAAAGGTGTAGTTGCTCTTTATCTAGAGTTATTAGAAGCTTCTCATGAATTTAATGTAGAACAATTAGTCTTAGATTCTATTAGTGAAACTCTTGATAGCAAGAGCTTTAGAGAAACAATGAACCGATTAGTAACCGGAACGTCTATACATGCATTGAGAAGATCAATTGAGTTAGACGGTTCTATTCAAATGTTAGAGGCTTCTAATTTAGATTCTGTTATGTCGAAAGCAGCAAAAAGTAAGCTAGAAACATTGGCTTCATTTAATTTAAAAGAAAAGTTTAAAGGACAAAAGCCAGACCATTGGTTGGATGTTATCAAGGCATATAAAGAAGATGTTACTGTAAACAATTAAATAAACTCATCTATTATATCAATATTAAGTTAAGGGGTGTATTTACATGGGAGTATGGAATTTTCAAGGCGGTTCTATTTGGTCAGAAAAAGGGTTCATTCCAAATAAGTCTACAAGTATAACAGTTACTCATGAGGATGATAGGGATATTCATTTATCTGAATCTAGTGTAATTATACCGGGACTAGTAGATTTTCATTGTCATTTATGGGCGCCTGGAGCAGAGATTGGTGTTACAGATAAACAATATCTCTCCTCAGGAGTAACTACAGTTGGGGACGCAGGTACTTTTGGTTATGACGGATGGGAAGAAGCAAATCGTTACTGGGAAAACAGCCCGTTAACAGTACGTTCTTGGTTATCAGCCTTACCAGAAGGGCTAACCAATCACCCCAACCCTAACCCGACCAAGCCAGAAAACATTTCGTTGGATCGAATTGTTGAAGTTGCATCTTCAGTTGAAGAGAGTTTATTAGGAATTAAAATTCGCTTAGGCCAGGTGGACGAAACTACTGACCGGTCTTTATTACGCTTAGCAAGAAAAGCAGCCGATCAAACTAATTTACGAATAATGGTTCATTTAACTGGAACGAAACTAGATATTGAAGAGGTAACACAATTTTTTAATAAAGGGGACATTCTAACTCATCCATTTCAAGGAAGGAATGGAAACGTGTTAAATACTGCTGGAAAGGTAAAAAAAGAATTTCTAGCTGCAGTGGAAAGAGGAATATTATTAGATATCGGCCACGGTAGAAAACACTTTAATTGGGATGTTTTTTATAAATGCTTAGCTGAGGGAATTAAACCAGATACTATCAGTACAGATTTAACAAGCGCGTCATGGAGAGAATACCCTGTTTATAACATGAGCTACATAATTTCTAAAATGATTGTAGGTGGACTGTCTCTAGATGAAGCTTTTAGAGCAGTTCTGGTAACAGCTCCTAAATTGTTAGGAATTGATGATTTTACTTCTACTCAAAAAAACCTTGTGGTTCTAGATTCTGCTTCCACTGAGACTGCTTTTCCCGATGTAGATGGAGAAACTGTGTTAGGTAACATTAATTATCAACCAAAACATTTGATATTTAACGGTATACCAAGCATTGAGAGCATTTTTAATTAAAAATAAACGTTTTTGACACCATTAAAAAAAGTTTTATCATCAGATTTGATTTAGTTAATTTTGCTCGTTGTTTTGAGGAGAAAACAGAAGGGTAATTGGAGATACTCTTACACATCTTATAGAACCACAAGAGTATCTCTTTATTTTTCAAAACAAATGTAAGCGCTTTTAAAATTTCTTTTATTATTTTAAAAGGAGGAATTTGAATGGAAAATTCTCAATTGAATTTCGAAAAGAAGACAATTCGAAAGGTAACACGAAGAATTATCCCGTTTCTATTTTTACTCTATATTATTTCTTATCTAGACAGGGCAAATGTAGGATATGCAGCATTGGAAATGAATGAAGCACTAGGACTAACAAGTAAAATGTTTGGTCTCGTTACAGGTATTTTTTTTATTGGTTATTTTATCTTTGAAGTACCAAGTAATATTTTAATGCAAAAATTTGGGGCAAGAGTTTGGATTACTAGAATTCTCATTACTTGGGGAATTATCTCTATGGCAACCGGGTTTGCTCAGAGTGCTAATCAGCTTTATATTATTAGATTCTTTCTTGGAATAGCAGAAGCAGGTTTATTTCCTGGTGTTATTCTATATCTTACTTATTGGTTTCGAGCTAAAGAAAGAGCAAGTACAATTGCGATGTTTATGACAGCAATCGCAGTTTCTTATATTGTTGGAGCTCCCGTTTCTACTCTAATTATGGATCATATTCATTGGATGAATGTACCTGGATGGCGTTGGATGTTTATTATAGAAGGTGCCCCTGCTGTTGTTTTAGGATTTGTAACATATTTCTACTTAACAGACCGACCAGAACAAGCAAAGTGGTTAACAGATGAAGAAAAAAATTGGTTGATTTCAGAATTAAGAAAAGACGAGGAGCTAAGAGAAAAGAAAGGCCAACAAACCTCTAGTCATAAGACAGCTTTGACTGATCCTAAACTGTGGCACCTCTCCTTAATTTACTTTGTATATACTGCAGGCACACTAGGCGTTGGTTATTGGATGCCCCAAATTATTAAAGGATTGTCGAGCTACTTAACAAACACACAGATTGGATTCATTGCTACAATTCCTTACATTATTGCTTCAATAGTAATGAACTACTGGTCAAGGCGTTCAGACCGCACTGGCGAAAGACGTGTACACACAGCTTTACCGTTACTCGTATCTGGTTTAACGCTATTTAGTGTAGGGATGGTGTCTAATCCATTTATTGCGATGATTTTGATAACAACTTCATTGGCAGCAATGTATTGTTTTAAAGGTCCTTTTTGGTCATTGCCAACTATGATATTAAGTCCAGCCACAGCAGCTGTTGGGATTGCAATAATTAATTCAATCGGAAATCTAGGGGGTTTTGTTGGCCCTTATGCAGTTGGATGGTTAAAAGATTCTACAGGAAACATGCAATCTGGTTTAATCTTCTTAAGTATTATTTTAATTATAGCTTTTATATTAGTATTAGCTATGAAGTTTGATAAAAAGATAATTGCTTTAAAAAGTCAGAAGGAAATAGGGAAAATCTAACTTAAAAATTCAAGGAACATGTTTGGAGTATCTACACGTATAAAAGTGGAAATAATCTTTGAACTGGAGTGTTTTTTCATGTGGATAGTTACTATAATAAATGCTTATTCAAGAGAAGATAATATTACCATATTCGAATTCAAAACAGAAAAAGAGGCCGAAGAAACATATAATAACTTGCAAAAAGGGAAAATTTTTTCCGACATCTTCTACTGTCAAAACCATTTTTAATACTTTCAAAAGCCTTACTAGTTAATATCTTGATAATGGAACTAACTTATGCCACTTTACCTAAAGCAATGGGTTACAATAAATTAGTTGTAGTCGGGAAAATATGCTATTGGTCGCTAATTAATAGTTACAAACGCTAAAACTACAACCCATAAAAATTGATCTATTAAATCTTCTTAATATAATCCTTTTTATTTTATATTAATTTGTATTTAATGATAGAGCTTAAAGTCAGTGTGAACCTTAAAATTTAACATTTAAAAAGTTTATTGGCTACCGATAATCAAACTTATGTTAACTCAAAAAGAAAAAGCCTATGTGCTTGCCAGAAGTACATAGGTTTTTAATAATTAAGACCATTAATATATAACTACTATTACCTCAGTAACTGTTCCATCTTCTCTTCTGTATCATTCTCACCACGAGGCTGATAAACAGTTACCTTTAATTCAGGTGCATCATACACCTGGAGCGTAACATGATCCATAATCATTTTTCCTGCCACAGGGTGGATAATGGTCTTTTTTCCACAAGGTGTACCTAAAACTTCATGATTAGACCACCACTCGTAAAACTGAGGGCTTTTCTCGCTAAGTTCATTAATCATGGTTTTAAACCACTCATCTCCGACAAAACGTGTGTAAGCTAGGCGAAATTGGGCAATTAGTCGTTGGGCATGATCTTCCCAATTCTGAAAAAGGTTTTGATATTCTTGGGAAGTGAAGCAGCGCCACACTGCATTGCGGTTTAGCTCGTCCATTTCATGAAAGTTCCCAAATACCTTCACAGCAGCTTTATTCCAGTCTACGATATTAAGTTTTTCATCTGTTACGTAGGCAGGGCAATGACCTAATTGGCTTAATAGTTTTTTTACGACACGATCTATATTTTCTCTTTCATTCTGCACGGTTGCAGATGGAAGTGATTGATTGCCTAGTAAAAATAAATGCTCCATTTCTTCTTTATTTAATTTAAAAATACGGGATATGGCTTCTAATACTTCAGAAGATACTTGTATATCTCGTCCTTGTTCCAGCCACGTATACCAAGTTATTCCGACTCCTGCTAGTTGAGAAACTTCTTCTCTGCGTAATCCTTTGGCTCTTCTCCTTGGTCCAATAGGCAAATTAAAATCTTTTGGAGACAATCGCTCTCGTCTTATCTTTAGAAAATCCCCTAGTTCTTTTCTTCTTTCTTTATCGCTGACCATGATTTTACTCCTTCGTATAGGTAGTACTTTTACTACTAGTATAACTAGACTCCTATTACCATTATAATCCTTATTTTATGATCTAGGTAAGGGAGGTGAAACAGATGATAGTAAAAGGTAGCGAAAAAACGTCTCATATATCAAAAGGCTTAGTACTTTTAATGGCTACAGTTTGCGGGCTTACAGTGGCTAACGTCTACTTGAACCAAACTCTTTTAGTAAGCATGTCCGCCAGTTTTCATGTTTCAGTAGCCAGCATAGGCATTATAGCTACTTTAGCTCAAATTGGATATGCACTAGGAAATCTTTTGATAGTACCGTTGGGAGACATCTTTGAACGAAAAAAAATGATTTTGTTTTTATTATTCGCTATATGTATCGTTCTCGCTTTAAACGCTTTATCTATCAACAAAACGTGGATGATGGTTACAAGTTTAGCTTTAGGAATCGTAACGGTTGTTCCTCAAATTATTGTTCCGCTGGCTGCGAATATAGCTTCAGATCATAATAGAGGAAAAGTTTTAGGAAATGTCGCCATTGGATTAGTTTGTGGTATTTTAGGGGCTCGTCTTGCTAGTGGTTTCATTGATGTTCATTTTGGATGGCGAATGGTGTATTGGACGTCTGCTGTGGCTACACTTTTTATGATTTTGTTAGTTTACGTCTATTTTCCAAGGAGTAAAGGAGAGAATGCAACCAGTTATAAACACTTACTCATGTCGTTAGGTCCGTTATTTATAAAAGAAAGAGCTCTGCAACAAGCATGTGTAAGTCAGGGAATGATGTTTGCTTCTTTTAGCGCATTTTGGACCACGCTTGTCTTTTTATTCCATACAACTCCCTATTCGTATGGAAGTGACATGGTAGGGGTAATAGGGTTAGTCGGGATAGCCGGAGCATTTGCTACGCCCGTTATCGGACGTTTAATCGATACAAAAGGGGCGAGGGTTGCAAGTCTTTTGTGTATGTCCGTATCTTTACTTGCCTTTATAGGTCTTATAAGGGGAGGGTACTGGTTACCTGGATTAATTTTAGGAGCTCTTTTTATAACGGTAGGGACTCAAGCGAACCAAGTTGCCTGTCAGTTTACTATTTTCCAATTAGGAGAAGAGAAAAGAAGTCGATTAAATGGATTATATATGGTTTCCACATTTTTAGGAGGGTCCCTAGGATCTTATGTGGGTTTACTTGCATGGAGTAAATGGCAGTGGTATGGAGTGTGTGCCATATCCATAATGATGATAGCCATTAGCTTTTGTTCTTTAATTCCAATGAACATCCCTAAAAAAACGATAGGGAATTTCATAAATAAGAAAGGAAGTAATATGTAATGGGAACACATACAGATAACTTTCAACGAGGATTAGATATATTAGCTAAGATTGATCCAGAGAACTACAAGGGTATAATGGCAGGCTTTGAACAGTCAGTTCTGCCTGATTTAGGAACGTTAGCTGTAGAGTTTAATTACGGGGGAATTTTCTCGAGACCAGGTTTAGACTTAAAGTCACGCCTTCTTGCTACGGTGGCTGGCCTAACTGCATTAGGTAATACGGAACAGCTGAAATTTTATATAAACGGGGCGTTGAATGTTGGGTGGACACAGGAAGAAATTTTAGAAGCAATGTTACAGATGGTTATTTATGCTGGATTTCCTGTAGCTTTAAATACAATTTTGACAGTTGCCAATGAAGTCTTTTACGAAAGAAATGAAAAGGAGAAACAAAATGATTATTGATAGTCATGCACATGTGGTTTTGCCTATAGAGAAACATATTAAAATGATGGATGAAAGTGGAATAGATAAAACCGTATTGTTTTCTACTCTTGTTCATCCAGAAAAAAGCAGCAATGTTAAAGAATTTACCACGGAAATGAACAGGTTAAATCAAATTCTAAACAACGAGGTGAATCCTCTACAAGCACGCTTAAATGCGCTAGAAGAAGTAAGCGTTGCGATTAAGCAGCACCCGAATCGGTTTGTTGGATTTGGTTCGGTTCCACTCTCTTTTTCTTCTGGTGATTTCACTCTAAACGACTGGGTAGAGAAACTTGTCAAAGAGCAAAAGATGAAAGGTCTCGGAGAATTTACTCTTGGCCCAGGTCAAATTCCATTGTTAGAACCTATATTTAAAGCAGCAAGTGACTATACGTCTTTGCCGATTTGGGTACATACTTTTCATCCTTTGAACTTAAAGGATATTCAAGAGTTATTTGTTCTCACTCAAAAATATGAAAATGTGCCGGTGATATACGGGCATATGGGCGGAATTCATTGGCTACAAACGATAGAGATGATAAAAGACACTAAAAATGCTTACTTAGATATATCTGCATTTTATACAACATACGCCTTGTCGTTGGCTATAAAAGAAATACCTGAAAGAACGTTATTTAGTTCAGATTTTCCATATGGAGATCCATATTTAAATCTACAGGCCGTTAAGCGTCATACATCTAGCGGAGAAGTTGCAGACAGAGTGTTAGGTGGAAATATCTCGAATTTGCTTCATATATAAATTCAGCGTTTTTGTGTGATGTTATGTTGTATGGGATAACTAGCACTGAATTTTAAAATTATTTTCTGCGTTGAAATAAAAAAAGGCAGCCCTCTGTTTGGCTGCCTTTTAAACAAGATTGAACAACTAGAATTACGTTTTATCACTACATATGATGAATTCTATTTGAAATATATCATATTCTGTAGTCCTTCAGTTTCTTAATTCCTCTCTCATAGATAACTTTAAAGACTCACATTATAAAATCTACTTACTTAATTTTGTTTATTGCTAACGAGAGTGACATGCGGAGTTTTACCTTTTGATTTCCTAGATGAAAGATAAACGCCAGCAAAGATAATAAGTAGTCCAACAATGACATTTGGAGTAATTGTCTCTCCCAGTAGTAAATAACCCCAGACCATGGCCGAGGCAGGGATCAGGTAAGTAACCGTCGCTGCTAATTCAGGGCCACCATTTTTATTGATATAAAAATAGATTAACTGACCCAATCCTGAGCCAAAACAGCCAAGACCCACAATTGCCAGAAGCGGAAGTGGATGAATCAACAGATCTGATTTGAATGGTTCAGTAAACAACATTCCAATTAAACCGATGATAGCACCTGTTAGTAAGGTGAAGGTTGTTATAGTTAATACGCTCACCCCAGACAAAAACCGCTTTGTTAATTGCCCAGCAAGTCCATAGCAGATACAAGCAACAAGCATTGTTCCAATTCCGACAAACCCTTTCCCGAAAATCTGACCAAATTGAAAATCCATAAGGACGAGTATCCCGAAAAAACCGATAAGAATACCGATCCACTGACGTCCGGTAAGTCGATAAGAAAAAAGAATAAATCCGATAAGACCTGTCCAGATTGGAGTGGTCGCATTTAGAATGGAGGCAGTTGTACTGTTTATCTCAGTTTCGCTTAAGGAAATTAATCCCCACGCCAAACCACAGTTAAATATACCAACAACAATCAACGCCTTCCAGGGTAGTTTCTCTTTAACTTTTCTACGCTTCCACCATAGAAACGGGAGCAAGATGATAGCACCTGCTAGACAACGAAAAAATACAATTCCCCATATGCCAGCTGAGGGGAGCAGCCACTTCATAAATACAAAAGATAAACCCCAAATGAAACTAAGTCCAATTAAGGCTCCATACAATCGAAACATAATACACCTCCTTACTTCACTTATTATGGCAAATTTTGTTGATTATTTCACTCCGAAATTTTGCTTTGTAGAACATTTTCTCATGTTTTTTTCGCTATCTCGATATCTTTCTCTAGGTATATAAAATATTTCTTTTTTTATAAAATAATAAATTTGACGTTATTCATAGGAATAATTCGGAAAACTTTAGAGTATTTGTTGAAAAGAGAACGTTTGTTCTTGTATAATGTAGAGAACGAATGTTCTTTTTTCATAGTTTCTTTGGATCGATTAAGAATAGCTGCCAAATAGAGTCGTCATATGCACCGACATGAAGGTATTCCATGCTTTATTTTTTTCTGTTAAACGCAAACCTTGAAGAAGAGGAGAAGATGAGCTTGTTGGAGGATATTATAATCAGCGCGAAAGAAGCCTACGCGCTTGCCAAAACGATTAATTAAATTTGGCTTTCTCTTTAAGAACATCCAATTATACTATCATCTTAAAGGGAAAAGATAACCAAGATAAAAATTATATAAAATTAGTTTCTAAGGAGAAATAACATTGAACTCTACACTCAATAATTCAGAAGATATAAAAAGGGAAGAAGGACAAAAGCAGCTGCTTGAAAAAAGTCTTCAAGCTCATAGAAATAAAAAATGGATAATCAACTTTACTTGTACTATATCTTTTCTTTTAGCAGTATTATGTTTTTGCTTTCAAGTGCCAGACGCTATAATTATTACTGTTATCTTACTGTTCATATGTGTAACTTTCCAAATCGCACATAAAATGTTAAATAGAAAAATAGAGCTGCGCTTGAAACGTATAAAGCAGGATCATAGAAAGACCATATTCAAGATAAAATAAATCCTAACTTCCTGCTTATAATTCGCCTTACATTTGATTGGTACATTGCATACTCTGTTAGAAACGAAAGTTTTACTGTAATAGATAAGTATGAAATGTATAAAGGAAGCGCTTTTGCAGTTTATTCAAAATCCAGATATCTAGATTTTATTGAAGTTGGTACCATAGCTGACGATATACATCTTGGCCCGTTTAAACACTATGGAATACATGCTTTAAATCATATAATTGATGTGGTTTCAACTGAACCTCCAAGTATTTCAGTAATACAAAGAGATCGCGAACCAAAGTGAAAAAATGAGGTTAATATGTAGCACATTAACTATATTAAGAGGGGAGTAACGCTTAAGGGATCAAGAGGTGTTACGAGACGAGGATAGCTTTGCTATATCATTTGGAATATTTAAGACGCGATTCGAGGAAAGAAATACAAACCACGTATTATTAATTGAAGAGGGCTATAAACATAAGGGGTAAAAACAATGGAATTTTATGAGGCGTTAACCTATGTAAATGAGAATTTTTATAAACCCAATCACTTCGCTATAAAAGCTATTCGAGAAGAAGCTCAAAATTCAGATTATGGCGCTGGTATCTTTCAGTTAAATTCAAAATCTGTACGATTTAGGGTGGCGAAAACTATCCCTAACAAGGTAGGGCAGTTTGTATCCTTTTGGGAAAAAGATGCGACTCATAAAAACCAAGCCTTTTCGTATGAAAAAGCTACCGATCTATTAGTTATTAATACCTTCACTAGTACAAATAGATTTGGACAATTCATTTTTCCAAAAGAAGTTCTTTTAAAACAAAAAATTCTTAAAACGGCTACCACAAAAGGCAAGATGGCAATTAGAGTGTACCCGATATGGGATACACCAACTAGCAAACAAGCTATGGAAACACAGAAATGGCAATTAGAATATTTTGTTGAGACGAACTATACGAATAATTTGCTCCATCAAAAATTATTAAAGCTATACTTCGAGAGTCGCAATGATTAAAGCCTTACATACAAATAAACAAGTGTACTTTACGTACTATAAGAGAAGTCAATGTATAACAGAGACAGGATTCATTCAGTTTGTTGATGCTCTTAGTAATTTATTTATTTTCATGGATCACATGCAGTTAAGTGAACTAATCGATGTTCGCTTTGTATAATGAGCAAACATACTTAAAATGTTTATAATTTTGATAACTATCAAGTCAATTGAAGAAGGGCATTTCTTGCATTTGAAGAATAGTAACACCATTAAATGAATTGAAGGTTGACTATATCATTGCGAGAGCGACAGATTAAAAAATTGAATAGGAGTGTTCCTTGATGACAAATAGCAAAATGAATCCTAAGGTTGATGAATTTTTAACTAAAGCTAAAAAGTGGAAAGAAGAATATGAGACGTTGAGAAAGATTGTTCTTGATTGTGAGTTGACCGAAGATTTTAAGTGGATGAATCCTTGTTATACGTTTGAGAAAAAAAACATTGTTTTAATACATGGATTTAAAGAATACTGTGCGTTGCTGTTTCCTAAAGGTTCTCTGTTACAAGATTCTCATGGTATTCTAATTCAACAAACGGAGAATGTACAAGGGGCACGACAAATTCGGTTTACCAATGTGCAAGAAATAGCTGAAAAGGAAGCCATCTTAAAAGCTTATATTTATGAGGCCATCGAGGTGGAAAAAGCCGGATTAAAAGTCAAAGCTAAAAAGCCTGAAGAACTCATTATTCCTGAAGAGCTACAGCATAAATTTGATGAAATACCTGCTCTAAAAGATGCTTTTACTACATTGACTCCAGGACGGCAAAGAGCATATATTCTTCATTTTTCTGCGGCCAAACAATCTAAGACTCGAGCATCAAGGGTTGAAAAATGCATTCCGAACATTCTTAATGGAAAAGGATTAAATGATTAGTACATTTTATAAATCGTTAATGTATTTGAGGTAAAAATGAAATAAGGTTAAATGAACGATTGATGTTTGATTTGTATAAAAGTAGAGTAGATTAAAAAAATTTATTTGAGGAGAAGATGCTATGGAAGTTTTTGCAGAATATTTAGCGCGTATAGATAGCCCTGACCACCGTCACCGAACAGAGGAGGTTTTGGCTTGGATTGCTAATACTTTCCCGAATTTGGAACCACAAATTAAATGGAATACTCCAATGTTTACTGATCATGGAACATTTATCATCGGCTTTGCCTCAGCGAAACATCATTTGAGCGTTTCACCTGAAGAAACAGGCATGGCGCACTTTAATCATGACATCACCCAGGCTGGATACAGCGCTACCAAAGGTCTGTTTCGAATTTTATGGACTGAGCCAGTAAACTATGAATTACTTAAGAAAATAATCGAGTTTAATATGTTAGATAAGAAAGACTGTTCAACTTTTTGGCGGAAATAAAGAGTAGATTATGAACGGAGAAGAAGGAGGGTATAGAAAGATGGATTTTGAAATGGTTATGAAAGAACTTGAAGCGCTTGGTACGGAACGAATTAAAAAGACTTACATAAACAATGGTGCACACGATCCACTTTTTGGAGTAGCAACAGGAAAAATGAAGCCGATTGCAAAGAAAATCAAGAAAAATCAGGCTTTGGCCGAGCAGCTTTATGCGTCTGGCAATTATGATGCTATGTATTTTGCTGGTATCATTGCAGACCCAACAGAGATGACTGCGGAGGATTTTGAGCGTTGGATTGATAAAGCGTATTTCTACATGCTATCCGATTATGTAGTTGCAGTAACTTTGTCAGAAACCGATTTTGCGCAAGCTGTTGCTGATAGATGGGTGGCAAGCGGTGAAGAACTTAAAATGTCGGCAGGTTGGAGTTGCTACTGCTGGCTTTTGGGTAATCGTCCTGACGATGAATTTAGCACAAGCAAGATTGCTGATATGCTTAATCAAGTGAAAAATACGATTCACGATTCTCCAGATCGAACGAAATCGGCTATGAATAATTTTATCTATACAGTCGGTGTTTCATATTTGCCACTTCATGAAAAGGCCCTTGAAACTGCAAAGACAGTAGGTCCAGTCGAAGTTAAGAAGGATAAGAAAAAAAGTAGTATTCTTCTTGCTTCCGAAAACATTCAAAAGGATATAGATAGAGGACGGATTGGTTTCAAACGCAAACATGTGAGGTGTTAGCATAATTTGTAATGGAACTGCACTATCTAAAACGAGACTGATAAGTATTTAATGATAATGAGTTTACTATACGTATGATGTTTTGTTCCTTCATAAACCATCCATTGAAGAAGTGGCAGGGGATAAAAGCTAAAAAAATTCTTGAGAAAAGGAGAGGTTAAAAATGAAAACCCAAAAAGGAAACCTAAGAATCTGTCATAAAGGACACAAATATTATAAAAGCAGTAACTGTCCGACCTGCCCAACCTGTGAGCAAGAACGCAAACCTGAAGATGGATTTCTTTCCATGCTATCAGCACCAGCAAGACGAGCACTGGAAAACAACGGGATAACTTCTTTGCAGCAGCTATCAACATTTAGTGAAAAAGAGATATTACAATTTCACGGTATAGGGCCGGCTTCTTTACCTAAACTTAGAGAAGCTTTGCAGAACAATGGGTTAGTCTTTAAAAATTAAACATTAAGGATAGTTAAAGCAAGAAATAGATCTAGATAAAGTGTACAAATACGCTGGATTTCTGGATATGGAAGGATGTTAAGAGATAAATAGTGGGAAAAAGAAGGGCTGGAGATTTAGATAATGAATAACAAACTAGATAAAGCATTAGCGTTACGAAAGAATGGAAATCACAAAGAATCTAACGAATTGCTAAGTGAATTAGTTAAGGAATTTCCAGACAATGCTTTATATAACTATCAATGTGCTTGGAGCTTTGACGTATTAGGAGAAGAAGAAAAGGCAGTGCCCTTTTACGAAAATGCCATAAAGATAGGATTACCTTCTAAGGATATGGAAGGGGCAATAGTGGGATTGGGCAGCACGTATAGAGCCTTGGGGGAGTATGAAAAATCAAAAAAGACATTTTTAAAAGGAATGGAATTATTCCCAGATAATCACGTAATTAAAGTGTTTTATTCCATGACCTTATACAATTTAAAAGAGCATAGCAAAGCGATGGAACTGCTACTGAAATGCTTACTAAATACAACAAATGACAATGAAATACTAAGTTATAAAAAAGCCTTACATTTCTATTCAGATAAACTTGATCAGACTTGGAAGTAGCTTGTAAAATTCACTGCATATAAGTTCTTTTCCTGAAACGAGGAGAGGACTTTTTTGTAACAATATTGGCAGGCTTCCTTTGATAAAATGACTTTTAAAATGATAGACTGTGAAGAAATACATTTAAACTATAGGAGGCTTTGTTGAACAAGAAAGCCCTTACATATTATATATGTCTAATATGTAAGGAGCCCTATACGAATTACGTTTGAAATAGGAGATTCCTGCTTTGGATCTTGCGCTTCTTTTTTTGTTGAAGCACTTATGTTTGTACAACCCTATCCTTACTAAACTCTTCTTCAATTAGCTTATCCATGAGAAAATGATAAAAAACGTGATAATTTGTTTTAGTTAGTTTGTCCAGTTCCTGGTGAGTGATGATATTATGTTGGATTAGTAAACCTATAGCAGCTGATATACAATTTACTTTTAAATCTTCTTCCCCTAACATATAAATCACCTTCCCTTATTTACTAAGTAACCCATTCTATATAATAGGCATACTTAAGACACGGACTAATATAAGCTCTTTTCTCGAATTATGGATCTCGTGCTGATAGAAAATGATCATAACATTTTCTCAACACTTTTTGATGTATACTGTTATCTTTATATACTGAGCTTTCTTTTCCTGCAAAAAAAACAAAAT
Source organism: Priestia sp. TGN 0903 (assembly GCF_050846855.1). Classification (NCBI taxonomy): domain Bacteria; kingdom Bacillati; phylum Bacillota; class Bacilli; order Caryophanales; family Bacillaceae; genus Priestia; species Priestia sp. TGN 0903. The sequence continues at coordinate 709,978 of NZ_JBOZGL010000002.1, forward strand.
GATTTCGTTTTTCCCTTATTTTGGAATAATTCATTTATTTTTGACAGTTAGGGGAGCTTCTGAACGTTCAGTATGTATTTAAATGCCAACACTAAAAACTTATGAACGCCATCCAAGGAAAGCGAATAATGGAATTTATTTTAATTGGTTGCTATTATTTCTCTTATGTAAATGCGGTTTTCCTGTAGGTGAAAAAGGGGATTTTAACCATGTTATAGACCTCCCTGTAGGTAATTATTAAATTATATAGGGAAATTTACATTTCAATAAAATACTGTTATTACAAGTTAGTGAGGTAGAAGTATGGAAGAAAACAATAGTGAAAATTTAAAATCGGAAATTATAAAAAAGCACGAGGTATTATTTGCAAAGAGATTGAAGCTTGAGAGTGAAGCAAGCCGTTTGATGTTAGAAATCAATTTATTGGATGCACGGAATACTCTTAATAAAGTAAGTCAGTTAAACCAACAGATAGATGATATAACCTCTGAAATGGATTATTTGAAACAAGCTCTTGAAACCATCAATTAAGCTATATATGAGAGTGTAACTAATTCTATAAGTATAAGCACGAGCAAATTTAAAAAAAGTGATCAACATGGCAGAGAAAGAAGGTATTTCGATGAAATCTATATTATTAATTGGACAATCAAATATGGCAGGCAGAGGATTTATTGGGGACGTACCGCCGATTTATAATGAGCATATACATATGTTACGAAACGGCAGGTGGCAAACGATGGCAGAACCACTTAATTTTGATCGTCACATATCTGGTGTTGGGCCGGCAGCCTCTTTTGCTCAAGCTTGGACAGAGGATTATCCGGGCGAGTCCATTGGGTTAATACCATGTGCCGAGGGAGGAAGCTCAATTGATGAGTGGACAATTGACGGACTATTAACCAGACACGCGATTTCTGAAGCGAAATTCGCAATGGAAACAAGTGAGTTAGTGGGAATTCTGTGGCATCAAGGAGAAAGCGACAGTTACGGAGAACGTTATAAGACGTATGAAGATAAACTGCTTTCATTATTTAAACACTTGAGAGAAGAATTGAATGCACCAGATATCCCGATTATTATTGGTGAGTTGGGACATTACCTTGGAGACGTCGGATTTGGAAAAAGCGCCGTAGAATATAAACAAATAAATCAGATATTATCTAAAGTTGCCCATGCTGAAAAAAAATGTTATTTTGTAACATCAAAAGGCTTAACAGCAAATCCAGATGGCATTCATATTGATGCCGTCTCTCAAAGAAAGTTTGGATTAAGATACTATGAGGCTTTTTCAAAACAAAAGCATGTTTTAGATGTTTTGGACGTTGAGCATGAATGGATTGAAAAGGAAGCAAAGCGTGAACTAACTAAAAATGAACGTATATTTGTTGAAAGTATGAAGTTAGCCTTGGGACAGTTAAGCTTTGAGGAGTTTTCTATTAATATCTCTACTATTAATGAAAGTAAGTAAAGCAAAATCAATCCCATTTTATGAGGAGTGGAGTTCGTATAGATTTGTTAATTATTAAAGCTAAAAAAGGAGAATCCTTTAAACAGGAACTCCAAAAAGCCGGTATTCAAGACACGCAAATTTTTCAAGTGCAACTAGTGAAGAAGTTGCAGACAGAGTGTTAGGTGGGAATATTTCAAATCTGCTACATATATAAATTCAGCGTTTTTTGTTTAATGTTATATTAGGTACTATGAGAAAGACCTTGAAAGGTTTGTTTCAAGGTCTTCTTTATAGTTATTAAGATTGTTGGTTTTCCACTGTCTCTAATTTTTTATAGTGCGTAATTTTTTCTTCAATTCTCTGCGAATTGAACTCTAGTTCCTCTATCTTACCTAAGACATCTTTATAATGTTCTTCTAACAATTCCTTTCTTGCCGTAATAGTAGAATCTCCTTTCTGTCGCAAATCAGAAAACTGCTTCATTTTAAGCATAGGCATTCCTGTAACACGTAAACGAATTAAAAACTGAATCCAAGCTAGATCAACGTCTGTATATTGTCGATATCCGGTTTGGTCTCTTTGCACATTTTCTATTAATCCAATTTTTTCGTAATAACGCAAAGTATGTGTAGAAAGACCGGTCATACTTGCTACTTGTTGAATACTGAATAAATTTTCCATATTAATTATTATAACATGAGAAATAAAATGCTTGCTTTAGAGCGCGCTCTAAAGCGTAATATCTAACTTGTAAATAAAATAACTCAGTTGTAAGGAGAGATTCAGTTGATGAATGAACGTTACGAAAATGGTTGGAAAACGTTAATGGAGGTAGATGGAGAGGGAGGAAAACGAGTAATTGAATCATTAAAAGACATTGCTCCTGACATTGGGAAATATGTCATTGAATTTGCCTTTGGAGATATTTATACAAGAGAAGGGCTTAACCTACAGCAAAAACAACTAGTTACAATAAGCTCGCTCACGACACAAGGAGGGTGTGAACCACAATTAAATGTTCATATTAATGCTGCGCTTAATGTAGGTCTCACACCACATGAAATAGTAGAAGCCATTACTCACTGTATTCCATACACTGGCTTTCCTAGAGTGTTAACTGCTATTTTTATTGCTAAACAAGTGTTTACAGAAAGAGAATTAACCTTAACTTTGAAATAAAGGCATATGTATATATGGCAAGGCGATTCAGAGGTACGTCTTGAGTGGGATGAAACACAATAAATCGTAGTGGTACTCTGGGAAACATGATTTGTGATATGAGGTTAAACTTAGAATAAATATATTTTTCAGCAAAAAAACAATCATCCAAAAGATTACGTTGAAAAGGCCTATCATGTGTTAGCAAACGATATATTTAAACATAAAAGTCAAACCCCAAACTTCCATGATGCCGTTTAATTTCATCAGCCATTGGATGCGATTCAGACATTTGCACAGACTGGTGACAAAATAGTGCTTGATAAGTAAGCTGTATCTATAACAATATATATAACATATACAATTAAAGATAAAAGAAAGAAGGACTTAAATGGCAGTTGTTAGTATTTGTTGTATGATTTTAGTAGGGTTCCTCTTTATTTATGGGGGATGGAAGCGTTCGTATGATGAAATTAGTTCCGCTCCGGATATTTGGATAGCAGAAATCTTCTTTGATATCATCGGAAAAATATTTAGGGTTTCAGCAGAGAAACTTTTGCGTATCTCGCTTATGGTTTTCGGAACTGTTTGGTCTTTATTTTTCATTTTTGTATTAGTTACACATGCATATTAAAAGGGTGAAAGAGGCGGAGAAAAGTATTTTTAGCCCAAGTGAAAAACGAACCGTTGATCAATATATTTGATTCGTGGTTCGTTTTTTTGTTATTCAATTATATTTTCATTTGCCCTGTATTTTCCGCCATACCTTCTATGTGCGAAGCACCATCACAAGCATACTTATAATCACATTAATGGCAGCATCAGCATATCTAAATCGCCTATATTTTTGCTGTTTTGATCTCTTATTTCTTTAAGTTTACTGATATTTTTAATATAGATATTTTGATTAGACAGCTCGATCCATTTTTCTTTACTCCATTTTTGAATGATTTTATTCACAGTAATACGGGAAGTCCCAACGTAGCGGGCAAAGGATGTTTGATTAAAGGGAAATTCCTCATTTTCTTTTACGAGCTTTAATAAATAATGAGCCATCTGTTGTTCAATGGGGAGGTTAAGAAACGTAATAATTTCTGCTAGCAGTCTAAACTTATAGAGAAGAGAATTTGTAAAGAGAATGACTGCTTTCGGTTCCTCCTCGTATATTTTTAACATTGCTTCATTAGTAAAATAATATAAAACGGATGGAGCTGTGGTTACAGCAGTTGTTAAATAAGGCTCTTTATTAATACCGTTTTCCCCTAATAACATGCCTTCAGGTACATAGTTAACCGTACGTTCTGCTCCTTTCTCAGTTAAGAGAGTAATCTTTACACTTCCTTTATCTAAATAATAAAATCCTTTACCGACTTCTCCTTGATAATAGATCGTGGTGTTTTCTTCTAATTTTATCATCTGTCCATACTTTAAAAAGGGACGCCATATGTATCGAAGGTTTACCATGTAATCACCTTTCTATAAAAGTGTATTTTAAACGTATAGAAACATTTAATAGATGAAGTTCTCTATTTTGATAACGTGGCCAAAGCGTTTATCACTGAAAGAGATAATTTTTTAACAGATCCGGGTTCTTAATTAGAAATCTTTTATTTTTGCTATCTATTAGTTTTTTTTCTTTCCATTTTTTTAATGTTTTATAAACCGTAATCCTTGTTAAACCGGTACACGTTGCTAAGTCCTTTTGTGTTAAAGGAATTTCATAGTTTTTAAAGTCATGATAGATGTTTAAAAGCACAGTGGCGATTTGCTGTTCGGTAGTTAAGGTATGTAAATTAATTTGTTCAGCTAAGATATGCATTTTTTGAATAATACTCTTTGTAATAAGGTTTAGTATAGGCGGGTGGAGAGTTATAAGTGTTTTGAAATCGTTGTAACTAAAATAATATAGTACGGAATCTTTTACCGTAGTAGCAGTAGTGAAATGAGCTTGTTGGTCCATTGCTTGAACTCCCAACAATTGACCTGGCAATACAATGTTTAATACGCGCTCTTTCCCTAATGGGGTAGAGGTGTGGACTTTAATTAATCCACTTTCCAGGTAATAAAATCCTTCTCCTATGTCTCCTTGTTCATATACCACATTTTTTTGTTTCATATATTGCCTTTTTCCGTACATTAAGTAGTTTTTGAAATTATTTTCATGATTGAAGAGAATAGCCATCATACTCACTCCTTAACCAAAATATAAGATACGCCTAAAAAGTTGAAAAGACAATTGTAAGATCAAGTAACACACTATAGGGTAGGAAATTTTATTTACGTTGCTATAAAAAACAAGATAAGTAAGCGCTTACAATAATGTGCGCTTTATTTGATCTCTTTTTTAATCAGCCAATATTTTTATAAAAGCGTTAAGCTCTCTACAATATCTTAAAGCGAAAAATACGTAAATGCAATCATATAAATTTCTTATTTTAGCTACTCCGTCTATTCAAAAAATAAAAAACTCCAAAAAAATGTTAACGAGACTACACCCCTGAAAAAAATCAAATACTATAATTCAATTAATTACTATTAAACCTTAAGGGGATGAACAAATATGGGGATTCGTACAGGTGCTCAATATATTGATGCATTAAAATCACGCCAGCCAGAAATTTGGTTAGGGGGCAGAAAAATTACAAATGTATTTGAAGAAAAGGTGTTTCAACAGCCTATTTTAGAAATTGCGAAGTTGTACGATATGCAGCATGACCCGGCTTATCGAGAGAAAATTACTCATATTTGCGAAGAAACAGGCGAGAGAATATCAAATGCCTTCTTAATTCCTAAAAGTTACGAAGATTTAGTAGCTCGCCGAGAAGTGTTTGAAGCATTTGCAAAAGCTACCTTCGGACTGATGGGAAGAACACCCGATTTCTTAAATGTTGTAGTCACTTCTTTATTTCATAATGCTAGTTTTCTAGATCATTACAATGAGCAGTGGGGCAAAAATATAAGAGATTATTACCGGTATATTCGTGATAATGACTTGTTTTTAACTCACGCTATTATCAACCCGCAGAATGACCGAAGCAAAGCCTCACATGAACAGCAAGATCTTTTTACTCATTTAGGTACTGTCAAAGAAACACCAGATGGACTTGTTGTAAAAGGAGCTAAAATGCTAGCTACACTGTCACCTATTACCGATGAAGTGATTGTTTATTCGTTCCCAGGATTTAAACCTGGCGATGAACGTTATGCACTTGCTTTTGCGCTGCCGATTGATACACCGGGACTTCGAATTCTTTGTCGAGAAGCTATGCAAGACGGAACAAGATCAATGTTTGATCATCCGCTAGCCTCTCGATTTGAAGAGATGGATGCAGTCTTGATTTTTAACGATGTGCTGATTCCTTGGAATCGAGTGTTTTTATATAACAATATTGAAGCTGCCAATCTTCTTTATCCTAAAACAGGAATCGCTCAGCAACCGGCACATCAATCTGGCGTAAGAGGATTAGTTAAACTTCAATTTGCAACGGAAGTAGCTTGTAAAGTAGCGGATGCAATCGGTGTAGATGGATATCTAAACGTTCAAGAGAGCTTAGGGGAATTGATACAGTCAGTAGAATCCATTAGAGCTTTGCTTCGGACATCAGAGTATGAATATACGATTAATGAAAAAGGAGAAGCTCTTCCAAATGAAACAGCTTTAGAAACAATTCGTGGATTGCTTCCTAAAATGTACCCTCGTGCTATTGAAGTCATGCAAACAATTGGTGCAGGCGGTTTGCTTATGTCTCCTACAGGAGCGGACTTTGAAAACCTTGAATTAAGAGAGGATCTAGATCGTTATTATGGAGGCCGAGAAGGAGTGTCTGCTGTAGACCGTGTTCACTTATTTAAATTAGCGTGGGATCTATGTGGAGAGGCATTTGGGCAAAGGCTGCTTCAATACGAGCGATACTATACAGGGGATCCAATCCGTAAAAGAGCTATTTTCTACAATAGCTATAAGCGCAGCCATTCATTTGCCATGGTAGATGCGGCATTAAATACAGGAGCTAAGAAGGAGGAAGTAACAAATAGCTGATACCGATACTTCTTTTATCTATAAATGTACTTTGTTAATAGATACAGAGTCTAGGTTCATGACGTTCTTAATAAGGGAGGTGTAAAGATGCAAAGGTATGAAGATGGAATATTGTCTTTACAAGCATCCGTAATAGCTATAGGTGCATTTGATGGCGTGCATCAAGGACATCAAGCAGTAATTAAGCAAGCTGTCAATCGAAGCAAAGCGTTAAAGGTACCTAGCGTTGTTTATACATTTGATCCTCCTCCTCGCTTTCATTTTCAACGTGATCAAGTGTTAACGCCTATCGATCAAAAGGTACATCTGATAGCTGAGTTAGGAGTAGACTATGCAGTTATTATCCATTTTGATGAGTTATACGCTAAGCGTCCATCAATTGATTTTATCAGTAACTTAAAAAAGCTTAATCCATCGGAGATTATAGTAGGCAACGATTTTCGTTTCGGCCGAAATAGAGAAGGAGATATCAAGCTTCTAGCAAAGCACTTTCTCGTAGATATCATCCCGCCTGTCTGTTGTGCAGAAGGAACAAGAATCTCTTCTACTAGAATTCGTCAGTTACTCCAACAAGGCGCAATTGACCAATCAAATGATTTATTAGGCTGGTCTTTACAAAAAGAATATGTATAAAAAACTAGTGTTTGAAGCTAAGTGTAAGGCTTCTTTAGGAGGAGGAAAGTGAAAATGAAACTATTAGGCATATCAGGGACGATTATAGGAACTAAAACAGGCGCTGTTGTTCAACAAGTACTGGAAGAAGCTAAATTGCAGCATCCAGACATTGAAATTGAATTTTTAGATTTACGAGATTATACTATCCAATTTTGTGATGGCCGCGATCCCTCTGCTTATTCAGAAGATACTAAAAAAGTCATCGAAATTATTTCTAGCGCTGATTTTTATGTAATTGGTTCACCTATCTTCCAAGGGTCAATTACGGGTGCTCTTAAGAATGTATTTGATTTAATACATCCCCAGGTTTTTCGAAATAAAGTAATGGGTTTCATCGCTACAGGCGGTACGTATCAGCATTATTTAGTGATTGAAAATCAGTTAAAGCCTATTGCGGGTTACTTTCGTGCTTTTGTGGCACCGAGTTATGTATACGCTCATACGACTCACTTTAATCAAAAGAATGAAGTAGGAGATCCGGAAGTGTTAGATCGCATTAAGCATTTAGCAAACGAAGTTGTCTACATGCAGAAAAAACTAAAAGTAAGCGAGCTGGAAATCCTTAATTAATACCATTTTAAGATTTTAGTATTTTTAAGTGCAATCAAACTAACTTTTATTTTTTGAAAATTAAAATTTATTAAAAGGAGCTTATCTCAATGACAAATACTATTCAATCATCTAAACCATTAAATCTTTGGAAGTTTATCGAAGAGCATAAAGACCAGTTAAAACCACCGGTAAACAATAAAGTGGTATGGAAAGACTCAGAATTGATGTTTATGGTTTTGGGAGGACCCAATAAACGCCGTGACTTCCACGTAGATCCTTCTGAAGAGATCTTTTATCAATTAAAAGGTGATTGCTATGTTGAAATCATTAATGAAGAAGGCAAGCGCGAAGTTGTAACGGTGAAAGAAGGAGAAGTGTATTTACTTCCTCCAAACGTTCCGCATTCTCCACATCGTGTAGCAGATACAATCGGCATTGTTATCGAGAGAAACAGAAGTGAAGGAGAGTTAGAAGACTTTGTATGGTTCTGTGATGAATGTGATGCGGAGATGCATCGTGTGAAAGTTCAGCTAACCAATATTGAAGTTCAAGTAAAAGAAGCCATTCAAGAGTTCAACAGCAGCTTAGAATTACGCACATGCAAAAAGTGTAATCATGTTATGGCACCGGAAGCGAGTGAATGGAAATGCGAATAGATTTTCATACACATATCATTCCGGAAAGTTTCCCTGACTTTGCTCAAAAATATGGCGGTGAACGCTGGCCTGTGCTAGAACGTACATGCACATGCGGCGCATCAATTATGGTTGGAGGGAAAAATTTCAGAGACGTAACGGACCAAGTATGGAGCCCTGAAAAACGTATAGCTGACATGGATAAAGAAGGAGTAGATATTCAAGTGTTATCTCCTATCCCTGTTACTTTCTCTTATTGGGCTCAGCCCGAACATGCATTAGAAATGGCTAAAATCCAAAATGATTTTATTGCAGAAACAGTTGCTAAGTACCCTGACCGCTTTGTTGGGTTAGGTACGGTTCCTATGCAAGACGGACCTACGGCTATTAAAGAAATGGAACGATGCATGAATGAATTAAAACTGCATGGAATTGAGATTGGAACAAACATCAATGGTCAAAATTTAGATCATCCGTCTTTCATTGAGTTTTTTCAAATGGCTGAAAAGTGGGAAGTGCCTATTTTTATTCACCCGTGGGAAACGTTGGGCCGCGATCGAATGCCAAATCATAACTTTATGTATACCGTAGGAATGCCAAGTGAAACGGCACTAGCGGCTGCAACTCTTCTATGGAGCGGCATTATGGAGAAATTCCCTAAATTAAAAGTCTGTTTTGCACATGGTGGAGGGTCTTTCCCTTATATTCTTCCTAGATTAGATAAAGGGTGGGAAGTATGGCCGCACCTCAGGCTGACGACACATCCTCCTAGTTACTATGCAAGGCAATTTTATTTTGATTCGTTAAACTACGATCCACTAAACATAAAGTACATGATTGAACGTTTTGGACATGAAAAAATCTTTATGGGATCGGATTATCCATTTTTACTGCGTGAAGTTGTTCCGGGAAAAGTTCTGGATGAAACGCTGGATTTAACGGAACAACAAAGGTTAGATATGCTAGGTGGAAATGCCGCGAAGTTTCTAAACATTGGGCAAGCGAAAAGGAGTGACATTTATGCCAACAGTACAAACACCAGAGAATAGATTACAAGAACTTGGCTTAACGCTGTCAAAGGTTCGTCCTTCAGTAGGAAACTACGTCAGCTGTGTACGAACAGGAAATTTATTGTTTACGGCTGGCCAAGGTGTAGATCAATATCACGGCAAGTTAGGCAAGGATTTAACAATTGAAGAGGGATATAAGGCCGCTCAGCAATCCATGCTGAATGTATTGAGTGCGGTAAGTTACGAATTAGACGGGTTAAGCAAAGTGAAGCGTGTCGTTAAAATTCTTGGTTTTGTAAATAGTACGGAGGACTTTACGGACCAGCCTAAAGTAATGGATGGCGCTTCAGACTTACTCGTAAAAGTATTTGGGGATAAAGGGAAACACGGCCGTTCAGCTGTAGGGATGGCCCAGCTCCCCAATAACACAGCTGTAGAAATTGAAATGATTTTAGAGATTGAGGATGAGGAGGATATCCGATGAGTAAAGAGGCAGTTATTGAAAAAATGACGGTAAAAGACGCAAAGCTTTTTATTAATGGAGAATACGTAGATGCCCTATCCGGTCAAACCTTTGATACCTTTAATCCAGCAACGAATGAGAAATTAGCTTCTGTAGCTAATGGCGGCACAGAAGATGCAAAGCGCGCTATCGACGCAGCTCAACGTGCATTTGAAAGCGGTATTTGGAGCAAGATGCCTGTTGAAGAACGCTCTGCCATCCTTTGTAAAATGGCTGACTTAATTATGGAGAAAGTAGATGAACTAGCTTATTTAGAAACGCTAGATGTAGGCAAACCTATTAAAGAAAGTCGAGAGTTTGATATTCCACGAGCAGCTCAAAATTTCCGCTTTTTTGCCGAGATGGCTAAATATATGGTGCATGAGCATTACGAAAAGCATAATGTCATGTCCTATGCCAAGTATTCACCAGCGGGAGTTACAAGTCTCATTATTCCTTGGAATCTACCTTTTATGCAAATGACATGGAAAGCTTCCGCTGCTTTGGCATCGGGCAATACAGTGGTTATTAAGCCCGCTTCTTATACACCGTTAAGTGCAGTAATGCTTGGAGAAATTGCTAATGAGGCTGGGTTGCCTCCTGGTGTATTAAATATTATTACGGGTCCAGGGAATACGGTAGGAACTACTATGTCTACTCATCCGTCGGTTCGTCGTATTTCATTTGTAGGGGAAAGTAATACAGGAAAAACGGTCATGCGAAATGCAGCAGAAAACCTCATTCCTGTTTCGCTAGAGCTTGGAGGTAAATCAGCCAATATCGTATTTGAAGATGCGGATTTAGATGAAGCAGTAAAAGGATCTATCGAAGCAATCTATCGAAATCAAGGAGAGATATGCTTAGCGGGTTCTCGTTTACTTGTACAAGAAAGCATTTATAAGCAGTTTCTTGAAAAGTTCACAGCGGAGGTAAGAAATATTAAAGTAGGCGATCCTCTGAGTGAAGAGACAAATATGGGAGCACTTGTATCAAAAAGTCACTTAGAAACGGTCGATGAATATGTCCGAATTGGTTTGGCGGAAGGAGCTAAGCTGGCATGCGGAGGAAAAAGAGTAGAAGGTTTGGAAACAGGAAATTTTTATGAGCCGACTGTTCTTTACGACGTAGATAACAAAATGCGTATAGCTCAAGAAGAAATTTTTGGTCCTGTACTTGTTGTTATTCCATTTAAAACAGAAGAGGAAGCGATTCAAATTGCCAATGATTCTATTTATGGATTAGCAGGAGTCGTTTGGACAAACGATTTACGAAGAGCACAACGCGTTGCTTCTGGAGTTACTGCTGGGTTACTTTGGATCAACTGCTGGTACATTCGTGATTTGAGAACGCCATTTGGCGGAGCAAAAGCAAGTGGAATTGGTCGTGAAGGCGGCCGGCACAGCTTTGAATTTTATACAGAAGCTAAAACAATTACGATGAAACTTTAACTCTATAAAAGAGGTGATTAACGGATGCGTACACTTATTAGTGAGCTTGCAGAAGAACTTTTAGAAGCGGAAAAGACGAATCAGCCAATTTCTCCTATTACAGAACGACATGCTGCTTTATCAGTAGCTGATTCTTACCATATTCAATTAGAGATTGTAAAAAGAAAGCTGGAAGAAGGAAAAAAGATTATTGGTAAAAAAGTTGGTCTAACCAGTAAAGCCATGCAAGATATGTTAGGAGTTAGTGAGCCTGATTATGGACACTTATTTGATGATATGAAAGTAACGGATAATGAAACAATCAACATTCATTCAATGGTGGCTCCAAAGATTGAAGCGGAAATTGGATTTATTTTAGAGGAAGATTTAAAAGGACCAAACGTTACCTATTTAGATGTCTTAATGGCAACGAAATACGTGGTGCCGACCATCGAAGTAATCGATAGTCGTATTGCCGATTGGAAAATCAAATTAGTCGATACGGTTGCAGACAATGGCTCTTCTGCCAAAGTAGTGGTAGGAAATAAACATTCCACAATTGAACAAGCGGATTTACGTACGACTAGTATGCTTCTCTATAAAAATAAAGAGCTTGTCGCAACAGGAGCTGGGGCAGCTGCCCTGGGACATCCGGCACATGCGGTTGCATGGCTGGCAAATAAGCTATCTGATTTTGATATTTGTTTAAAAGCCGGCGAATTAATCTTACCAGGCGCTCTATCTGCAGCCGTGCCAGTTACGAGCGGAGATGCAGTAAAAGCAGAATTCGGCTCTCTTGGTTCAGTATCCGTACGTTTTGAATAATACCGCAAAGAAGGTGAAGAGTAGTGGAAAAAGTAAAAGCCGCAATTATTGGCTCAGGAAATATTGGGACCGATTTGATGTATAAGCTTCAGCGCAGCGAATTTATCGAGTTAACAGCTGTTCTTGGAATTGATCCGGATTCAGATGGTCTAAAAAGAGCGAGAGAAGCGGGATATCAAACATACAGCAATGGAATAAAAGCCCTCGCTGAACATCCAGACCTGGCGGAAATTGTGTTTGATGCTACATCGGCTAAGGCTCACGTTAGACATGCAAAGATTTTAAAAGACTTAGGAAAAATGGTTATCGACTTAACTCCTGCTGCCAAAGGACCTTTTGTGTGTCCTCCAGTTAATCTTGGAGAAAATCTTGAATCAGAAAATGTAAACATGATTACGTGTGGCGGCCAAGCGACGATTCCTATCATCTATGCAATCAACCAAGTTGCAGATGTAACATATGGAGAAATTGTAGCTACTATTTCTAGCCTAAGCGCTGGACCAGGAACACGAGCAAATATTGATGAGTTTACTGTTACCACAAGAAAGGCTATTGAAAAAGTAGGCGGTGCAGACTGCGGAAAAGCTATTATTCTCTTAAATCCGGCTGATCCACCTATCTTAATGCGCGATACAATTTATTGTAAAGTGAAAAATATGAATAAAGAAGCTATTCAAAAGGCTATCAAGGATATGGTCAAAAAAGTCCAAGAATATGTACCAGGCTATAATTTAAAGCAAGAACCATTATTTGATAGTGATCAAGTAACAGTCTTTTTAGAGGTAACTGGAGCCGGAGATTATTTTCCTTCTTATGCTGGTAACTTAGATATTATGACGGCTGCTGCAGCGAAGGTTGCGGAAGATTATGCGCGCTATAAACTCGAAGAGAGCTTATATGGAGGAATAAAGAAAGAGAGGGCTATGACGAATGAAACGTAACAGTGATAAGCCTATTAAGATTACGGAGGTCAGCCTCAGAGATGGAAGTCACGTAGTCAAGCATCAATTCACAGAAGCACAAGTAAGAAGTGTAGCGAAAGCGCTTGATGATGCAGGGATGCACTATATCGAAGTTAGTCATGGAGACGGGTTAGGAGGCTCGACGCTGCAATACGGAAAGTCTCTCGTTGACGAAATGAAATTAATTGAGGCTGCGGTAGAAGAAGCGAAACAAGCCACCGTTGCTGTTCTTTTAATTCCGGGAATTGGAACGGTACGCGAGCTGAAGCAAGCAAATAGCCTTGGGGCAGGCTTAGTCCGAGTAGCTACACATGTGACGGAAGCAGATGTTTCTGCTCAGCACATTGAATATGCTCGGAAACTAGGGATGGAAACTTTCGGTTTTCTGATGATGGCCCATTCAGCACCCGTAGGAAAGCTTGTGGAGCAAGCAAAACTAATGGAAAGCTATGGGGCACAAGGAGTTTACATAACAGATTCAGCAGGAGCTCTTTTGCCTCATGAAGTTCGTGAACGTGTTAGAGCACTTCGTCAATCTCTTCAAGTTGAAGTAGGTTTTCACGCTCATAATAATCTTTCGTTAGCTGTTGCAAATACGCTTGCTGCTATTGAAGAAGGCGCGACGAGAATAGATGGAAGTGTTCGTTGTTTAGGAGCCGGAGCAGGTAACACTCAAACTGAAGCACTGATAGCCGTGTTAAATCGTTTAGGAATAGATGTAGGTATTGATTTGTATAAAATAATGGATCTGGCTGAAGAAGTAGTAGGACCTATTCTGCCAGGCTCTCAAGAAATTCGAAAAGGCAGCCTTGCAATGGGTTATGCAGGCGTGTATTCTAGTTTCTTGCTTCATGCAGAACGTGCTGCAAAGCGTTTTAATTTGGATTCACGTGATATTTTACTTGAACTTGGTAAAAGAAAAGCAGTCGGCGGTCAAGAAGATATGATTCTAGACGTGGCTGCTGAGTTAGCTCAAAGAAAGGTGGAAATGTGATCATGCCTTTAACGAAAAGTGGAAATTTAGAAATCGTTGACTATCTTTTATCTGCAGAAAGAGAAGGGTATGAAGTAACAAAAGTGACGGAACGCTACCCTGATTTGACAATTGATGAAGCTTACAGCTTGCAAAAACAATTGATCCAACGAAAAGTACAAGACGGTGTAAAACGAGTAGGTGTAAAGCTTGGTTTAACAAGTAAAGCCAAGCAGGAAATGATGGGGGTACATGAAGCGATTTATGGATACTTAACAAGCGACATGCTGGGACTTGAATGGGAGCCTATAGTATTTAATCAGCTGATCCATCCAAAAGCTGAGCCTGAAATTGCTTTTTTAATGGGAGAAGACCTCTGTGGAACCAACTTAACTGAAGAAGATGTTTTAAAAGCAGTAAAATATGTTGCACCAGCTCTTGAAATTATCGACAGCCGCTACTTGGATTTTAAATTTACTCTTCCTGATGTAGTAGCTGACAACTGTTCGTCTTCACGTTTTATTGTAGGGAGCAATTGGATAAAGCCTGACCAAGTGAATCTAGCTAATATCGGAATGGTAATGTCTAAAAACGGAGAGGTTGCTACGGTAGGCGCGGGTGCTGCCGTGCTAGGACATCCTGCTAAAGCTGTCGCCTGGGCGGTTAATAAACTAGGTGAACATAAAGAAGGGTTGAAAAAAGGGGATATCGTATTAACTGGAGCGGTATCTGAAGCCATTTCTTTTAGACCAGGTGATAGTATCCATGCAGAGTTTGCTGAATTAGGCAGCGTATCATTCAGCTGCAGCTAACTAGAATTTTTTAATAATCTTTCATTTGAATATAAAGGCCCTTTGTTGTATAGAAAACTTTAAGGGAAGGCGATAGTATGCCGATTGTACAAGTTCACCTTCTGGAAGGAAGAGAAGAAAAAGATATTAAAAACATGTTAGTAGAAGTAACCGAAGCCATTTCTAACAGCCTTCACGTTGAGAAGGATAGAGTAAGGATCATTGTTAACGAGGTTCCATCTTCGCACTGGGGAATTGCAGGGGTATCAAGAAAAGAAATAGATATGGATAAGAAAGAAGAAGTTGAAAAAATTTGATTAGCTATAATAAAAGAGCGGTATATAAATATACCGCTCTTTTTTGTATACAACGGAAACTATCTAAGGAAAAAGAATCGCTCTTTTAATAGTCGCTTTAAGTTAGTCGATTTTTTTCAGCAGCGCGCGCACAGGACTCCCGTCAGCTTCAACTAAAGGAAGAGGAGCTGCGATTAGTTCATAGTCTCCTGGAGAGATTTTATCTAGTACAACACCTTCTAAAATGTGAATTTTATGGTATGCAAGTTCATGGTGAGCCGCTAGTTCTTTACTATCGAGTGGATCTACTGAAGGCAGATCAATGCCTAGCAGGCGAATGCCAAGCTTAGCTAAGTAAGAAGCTAAGCTTGGTTGAATGTAAGGAATGTTTTCAGGGAAAACACTACGGTCTTGCCATGCGTCTGTTCGAATCAATAAGCGTGTAACACCTTTTAAATTAACATCTGAAAATTCATTTATTCCAATGCTTTTATTAGCTGGGATATGGACAACTTTTGTACGTCCAATATATAAATCTAAGTCTAAATCAATAACCTTTTTTCCATCACTATCAAAATGAAAAGGTGCATCGATATGAGTACCGGTATGGATACTCATTGTTATTTTTCCAACATTTACAGAACCGGTCTCTTCTTTACTCCAATTCACTTCATAAGAAAAGGGAGTATCACCAGGCCATCCTGCTGTTTTTTGGTCTAGAGGTTGTGAAATATCAATCCATTTGCTCATTCTTATTACCTCTCTATCTTTTTATACAAATATTTATAACTTAGTTCTCAGGCTCCATAGTTCTGGGAAGAAGTGCTGATCCAAAGCTCTCTTTAAGTAATTCACTCCAGAAGATCCGCCTGTACCTTGTTTGTTTCCAATAATTCTTTCTACTGTACTCATATGACTAAATCGCCACATTTGCTGTTGATTTCCGATATCAACTAATTTTTCTGCCAATTCGTATAAGTCCCAATACTGATCTACATTCCGGTATACGGTAAGCCACGCATCTTCTACGCTGGCATTCGGTTCGTAAGGCTGTGAACAATCTCTTTGCAAGACTTCTTGATCTACCTGCAATCCGCGTTTCATAAGAGCATGAATAGCAGCATCATAGATACTAGGCTCATGAAGAGCCGTTTGCATTTTTTGATATAAATCCGCGTCATGCTGGTAAACAGAGAGTGTATGGACATTTTTATTTCCTAAAGCAAATTCTATCAGGCGATTTTGATAAGATTGAAAGCCAGAAGATTGACCTAATTTATCTCTAAATTCCATGTACTCTGCTGGTGTTAGCGTAGAGAGAACACTCCAAGATTGAATTAGCTGCTGCTGAATTCTTGAAACGCGTGATAACATTTTAAATGAAGGTTCCAAGTTATTAGCACGAATGCACCGAATAGCAGCTGTTACCTCATGTAGAATTAGTTTCATCCATAGTTCACTAGCTTGATGGATGACGATAAAAAGCATTTCATCATGATGATTAGAAAGTCTATGCTGACTAGATAATATTTTATCAAGGTGCAGGTAATCTCCATACGACATAGCTTTCTGAAAGTCCGTTTGAAGTTCTTTCTCTAGTTCAACTGCATTTGGTGCCTTGTTATTTGTCGTTTTCATTTTGTATCCCCCTTGTTTTTATGTAAAATAACTTTTCAACGACGAGCGTTAACGTAATTCCTCTAATTCTTCTTTTAAGTTGCTATTGACCATATCTTCTACAAAGAGATGGTTAGCTTTTCTTTTCTTAGAGATAAAATAAGCAATCGATAAGAATGCTAACCAAGGAATTCCAAACTGAAGCATAATTTTAAAATCTGTAAACCAAGTGGTAATCATCAAACCGAGTAATAAGATGGCTCCTAAAATTGTAAAATAAGGAAAGCCAAGCATTCTTACCGGTAATTTTCTTCCACCAGATTTCTCCCATTTTTTTCGGAAGTAGAGGTGAGAAACAAATATCATAAGCCATGTGAACATAGCTCCGAACATTGAAATACCCATCATAAAGGCATATGAAGAGCTTGGGAGCAGTCCATTAACTGCTGCCGCAAGAAAAATGCCCAGGGTTGATACAGCAAGCGCCCATAGCGGTACACCTTTTTTACTTAGTCTCCCTAAAAAAGCTGGTGCATGTTTACTTTGAGAGAGGGAGAACATCATACGTGTGGAAGCATATAACTGACTATTCATAGCTGATAAAGCAGCCGTTAAAATAATAAAATTCATGATTCCAGAGGCAGCGGGGATATTCAGAATTTCCATTACTTTCACAAATGGACTTTTATCAACTTGAGCTGACTTCCATGGAACAATCATTAACATGATGCCTATAGTCAAAACGTAAAAAGTAGTTAAACGAAACACAGTTGCTTTTAAAGCCTTCGGAACGGCTATATCGGGCTCTTTTGCTTCTCCAGCTGTAACTGCAATCATTTCGGTTCCTAAGAAACTAAACAGGGAAATAAAGACAGCTACCCACATTCCCCACCACCCGAAAGGAAGGAATCCACCATCATTTACAAAATTACCTGTACCCATATTAGGGCGTGCATCTGTTCCAAACAGAACATAGGACCCTAAAAGAATAAAGCCCACAATTGCACTGATTTTTATCATAGAAAACCAATACTCAAAAGTAGCAAACGTATTAACACTAGTTGCATTTACATAGATTAGTATAGTAGCAAACACTAAAATCCAGACAATACCCGGAACGCTTGGAAACCAGTACTTCATATACACGGCTATTGCGCTTACTTCTACTCCAACAGCGAGAACGTTAGCTATCCAATATGAATAGCGAACCAAAAAGCCTGCCAAGGGGTGTACATATTTTTCGGAAATTGTTCCAAACGATCCAGAAGTAGGGTGGGCCACGGTCATTTCTGCCAAACACCCCATTAAAAGTAATACAACAAAAGCTCCTAAGGCATAACTAACCAATACACTAGGTCCAGCTGTTTGAATCGCAAGTCCACTGCCTAAGAACAGTCCAGTTCCAATTGCACAGCCCATCGAAATCATTGTCAATTGACTTGTTTTTAGATTTCGTTTTAATCCCTTTTCTGCGTCATCTTTGTTTGGCAATTGAGTATTGTGGGTTTTCATATTTCATCTCCTTCATAGTTTCAACATAATGGTTTGGCTGCATATCTACGTCAAATAGCTCCCTTAAGATTTAGAAAGCGCTTACTTTTCTAGTTAAAAAAACAAGTAGTTTGGGTTTTACGCCACTACTTCACGTTCATTTTTAAATTTTTCATATTCTTTATCGTTCATAATTTTCTTCAAAGTTTGTACTACTTCCCAGACTTCTGCATAAGAAGTGTAAAGAGCAACAGGAGCAAGACGAATAATATTCGGAGCACGAAAATCTGGAATAATCCCATTCTCTTTTAATGCTTTACAAATGCGCGCTGCTTCCTTATGTTCAAGACTTACGTGCCCTCCGCGCTTTTTATCTTCTCTAGGGCTTCCAAGGGTGAAATTGAAGTCACTCAGCTCTTTTTCTAATAAACCCATTAAATAATGATTGATTTTAAGAGATTTAGCTCGAATATTATCTATACCAGCCTCAGTGAAAATTTCTAGCGATCCAATTAAAGGGGCAAGACTTAAAACATGTGGAGTTCCAATTTGATAAGCACCGGCTGAATCAGCAGGTGTTAATGTGTGATCCATATCAAACTGCTTTTCTTTTTTTGAACTAAACCAGCCTGCTAAACCAGGTGCTGTTCCAAAATGTTTTTTATTTACATATAAACTGCCTACACAGCCAGGTCCACCGTTTAAGTGCTTATAATTACACCAATATGCAAAGTCGACATCCCATTTACTAAATGAGTGAGGGATCGCACCGATAGAGTGGCAGCCATCAAATCCAATTAAAATTCCGCGCTTGTGTGCTTCAGCCGTCAACCGTTCCATATCTAATATTTGGCCGCTGCGATAGAGTACAGTTGGTAAGATTATTAAAGCAATCTCATCCGTCATAGCCTCAATAATGTCATCTTCTTCTAAAAAACGGCCATCGCGGCTTTTTACACGTATAAGGTGAGTATCTGGACTGTATCCGTGGGTTCGCAGCTGACTTTGAAGCGCATAAATGTCAGATGGGAAGGTCAGTTCATCAGCTAAAATCTTTGTGCGCGTTCCTTTTGGATTGTAGAAAGTAGCTACAAGCTGATGAAGGTTAACTGTTGTCGAACCAGTTACAATAACTTCTTCGCTAGAAGCCCCAACTAACGGCGCACTCATTTCACCTAATTTTTCGGACAAAGAGAACCATGGGTGTTTCCCTTGAGTCCATCCATCAATTCCTTGTTCTTTCCAATCATTTAAAACTTCTATAAGTCTGCGTTCAGCTCTTTTAGAAAGGAGCCCCAATGAGTTTCCATCCATATATATGGAATCAGGCTTTAAATAAAATTCGTCACGAAAACTTGAAAGTGAGTCTTCTTGATCCAATTGTTTTGCATACTCTAATGTGGGTTTAAAGGTATTTAATTGCATAATTTTCCTCCTCTGCATTACTTAATATGTATCCTAGAAGAATCGTAACAAAGAATATGACACAGTGTCAATAATATAATTTTGAAAATTAAAAAAATAATTTTTGTAATAAATTCTCTTTATTTCTTTTCGTTTTGTGAAAACTTCTATATCCTAGAGAGTAAAACGGATAGGGAGGAAGAAGCCTTAATGAATGAAAATAACATTGAAGATAAACGGCATTTACGTTCAATAAAGACTCGACAAAAATTATTAGAAGCTGCAAGAGAAGTCTTTATACAAGAAGGTTTTCACAAAGCGACTATCACTCAAATAATAAAAAAGGCACGGGTCGGGTATGGTACTGCATATGTTCATTTCGAAGGAAAAGAAGACTTTTTAGTTGTATTAATGGAAAATGTAATGGAGAAATTTTATGAAATTGCCGAGGCTGCATTTTTACCTGCATCTATAAATGAAGCAGAAGAAATGATTCATAAACAAACGAACGAGTTTTTAAAAATGGCTGAGGACGAACAAAAAATGCTGCAAGTGTTTGAGCAGGCTATTGGTATTTCTCCTCTCGTTTCAGAGAAATGGAGAAACATTCGGGAAAAGTTTATTCAACGAATTTCAGAAGACATTGGCTATGCGCAGCGCAATGGATTAGCACGTAAAGATGTACATAACGAGCTAGTAGCAAGAGGGTGGTTTTTCACTAATGAAATGTATCTTTGGGAAATTGTTCGTAATGAATATGAGCACCCTGTCGAACAAATTGCTAAGAATATCGCGTCTATTTATATTAAAGGACTCTATTTATAATTTCGGTGTGCAAATTGCATCTATCTAAAGTAAGTATATAATATCCCCTTAATACTCAACATTCTCTGCAGAAAAAGGGGCCGTTTCCCAATATACTCTCTCAAGGATATAGGTAACATAATAAAGCTCACTAAATGTTGAACGTTTAGTGAGCTTTTACTGTATGGAAAAGTATTATTTAATTTGAACTTTACTTCCGTCAATTTCTAAATACCATTTACCTTTTGCATAGCTGTCTTTTGAAATCTCAAACACTTTAATGTCTGTTACTTTAATGTTAGGGTTCAAGTCACTTGCAATTTTAGAGTTATCAATATCTGTTTCGATTGCATAATTTGATGTTGCATCAATATCTGCCTCATATTTTGTACCTTTTTCGTCAACTAAATTAATTGATGGAATTGAGAAAGCATTTAAAGGTTTGTCAGATACGTTTTTAACTGTCCATTGCACAGCAACAAGTGTACCGCCTTCAGAAGCTTTTTTGTTTGCATATTGGTTTCCAACTTGTTCTCTTTCCTCTACTTTTGTTACAGAAACTTCCGCTTTATTATCTACTGTAAAAGTGTCTCCCACTTTATGAGCTTTTTGTTCTTCTGATTTTGAAGAGTTAGAACTAGATCCAGAACCACTATCGTCTCCACCTGATGCTACGACAGCAATTACTACAATAAGTGCAATAAGAATAATAAATCCTAAACAGCCAATCTTAAAAAATTTTTTCATTTTAGTGCATTTCCTCCTGTACCATTAAGCATGCATTTATTATGTATTTATAATGCATGTTTAATCTTTACATATAAATAGTTATATTACAATATCAAATTTCCTTATTTTAATAATAGGTTAGATCAAACTGCTTAATATACATTAATCGGGACTTATTATCCTGAAATTAAGCCTTGATATGTTTTTTGTGGTTAAATTTAGTATATATAAATTATTTTTCCAATATATAAATATTGAAAATAGTATGTGAGTATGTATGTCAAAATACTTGGCAGCAACTTATAGCCACAAGAGGGAGGAATTGTAAATGCGAGGCCCAGTAGACAGTTCATCAAAAGAGTTGCACTGTCTTTATCGTTTGGATATGGTTATTTAGGCATTCATTTTTATAGTGCTACAGAAGAGGAAAAGAGAGGATCTAGAAAAGGAATGAACAAGTATGACTACATTAAAAGACAAATTGCAAAAACAAATAAAAAAAACGATGAAAATTATATCATTACAAGAATCTGGCATTTGCTTGATAATTACGAGATAAAAATAAATACTCAACAGTATGTAGTACGATCAAATAAAAAACAAAAGGTCGAATACGGATTAATTGATTTGTATTTTCCACAGTTTAATTTGGCTATTGAAATTGATGAAGCCCATCATATGAATGATATAAATCAAACATTAGATGAAATTAGAAAAAACGATATTGTAAATACGTTAGATTGTGAATTTATAAGGATAGATGCTACTGAATCTCTTGAAAAGATTCACGAAAAGATTGACCAGATAGTAGAAAAAATTAATTTGCTAACAAAGGAGAAAGGGTTTATTCCGTGGGATGTGGAGAAGGAATACGATCCAAATACGTATATTGAACAAGGATATATAGATGCTGACGATAATATTTCTTTAAGATTAGTCGCAGACTGTTGCAATGTGTTTGGAGCTGGCTATGCTCACGGAATTCAAAAAAGCGGCGCACCACATAAGTTTGAAGAAGATACAGATATTAAAAGATTAAAATTTTTCCCTAACGAAACGTGGAACAATCAACTTCTTGAAAATGAAGAACTGTTTATTGAATATAATACAATTCCAGAAGAGAACGAAGCCTACTTTCAGAAAAGAATGTATCAGCTGAATCAGAAGATCGCGCTATTTGCATATGCGAAAACTTCTTCCGGACGCTTTGAAGCGATATTTAAAGGACTTTATGTACTAAATCGTGAAAAAAGCAAAGAGACAGGCGTTCTGACTTATAGTCGTATATCTACAATAATGCCAACTTACTATCCAAAAGATGTTAAACAACCTCTTAGAATCGCAGAAGCCTATAATAACGACGGATATAAAATAGCACACTTTTATACAGAAAATCAGGTTAGAAAATTTGAGGATAAATATAAAGAGAGATATAAGATAATATCGTATTCATAAAAAATGTTTTTATTATAATTTTCGCAAAGAGTAGGTATTTTAACTAAAATGTATATCAAAGTAAGTGCTTTCCTATAAAATAATCCCTTTTTATTGTAAAATAAGGAGCTGAAAATAAAACGTCATTCTGTAGCTATATAAAGAAGGGGAAAATAATGAAAAAAGCTCTCATTTTTTGTGCAGCTCTTATACTCCTAGTCGTAGGCGCAGGGATGTACATGAACCATTCTAAAGAAAAACAAATGGAGCAAAAACAAAATGATCAAATGTTCCATAAGGCGGAGCAGGCAGCCATTACATATTTTAAAGAAAAAAGACATAAAGACCTAGTGGTGGAAAAAGCAGATTTTGCGGACCATGGTTTTGATTATATAGAGGTAACGGGGAAGGTGAAAGAAGATAACTCTAAGCAATACTTAGTAAACGTCAGCTACAATGATAACTACCGCGTTACTTCTATTGTAGATATGGATTAAAAACAGATAGAAAATGCTAAAAAAGCACTCACCACAAGTGAGTGCTTTCTCATTAAATAAACAATCCAACCATAATACCTGTTAAAATCGATCCCATTGTCGCTACTAACAGCATCTTCAAGCCAAACTTCGCAACGCGTGAAGCTTGTTCGCCGTTGATTGCTTGGATCGTACCAAGAACGATACCAATTGAGCTGAAGTTTGCAAATGAGATTAAGTAAGCTGATACGATACCGACTGTTTTTTCAGAAAGGTGAGGCATCATTTTTTGGAAGTCAAGCATGGCAACGAATTCGTTTGCTACTACTTTTGTTCCCATTACGCCGCCGGCTCTCATTAGTTCATCTGCCGGGATACCCATGATAAAGGCAATTGGGTAGAAGATATAGCCTAAAATGTCTTGAACCGTTAATCCGATGACACCGTTTAATACGTAGTTCACTAATGCTAAAAGACCAACGTATGTCACAAGCATCGCTGCTACGATTAACGCAACGCGTCCGCCGTCTAGGGCACCATCACCGATTGCTTCAAACAGCGTGCCTTGCTTAGCAGGCGCTTTAATATCGACTTCGTTTTCATCTTCCACTTTTACAGGTGCAACGATAGAAGAAACAATTAAACCAGAGAATACGTTTAGCGGAAGAGCAATTAATACGTATTCAGCAGGAATCATCTGCATGTATGCGCCTAGAATTGAACAAGAAACGGATACTAAAGACGTTGTTGTAACGATAAATAAACGGTTTGGTGTTAAACCTCCGATGTGGTTTTTCACCGCAATTAGCGCCGTTGTATCACCAAAAATCATTGCGTTCACGGCTGTGAAGCTTTCAATTTGGGGAAGTCCGGTAATTTTTGAAACAAGTCCTCCGATATATTTGATCCCAAAGGGTAAAATACGAGAGTAGTTTAAAATACTTAATAATGCTGAAACGAATACAATCATAACTAACGTTTGGATAAAGAAAATGCCTTTTCCTGCAAGATCTCCAAACACGAACGAAATTCCGTCGTTACCAAATGATAAGATCTTTGTAAATACACTTGTGATAAAGTCAAGCACCTTGCGACCAATCGATGTATTCATCATAAAAGCAGAGATAGCAAGCTGGATGACAAGCATAACTGCGATGCCTTTATAGTTGATAAGTTTCTTGTCGTTTGACATGAGGAATGCAACTGCTAAGATAATTACAATCCCGATAATTCCCATTAAAATTGACATTTACTTTTCTCCTTACATGTATTCTATATTTATAAAAGAGGGACGTGCATAGAAATGACTATGTAAATCGGCCTCTATTTTATACAAAAACGGAACTTCTACGCCAATTTTGTTAAAAATGGGCAAAATTTTTTAGGCCATTATAAAAAATGACGTAATTGTAAAATAATATTTACTATGTGCTAATATGTAAAAAAACATGCAGAACTGACATAATAACTTATATTTCGACAGCCTCTACTATCTTAAATCATTTTGAACAAAAGAAAAAGGGGAAATGAAGATATTTTTAATATAATTGTGAAATATTTTTAAAAATTTATGATACTTCCGGTTCTTGGAATTACAGCATGAGAAGTAAAAAAGAGACAAAATCACTTATCATATGCTGTTTAAGAGAAATTTTTCCTTTTTAATGGTAGAATATTCATGAATAATGACAAAGTAAAAGTACAAAGGAGTTAACAATGAATAGTATTCAAACCTTTTTTTCAAAGCATCCAAAATGGTCGTACACTGGAAATTTTGTTGTAACACTAGCGTGCGTAGCGGTCTTTCCATCTTTATTTATGCCGACCGTTTCAGGAGTGCTGCTTGGATTTGTCGCAGCTACCGCTATTAATTATGCATTAGGACTTAAGTGGAAGCCGCTGAGAGAGCTAACAAGTAAATAAAATGCTCTATAAATGTGGTAAACTAGTAAAAATGATAAAAGAGGTGTAAACATAATGACAACACCCGAGAGAAAGCTGATTCATTTAGCAACCGGCATGCCTGAACAAATGGCATACGGCTCTGACAAAGAAATGCGGACAGGTATCTGCAAAAAGCAAGTAGACGAAACGTTTTTAGCAAAAGAAGGGTTTCAAGGCGACGGCGTAGCGGACTTAAGGTATCACGGCGGACCCGATCGTGCGGTGTGCGTGTATCCGTATGAGCACTACAAAAAATGGAATGAAGAGTTTGATACGGAGCTGCCAATGTCTGCGTTTGGAGAAAATCTTGTCTTAGCGGGCATGATTGAAAAAGACGTATGCATTGGAGACGTTTATCAAGTGGGAGACGCCGTTATTCAAGTGACGCAAGGGCGAAACCCATGTGATACGATTACAAAGAGAACGGGCGTTAAAGGGATTTTAAAACGAATGATTGAGACAAGCTATACCGGCTATCTTTGCCGCGTGCTGAAAGAAGGTAAGATTACGAAAGACGCGGAAGTGAAGTTAATTCAAGCTCATCCAGACCAAGTATCCGTGTGGTTTACGCTTGATTTATATTTCCATCATTCAAAAGATGTAGAAGGGATGCAGCGGGCTTTAGAAGTTTCTGAGCTTGCGGAAGACTGGAAAAATAAATTTCAAACGCGGATTGAAAAGGCGCTTTCTGTTGCTCAGCGATAAAAAGTAAATGCCCTCCAATCGTTAGAACGTATCTAACGATTGGAGGGCATTTTTTTCTTAGAAGCGTCCGTATCCTAAGAAATGATCTTGATAGTAAGAAACATCTAGGTCAGCTACAGCTACACCGTGTGAACCAGCATGAATCATTTGGCCGTTTCCGATGTAGATTCCCATGTGAGATGGGCCGCTTGTGTATGTGTTTTGGAAGAATACTAGATCGCCTGGTTGTGGAGACGAAATTTTTGTCGCCATGTTCCAGTAGTTAGCTACGCTTGTACGTGAAATGCTGTGACCGCTATGGTTGAACACGTATGCTATAAAGCCTGAGCAGTCAAATCCGCTTGGTGTGTTTCCTGCCCATTGGTAAGGTGATCCTACTAAACTACGTGCAACATTTACTGTGCTTCCAGAAGCCGTGCTTGTTGTTGGAGCAGGTGCTGGTGTGCTTGTTTCTTTTGCTGCAGATGTAGATGCAGATGCTGTAGAAGTAGAAGGAGTTGATGTGCTTACACCTTTTACTTGGCTTGTTGTACTTGGTTTACCTGATGCAATTGTTACGTAGCTTGAGCTTTTTGAAATCCATTTGTTTGGTGCAATTTCAACTAAGCCGTTTGCTTCTTTTAAAATAGCAAACTCTTGGCCTTGTGTTGCCGTTCCAACAACTGGAGATGAAAAGCTAGCTCCTTGACGAATATTTAACGCACTCACGTTTACGATGACTTTTTGATTAGTAGTAGTAGTTGCTTGTTGTTGAGGTACGCTTGGCGTTACCTTTTCTTGTACGGGTGCTGGTGCAGCGCCTCCGTCATTTGCACTTGCTGAAGTTGTGCTAAATGTTAGGGCAGCGGGAACAAGTAATGCTGCTAACCCCATATTCATAACTGTACGATTTGCTTTCTTTAGCATGTTCTTTCTCCCTTTCCATAACTTGTTTTATTCACAACTGTGAGTCTATCAATCCTGACAGGAAAAGTAAACATCTAATTCCAAATTACGACATTTTGTAACATAGTTTTAATATTAAAGGGCGATATAAGTAGAATTGTCACCTTCTCTGTAATAATTCTGACAATTTATCTAGGTAGAAATGTTTAGGAGATTCATAGATTTATTAGAAAATATGTAAGCTAAATGAAAAAGGGGAGCAGGAACCCAGCAGCTAAATGGCTTCAAGGCTTTTAGGATGTATAAAAGCTATAGGTAAAAAGTGATATCGCCATTAGCGATACACTTTATTTTTTTCTAAATGAGCACATAGAGAAGAAAGATACGCTGTCATAAAAGAAACTCAGTTACTATAACTGCTATACATAAATTACATCAAAAGCATCCAGTTGAAGCGAGTAAAAAAGAAGCGTAGTATACAAGGAGGAATGAACGCGTGAATCATTTACATTCATATATGTAGGAGTGGTTGTTGTATGAAACAGTCATCATCTTTTATTAATGGAATTTTTTTAGCTGCTCTTGTACTGATTTGGGGATTAACGTGGCCGATGTCGAAGCTGGCGCTTGGCTATTCATCGCCTATTTTGTTATCTGGACTGCGGTCATTAAGTGCGGGAATCATCTTATTAGCAGTCGCACTGCCAAGAGCTAAACAGCTTCACTGGAAGCAGAACTGGCGTAAATATATGGTGTCAGGTCTATTTAATTCAATCTTATTCTACGGTCTGCAAACGATTGGACTTATGTTTATGCCAGCAGGGGTCTTCAGCGTGATTGTCTACTTGCAGCCGGTGCTCATCGGCATCATTGCATGGATGTGGATTGGAGAAAGCATGAACGCTGTGAAGATAGGTGGCTTGCTTCTTGGTTTTGTAGGTGTAGCTACCATCAGCATGGGAGAACTATCTGCTAATGCTTCAGCCGTTGGAATTATTCTTGCTGTGCTTACGGCACTGAGCTGGGCGATTGGAACTGTCTATATCAAACGTATTAGTGACAGTGTAGATGGCATTTGGCTTATTACCATTCAAAGTCTTGTCGGCGGAGTGGTTATGACAGCGACCGGCAGCGGAGTGGAAGGGTGGTCTCATATGGTATGGAATTCATCATTTATGCTGCTGCTTTTATTTTTAGCACTGTTTTCTGTTGCCGTTGCGTGGCTCATTTATTTTTATTTGATCAGTAAAGGAGAGGCCAGCAAAGTGGCGTCCTTTAATTTTCTTGTTCCCATTATTTCAATTGTCATTGGCACGCTCTTTTTAGACGAACCGTTTACGTCGTCACTTCTTGTAGGGCTGGTGCTTATTATTATCAGTATTTATTTAGTGAATAAAAAAGCGAAGAATCAAAAGTTAAAGCCCTCTGATGGAGGAGACCAGGCAGCGTGAAGCTATCCATAAAAAAACCGTATTCGCAACTCGAATACGGTTTTTCTTCTATTCAGCAACTTCTGTTTCATTTGCTTTTAGCTTTTCATAAAATACGCCAAGCGAAGTCGTTACATACGGAACAAGCCATAATAACCCGATGCCAAGCGTAATCAAGCTTAAAATTCCCCAGCCGATAAAGCTTAAAACGAGTAAAAAGTAGGTCCACTTGTAGCCGTTCATTAACCGTCTGCTTTCAGTAATAGACTGGTTCACCGAATAATCTGGGTTATCGCGGAATACGTAGTAAGCCTGTGAATAGGCAAGACTTTTGATGATGCCAGGAATGATTAATAAAATACTCCATAGCACGGTATAAATAATCGTTAGCAAGTAAAGTCCGAGGGTTCTAAAGTATAATCCTGCAGATGAAAATGAATCAAACACGTTTCCTACACGTACACTTTCTCCTCGCACCAGACGCAATAGTACCCAGTAGTAAGAGAAAAAGAGCGGTACGAGCAGCAGGGATACAATATTAGCTAAGGTAGACTGTGAGTATTCGGTTTCAGACCCGCTTGGAAATCCGTTAACAAGAAAGTCAATAAGTCCTGGAATACCGGCAGCAATTAGATACGTAACGAACGTAAGCAGTACGGCAAATCCCCAGCGGTTTTTCAGCGCTGTGAGTGCACCTTGCTTCACTTCTTTTATTCTCATAACTTGATGTCCCCCTCTAGGTGAGTTTATACAGAGAATTTAACCTGTACATTAGTCAATATATTAGCGATTTTTAAATATATGAATGCTTGCACTAATAAGTTGGATAAAGTTTTTTAGATACTTGAAATTTATGGAAAGTCCTTTAAAATGGAAGTATAAGGATATTTTGAGTCGGAAGGAGGGACGAAAATGACGCTTGTGTATTTGCTGATTCTGGCAGTCGTTTATATCTTTCTGGATCTTGCCATGCGAAAGAAGCTGAATACAAAGATGAAAAAAAGCTATTGGAGAAGCTTTAAAGGAAGGCGTCCGCTGTTTATCACACTTGAAATGGTGATGCTTGCTGCGTTTTTAGTGCTGATCTTTGTTATACCTCCAGCCTATACCTCCGTTTTTATGTTTCTTTTCTTTTTTTTTCCTGTACGTAATTCGAGGATTTGAAGAATGGAAGTTTGAAAGAAAACAAAAAGAGCACTATCACTCGTGGTTTGGTGCAACTTTTTTCTTATTTGGGACGTTTATATTACTGATGACAGATATGTAAAACAAAATTGTGAAACGACGAAATGAACCGCGGTTGATTTTCGTGCAAGACTTCGCTTTCCGCGGGCGGCCGGTGAGCCTCCTCGTCGCGAACGCTCCTGCAGGGTCTCACTTGTTCGGCTTTTCCCGCAGGGGTCTTCGTCTTGTCCTCCAATCAACCATTAGAAGCACCTACATATATGAAACAAACCTACATGCACCATACTCATAAAAAAATCCGAACGAATTGGATTCTGCATCAAGAATCAAGTTCGTTCGAATCTTCTTTTAATCAAACTACCTATATATAAGCTTCTTTTTTTACGTAAAGTATTGAACGACCGTGCCTTTATCCTTCTCTACGTTAACGCTCGCATACGCGCCGTTAATAAGCGTAAGCTGAGGAGGGAGGTGGCCGCAGTCGATGTCATAGACAACAGGAATATGTAAGTCAGAAGCAAGGTCGTGATACACATCTTCAGCAGTGTAGGAATCAACGGGTTCATTAGCTATGCTTCTGCCAAATAAAATACCCGAGCAGTTATCAAACCAGCCCGCTAGCTTAAGCTGAAGAAGCGAACGGCGAAGGTCTACAGTCGTCAGTTCACAGTTGTCAAAATACCAAATGACCGGTTCTGAAGGAATATGTTTTTCTCGAAAAGCTTTGACGTCTCCAAAAGGAGTGCCCGCTAAGTGTCTGACTACGTCAATACATCCTCCGAGCAGGCGTCCTTGGATATGAACGTCGCTTGACGCTGTGTACTTCCAAGCCGTTTGCTCGGTTAAATGAAACACGCATGGTGACGGGTTATCGTGCTGCCATTCTGTTTGATAGGAATCAGAAGAAACTTGAACCACGCTTTCGCCTTCTTTGGTCGTTAATACCTGCTGCCACATCGCAGTCGTTGGATCCCAGTATTCTCCGCGTAAATCCACAAAGTTCGTTCCATGAGCCGTTGCGATTCCCGTATTAAGTGTAATAGCCAGCAGAAGAACGCTGGTGTCAGAGTAACCAAGCACCCATTTTGTTTTCCATTTTGTAAAGTCAAGATGTTCAAGAATTTCAATGAGTAGCTCGCCTCCCCAAGGCGGGATAAGGATATCAATGTTTTCATCAGTAATCATGGCTTGAAGCTCATTTGCACGTTTTTTAGGAGAAGCAGATTTTGCTTTGTGCTGCGTCCACACGGTTTCTCCGGGTATAACAGAAAAGCCTTTTTCTTTCATTCGTTCACACGATAAAGAAAACATGGAGTGAAGAGCTTGAGGTACACCAGAAGACGGTGCGGTTACGCCGATAGTTGGGTTGGATGTCAGAAAAGGATAGGTAATCATAGCGGCCTCCTTCAAAGGTTTTAGCTTATTTTACCAGCGAGAGAAATACTGAACAAGCTTATTTTTAATTTAATGTAGGAAGATTGATAGGTTTTGTAAAAAGAATCCGTATTAATAGATGTAAAAGCAAGGAGAAAGGAGCAATGTCATGGAAGATGACTGGATTGTTGTGTGTATAACACGGAAAAAAGAAAAAGGATTAGAGCTGTTAATCGATCAGTACGGAGGGTTAATTACGGCCATTGTACGTAAGCATCTAGGCACGCTGAAAGGTTATGAAGAAGAGTGTGTAAACGACGTATTGTTAGCCGTGTGGCATCATATTCACCGCTTTGATTCGGAAAAAAATACGTTTAAAAACTGGATTGCGGCTGTTGCTAAGTACAAAGCCATTGACTATCAGCGCAAATACATAAAAACGCAGCACGAAGCGCTTGGCGAAGCGGAGTCTGGTGAAACATCAGGAGTTCATAACGTTCAAAGGGACGACGTGGAAGAACTTTTAGGTCACTTAAGTGAAGGAGACCGCGAGCTGTTTAAAGCGTATTACTTACAGGAAATTGAGCTGAAGCAAATTGCGAAAAAACAAGAGACCACCATCAGCAATTTATACAACCGGCTGTCGCGCGGACGAAAAAAGTTAAAAGCTATTTTTAAATAAGAAATAAGGAGGGACAAAGATGAAAAATGAGTACGACTTTTTAAATGGATCTTCTATAGACTTTGATGAATATGAAGAAATCGAGCTAACGGCAAGCGAGAAAAAACGAATGAAAAAGCGCTTAAAACGTGAAATAAAGCCGGCGCGGAAAAAAGCGCGTCCGCTGATTGCCGCTGCGGTGCTGCTGCTTGCTGTAACGCCTGTGATGATGCAAAACGAAACGGTATGGGCATCGGCTGTGCGAATCAGTCAGCAGCTTGGTCAGCAAATCGAGCTGCTTATGAACAAGTCTGAAGGCAGTTTGAGCAGCTATAAAAAAGCGGTAAATGAAACGGCAACGGACCAAGGTATTGAAGTAAAAGTAAATGAACTAATGCTTGATGACGGACAGGTGCTGCTTGGGCTGACGATTAGCGCAGATGAATTTAGAAGAACCGCACTAGGACTTAACCGAGACGCGCCAATTCGACCGGGAGAGCTGCGCGTGAAAATTGGCAATATGTCGTTTTTTGATTCCGCTTCAAGCATTAGAGAGGAACCAATCAAAAACAAAGACGGAAGCTGGGACTATCTGTACGCTTTAAAACTAACGCAAGCGGACACGGACGGAGACGGGGAAATTGATGTTGAAGGCTACAGCGTGCTAGATCACATTGATCCAAGCAAAAACTATCAAATCAGCGCGCAGTTCACAAGCCTTGAATTTGAAAAGAATCCTGGTCAGACGAAAAGCGGGAACTACCGGGATTCGTACGGAGAAATTAAAGGGAATTGGACCGTACACACTAGCGTAAATGGCTCGAAAATCATCGCTGATACTAAAGTGTATCCGTTAAACAAGGAAATTCCGATTAACGAAAAGGGAATAGAAGGCGTATTGTCTATTAAAGAAGTTCGCGTATCGCCTGTTTCGATTAAAATGCACTATACGTTTACATCATCAAACGGAAGCATCCGAGGCGGAACGGATGTTGGTGTAGACATAAAAGATCAAAATGGAAGAAATCTTTCTGAAAGCGGCAGTGGAGGAGGAACAGACACAGTGATAGAGATGGACGGAGAGTACCGAAATGATAAGGACGTCACTATGCTTCGATTTATTCCGTATGTAAGTGATCACGAAAAAGACTGGTCAAAAGACTTAACTTCAGACGCATTTAATTTGAAGGTAAACAACAACTAACCAAAATAAAAACCAGAGACCTGCTTAGCGGGCATCTGGTTTTTTATTAAATATCCATTTTATTTAACAAGCGAAGAAACGTTTGTAATTCTTCATCCGTAAAATGACTAAGCTTTTCACCGTATTCTTTAGTGAGCACTTTTTCCATTTCTTCTGCAAACGCTTTTCCTTTATCCGTAATCGATAAGTAGACAACGCGGCGGTCTTTTTGACTGCGTACGCGCGTGACAAATTCTCTTTCCATGAGACGGTCGCTGACGCACGTCATGCTGCTGTTTGAGATGTGCATATGCTCGGCAATCTCAGAAACGATATGATTGCCTTCTTTATACAGCAGGCGAAGCGCTAAAAATTCATTTAAAGGAATATATGATTTTAAAGTGGGGATAACCGACAGCTGCATTTTTTTCGTTTGGTTTCGCATCGTGGAAACCACATTTTGGATAAGTTGATCTCGTGTATTCATAGAGGTTGTATGCTCCTTTTTCCGTTCAAACAATTCTTTTTCTTTTCTATTGTACCATATTGTACATAAAGAGAAGCGGCAGGTTTTTTAGAGGGAAAAAGAGAAGTAGTAGGTATCTGTTGCGATAGAAAGGGGCTTGAGTGATGGGAAAGGTAATTGAATTTAAAACGACGCTGCTTCCTTTTGATGGAGCAAAAAAGCTTGTGAACGCAAATAATTCGGAAAGTGACTTACTATACAAAGAATATTATGACCTTGGAGACGGCAAGCAGCTGTGTACGCTTGTGTTTGAACGCTATTTTTTCCGCACCGGCGGCAGAGGATCACTAACCATTATTCTAGAAAATGTGTCGGGTCCAAACAAAGTTAAGTGTATTCCTTCAGGAAGCGCAGAAGGGATATTAAATATTGATTGGGGAGCAAGCAAAGATTTTGTACGATGGGTAGAAAACGCACTGTCTGCTTATACGCTAGAAGAACCACAGAGATAAAGGGGCAAAGCTGGAGAAGGCAATACGCTTCTTCAGCTTTTTTGTGAAGGAAATGACGATTAGAGAAATGAAAAGATGTAAAAGCTACTGTAGAAATAAGAACTTTATGTGGACAATAAGCGATTTTTCTCTTTTTACCGGATAAATGAGTATAATATGAAATTGCAGGAAGACTTCACATTTACATAACAAAGGAGAACAACATAATGAAAAAACTCAGCATCGTATTATTCGTTTTAATGATAGCTATAGTAGGCTGTTCAAAGGCAAATGATTCACGTTCAAAAGAAGTAAAAGGAACGATTGAAGTACCGGAATCCATTCAAGCAAATGAACAAGTCAAGCTTAAAGTCCTTGTGACGCAAGGAGATAAAAAAGTAGAAAACGCGGACGACGTACAGTTCCAAGTTGAAAAAGAAGGCTACATCAATCAAGAAATGACAAAAGCACCGCACGAAGGAAAAGGCGTCTACAGCACGGACTATACGTTTAAAGAAGACGGCGAATATATGATTACCGCTCATGTTACGGTAGATGGTGACATGAAAATGTTTACGAAAAAAGTAGAGATAGGTAAGTCTAAAGAGTAGTACCTTATATAGCCATTTAAAAAGAGAATGCCTTGTGCATTCTCTTTTTTTTCATAAGGTCGCTTCTTCAATGTCTTTTACCGCCAGCACAAAATGGTTTAATTTTTTAATCATTTCGTTTCTTCCTAGACAGTAAACCAAACGTTAGGAAACTTATGTTAAAATTAGGATAATAATAGTGATCTTGTTTAACTAACGAGGAGGTAAAGTTGAACAAGCCCTTTTTTTCTAAAAAAGAATATTCTCTTTCCTTAGGGAATTAACAATTGGGGATGAAAAGAATGAACCATTTTCTGAATCAAATTGCCAAGGACTTAACTAGTACGAACGTAGAAAGGTATTGGCCAAATTTTGAACTTGTTGCCTATGCATTGTACGACCAAAACAGTGTATTCCTGTTCAATCATCCTAGGTATAATGACATTCCTCCTAAATCATATGAAATTTTAAAACGGGACGAGCAGTTTGTGGGAAATACGCTTATTCTATTTGATGGCTATCCTACGGCTATTGCTGATATGGAACTGTACGATGACTATGAAGGACTTTTTTCGATATTGGTTCACGAATTATTCCACGGAAATCAATATGTAAAAGGGGAAAAACGCTTTCCTGATGAAATGCTGGGAATAACCTATCCCTTAACAAAAGAGAATGTAGAAATTCGAAATCGCGAAAGGAAAAGTCTTTATAATGCATTGATAGAAACTAGTATCAGTAACAAGAAGCAGTATTTGAACGAATTTATCAGCCTAAGGGAAAAAAGGACAGAAGGAATAAAAGAGCATTTAACATATGAAAACTTAATTGAATCTGTTGAAGGACCAGCCTGGTACGTTGAACTAAAGGCTTTTTCAGAAAAATCTTCGCTTCCTAATGATTTGGTTTTAAAAAAATATGGAAAAAATCTAATAGACGTGGTTGAATCCACTTCTAATATAAGGCGCAGCTGTTATAGTTCAGGCTTATTTATGTGTTTGCTGCTGGATGAATTGTTACCTGATTGGAAGGAAAGTTTTTTTGAGGCTAAAACAACACTATTTGAGTTAATTAAACTTCTTGATATTACCCCTCGAAAACAGGCAATTGAAGAGGTTCAAATAAGCCCAGAAACAGAAGCAGCAGTAAATGTTGCGGTTGAATCAAGGAAGAAAGAACTTGATGAGTTTAAAGCACAGATAGGAACCCATCTTTTTATTGAAGGAGAAATCATTGCTGTATCCTTTGATCCAATGAATATCATCCCTTTGGAAGGCAGGTTATTACATAGAAATTATATAAAAGTAAGGATAAATAACCAAGAATATCTTATTCAACAACCATCCCTTGCCTATTGTGCGGTTGGATTGAAAAATATAAATAAATTACTTATCGTATTACAGGATAAACCATTGGAAACGGGTGATTCACTTTTTATCACTGGTATTGGAGAAATAAAGGGTCAGTATGAAATAAAAAAAGATACGATCAAGTTGGTTGTTAAATAGATTGTAAGGACGCATTTTATAGGAAGCAAGGTCTCTTACACAATAAAGAAAACTCGCAAATTGCTATTGTGAGTTTTCTTTTGAGCCTCTATAACATAGCAATAATATTTATGAAAACAGCCTTTTTTAAGAAGGTCGCCTTAATCTACGTAGTTCGACAGCTCAATCAAATTGTAATCAGGATCTCTTATGTAGACAGAAACGATCGGACCTAAAGCACCTGTTCGTTTGACCGGTCCTTCTTCAATTTCTACATTATGTTTTTGTAAATGATGGATTATGCTTTCGATCTTTTCTTCTGTAATAAAACATAAATCAGCGGAACCCGGAAGAGGGTGATTTGCTTTAGGCTCAAATTCATGCCCTGCTTGATGTAAGTTTATTTTTTGTTCATCAAAACGAAGCGCTACTCTTCCTTCTCCGAACGTTTCTTTTTGCATGCCTAAGATAACCGTATAAAAGTGAATGGTTTTTTCAATGTCTTTTACTGTTAACACAAAATGGTCTAATTTTTTAATCATTTCGTTTCCTCCTAACAATGTACACTTTCTTCCTCTGAGGGTAGGGTAAGTACTGGGTGAGATCTGAGAGGTTTTTCTATAAATAAGTATATCATTTGTAAAGTGGAGAATAGTCAGCGACAGCTTTATATTCATTTTTAGTTCAAATGAGCGTTTTATAAATAGCTTATTTTCTAAAATGCTGCGGTTTTTACATCACACATTAAAAAATTATGGAATTTTATGTTAATATTAAGTGGAGAGTAACATTTATTTTCGCAACTCGGTCGGGAAAGTTTGTTGATTAGATATGTTAAAAAATTTAAATACATATAATATAAGAATGGAGAGGCTCGTATGTCTATGGGGATACTTTCTTTCATCACTTTTGTTATCTGGTTTGTAGCCATTCAAGAGTTTTTGAAGCCTGAAAAGAATCAGAGTAACCGAAAAATAATGATGTTAACATCCGCAGGCTCCTTGCTGACGTTAGCTCTGACCATTTCACTTTTTCAAACGCTATAAAAATACCTTGAAAAGCGGTTTTTCGTCGGCTGCAAGAAGCGTAATGCATGCGGCCCTGAGTTCTTTCGTGGTTGTATTGTATGATTTGGTTTTCGGAAAATGATGGGGAAGGGGAGAGTAGAGATTGTGAAGAGGAACTACACATTACTGTTTTATTTTCTGTTTGTATTGTCAATGATAGGCGGCCTAGCGTTAAGAGATACGTTTTCCTATTCAATGATAGTTGGAGGCGGAATAGGGCTCACCTTTCTTTTTTACTCCGCTTATTCTGCAGATAAAAAGAAAAAGAAGCATGTGAACTGATGGTTCGCATGCTTCTTTTTTTTATGTTTTTTTGTACGACTATCTTATTTATAAATGGTGGACGGAACTTTAAACGTATGAATGCCGTTAGAATACGGGCCGTACTCATACTCACCAAATATAATGGCAATGCCGCTACTTGTATAGTAAAACTGATCGTCTTTTAAATTTACAGACTTAAATTCATTAACCCAGAACTGAGCACCTTTTTTATTACGCGCAATCATTTCATTCCGGATATAGTTATTAACCTTGTTTAACTTAGTGTTGGTGTTAATAATATCTTTTAAGCTAATTTGTCGAGCTTTTAACAAATCGTAATTGTAAGTATCAATCCAAGCGTTGCCGTGAACGCCGCCAGCGTACGCATCATTTACTCTTCGTGTGAGCTTTTTCCATTTCTCTTTGCTTCTCGTGCCACTTCTTATAACCGGTAAGGTGTTCATCCAGAAGTTGGTCATAGTGAAACCAAGTGTGTGATTCAACCTTTGATGTGAAGTCAGTTAAGTTTTCCCAGTTATTTATTAATTCAACGGCAGGTTCTACATATTTGTCATTTTTCGCTGCTATTTTTATTAAATTTGTACAAACATCCCTTGTCCAATTTTTTCTATCATATTTATCAGGAGATTCCTCATCAGGAATTCCCATTAAATCAAAAGCGTGATCAATCATCTCTAACATTTCATTATCAAACACTTCAATAGCTTTTGACATTACCGGTTCATTTAAGAAAATACGTATAAACGATTTTTGTTTTTTATAGTAATTTGACAGCGTTCTAATTATATTTTTCAATATCCTCGTATGTTCCATAATGCACTCCCTTCCTGTTCTTTGTTTATTAACCGATAAAAGTCAGAGTCTGAAGGTTGCTTTTCTGTTTCTCCTCGCTCATAGGCAAATGTCGATTTGCAAAACTCTTTCTGCTCTTCTGATAATTTACGCCAAATATAATTTTCATAAATGTGGTGCATATATGTGCTATCTACACCTCTACCTGAAAGCAACGTATCGACTATTCTGTTACAAATATCTTGCTTAACTCTTGACGAGAAAAATTCCATACACAATCCCGCTTCCACTAAATTACGAATATTAGCACGCCCCTTTGAATGTGGATTAAATAGTTTACTTTCTTTTTGAGATTTGTTGATAGCGTCAGAAATTGTATTACACTCTTCATTACACTCAAGGTTATAATGTTGAATCCTTTGATAACCCTCTATATCGCCCCTGAACACCAATATTTCGTCATAACGTACTCCTAAAATCCTAGCGAGCACTATTAAATCTTTTTTATCAGGAAGTGACTTTCCACAGTAATAATTAGAAATAGTTTTCGCATCTCTTCCTAATATTTTTGCTAATTGTGATTGAGAAAGACCTTGGCTCTGTACCAAAAATTTTATTCTTCGACCAGTTTCCTCAACAACTATCTCATCAAGTTCTGAAAAATCTTTAACGTGTTCTGCTGACATTCTAAATCCCTCCAAAACGACTAAGTTACTTGTATTATAGGTTTATTAAGCGAATATATGAAGTGGAAAGATTCTTTCTATAATGACTATAAATCCCGCCTTTGCTATTAAAAAACACAGTATTTTACCCTAGACTAAAAAAGTTTCCTGTGGTAAACTTTCGGTATCATGACACGTACAAACTGAAAATTTCAAATAAATGATGCTGACATGTTCATTTTTCTGCACCAGCAGAATACCCTATTAAAAATCAACGAGCATATTTTTTTACTCTAAAAGTTGGTCTAACGAAAAAAATATAACCATAGGTAAAAAAAAAGAAGGGATGAAAAATAGATGGCTAGTGTAAATAATTATCCATTGTCTACATTTACGACAGGTGAAACAGTACAGTTAGAGCGAATTGAAATCGAAGGTGCCTTAAAGCGCCGCTTGTTAGATTTAGGATTTATTCCAGGAGCCATCATTAAAGTGCTTCAAAAAAGCCCGTTGGGAGATCCTGTTGCTTATCAAGTCAGTCATACAACGATTGGTCTGAGAAAAGAAGAAAGCTCAAAAATTTATGTGAAAAAAGTAGGTGACGACGGTGAGTAAATATCGCATTGCACTAGCAGGAAATCCGAACACAGGAAAAAGTACGTTATTTAACGGATTAACCGGTCTTAAGCAGCACACGGGAAACTGGACGGGAAAAACCGTGGCCAAAGCAGAAGGGATGTTTGAACATCACGAGCAGCTCTACACAATCGTCGATCTGCCTGGAACGTATTCACTTTATTCAAACTCGGCGGACGAAGAAGTAGCGCGCGATTATATTTTATTTGAAAGACCTGACGTGACGGTTGTTGTGGTCGATGCAACGGCGATGGAACGAAATCTTAATTTAGCGCTGCAGGTAATGGAAATGACGGAAAACGTCGTGATTTGCGTGAACTTAATGGACGAAGCAAAGAAAAAAGGAATTGTGATTAACGAAAAAAAGCTCGCTGAATCGTTAGGCGTACCGGTTGTGCCTATATCAGCTCGCAATAAAAAAGGCATTACGAATTTGCTGGATGCGATTGAAGGAGTCGTGCGCGGGGAAGTAAAGCTTACTCCTTATCAGGTGCAGTACACAAAAGAAATTGAAGCTTCGCTAAAGGAGCTAGAGCCTCAAGTTGCTTCTATTGTGGGAAATCAATTTCCTCTCCGCTGGATTGCTTTACGAGTTCTTGATGGAGACACGTCGTTTTTAGAAACGATTCAGCAGCATCAGCAGCAAGATATCAGCCACACAGAAAGGAGGAACAGCGCATATGGGAAATCCGTTAACTCCTGAAAACTCATTAGCGATGGAACAGCTAACGCGCTATGCGCAGCAGGCAAAAGAAAAAGATCATCGTTCAAATATGGTCGCAAGCATTTATCAGTCGTCACAGCAAATATGTAAAAAAGCCGTGGTATACGAAGACCGCTCAAAGCTTCAGCGCACGGAGAAATTGGATAAAGTCTTCACTTCGCCAATCTGGGGCTTTCCGATTATGCTTGGTATTTTATCGGTCATCTTTTATATCACTATAGCAGGGGCAAACGTTCCTTCCGGATTAATCGCACAAGGTTTTGGCTGGGCGGAAGGATATTTAACAGCTTTCTTTCAAGCGATGCATGCACCAGAATGGCTGCACGGAATTCTTGTACTAGGACTGTTTCGCGGCACGGGATGGGTCATTAGCGTCATGCTGCCTCCGATGGCTATCTTTTTTCCGGTGTTTGCCCTTTTAGAAAACTATGGCTACTTGCCTCGCGTCGCGTTTAATATGGATCGTTTGTTCAAACGAGCAGGCGCACACGGCAAGCAGTCACTGACGATGGCGATGGGATTTGGATGTAACGCCGCAGCGATTATGTCGACTCGTATTATTGAATCGCCGCGTGAACGTATGATGGCGATTTTAACAAATAACTTTGTTCCGTGTAACGGCAGATGGCCTACGCTGATTTTGTTAGCTTCTTTATTTATGGCAACAGGCTTTACAGGAAGCGCTAAAACATTCGTAACGGCACTTGTGGTAGTGGGAACCGTGTTATTTGGAATTGTGGTGACGCTGTTTGTATCGTGGGCACTGTCTAAAACAGCTCTGCGCGGAGTACCAACCCACTATACGCTAGAGCTCCCGCCTTACCGCAAGCCAAAATTTGTAGATACAATTGTGCGTGCGACGCTGGATAAATCGCTGTTCGTGTTAAAACGCGCGATTATTGTTGCAGCACCCGCAGCGGTGTTAACGTGGGTATTGGCTAATATCTATATTGGCGATACGAGTATTTTAATGCACTTCGTTCAGTTTCTTGATCCGTTTGCCAAGACGCTAGGGCTAGACGGGTATATACTAGCTGCATTTATTATTGGCTTGCCGGCTAATGAAATTGTTGTACCGGTTTTACTGATGGCGTATTTATCAACGGGATCATTAATTGAAATTGAAGATGCAACAAGACTGAAACAAATTTTCCTTGATCACCACTGGACGTGGCTAACGGCTCTTAATATGATGCTGTTTTCGCTTCTGCATTTTCCGTGCGGAACAACGCTTGTGAACATTTATAAAGAAACCAAAAATGTTAAGTGGACGTTTCTTGCTTTTGCGATTCCAACAGTGATTGCGATTGGTGTTACGTTTGCGGTTGCTCAAGTGGTAAAAGCGTTTAACCTTATTTAAATATGAAATAAACGTGCAGGGCTTTGCGAAAAGTCCTGTATTTTTTATGAGTAGTCAATGAGATAAAGAGTATGATAGGGTGAACTTGATTGCTATTTGTTAGGTTAAATGGTAATTTGTATGATATAGATTTGCTTAATGCACAAAAGAGATTAATAGAAAAAAGCGCCAATAAAATGTTAAAAGGAGGCTGACATTGGGGATATTTTTTAATAAAATAGATTCAAACAAGAGAAGTAAGTATCAAACAAGGCTGTATTCTTGCTTCACTGTTCTCATCATAATCAATGTGATTAACAGCTGGTTTCTCGAGTGGCTGTGGCTTTATATCACCACAAGTAGCGTTCTTGTTATACTAGTGGTATTCCTGCTCAAAACACCTAAACGTGATTTAGAGAAAGAGTGGAAGCAGCTAGAAATAGAGAAAGACGAGGCTTTTGAAAACAGAGTCAATTTGATGATGATGAATGGCCGAAGTGACGTTCAGGCTATTAAATACATACGAAAAGAAAAAAATCTCGGTTTGCTTCATGCGAAGCAGTATCTTGACCGTATTAAAGAATCCAAGGAATAATAAAAACGACTTCTAGAAAGGATAGAGGGCTCGGTTTTGAAGTGAAAAGTAACAAATAGCATATCACAAAAACAGATTTTTTCGCAGGCTTTTCGGTATTAAAATAACCAAAAAGGACTATCAAATGATGGTCCTTTTCGCTTAAATGCCTAATATCGAAATGTACTCGTTATTTTTACACTTTTCAGTTATCCAAGTTTGGAATTCGCTGATAACTTGAACTAAATCACTAACATTTTGGTTGAGGTTTTCTTTGAATTTTTTCTCCGTGCTGTCCAGATAGAAAAAACCGATATGCTTTTTTAATTCATCAGCTTTTGGATTATCCATTAAAAATAATTTAAGGTTTTCTAGTTCCTCTACAATCAACTTCCAAGTCACTCGGCTTATCTCACTCATTCCCCAAAGAGAATATATTTTGTAGTGTTTTTCAATCGCACTGGAAAAGTAAGTGAATGTTTTATCTGTGAAAAATATTGATTCTTTAGTCCGGTGTTCACCTGTGTATTTTCCAGGTTTTATTTCCACATAACAAGTCCCCTGTAAGAAGTCTAAATCACGAATAATTTTAATAGGTTCTGTCAAATTCGTTCCTCCCAATAGTAATTATCTAAGTTAAATAATATTTTTATCACATCAATAGTAGTAACAATTCAGAAGCTTATTCTAGCATGATTTTCAAGTGCATGACATTAGTCCTTTCCAACTTATTAGTATGCTGATTTATAGACTAATTACCGATATATCCTGCAAAATCAGCAAAACTAAAAGGTTCAAACCACATGTAGTTTGAACCTGAAATTATGACGATATTTAAGTTTTTTACTCTTAATCCAATCCTTTATAAGAAGCAGAGGTCGTTTTTTAATAGGCGGTTTACTTTTTCTCGCCAACCGTCACTTTTTTCGTAAACATCTTCATGTCGCCGTCTACCGTCACGTGAGCAGTAATCGTATAGTCACCGTCTTCTTTAAACGTATAGTCCGTGCTGTAGGCGCCGTTACCTTCGTGTTTTGCATCAATCATTTCTTGATTAATATAGCCTTCTTTTTCAACTTGGATTTGTACAGCGTCTGCGTTTTCTATCTTTTGGTCTCCTTGTGTAACGAGCACTTCGATAGAAACTGGTTTATTGGAGTGAATGGTTTGGAGCACTTGAATTTCCCCTTTAACTTCCTTTGACCTTTGATCATTTCCTTTTGAACAGCCGACCACGGCAATGACTAAAATGATCAGCAGCATGCTAAGCTTTTTCATAACTGTCTCCTTTTATATAGCCTAAACAATAGGGTGGATAACCAGCCTCAACTGTTAATAGTACCTTTTTTTGGTTTCTGAATCATGTATAAAATCATTTCAATGATAGCGACTATCACTAAAGAAATACCGAATAGAGGCATCATTATACCTAAAACGACCATAAGCACAATAAATCCAATTGAAACCTGATGGGATGTTTTAGGCGGTGGTGAAAAACTCTTTTTTCTCTGACGCGATAGCCACGTTTTTATTCCCCAAAAAATAACGAATAAAAGGCTAGACATACGGTTAAATTGATTACTTTATTTGGCCAGCCGAATAAATGTCCTTCGTGCAAAGGGATTCCCCATGTGAACCATTTTGCTAGAATTCCATAATCATCGTAGCTTACTTTTGAAAGCAGCTTTCCGCTATATTGATCAAAATAGGTTGTCATTTCATCATAAGGGCTTACATCTAAACCTGTTACGCCCGTATTGCTTCCTTTTGAAACTGTATAAACACCATCTTGACTCGTTGGGTAGACAATCGAATAAGGTTTTGAAATATGTGCTTTCTCCACTTTGCTCATTAATTGATCAACGCTTAGCATATGTTCATGATCTAGCATTCCCGCCATATTTCCCATATTTTCATGGTGGGCATGAGAATGCTCGGATGCAGGGGCTTCGTTTTTTCGTGTCGCCCAAGGAATTTCACTCATATCAGAAGTTGGTGGCTGCTGCTTTAGAGTCGGAATTCCAATAGAAGGATGATTTTGTGCAGCCGAATAAATAAAGTTCCCCATAAATGCTGACCAAGGCAAGCCTGTAAAGATGATAATAATCATTGGAATAGTGATGATAGTGC
Organism: Priestia sp. TGN 0903; assembly: GCF_050846855.1. Lineage (NCBI taxonomy): Bacteria > Bacillati > Bacillota > Bacilli > Caryophanales > Bacillaceae > Priestia > Priestia sp. TGN 0903. The sequence goes on from NZ_JBOZGL010000002.1 coordinate 753,844, forward strand.
CAACTAGTGCATGCAACTTTCTATTTTTCTGCCGCTTACTATCTGCTTTGTTCTTCTTTAATAATTTTCCTTTAAATGTCATATAAATCCCTGAAACCATCAAGAAAATAGCCCAGCATGCAGCTAGTTCTACTAAATAGTTTACAACGGTTCCTCCGACAAACAGGGAGCTGTGTACATTTCGCATAACATTTGAAAAGGTATAGGATGCATTTTGGCTGCCGACGATTTCGTTGTGCTTGTCCAAGAATACATACTTTTGGTCGCCTTCTTTATTGGTCATAGTCAGGCGTTTATTGTAGGGATCATCTAGTACAATGACTTTGGAAACTGAGTAATCCGGGAATTTTTCAGCTGCTTTTTGAATTCCTTCATCGATAGTCAGCTGCACTGCTTTTTCGCCATTTCCAAAGAATAAATGATCGTACGCTTTGTTTTCGACGTTTGTATAAAACAAATAACCAATTCCGCTTAGTGTTAACGTAATCAATAATGGCATAATAAAAAGCGATGCATAGAAGTGCCATCGCCAGAAGCGATTATAGTTGTTCTTCTTCAAAGTATACCCTCCAGTAAACGTATAAATATAGAAAAGGCTGTTCCACATGCTGGTCAATCAGCTTTTCTATAAAACTCTATCACTGAAATACTAAAATAAAATCATCCGAATGAGTGATTTTTCAGCAGTGCCCGCTAAGAAGAATTGAACATTTTGTTACAAAGCGGTTTTTTTATAAAAATGCAGCGATTATTTCTATAAATTGTAAAATTAGGGGCGCGAGTATTTCAGGTGTTTTATTTGCTTTTTGATAAAGCGGATGGAAGACGGTGTTCACAAAATATCCCTTTTATTGACAAAAATCACTCGAAGGGGTGATGTAATCAAACGAAAACTATTTCTATACTAAAATTAACTAGACAAAGAAGGTAGCTGAACAATGAATTCTTTGTAGAAGAAAATACTAGATTGCAAAGGAGAAGGAGGAATGAAAAAGCTATACGCAGGTGTTCTTTTTTTTACAGCAGTGCTGTTTTTTAATTCACATCATATTTTCGCACAGGAAAATTTACAGTCTCTTATTGACGAAGCTAAACCGGGTGAAACTATTCATTTAAAGAATAAGGTTTATGAAGGGCCTATTACTCTCACAAAGCCCATCACTCTTACGGGAAGTGAAAAAACGGTGCTTCAATCTAAAGGGAAGAGCCCTGTGGTGACTGTAAAAGGGAAGGAAATTCACCTTAAGGGATTTAACATTAAGCAGCTTACCTCACAAAAAAAAGTTCCGGCTCTTGAAGTGAAAGGCAGAAAAAATTCAGCTACAAAATTAAAAATACAAACTACTTCACTAGGAATAAACTTAGATAATGTACATGATTCGATGTTCTCTCATTTGATTGTTAAAGGAAATCAGCAAGAAAACGGTGTGAATGTTTTAAACTCCACTAAAAACAAAATTGGTAATTTGCGTGTGTCTGAGGTGCTAGACGGTATTTACATTGAAAATAGCGATAGCAATACTTTTGTACAAAACACTGTTCAACATTCTAGATATGGCTTTCATTTGATGTTCTCAAATCATTTGTTTCTGTATCAAAATAGCTCAAAGCAAAATTATATTGGAGCTATGGTTATGGAAACAAGTAGAAGTATTATTAAAGAAAACGCTTTTACTCAAAATGCTCAAAACGTCAATTCATACGGTCTTCTGCTTTTTGATACAACGGATACAAAGGTCGTCAAAAACGATTTATCCAGTAACCGAATTGGAATAAAACTGCAGAGTTCAGCACGCAACAGCCTTACACAAAACAGCATAAAGACGAACTTCATTGGGATTCAGTTTGATGACGCATCTTCTAATATTGCCTCGACTAATATGTTTTTAGGCAATGTAAATGATGTACAGGCTATTGCAAGTAAAAATAATAACATGGATAAGAACTACTGGGACAGCTCTTGGAAGGTAGATGCTAAAAATAATGGTACCAGCATTATTCCATATAAAGCAGATCCTTTCTTTCTTAGCTTAACGAAAGAAACGCCAGAATATCAGATTTTCTTTCAATCTCCTGGAATGGTTCTTTTACAAAAGATGTTAAAAAGCCCGGACCAATTGATTTTATCCGATCGCTTACCGCTAGTGAACATTCCACACAAGCAATTAACACAAAATTTAAATTCAGCTAGAGGACTTCTGCTAATGGGGATTGGCATGATTTTATTGAGTGCTCTATGTATCCAAATGGGGAGGAAAACGAAATGAAAAAAATAAGCTTACTTATGGTATTAGCAACAATCTTTCTAATAAGTGCCTGCGGACAAAAAATAGAGCCGCGAGCAATTAACGAAAAAACAGACACGTGTGCGGTATGTAACATGGCTGTAATGGATAATCAGTTTGCGACTCAGGTTGTGTTAGATAGCGGAAAGTCAATGATGTTTGATGATATTGGCTGCATGTACACGTGGATGAAAGAAAATAAAGATCAAAAAATTAAAGCGCAGTTTGTACGAGACTACCGTACGAAGGAATGGGTACCGTCTGAGGAAGCCAACTATGTATATGATAAATCTATTAAAACGCCAATGGCTTATAACGTTGTCTCGTTCGAAAGTGAAAAAGAAGCGGATAAATTTGCTGAAAAGTACGACACAAGTACCCTAACTTATGAGAAGTTAAAATCTCATAAGTGGGAAATGAACAAGAAGCAGATGAGCGATATGGATGGGGAAATGAAGCATTCTCACGATGAAAGCGGAGAAATGACAGAGATGGATGGCCACAGTCATCAATAAACAGTAGCTAGATAAAAGACAACTACCGAAGTTGTCTTTTATCAATTAGACAGCCGGGATTAAAAGGAGTGAGAAGTAGTGTGGAATATTTGGCGTTCTGAGCTGGCAGTATCTTTTCGGCAACGAACATATTTTTCTTTCGTGGTTTTATGGGTGGTTGTGCTCTCATTTTTGTTTTTACTTCAAAGCACTTCACCCGCATTTAGTGGTTATACGAATATCACTGGAACAATTATGAATTTACTGCTCTACATCATTCCGTTATTTATGCTTATTAATGGATCATTTTCGATTGCCAGCGAAATGGAAAACGGGCAGTTCAGGCTGCTTTCTACATACCCGTTATCAACCGTTTCTTATGTAATAGGGAAAATACTAGGGCAGATTACGTCTCAGTGCTTAATGTTTACCTTAAGCTACGGAATTAGTTTGCTCATTGGACTGTTGTTTGGCGTTTCATTTTCAGCCAAATGGGCAATTGCTCTCTACTTTTTTGCGATCAGCCTGCTATTCTTCTTTTTAATAATGGGGGTTGTCATTGGCTCGTTTAGTTCGACTCGGTGGCAAGCACTGTCTATTTCGGTATTTATCTGGTTTTTTTTAATTATGCTATGGCCAACGGCTTTAATTAGCACGTTGAATTTACTGCCTTATCCTATGGTTGGGGCTGCTTTAAAGACGTTGCTTTATATAAACCCAGCAGAACTACTCAGGATTGTATTTGTCATCAAATTAAACGGTGGAGCCGTTTTTGGACAAGCCTATGACGGACTCACCTCTTATTATAATTACGATCAATGGATATCGTGGCTTGGACTATGTTATTACACGCTAGTTGTGATGGTAATAAGCATATTAATCTCTGACAAAAACCTGACTCGAAAAAGGAGGAAATAATGTACGTTTTAAAGGATATTTCAAAACGCTATAAGCAGCATGTGGCATTGGCTCCTTTAAGCTTTCAGGTAAGTAAAGGGGAGTGCCTGGTTTTGTGCGGTGGTAACGGCGCGGGCAAGAGTACCCTTATTGATATACTGGCGGGCATCTCTATGCCTTCAAGCGGTGCTGTCACTCTTGAAGAAGACTCTTTAATAGATCATCGAAAGCAGTATTTAACAAACATTTCTTATATGCCCGATGACTTTCACGCTCAGCGCTATTTAACTGTTAGAGAATTTCTTTTATTCTATGGATCACTAAGAAGCGTTTCAAAGGATAAAGTAAATAAAGTGCTGGACACGATAGGTCTTCAAGAAAAACAGTATGCAAAGGTTAAAGAGCTATCTAAAGGAATGAGGCAGCGTCTTTTGCTTGGTCAAGCACTGCTGCCAGAGGCAAAGGTTATTTTATTAGATGAACCAACTAACGGACTCGATCCCTATTGGATCAATCAGTTTATTCAAATCATAAAAGAAGCAAAAAAAAATGGAACGATCATTATCTTTTCTACTCACATGATGGACGTAGCAGCTGAGTTAGGGGATGAAATCATGTTTTTAGACAATGGCCATGTTGTAAAACAGCTAAAAAATTATTATTTAAATATTCCTGAATTTACGCTGAAGCTTCTGTCTTTACACAGACAATTAAAAAGAAGTGACTAAGGTCAGCTGGTCTACCATCTCTTAAATTTTGATGATTCAGTACGCAAAACAACTTAGATAAAAAGGGGTTATTTGCATGTCTTTAACCAAAATTATCACCTATGACCTTTTACATTCGGACGAGCAGGATTCACCTTTTTTGGAGGTCATTCAAAGGTATAATAATGTCAAAATTACATCGTCCTGTTATGTAGTGGAAACGGCTGACTCACCCCAGGAAATACGGAATAAGCTGTTTCAATATATGAACATAAACGATAGGATATTTGTTAGTAATTTAAAAACGGGAAGTGTAGGGACGAACATTATTGGTAATCCGCAAAAATTTATTGATATGAAAAAAGAATAGACAGAAGTTCACTGTTAAAAACGTGCTGCTATAGAAAAAAGCTTTTCTTTTGTTAAAGGAAAAGCTTTTTTCTATAGCAGCGTCCTTTACATCTATAAAATATGCTATAAATACCTCCTTTGAGTGATTTACCATATTTTTATAAATGATAGGATAAGGAAGAAAGGGTTTTTCATTAGGTTTGTTGTTAGTTATTATAAAAGCGTTTTCAATTAAGGGGAGAGATACATATATGAAGCAGAAAAAATGGCTGGTCTTTATTGGTACGATCCTTCTTTTGGCTTTATCCGCCTGTGATAAGGATGTCAAAGATCCACTCAATTACAAGATGAATACTTTTTCGTATCAAGATCAAAATCAGCAAGAATATGGGCTGAATGAGTTAAAAGGAAAAGTATGGGTAGCAGATTTTATCTTCACTAGTTGTACAACCGTTTGTCCTCCTATGACAGCTCACATGACTAAGCTTCAAGAAGAGGTGAAGAAGAGCGGAATAAAAAATATAGAATTCGTTTCCTTCAGCGTTGATCCGCAAAATGACAGTCCGCAGGCTCTTAAACAATATGTAAAGAAGTTTAATGGTAATCTAGAAAACTGGCATTTGTTAACAGGTTATTCTCAAAAACAAATTAAATCCTTCGCCATGAACAATTTTAAAGTTTTTGTTCAAAAGCCTAAAGATACGGACCAAATTATACATGGAACAAGCTTTTATTTAATTAATCAAGAGGGGATTGTAAAGAAAGACTATAACGGAGTAAGCGATGTGCCGTATGCACAAATCATTGAAGATATTAAAATTTTGCAGCACTGAGAAAGAATTACTATAGGAATATGGATAAAATGAATATATTGTCAGTCTTCGTAAAAAGCTGCTTGTTTTTCAGGCAGCTTTTTTATACGAAAACACCTAATAAACTATACTGAGAGTTTACGATTGATAAGAAGGTGAGAGCTGCTTTACAACATTGTGCCATACGTTTAGGATTAAACATAATAAGTTAGTAAAAGGGGAGAAGGATATTGCCTATACTTAATGATAAGCTGTACGGAAACTTTGAAATAGACGGTGTTCTTTTAAAACTGATTCAAAGTGACCCCGTACAGCGTTTAAAAGGAATTTACCAAGGCGGAGCGAGCCGGTTTGTAAATGAAAAATGGAATACTACTCGATACGATCACTCCGTTGGTGCGATGATGCTTGTACATAGGCTAGGAGGCTCTTTGGAAGAGCAAATAGCAGCTTTATTACATGACGTTTCACATACGGCATTTTCTCATGTGATTGACTATGTTTTGGAACAAAAAGAAGAAAATTATCATGAAATGATTTACGAACAAATTGTGACCGGGTCGTCTATTCCTTCTATTTTAACGAGCGCCGGTTTAAACTGGCGAGATATCTTACTTGATGAAAGCCAGTGGACGCTGCTCGAACAGAACGCTCCGCGCTTATGCGCTGACCGCGTGGATTATACGCTGCGGGATTTGTACGTATGCGGCGAGATTACTTTACAAGAAGTGCATGCGTTTTTGGATCAGCTTGTCGGATTTAAGGGACAAATGGCGTGCTGTAATTTATCAGCGGCAGAGTGGTTTGTGGATGCTTACTACAAAGAAGTCATTGGCTTTTTTATGAATCCGCTTAATATGTTTGGGAATTATCAGCTGACGGAAATTATCAAGCTTGCTTTGCAGAAAGATATAGTGTCTATGGAAGATTTTTTAAAGCAGGATGACGATGTGGTTCGGTTGCTGAAAAACGCTGGAGATAGTAGCATTGAAGGGATGCTATCTGCTCTTTTTAACAGCAAAGCAGAAACAGGAACGGCGTCTTGTTATGATGTTTACCAAACGACAAAAATGCGCTGGGTTGATCCTCTCGTCATTGGTTCAGATGGGGCGGCTCCTGTATCTCAGTTATCACTTACCGCTAAAAGAGCAATAGAGCAAGCGAAACAAAGGATAGAAAAAGGAGTATATATCATCGTTCAGGCTCCGTTATAAAATGAATCGTTACATAAAAAAGGGGATGCAATAATGTGCATCCCCTTATCTTATAAGAAGTTTTATAGACCTCTAAAGAAGCCTTCTCTTAACGAACTTCATCACGCTTTGCAGTTAGTTCTTTAATCGTTTCGCCTTCAACTAACACCGGCTGATAGTAAGTTTCGTTTGGTAACTCTTTTTTGCCCTGCAGCTTTTTAATGATCCAATCAGCCGCGTCGTGTCCCATTTGTTCCTGCGGATGGGTTAACGTTGTTAAATTAATCGTCGCATTTTTAGCGATGTACGAATTATCTTGACCAATAATTGACAACTTGTCCGGAATGGAAATGCCAAGCTGTCTGCATACATTTACAACTTCTAATCCGACTTCGTCGTTATAGCAGACAAGAGCGGTCATTTCGTCTTGATTTTCAGTGAGAAACTCTTTTAAATTAGCGTACAAATCGAGCTTTGTTTCGGTGTTAAAAGACAAAATATGCTCAGGCTGAAAGCGTAGTTTTGCATCACCGAGCGCTTTTATGTAGCCTTTCATTCGGTATTTTCCTTGCAGGTCATCCATTTTGGCAATAAGTCCAATTTGTGTATGTCCTTTTGAAATTAATTCATTTGTGGCAAGGTAGCTTGACTGAACGTCATCTAAACAAAAAAACGGAACCTCTAATTCTTCGTAGTAGGCGTTAATCATCGTAAACGGAACGTCTTGTTCTTTGAATGATAAATAATAAGAGATGTTTGGATTGTACAAATTACTTTTTGTAGGTTCAACAATTAAGCCGTCTACTCCGTAGGAAAGCATCATTTCCAGGGCTTTTTTTTCTTGTTCTACATCATTATTCGTGCTCGCCAGCAGCAGGGAATAATTATCTTTATTTAACCTGCTTTCAATTCCGCGAATGATCGAAGGGAAAATATAGTCGGAAATATAGGTAGTAATTACGCCGATCGTTTTGTTGGAAGAAGCCCCGCTCGCTTTGGATTGATACTGGTTGCTTACATAGGTGCCAGACCCTTTTTCGCTTCTTAAAAATCCTTCATTCGACAGCTCTAAAATCGCTTTTCGAACCGTATGTCTGCTGACACCATACGTTTCTTGCATGACCGATTCAGTCGGGATTTGCTCGCCAATGCTGTAATCGCCTGAAAGAATTTTGCTTTTTATATCTTCAATAATCACCTGATATTTTGGCTTCATGTTTTCACTTCTTTCGTAGTTGTATACATTCAACTTTTTTTATGTATAAAATTTGTATGGACATATTTTATCATGAACGTGAATAAATGAAAAGATTTCCGTAATTTTTAATCAAAAGGAAAATGATTTAAGGGTTGAATACCGATTTTTTAAAAGTTTAAGAAGAGAATAGTAGGGTGTTTTGAGTATTTGTGTGCATATATAATTTTATTGTTGACAAATGTACGTACAAATAAATATACTTAAGTTGTTAACAAATTCAAACAGCGTTACATAAAATGGAAAGCGCTTCCTTACTGCTATAGGTATCTTTATAGCTATCAGAAAGGAGATTAAACGTGAAAACAACTCAAGAAACCATAAAACAAGCAATTGCTAAAGGAAAAACGTCCCTTGGAATTGAACTTGGATCTACTCGTATTAAAGCGGTGCTGATTGACGAAAATTTTGAAACGATCGCATCAGGCAGTTATGAATGGGAAAATCTCTTGGAAGACGGTTTTTGGACGTACAACTTACTTGATATTATTACAGGTTTGCAAAGTGCTTACCGTGAAATGAAGCAAGAAGTGGAACGAAGCTACGGAATCACCATTCGAACAGTTGGCTCTATCGGCGTTTCAGCTATGATGCACGGATATATGGCGTTTGATAAAACGGGTGAGCTGCTTGTTCCGTTTCGAACGTGGCGTAATGCAACAACAAGCGAAGCAGCAAAAGAATTAACTGAACATTTTAACTTTAATATTCCTGAACGATGGAGCATTGCGCATCTGTATCAGGCAATCATCAATCAAGAAAAACATCTGCCGCGTATCCATTACATGACAACACTAGCCGGCTATATTCACTGGCTGCTAACAGGCAGTAAGGCGCTTGGCATTGGAGATGCTTCAGGAGTGTTTCCAATTGATGAACGCACGCAAAATTACAGCGAAGCGATGATGAAGCAGTTTGACGAGCTCATTTCTTACAAAGGATATTCGTGGCAACTATCAGGTATTCTGCCTGCAGTCCATACTTCAGGTGAGCAAGCAGGCACGTTAACAGCGATAGGAGCTAGTATTTTAGATCAATCAAAAAATTTGCAGCCGGGCATTCCGTTTTGTCCTCCAGAAGGAGATGCAGGAACGGGAATGGTGGCGACAAACAGCGTAAGAAAACGCACGGGAAATGTTTCAGTAGGAACGTCCGTTTTTGCGATGATTGTACTAGATAAAAAGCTTTCAAAAGTCTATCCGGAAATTGATTTGGTTACCACGCCAAACGGCAGCCCAGTTGCCATGGTTCATGCGAATAACTGTTCAAGCGACTTGAATGCTTGGCTCGGATTGTTTCGTGAATTTTCGGAGGCGATGGGGCAAAAAGTAGAGTCGGATAAATTGTTCCAAGTGATGTTAAATAAAGCGTTAGAAGCTGATCCAGATGCAGGGGGCTTGCTTAGCTACGGCTATTTCTCAGGTGAAAATATTACCGGATTAGAAAGTGGACGTCCGCTATTTGTCCGGTCAGCAAAAAGCAATTTTAATCTAGCAAACTTTATGCGAACGCATCTTTTTACAGCTTTTGGCGCTCTAAAAATAGGAATGGATCTTTTAGTCAAAGAAGAAAACGTAAAGATTCACAGTATTTTAGCGCACGGAGGATTATTTAAAACGCCGGTAGTGGGTCAAAAAATGATGGCAGCGGCAATTAATACCCCGGTTTCCGTCATGGACACAGCGGGAGAAGGCGGCGCGTGGGGAATGGCTATTCTTTCTTCTTATATGCTCAATAAAAGTGAGAATGAAAGTTTAGAAGATTTCTTGGATGATAAAGTCTTTAAAGAAGTGACCGCACAAGAAATTTATCCTGATGAGCTCGATGTAAAAGGGTTTGAAGCATTTATTAAAAGATATAAAAAAGGGCTAGTCATTGAAAAAGCAGCTGCCGAGCATCACAGCGAAGAACGGGAGGAGTTACTGTGCTAGATAAATTAAAAGAAGAAGTATTTCAAGCAAACCTCGATTTGCCAAAACACGGACTGGTCAAGTACACGTGGGGAAATGTAAGTGCAGTTGATCGAGACAGCGGTTTGTTTGTGATTAAACCAAGCGGGGTGACGTATGAAAAAATGACGGCCAAAGATATGGTAGTCGTAGACCTAGATGGCCGCGTGGTAGAAGGTGAGCTTAATCCGTCCTCTGATACACTGACACACGCCGTACTATATAAACACTATCCCGAAATTGGCGGTATTGCTCATACGCATTCAACGTGGGCGACCATTTGGGCTCAAGCAGGACTTGATGTGCAGGCAATGGGAACGACTCATGCCGATACCTTTTATGGTTCCGTACCGTGCGCGCGCTTTTTGACAGAAAAAGAAGTAAATGACGGATATGAAGTGGAAACGGGCAAGGTGATTATTGAAACGTTTGAAAAGCGCGGTTTAGATGTGCTAGCGGTTCCTGGAATTTTACTTCAAGGACACGGGCCGTTTACGTGGGGAAAAGATGCCAAAACGGCGGTAATGAACAGCGTCGTATTAGACGAAGTATCAAAAATGAACTTCTTTACACAAAAATTAAACGGACTGGCTGAAGAGCTGCCGCAGCGTATATTAGACAAACATTATTTACGAAAACACGGACAAAATGCGTATTACGGGCAAGGACAGTAAAAGACTTACATACAGAAAAGGGGATTATCATGTTAAAAACGACTCAAAAAGAATTTTGGTTTATTGTTGGTTCACAGCATCTTTACGGAAAAGAAGCGCTAGCAGAAGTAAAAGCACACGCGCAAAGTATGACTAATGCTTTAAATGAAAGCGGTGTCTTACCTTATCCGCTTGTGCTGCAAGATTTAGCTGTGAACGCTGATACGATTACAAGCATGATGAAAGAAGTGAATTACCGAGATGAAGTTGCCGGTGTAATCACATGGATGCATACGTTCTCGCCTGCAAAAATGTGGATTCGCGGTACCAAACTGCTGCAAAAACCGCTGCTTCATTTGGCAACACAATTTAACGAAAGTATTCCTTGGGAAACGATTGATATGGACTTTATGAACTTGAACCAGTCCGCTCACGGTGATCGTGAATACGGCTTTATCAACGCGCGTTTAAACAAGCAAAATAAAATCGTAGTGGGCTACTGGGAGCGCCCCGACGTACAGCAGCAAATTGCACAGTGGATGGACGTAGCCGCTGCTTATAACGAAAGCTTCAACATTAAAGTTGCGCGTTTCGGTGACAATATGCGCAACGTGGGGGTAACAGAAGGAGATAAAATCGAAGCGCAAATTCAATTTGGATGGACGGTTGACTACTTTGGAATCGGTGACCTTGTTCAATATGTCAATGCCGTTACGGAAGAAGAAATCAATGATTTGTTTGCTGAATACGCAGACGCGTATGAGTTTGTCTACGGTGATTATTCTGCAGAAGACTGGGAATCTAGCGTAAAAGTACAGGCAAGCTATGAAATTGCGATTAAACGTTTTCTAGACGAAGGCGGCTACAGCGCTTTTACGACTAACTTTGAAGATTTGTACGGCATGAAACAGCTTCCTGGTCTAGCGGTACAGCGCTTGATGGCACAGGGATACGGCTTTGCTGGTGAAGGAGACTGGAAAACAGCGGCGCTTGACCGCTTGCTTAAAGTGATGAGCCATAATCAGTCAACGGGCTTTATGGAAGACTACACGTATGAATTGGCTCCCGGACGTGAGTCAGTGCTTCAATCACACATGCTTGAAGTAGACCCAACGCTAGCGGTAAACAAGCCAAAACTAATCGTTTCTCCGCTAGGAATTGGCAACCGCGAAGACCCGGCCCGCTTAGTGTTTGACGGTAAACAAGGAGAAGGCGTAGTCGTTTCCATGGCTGACTTCGGCACGCATTACAAGCTGTTAATTAACGAAGTATCGGCATTTGAGCCGGAAGTTCCAGCTCCACATCTTCCGGTAGCGCGCGTGCTTTGGAACATTAAGCCGAACTTCCAAGACGGCGTTAAAGCGTGGATTGAAAACGGAGGAGGACATCATACAGTTCTTTCATTAAATTTAACGACGGATCAAATTGTGAGCTATGCAAAGCTTGTGAATTTAGAGTACGTCATTATTAAGTAAGCATCATTACTTCCAAGGGAGCGCTGCTTCCTTGGAAGTGAAAATATAGCGTCAGTAAAAGAACGCCGTTTTTAGAAATAAATGAAAGCGTTTTAAATAAGTGTGATAGGAAGAAAAACTAAGACAATACAAAGGGGATATAATCATGAGTAAAGTATCAAGTAAGTTTATCTTCTTCTTCGGCTCATTTGCCGGTATTTTATTCGGTTATGATATTGGGATTATTGCTGGTGCAGAAGGTCATATCCGTGAAGCGTTTCATTTAAGTCCGCTCTGGCTGGGGATTGTGGTTTCATCGCTAATGGGCGGAGCCATTATCGGTTCTATTTTAAGCGGATTATTAGGTGATAAGTTTGGACGAAGAAAGTTAATTTTAATTTCCTCTATCATTTTTCTGTTAGGCTCCATCGGTTCAGCGATTGCACCAGAGGAAATTACGTTAACGATTGCGCGCGTCTTTTTAGGTACAGCAGTGGGAACGGCTTCTTCTTTAGTTCCTGCTTATATGTCAGAAATCGCACCTGCTCATATTCGCGGGAAGCTTTCAGGTTTAAATCAGCTAATGATTGTAATTGGATTATTATTAAGCTATATCGTAGCCTTTATTTTTGAGCCGGTTCCAAACAGCTGGCGATTAATGCTTGGAAGCGCCGGTATTTTTGCGATTGTTTTATGCATCGGGATGATCAAGCTTCCGGAGTCACCTCGCTACTTAATTAAAAACGGAATGGCAGATAAAGCGCGTGAAGTGCTGCGCACGCTTCGTTCCTCAGCAGCGGAAGTCGAAGCTGAAGTATCTGAAATTCAAAGCGTAGCTGTGCATGAACAATCAGGCATTAAACAGCTGTTTCAGAAAAAGTTTCGTTTAGCTTTAATTATCGGTGTCGGAATGGCAACTTTTCAGCAGATTCAAGGCTCCAACTCAATTGTTTATTATGCAACAAGCATTGCCCGTCAAGTTGGTTTAGCGCCGCAGGTAGCTGCTGGTTTTACGGTTATTGTTGGGGTAATCTTCGTTGTGACAACACTTATTTTTCTGCAGTTTGTTGATAAATTCAACCGCCGTACCATTCTTACGGTTGGCGGTGCGGGTATGGCTCTTTCCTTTTTCACACCGGCTATTCTAGGAGCAGTAGGCGTTAATGAATCCGTCGTTAACTGGGTTACGTTAATTGCACTTTGCTGCTTTATCCTTTGCTATGCGTTTTCTTGGGCGCCGCTTACGTGGATCATTGTAGGAGAAATTTTCCCGCTTTCTGTACGCGGAATCGGTGCTGGAATTTCATCTGCCTTTAACTGGACAGGATCGCTGGCAGTAGGGCTTGTGTTTCCTATTTTAGCCGATCAGTTTAGCTTAGGCGTGATCTTTTCAACATTTGGGATCATTTGTGTTCTCGGATTATTCTTCATACGCTTTGTAGTTGTTGAAACAAAAGGACGTAGCCTAGAGCAAATTGAAACGGACATGGCAGCTCGCTCTGAAAGAAATTCTTTAAGTCCAGTTGAGCGTAATAAATACGTCTAATTGTTGTTTAAATGTAAGAGGCTGCGATAAAAGTATGTTAGCCGAAGTGAAAAACGAACCACTGATCAAAGTGTTTGATTAGTGGTTCGTTTTTTTATGGTGACTGCAGGTTTCATCTGTTGAGTTTCTTTTAGCAGTTGATTGGAGGGAAAGACGCAGACTCCTGCGGGAAAAGCGGAACAGGTGAGACCCCGCAGGCGCACAAGCGACGAGGAGGCTCATCGGCCGCCCGCGGAAAGCGAAGCCTTGCACGGAAATCAACTGCGGGGCAACAAGCGGTTCAGCTCATGTCGGCCTTTGTTCGTTCCCAGCCTCTTTCTTATTAGTAGATACAGAGATTTCAGCTTTTACCCTGTCATATTAGTGCCTAATAAAATGGAAAGATAGGTTAGCTTATCATAGCGTGGACTTTAATAGATATTTATAACTAGCAATTTCTAAAACGAAAGCTAAATGTGCGTTCTTCTTACAAGAAGATAGTGACCTTCATCAGCAAATTTCCATATAAATAAGTAAGCATGTTTACTTTTAACTAAATTTATTTAGTAATAGGGGGATTAACTAGTTGATGAATTTGACGCTTCATGAACGTTCTGAAAAGTTATTAAAGCAAAGAATTAAACAATTAAATCCGAGAGATCCATTCAACTTTGTTTTTATGGGCGACAGCAGAGGTGACGGACCAAACGATAATTGTTACACGATGAGCGGTGAATTTGAGCTTGTGTTAAAAAAGGCGGTGGAATTGAATCCGCTGTTCATTATTCATGGGGGAGACACCGTGTATACAGGAGAAAAGAGGTATTTGGAGCACTTTGTTAAAGTTGTCGAAAAAATAGCACCAAACATTCCCGTGTTTGTATGCGTAGGGAATCATGATGAATTAAACCTTGAAGAAAGCAACCTCGAAAACTTCAGAGCCACTATCGGAAAAGTGCACTGGGTCATTGATATTCCTGTCTTTAACTTCCGGTGCATCGCATTAAATAATATCATCAGTCCCAAGAATAAAATATATGGATTTACAGATAGAGAGCTGAATTATTTAGAGCAGCAGCTAGAGGATGCTCCTCGTAATACCGTTGTAGCCATGCATGCGCAGCCAAATATTGGCCGGTGGTCAGACCTGGGAGGTTTTCCTGTAACGACTCCTCAAAGTCAAGAATTTTTTGATTTAATTCAAGAACATCGCGTGAAAAAAGTGTTAGTCAGCCACGTGCATGCGTATGACGAGCAGTTTATTAGAAAAAACAGAAACGGGTCGTTTACGCTTGGAAGAGGTACTGATTTTGTATTATCAGGAGGCGCGGGTGCTCCCCTTGATTTTGAACCGCCTTTAATTTTAAATAATTATAATCTTACGGAGTTTTTTGTTAGCCGGTACGACATTTTAGGACCTCTTCTTTGGAAGGATTTTGGACGACCTCGAAGAAGTTGTTTGTAAAAACATGAAAGTAGAAAGCTAGGTTCAAAAAAAAGAGGCTGGGAAAAAAGGGTTTTAGGCGAAATGAAAAATGAACCACTAATCAAGCATCTTGATTAGTGGTTCATTTTTTTATTAGGGTAAACGTAGATTTCATGTGTATAGGTCTTTCTAGCAGGTGATTGGAGCACAAGACGAAGACTCCTGCGGGAAAAGCGGAACACGTGAGACCCCACAGGAGCTTATGCGACGAGGAGGCTCAGCGACCGCCCGCGGAAAGCGAAGTCTTGTACGGAAATCAACTGCGGTGTCACAAGCGATTCAGCTCATGTATCCCATTTGCCTTTAGATTGGATTCACTTGGTTATGTCTCAACCTCTTTTGGAAAACCGTACGAAACCTTGTAGCAGAAGGCCCAGTCAAGCGTTATAATAGATAGTGAATGATGATATATTCTCTATATTTGTCATATATTTGTATTACATATGTAATTGAAGAAAAATATTCACTTGATATACTGTTTAATGACTTAACTTTATCTTAACATTCACAGTGAAATGCCTGTTTATAGAAACTTAGAACATACACAGCAAATGGAGGAGCTATCATGGCAAACGAAAAGATGCAAGAAGGACTCAATCGTTTTATTAAGGAAGATTTAAATGACCTTTTAGGTAGACTGTTCCCCCTAATGGACCGAGAATGTGCGGAAGAAAAGAGAATGCTTATCGAAACGGCGGTAGAGTACATCTATTCTTCAGGGTATCATCAAGGAGCAAAAGACTTGATCGAAACACATCGAAAAGATGATTACAAATTATTAAGGCAAAAATTAGCGTCAACGCCTCCTGAAAACTAATTTTTTTGAAATTTCTTTTGACAACATAAATGTAAGGTGTTAAGATGACTCTACATTCAAAATATTATAAACAATTAAAACTCTTATTGAGAGAGGCGGAGGGACTGGCCCTGTGAAGCCCGGCAACCATTTAACAATCTTGTTAAAAAGGTGCTACATCCTGCAAAGCGTACAGCTTTGAAAAATAAGAGAGGATTTCATAGATACTATGCCTCTCTATTCATGATAGAGAGGCTTTTTATTTTATGTAAAGGTGTTTTGAATGAACAATTTCATAGAAATGCATCAGGTGCTGTGTAACGAATGTACGCAGCTTAAAAGGGAAGACCGGTGAAAAGCCGGCGCGGTCCCGCCACTGTAATGGGGAGCAACTTATTAACCACTGTTTCATGTTGAAATGGGAAGGGATAGGAAGCGATGAACCTAAGTCAGGAGACCTGCCTGTTGTATGCACTTAAGCTCTACGGGATATAGAGAGGAGTGAGGAATACGTGTTGAGAAAAACAGGCTATCTCAACTTTAGTTAAGTATGCGTATCATCTCTCTTTTCATTTCGAAAAGGGAGATTTTTTAGTTTAGCGATAAAAAAATATATAGGGAGTGGAAAAAATGAGCAGTGTAAAAAGTTCAAATGTAGGTTATCCAAGAATTGGTGAAAAACGAGAATGGAAAAAAGCGCTTGAGCAGTTTTGGGCAGGAAAGCTAGAGAAAGATATCTTTCTTCAGGAAATTGAAGCTCTTCGTCTTGGGCATCTGAAAAAACAGCGTGACGCAGGAATTGAATTAATTCCAGTCGGCGATTTTAGCTTATACGATCACGTGTTAGATACAGCCGCTATGTTTGGTTTGGTGCCAAAGCGCTTTGAATATAGCGGAGGCCCGGTATCCCTTGAAACGTATTTTGACATCGCCCGAGGAACAAAAGGTGCGGTAGCCTCTACGATGACAAAATGGTTTAACACAAATTATCACTACATTGTACCCGAGCTTGAGGAATGTACGCCAGCACTTGTAGAAAATCGCCCGCTTCAATTTTACAAAGAAGCAAAACAAAAGCTGAATATCAAAGGCAAACCCGTTATTTTAGGTCCAGTAACATTTGTGAAGCTGTCAAAAGGATATAAAAAAAGTGAGTTTAAAAAAGTAGTTGAACAATTTGTTCCTCTTTATGCAACAATCTTAGCGGAGCTGCAGGCAGAAGGCGTGGAGTGGGTACAAATAGATGAGCCGGTTTTAGCTACAACGCTATCAAAAGAAGACCTGGCACTGTATAAAGAAGTCTATGAAGCTTTGAAAAAAGCGGCACCGAATGTAAAAGTCATTTTGCAGACGTATTTTGACAGCGTAGATTACTATAAAGAAGTAGTTGCTCTTCCTGTTCACGGAATTGGATTGGATTTTGTACATGACCGAGGCGAAAATCTCACGGCGCTTAATAAATATGGTTTTCCAACTGATAAAGTGCTGGCAGCAGGAGTGATTGACGGACGAAACATTTGGCGTGAAAACTTGGACGAACAGCTTTTAACAATCAGTGAAATTGAAGAAGCCGTATCAAAAGACCGTTTGATTCTGCAGCCTTCATCAAGTTTATTACATGTTCCTGTCACGGTGAAAAGCGAAAAAACCATTGAGCCAATTCTAAAAAACGCGCTGTCTTTTGCAGATGAAAAGCTAAAGGAAATCACGCTTTTAACAAAAGCGGTGCAGCAAGGAAAAGAAGCAATAGAAAAAGAAATAAGTGAAAGTAAACAGGCGATTCAAGCATTAAATGGATCATCTTTTCGAAACCATCAAGACGTGCAAAAAGAGCTGAAGCAGCTGCACAGCTATAAAGCACAGCGCCAAGCGTCGTTTGACGTACGTCAACGCGTTCAGCAAGAAGCGTTTCAACTGCCGCTTCTTCCAACGACAACAATTGGAAGCTTTCCGCAAACAAAAGAAGTGCGAAAAGAGCGTCTGAAGTGGCGTAAAGGAGAGTTAAGCGATGAAGCATATGAAGCGTACATTAACGCTGAAATCAAAAAATGGATTGAAATTCAAGAAGACATCGGCTTAGATGTCCTTGTGCACGGAGAGTTTGAGCGCACGGACATGGTTGAATACTTCGGTGAAAAATTAGGAGGTTTTCAGTTTACGAAGTTTGGCTGGGTGCAATCATACGGTTCTCGCTGCGTGAAGCCGCCGCTTATTTACGGAGATGTCTCGTACGAGCAGGCGATGACGATCAAAGAAACGGTCTACGCACAGTCTCTAACCAATAAGCCTGTTAAAGGAATGCTGACGGGGCCGATTACGATTTTAAACTGGTCATTTGTGCGTGATGATATCCCGCGCTACGACGTGGCAAATCAAATTGCGCTTGCTCTTAGAAAAGAAGTGGAAGCACTTGAAAGTCAGGGCATCTCAATGATTCAAGTAGATGAACCGGCGCTGCGTGAAGGACTGCCGTTAAAACGAGAAAACTGGGAAAGCTACTTGAACGCCGCGGTGTACGCGTTCAAATTAGCCACAGTATCGGTGCAAAACGAGACGCAAATTCACACGCATATGTGCTATTCGGAATTCGAAGAGATTATTGATGCGATCAAAGCGCTTGATGCCGACGTGATTTCCATTGAAACGTCCAAAAGCCATGGTGAATTAATTTATGCGTTTGAAAAACATACGTATAACCAGGGAATTGGACTTGGCGTATATGATATCCACAGCCCGCGCGTACCGAAGCTTGAAGAGCTGACACGAAACATTGACCGCGCTCTAAAAGTGCTTGATCCTGCATTGTTTTGGATTAATCCCGACTGCGGTCTTAAAACAAGAGGAATCAGCGAGACGGTGGAAGCTTTAAAAGTGATGGTTGAGTCTGCAAAACAAACAAGAAAAAATTTATTACAAAACGCTTAATAACAAGAAAGTAAAGGCCAAGCAGTGTAAACGCTACATTGCTTGGTCTTATGGGTTTTTTAAAGGCCAAAAATATCCATTGACACTTCCCTTAGATTTTTGTATCTTTTTAAAGGTGTTTTTAAAATCAGGGAGGTACAACATGAGTAACAACAGCACGCAGCACGTTAAAATTGTAACAGCTGATCCATCAGCGCTAGGCCTATTCGGACTTGCCATGGTGACACTTGTTGCATCGTTTCAAAAGCTTGGGGTAACCGATGGTGTTTCATTGGTATTGCCATGGGCGATTTTTTTAGGCGGAATAGGGCAGCTAATCGCGTCTATGCAAGATTTCAAACATAATAATACCTTCGGCGCAACGGCTTTTGGTGCCTTCGGTTTATTTTGGCTAGGTGTAGCTATGACATGGCTTATTCAGCTTGGAGCATTTGGAGAAGCGCTCGCAAAAGAAGCGGATCCGAAGCAGCTAGCATTTGCTTTTGTCGGCTACTTAATTTTCAGCGTTTTTATGACGATTGGAGCAATGGGCACTCATAAAGTATTATTTATTATTTTTGTGTTAATTGATTTTTTATTTATTGGATTATCGCTAAGTACATTTGGTGTGGCATATGAATACACGCACTTACTAGCAGCAGTCTCAGAGCTATTAATTGCTCTGTTTTCATTCTATGGATCTGCAGCGGCTGTATTAAATACTCACTATGGTCGAGTTGTGCTTCCAGTGGGCAAGCCATTTGGTGCATTTATTAAATAATCAAGACGTTCATTAAACAGCGAAGTAGGGTTGAATTCTGTATGATGCAGAGGTCAATCCTTTTTTGTTTGTGCGTTTTTATATATAGTAGAAAGAGAGAAAGAGAATAGTAGCTTTTAATGAAAGGAAACGTTTCAATGATTATAAGACAAGTGGATGAAAAAGATTTAAACCAATTAATTACGTTAGAAAACAAAGGGTTTACACCTGATGAAGCTGCCTCAAAAGAAGCATTTATCACGCGAATTAAAACCATTCCTGATACGTTTATCATCGCTGAAGAAAATGACGAAATAATTGGATATGTGAACGGACCCGTCATTTCAGCTCCGTTTATTACGGATGATTTGTTTGAAAAAACGATTTCGAACCCTGAGACAGGTGGTCATCAAAGTATTTTAGGTATCGTTGTAAATCCCAAGCATCATCACAAAGGAATTGCCAGTATGCTGCTAAAAGAGTTTGAAAAACAAGCACGGAACAAACAGCGCGTAACGGTGACTTTAACGTGTAAAGAAGAATTGATTCCTTTTTATGAAAAAAACGGATATGTGAATCAAGGAGTTGCGCAGTCCCAGCATGCAGGCGTGCAGTGGTTTAATATGAGTAAGGAGCTTTAATTTTTACGAAAAATAAAATGATATAAAAAAAGCACAAGTTCTCTTTTAATGAATTTGTGCTTTTTTTACTCTTTATTATGTATAATTATTGTAAATATGTAAAAGTGAGGGTGTTTACATGAATAAGTACGGCGTGCTTTCTTTTATACTAGTAATCATCAGCTTTTCATTTTTTATGGTAAGAAGAGGTCCTGGTGTGAATATGTATGTCGATATTGCAGTGCTGGGGATTCTTTCGCTGGTGGGCATTGTTTTTGCGTCTGTGTCGAAAAAATGGTATTCAATTATTGGCGGAGTTGTTTTAAACTTTTGGATGCTTTCATTAGCAGTGTTTTTGTTCGTTGTAGGCATTATAGAAAAGTAAGAAGTGAGGGGTTTTTAACTAATTTTAATAAATGTATAACAATAAGGGGAAAATGGACAGGACAAAAGTATTTTAGTTGAAGGAAGATCCGAACGATGAATTGAGATTCTTAATGAAGAATCAAATTTGTTCGGGTTTTTTTATTGTGATGGTGAACATGTGCTTAATCTATTTCGTTGCTTCTAGCGGTTGGTTGGAGGTCAAGGCGAAGACTCCTGTGGGAAAAGCGGACTAGGTGAGACCCCGCAGGAGCGTAAGCGACGAGGAGGCTCACCAGCCGCCTGCGGAAAGCGAAGTCTTGTACGGAAAGCAACAGCGGGATTCATCCTCAATCATTTATCCCATTTGCTCGTCTTTAAATTGAATTAATTTTGTTATATCTCAATCTCGTTTTCAGGTAGGTAAAAGACTCTACTTTGTCAAACATATTTGACAGTAACAAAGGAAATAATATAAGATATGGGTGTAAAAAGTTTTTTACATTTTAGAGATGAGTGATGAATGGTGGAAAACCGAATTAAAGAACTGCGTAAAATCAAAAAAATGTCTCAGGATGAACTGGCAAAAGTATGCGGCGTCTCGAGACAAACGATTAATGCAATTGAAAACAATAAGTATGATCCAAGCTTAGCGCTAGCTTTTCAACTCGCCGAAGAGCTGGGAGCAACAGTAGATGAGCTGTTTTTATTTCATAAATCATAAGTTAGTTAAAAAAAGGTAATGTGAAGCAACGATCTTCCTAGTAGGCGTGTTGACGATTCTGACCTATAAGCGAACAATACATAAGTAGGTAGAAGATTAATACTATTTCTATTGCTTCATATAAAAAATTCACCAAGAGATGGCGGTGAAATGAATGGAAAATCGAGCTGCAGGAGTAGCTCTTACAAGCATGGGCATGTTACTGTTGATGATAACGTTAATACTTCCTGTTCCGGGATTAATCTATAGTTTACTTGTAGGAAGCAGCATTGTACTAAAAGGATGCGGAACAGGAGGAATAAAAAGGTGTATCACCTGAATGCAGCGTGATGCGGAACAGGAGGTTCCTTTTGAAAAAAAGAACGATTATTATAGCTGCACTTTTATTTATCATCGTATTTTATTTTACATATACCGGGAAAGCCTATCAGTTAAAAGACGTCATAAAAGTAGAGGAAGCAAACGTTACGCGTATTGAAATAGATACGGACGAAGGAAAACGTGTAGTAGATGAAAAAAAAGAGATAAAGCAAATCGTACATTCTTTAGCAAAAGTAGAAGTGAAAAAAAGCAAGGAGCTGGACCCAAAGTTTGACCAGGCGTACTGGGTAAAAATCGTCGAAAGCGGAAAAGATGCGTACGGCTTAACGATTTACGATAATGACTACATAAAAGCATTTAATTTTAAAGATAAAAAGCAGGCCACGTATACGATTGTTAAAGATCAAAAAGTAGATGTGAAAAAGCTATTTTCAACTAAATAAAAAACCTACTAAAAAAGACAGCCTGCGCTGTCTTTTTTTATAAAAATAATAGATTGAAAATTTTGACTATTTTAAGCAGGATTAATCCTTGCCTATATAATTAATAAATGATTGAATTAGGTCAATATCGGGGTTAACTAATAGTGCTGGAAGAAGGCCAAATGTTAATAATACAAGAACGTTTGATCCAATAAAGATGCGAAGTGCTTTTTTGATTTTCATGATATTTCCTCCCTTTTTTATATTTTCGTATAAAAAGAGAAAAAAATCAATAGAAATGTGACGAAATTGTGAACTTTTTGTCTGATAGTCCCTGATAGATTATAAAAATTCCCTCTCTATACTAGATAAAGAGGGGATATAGTAAATCATAAAATATGTAGAAACATTAAAAGTACATGCGCAGATTCCCGATAAATCGGTAGAGAAAATAGCATGAAAAGCCAATTAAGATACATCCAGCTGCAATAGAAACCCATTTGATATAAAGCTGATTCAGCACT
This sequence comes from Priestia sp. TGN 0903, assembly GCF_050846855.1. Classification (NCBI taxonomy): domain Bacteria; kingdom Bacillati; phylum Bacillota; class Bacilli; order Caryophanales; family Bacillaceae; genus Priestia; species Priestia sp. TGN 0903. The sequence continues at coordinate 776,339 of NZ_JBOZGL010000002.1, forward strand.
TTTCTAGTTCCAGAGACAATTGTCATTAAGCCCAGGTCATGAATTAAAATTCCCGTTAATATTCCGGCAGCAATCACTAGGAAATGAAACGAGTGAGAGGCTTGAAGCGAATTTGTCAGCACCGTCCCAAACACGCTCAGCCAAAAAATGAGATTGCTCGGAGAAATCGCAACAAAGATTCCGTTCACATAAGAAGAGGCAAACGACTTTTTTACGTGTTCTCCAGGAGCCGCTATATCATGATCCGCGTGTCTAATGCTGTCATAGCCAATATAAAGTAAAAAAAGTGCCCCTACAAGCCACATAACAAGCTGGATAAAAGGAGCAGACAAAAAAGAAGCCAGTCCAGAGTAAAGAAGCACAATTAGCAACAAATCAACCGTCATGCCTCCAAGTCCCACAACCCATCCGTGAAGAAACCCGTTTTTTAAACCTTGTTTTGTCATTTCAATCGTCACCGTGCCAACCGGAAGGGCAATCGAAAGACCGAGCAGCACATTTGTTAAAAATAACGTCACCAAAAACAAAACCTCTTTCAATCTCGTATCTACTATCGTTTTCCGTTTAAGTGGTCTTTCATTATATAAAAATATGTAGTGAAATTTGATGTTATGTATAAAAAACAGTAAGCACAAAGGCTGCTTCGATATATATTTGAACTTTTTACCTACCAAGCTATAAAAAGAGGAGCAGTAGCTGCTCCTCTTCACCATTTTAAACGCTTTCCTGCACGGTAGTTGACGGTCTTTTAAACGCAGCAACAAACCACACAATATTCGTAATCAGTAAGCCTAAGCAAGAAATCATTACACCTATGATGGAAGCTAAGTTTCCTGAGAAATCTTCCAGTCCAAATAAAAACAGAGCCGGCATTAGTAATAGAGTACTAGCAGCGATTAAAAGTCCAATGCTGCAAAAAGCAGCCATCACAAATTTTAAGAAATGCATTCCTAGCAGATAAAATGCTAAAGGCAATAGATATAAAAATAGAATCATGCCAAGAGATAACCACATCCCAACTGAACCGAACGTGTTAACATTGGGACCAGAATCTGCTAGAGGAGAAAGCGAAGCAAGAACTATGATAGAGCAGAAAAATAGGGCGGAAAGCAAAGTGGTGATCGCCACACTATTTTTTGCTGTAGAATTACGCACTGTTTGTTAACCTCCTTTCCAAATTAAAAGTATATGGATTAATTTTACAATATAAAAGTCTGGAAATCACCAATTTTTTACAAAAATGTTCGATAAGCTGAATAATAATGAAGAGAAGATGGGTTGAGATAATACACGTGAACATATTTTTTGTGTGGGCCTGGATAGTGTGTTTCGTGCCAGTATTGCGTCAGTATTGTTTGAATAGGGTGCGAATGAGGGGCCTCTCCGTAATGTCCGTAGTAGATACCGCTGCCTGAATAAGGAGAATACATAAAATCACCTGCCTGCTTAAATGAATGTGTTACACGGTATGTTTTTATACGGATTAACGTTCTTCTAAAGTGTAAAAAGGGCACAAAAAGTTCGTTTGCTGTATAAATGCCTCACTCCAGTAAAAAAGACCTCTAAAAGCACGAGGTCATAAGCTAAGCATCTGTATGTTCTTTACTTGGATTCCTTTGAAAATCCAAAAAACGAGTTCCTTGAAACGTCAGTATTCCTTCATCACCTTCTGCAAGCTTGCCGTATTCGCTGCCTGAAACAGTAAATTCAGAGCGGTCGGTGCTTTCAAATTGAAAGGTTACGTAGTAAGTTGTAGACGTATGAGAGTGGTGATGTTCGTGAGCATGGCTGTTATGGTGCTGGACGTTTGTCCGTTTGCCCGTAATTTTTGCTTTTACAGATAGACGGGGAGACTGCTCATTTTTTCTCCACGTGCTGATTCCTTTAAAAATAGAAAATAAGAAAATACCAATAACAATAACAAAAAATAGCATAACAAACGTAGGCATTCCGTTAAATAACGCATCGTCTGGAAAAAAAGCGCCTCCGCTTAGGTCAGCATCACCTTCAAAAACAATGTCATCTCCGGACGGGTCATCTTCAAATATCATTTCATCTTCAAACATTCGTATTCCCCCTTACTATAAATACGGTTCCTGAATGGAAAAAGTTTCATCTTTATAGTAGTCTTATGATAGGATAGCTAGTTACTATTCATACATATGAGTGAACAAGGAAAAGGAGAGATCAACATGGGGAAATACAAAGTTGTTATGTCTGGAAAGACGTGGCCAAACGCTTACGAAAAGCTAGCGGAACACTGCGATATTCAAATGTGGGAAGGAGAAGGGAAGATTCCACAAGAAACGCTGCGCGACTGGCTTCGTGATGCTGACGGCTTTTTTAATATCGGCCACATTACAGTAGATGAAGAACTGTTAGAAGCAGCACCGAATCTGCGCGTTATTTCTCAATCAGGCGTCGGGTATGACAGTGTAGATGTCGAAGCGTGTACCAAAAAAGGGGTGCCGTTTAGCAATACGCCAGGAGTGCTAGTAGAAGCAACGGCAGACTTAACGTTTGGTCTCTTATTGTCAGCAGCTCGCCGCATTCATGAAGGCTATGAAAAAGTGAAACAAGGAAACTGGGAAACGGTATTTGGCGTTGATTTATTTGGAAAAACGCTTGGTATTGTTGGAATGGGCGATATCGGAAGCGCCGTTGCCAGACGAGCAAAGGCATCGGGGATGAACATCGTTTACCACAACCGAAGCCGCAAGCATGAAGCCGAAAAAGAGCTTGATGCCGTATACCTCTCATTTGAAGAGCTGCTTCACACAGCTGACTGTATCGTATGCTTAGTGCCGCTTTCAAATGAAAGCAAAGGCATGTTTGGAGAAGCGGAATTTAAAGCTATGAAAAACAGTGCGTATTTTGTGAACGCAGCGCGCGGGGGATTAGTGGATACGGAAGCACTGTACGAAGCGCTGAAACATGAAGAAATTGCGTATGCCGCACTGGACGTAACAGATCCAGAGCCGCTTCCGGCAGATCACAAGCTGCTGCAGCTTTCAAATGTGCTAGTAACGCCGCATATTGGAAGCGCTACGTACGAAACGCGCAATCGCATGGCAGATCTAGCCGTACAGAACCTGCTTTTAGGTCTTGAGAAAAAGCCTTTAGTGACGTGCGTGAATGAAGAAGTGAACTACAAGTAAGAAGAGATTTTTTGTTAAAAGCATTACAGCTTATTTTTTCAATTATTACGGTTGGACTGGCTCTTTATATGATGCTCACTCACAATGACCAGTTCCTTTCGCTTTTAAATATACTCCTAGGCTTAACGATGCTAGTTTTAGGAGCAATTGAGTGGCAAAAAAGAAAGAAAACCAGCGCGTGGCTGCTGTTTTTCGTTGCGCTATTCAGCTGGTTTGCCGGTCTTTATCGCATGACGATTTAAAAACGCTTGGCATTTGCCAAGCGTTTTTTTAATGTGCTTTTAGCTGCGTTTCTAACACGTTTTCAATAACGGAAGCTACTCCGTTTTCATCGTTTGTTAATGTAACGTCATCAGCTAGTGCTTTAATTTCTGCGTGCGCATTTGCCATAGCGATTCCTTTTCCAGCTCTTTGCAGCATCGATACGTCGTTAAAGCTGTCTCCAATGGCAATGGTATCGTGAAGAGAAGCGCCAAGCTCTTTTACAACGTAGTTTAATGCGTTTCCTTTTGACGCATCTTTGTGTTCGAGTTCAAAGTTATGATCAGCGGAAGAGACAAGGGTCATGTCGTGCTGCTTGCTAAAGTGATCCCAGCCTTTTTTTCGTTTTTCATCATCAAATGAAAAAGCTAATACGTTATAAAGCTCAGCGCTTGTATTTAAAATATCTTCATACGATGCAACAAAGGCAAATCCCGTTTGGCTGTACTGCTTAGCCGCCGCGTGATGAAGTCTTTGTTCGTCCACGTTTTTGTTGGCGCTTTTTACCCGGTCAATTTCAATGGCGAGCAGCTCACGGCCTGAGTTTGGTGTATAAATCGCATGTTCAGCAAACACTTCATAATAAAATTCGTTTGCATCCAGCCACTGAAGCGCTTCTTTTACGTGCTGGTCATCAATTGGAACAGAATGTCTGAGCTGTCCGTCCGGGTCATGAATAGTCGCTCCGTTTGCGGCAATCACCCAAAGGTTGGAAAGCTCAGCTTTTTTTAAAATTTCCTGCACGTCGAAATAAGCGCGCCCTGTAGCAACCACGACTTCAACTCCGTGTTTTTGCGCTTTTTTAATTGCTTCTGCATTAATTGTGCTAATTTCACTGCTGCTATTTAAAAGAGTTCCATCTAAGTCTGTAAAAATCATCTTCATAAACTATCTCTCCCTTTGACTATTATTACTTGTTTTTGCATGTTTTATCTTGTTTATCCTACAATAAACGAAAAAACACTGATAATCAAGCGTTTTTACATTGTTTTTACAAAAGAAACAAGTATAATAAAGTAAAAAGCAGAAAGAAAACAGGTGAACAAGCAATGTTAAAACAAGAAAGACGCAAACAAATTATGAATTTGCTTGAAAAAGAAGGGCGCATTGTAGCTACGACGCTTAGCCAAACGCTGAACGTTTCAGAAGATACAATCCGCAGAGACCTTCGGGAAATGGACGCGCTCGGTTTGCTGCAGCGCGTACACGGAGGAGCACTTTCGCGTTCCACGTCTGCGGTTGATTACAAAGAGCGTAAACGTGAATTGATGGATGTTAAGCATTCACTTGCCGTTGCGGCGCTTCCGTTAATTAAAGACGGGCAGGTGCTCTTGATGGACGGAAGTACAACAAATATTCAGCTCGTCAAAGCTTTTCCAAAGAATTTAAACGTTACGGTTATTACAAACAGTCCGTTAATTACCGTTGCACTAGCGGAACATGACTTTGTAGAAGTTGTTTCTCTTGGAGGAACGTTTCGAAAAGAATCGATGGTCACGGTAGGACAAAGCGTGGTTGATACGCTTAAGCAAATTCGAGCGGATCTTTGTTTTTTAGGCGTATACGCAATCGATCCTAAAATCGGTATGAGCATTCCTTTGCTTGAAGAAATGCACATCAAAAGTCAAATGATAAAAAGCGCGAGTGAAGTAGCGGCTATTGTAACAGCTAAAAAACTCAATACGTCTTCAACGTACACGTTCAGCTCAGCCAACTCACTAGATTGGCTCATTACAGAAGAACATGTGAACGAAACCGTGTTAAATGCTTATCGCGAAATCGGCATTGAAGTGATCACAAATAAATAGTAGTTTTGGTAAGGAAGTATATGGTAATGTAGAGTAAAAAGGAGCTTGAGCGATGAGCGAACAAATAGATGTTACGCAGGAATTAGCGAAGCTTCAGCAAAGAGTCGAACACCTAGAGAAAAGAGTGAAAGAAGCAGAGTCTAAGCAAGGCCCTTTATGGTTTCTATGGGAAGCTATACGATCGATTTTAATTGGACTATTTATTGTAGGACCTGTGGTCGCCATTATTTTTGGCGTGTTAGCGGCACTATCCGGAAAATAAAAGACCCGTTTCTTTATGGGACTGACCCCTGTTTTTGAGACAGGGATCAAAACACCTTTTAAACGACCAGTTGCCGATATTGTACCGGTGACTG